>CAZNIS010000032.1:0-66439 GCA_964573105.1 uncultured Granulosicoccaceae bacterium
CAATAAGAAAGGTGATATGGTGTTCTTCCCAGAGGCACCGATTAAGGGCTAGCTTCAGGTGGAACGACACTCGCCAAACAAAGCACAGTACCGTCAACTCGCATTTTATGCGCTGGGCCCCGTATAGAGAGCATGTCACGACGATCAAAGTAGTGATACTGATCAGCAACGCGCGATTGATCACTCCTCGGTCGAGTAAACCGGAGGGACACCCTTCACAGCTGATCAAATATATCGGGTAAGCTTCCGCCTAGCACACGTTATGCTCCTTCCACAGAAGCACCGCCTAGCATCAAAGACAAAGAACCACTACGCTTCGATTGTGCAATTAAGTATTGCGAGCATGAATGCGAACCGCCAGAAAAGGTCACCTGACACAGTATTTACCACAGTGGAGGATTGGCACCCTTCAAGAGATTCCTGACGCCAACGAGCACAATCGCAACGTTCGCCCATCACTTCGTGTTTTGATGAAATTGCCTTAGTCTTGAGCCAAGCATTGAGGGCATTTCGCATTCTGACTGCGATTGAAGTGTTCAATGCTGGTTTCGCCTTGAAGAACTCCCCAGCAACCAAGAAGTTCCCAGTGATACACTGTGCAAAGGGCTGTATCGAGCCTGGAACGAGATACAGTGACCCCTATTGATTCTATAGCAATTGCCCACCTTATTTGGTAAAACAAATATTCACCACGCCTCGCCCAGCCTAAGAGGCAAGCGATGACGCGGTCAAGAAAGTCGCTCGTTGCCCATGATGCTATACCGTGCTAGTGCATCTATATCCAAGCGGTGTGAACATTGATCCTGCGCAGCAGACATTGCGCTATCTGCCCGGATTTCAGACGTGTCGGCGAATAATGTGGGCCTGTACTACAAAGCAACGGGTCCGATAGCCACGAGGGTGCAACATCCACTGGAAATCTGACGACGTGACAAAAATTATCATACTCTCCACCTTCTTGCTGCTCACACCAGACTTTGTGTCAGCAAGGTTTCCTTCCTGTGACAGCATTTTTACAGACCATGATGGCGATGGGTACGGATACGAGAATTTCCAGACTTGCATTGTAGATGACTCCTCGCGCACGACGCCGGCCGCCGGCATATGTGATGACCCTGATGGTGATGGGTATGGCTGGGATGGTATGCAAAGTTGTATCGTCGAACAGCCAAGTACTCCCGACTGCGTAGACACAGACCCAAATGGTGATGGATGGGGTTGGGATGGCACTGGTTCGTGCCGGGTCGCACCGGAGATAGAAGAGCCGACATCAGAGCTGGAAGTATTGCGCACCAAACTCATCGACCGCTCGTACAACGACTCGCCTGGCCATACCACAGCGGGCGTGTACTGCCCGGCGAGGAACTTGAGGCTCTACCTACGTGATGACGGCTACATTCAACCTACCGCAGAGCCCACCTTCAGCGCAGGCGGGTCCTGGACAACCGGAATTGACGGCACTGATGGACTCATTTCGCTATGGCGACCGTATCGCGGGGTACTGGTTTTAGAAACCAGTCTACAAATAGGGTCAGATGATGTAACAGACGTTGTCAGTGGGGAGAGATGCACCTGGATAAAGTAGATGTTCTCAGCACGCCTGAATGGACGCCCCGTCCTACCCGTGGGCGGTGTCGGTCGTAGCCTGGCCGGCCGCACCTCGCCGGCCGCACCTCGCCGGCCGCACCTCGCCGGCCGCCACTAAATACCCATGTATGTTCCGTGCGACCTCCTACCCCTGCTTTGAATGCAGAACTACCTCGGTTCATCAGGCGAAGACACGGGATACTGCTCGGCATTAGAAACAGTGCAATCGTCATCACACCGCCACTGGTTATCAACGCAAATGAGGTTACCCGAATGTGTGATGCAATCATTGATACAATCAATCATATCGACATCAATGACTTCAACCTGCCGGCCGGAGAGCGAGCGGCAAACCACATTGCGTTGGCAATTCAGCCTGGAGAGGCCACTACACACTGCAAGAGAACAGGATGGAGACTCAAGTATCATTTGGGCGATGTCAGTGTGGAGCCGTCGATTACTCAATACACGGCGAGTTCGACTCGTTTTTCTGTCACTGTGAAGACTGCAGACTGAATACGGCGGCCCCCTATGCCGCCTGGGGACGCGTGCGTGAAGAAGCATTTGTCCTGAACAGTGGGCGACTTAAAACATTCAATTCCAGTGCAGGTGTCAGCTGGTCTTTCTGCGAAAACTGCGGCACCAGCATCAAGTATGCGAATGATAGACATCTCCCGCACATCGATTTTCATTTAGCCACACTAAGACCGGGCATTTTCATCAACCCGAAGTTTCATGTACAGGTGAAGGAAAAACTTCCCTGGGTCACTATCTCTGACAATTTGCCTCAGTTCCAACGGTGGCGACGCGATTAAACTAAGCCCTGTTCACCGAGCTATTGAATGCCGTGACCACCACTTTCCCCACAATACCGTCCATGACAAACGAAAACAAACACGGCCCGCTCAAGGGCATGAAAGTAATTGAACTTGCACATGTCATGGCCGGACCGGTTTGCGGGCTGATGCTGGCTGACATGGGAGCCGATGTCTTGAAAGTGGAAAAACCCGGCGGCGATGACACTCGCCGGATGGTACCACCCGATATCAACGGTGAATCGGCTGCATTCATGATGATGAACCGCAATAAGCACGGCATGGTGCTGGACCTGAAAACCGAATCGGGCAAAGCCAGACTCCTTGAACTGGTCAAGGATGCCGATGTGCTGATCGAAAACTATCGACACGATACGATGGAAAAGCTGGGACTGGGATATGAAACACTACGCGCGATCAACCCCGGACTAATCTACGCTGAAATCTCTGGCTTTGGCAGAACCGGCCCATACCGGGATCGCGGCGGATTCGACGTGATTGCCCAGGGCATGTCTGGACTGATGTCCGTGACCGGTGAAGGCCCCGGACGAGCACCGGTAAAAGTCGGGCCGCCGGTCTCGGATATTACCGCCGGCATTCTGTGCGCAATGGGTGTTAGTGCCGCCTACTCCCACAAGCTCAAAACCGGCGAGGGACAGCGTGTAGACACGTCTCTTTTCGAAGCCGCCATCACCCACACCTACTGGCAATCTGCGATCTGCTTTGCAACCGGGGTATCACCTGAGCCGATGGGCTCGGCACACCCGTTGAACGCGCCTTACCAATCTCTAAAAACAAAGGATGGCTGGATCAATATTGGGGCGGCGAATGAGTCTAACTGGCAACGTCTCCTGACGGTTCTTGATGCTCAGGAACTGGCAGAAGATGAGCGCTTCAATAACAATGCAAACAGAATGGCCCATCGACATCAACTGGCTGAAGTGCTTGAGCGCTACTTTAACCGCAGGCCAACCAGCGAGTGGGTAGACCTGCTGAACCAGGCTGGCATTCCCGCCGGTCCGGTACTTTCCATTGCCGAGATGCACCAGGACCCGCAAGCTATCGCGCGAGACATGATTGTGAGTGTCGATCATCCGGTTGCAGGCGAGGTTAAAACCATTGGCCTGCCAGTGAAGTTTCACGCGACACCGGGCAAGGTCAGTACGGGCGCACCCGTGCTGGACGCAGATCCGGAGTGATTTAGAACCGGCATGCAGCCGGCCGCCGCCATAGATTAGCAGCGCAATGCGCCACAGTACCTGTCCGGCTGCTGATTCGAGCGAACAGTCTATGGCAACACCCGGATGGCGCACCTCAGCCTGCCCCTCGGCGCGCGAGCATCACGTGGGCGCCGATCAGCCAACCACGCTGTTTGATCGGCTAGACGTTATCGAACGCTTCTTTGCGTGATCTGCAGAGCATCGACTACAAAACACTATCAGAGCGCAATGTCGTTCGAGAGCTGACCTTTCGTTAGAACTTTCGCAGGCACAGTGTCATGACGGTTTACTCACTCCCCACAGACGGGTTGTGTCCTGTTTCACAATTTTGGGGAGATATCCGCCTTGTCGATCTATCTGCGCAGCGGTTCACTTAACTTTGCAAGAGTAGCGCGGTACCGTTGCCCGGACGCCTAGATGAATCCCGTGTCACTTGCCGCCGGACGGCCAGATCGTCATTCAATATACATAAGAATCAGGTTGCCTTGCGCGATCAATTAAACAGGCAGCAGAGCCACAGGGACATAATGCCAGCGTCCAACCGAATCTCGTCGCACCCTGACCTTTTACAACACTACTTACGAGCCAACTACACGGCCATGTTGCTAGCTTGCAAACTCATCTGTGTGCTGTTCCTTGCCCTGCACACGTCCGTCGCATCATCGCAGATCACCTACAGTGTCTATAACGGCGATTTCACCTCGATGCCGGATTTCGACACGCTGACACCGATTGATACAGGCACCACTGATGTTATCGATTTAACGTCGGCAAACCGCAAGTCTCAGTTTGCCCTCGTCTTCACTGTTGAGCTGACTGTTTCGACCTCAGCCAACTACAACTTCCGCACCACTTCCGATGACGGATCCAGGCTACTGATCAATGACACACTTGTGGTAGACAACGATGCAAGCAATGCAGTCAGGATTGCAGACGGAACCATCTTCCTGGAGGCTGGCAATCACGATCTGATCGTTCAGTACTACGAATCGGGCGCCGTGCAGGAGCTGCAGGTGGTTTATCGAGTCGAAAATGGCATTTACGGGCGCATTCCAGCTGACGGTGTGCTCAATGGCACGGCTCCAACCAACGCGAGTGCTGGCGAATGGAGCGAGCTGATCAGCTGGCCACACATCGCCATTTCCGCAGCCAACCTGCCAGACGGGCGCGTATTGAGCTGGTCATCGACCGAACCCAACGGCTTTCCACCCAACCGGGAATACACGCTGGCCAGCTTGTTCGATCCCGCGACCAATAGTTTTCAGAATGCCGACAGCAATTTTCACGATATGTTCTGCGCAGGCATCACTACGCTAGAGGATGGCAGCATTGTGGCATCGGGTGGTAATCCAGAGGACAGCCGAACCAGCGTATTCAACCTCGACAGCATGACGTGGGCGCCACTGTCGGACATGAACGATTCGCGCTGGTATGGCACCAATGTCACGCTGCCAAACAACAAGATTTTTTCAAGCTTTGCTAAATCCTCTGGCAATCGCTCCGAAGTGTATGACCCGTTTACGAACCTGTGGACACGCACCCCGAACGCCAGCATGCAAACGCTGTTGGATGAGCAAAATGCTATCAATGCGCTTTCGACGCCCTCTAATGCTGGCAATGTTGAATGGTGGGCACACCTGGCAATGGCGCCGGATGGCAGAGTATTTCACGGCGGACCAACCGAGACCTTCCACCTGTTTGATCCAGTCTCCGGTAGCGAGAATGAAGTACTCGGGCAACTGACTGATGGCAAGACGCGTATGTACGGCAACGCCGTCACCTACGAGGCCGGCAAGGTATTGTTGATTGGAGGCAGCGATCGCAGCGTGTCACCTGCAACATCCCCCAAAGACGTCTACAAGGTAGATCTACTCGGTCCGACCCCGATCGTCACAAGTGCCGCCCCGATGCATCATCCGCGTTCATTGAGCAACGCCGTTACACTGCCCAACGGTGAAGTGCTGGTCGTGGGTGGCAACACGGGCGGCAAACTCTTTAGCGACGAAAGCTCGGTACTGCCATCCGAGATCTACAATCCGCAGAGCGATAGCTGGCAACTGGTTGATGAAATAACGGTACCCCGCAACTATCACTCAATCGCGATACTGCTGAAAGATGGTCGCGTGCTATCGGCCGGCGGCGGTGGTTGTGGAGATAGCTGTGACACCAATCATCTAGATGGTCAGATATTTACGCCACCCTATTTGTACAATGTCGATGGCAGCATCGCCAATCGACCGCTCATCACGCAGGCGCCAACGCAAATCGAGGCGGGGCAGCAGGCAACAGTAATTGCCAGCCCTACGACCGCCCGTTTCAGCATGGTACGTTTATCAGGCACGACCCATCATCTAAATACGGATCAACGATTCCTGTCGATCGCCACGATTGATAACGGCGACGGCAGCTATACGCTGGATTTCGAGGCAAACCCCAACATTTTGATACAGGGTAACTATTGGCTATTTGCACTCGACAACAACGGCACACCATCGCTCGGTAGCACGCTACAAGTGGTACGCGCTGAGGATCCGGAGCGCGACTCAGATGGCGACGGCGTGATCGATAAAGAGGACGCATTTCCAGCAGATCCAAACGAATCTGTCGACTCGGATGGTGATGGCGTTGGCGACAACGCTGATGCGTTTCCAAACGACCCGACCGAGACTACCGATACTGATGGCGATGGCATCGGCGACAATGCCGACCTGACACCAGCCGGTAACCTGGTTATGGCGCGTTATCTACGACTCACCTCTTTGTCGGAAATCAATGGACGACCATTTGCATCAGCAGCTGAGATAGAACTGCTTGGAGCCAATGGCGAAACACTCAACCGGGCCAACTGGTCGGCAACGTCCACCGGCTCGGAGCCAGACTCCCCTGCCTCAGCGGTACTGGACGGCAATCTTAATTCGCTCTGGCATTCGCCGTGGTCAGAATTCGACGGCGACCAACTCGATCCACAGCATCCTCACGAACTCATCATTGATACAGCAGCGCCGACCATCATCACGGCGCTGATCTATGTACCCCGAGCGGACTATGGCAACGGATCGATCAAGGCGTACCAAATCCATGTAAGTGACAACGGTACCGATTGGGGTGCCCCGGTCGCGGCGGGCGAATTTGAAGGTCCCGGGCCTGACACGATATCTTTTCGACTAAACGATGAAACCGATACGGACTCGGACGGTGATGGTGTGATTGACTTGGACGATGCCTTTCCGAACGATCCATCCGAGACTACAGATACAGATGGCGACGGCGTCGGTGACAATGCGGACGCATTCCCGGAAGATGCTTCAGAGACCACGGATTCAGATGGCGATGGAGTTGGCGACAACAGCGACGCCTTCGTCAATGATCCCGATGAATCACAGGATTCAGACAACGACGGCATCGGTGACAACAGCGATCCGACCCCTTTTAGCAACCTGATCAGTGCCCGCTTCGTGCGTTTGACCGCTCTGTCAGAAATCAATGGCAAACCCTTTGCCTCGGCGGCCGAACTGAATATCCTCGATAAGGACGGTGCACCGATTGCCCGTGACAACTGGACAGCAACTGCCAATAGCGAAGAAATTAAAAACAGTGCTCCTGCGTCTGACGCAATTGATGGCGATATTGCTTCCATTTGGCACACCGAATGGTCGACTAATCCCGGCACTGAACAGGACCCATCCCACCCGCACTGGATTATTGTAGACATGGGCACCAACCAGATCGTGACCGGGCTCGTCTACTTGCCGCGCGAAGACTATGGTAACGGTTCGATTAAACAATACGAGGTACACGTAAGCTCGGATAACACGAACTGGATCCAGGTTGCCGCTGGCGAGTTTGAAGGCCCTGGCGCCGACACAACCCTGTTTGCAGAGCCGCCCCCCGCACCCGTGGTACCGTTGCCAGCACAACCGGCCAACTCCAGCACCATCGCGGTAGAAAAACACACCGATGGAGATCGCATCTGGAACGTCAATCCAGATAACCAATCAGTTTCAGTTTCAAGTGCCGAAGGGACGCTAATCACAGAAATTCCGGTAGGGGTACGCCCGTGGTCTATCGCCGTGGCGCCACAGGACGATCAAGTTTATGTGACAAACAAAGGTTCAGCATCGATCAGCATTATCGATAGCGTATCGCTCAGCGTTTCTGAAACGGTCCCACTACCAGTTGGTTCACAACCACACGGCCTGGTATTCAACAGCGATGGGTCTGAGTATTTCGTCGTTCTGGAATCTATCGCCCAACTTCAAAAACGTTCAAGCGAAACCCAGGCGATGATCGCTTCACTGCAACTGGACGGCAGGCCGCGGCATGTCTCGATGACCTATGACGACAGCCGGCTGTTGATTAGCAACTTCATCACCCCGACGGTACCGGGTGAAAGTACGGCATCACCGGATATGGATCTCGCATCGGCACAGGTTTTCCTGGTGAATCCGACTGACATGACTCTAAGTAAAACAATCTCTCTTGCCAACGATGAGCGCAGCTTAAGTGAGAGCTCCGGCCCGGGTCTACCCAACTATTTGCATACACCGGTAATTAGTTTTGACAATGCGGTGGCCTACGTGCCATCCAAAAAGGACAACATAAACTCAGGCACACTACGTGGCACGCCAGGCATGACCTTCGAATCCGCAGTGCGTGCGAATCTGTCTCGAATTGATCTGGATACAGAAGCCGAACACACCGGAGTGCGGGTTGACTTCGACAACGCCAGTGTTGCAACGGGTGCCGCCCTCACCGGCGATGGCCGTTACCTGCTGACAGCATTGGAAACCAGCCGTGAGCTCTCTGTCTACGATACCGTAAACGAATTTGAACTCATGCGGCTGGATACCGGGCGAGCGCCTCAGGGCGTGGCGCTGTCAAGCCAGGGTGATATTGCCTATGTGCACAATTTCCTCGATCGTTCGATTTCACGTTTTGATCTCACGCGAATGATCGAAACCGAACTACCGGCCACCGACGAACTGACGCCGGTCTCAGTTGTCGGCAATGAAACGCTATCTGGACAAATCCTGACCGGCAAGCAATTTTTCTATGATGCCGCCGATGACCGCCTGGCGCGCGACAATTACATGAGCTGCGCGTCGTGCCACAATGATGCTGAAGATGACGGGCGTGTATGGGACTTCACGCAGTTTGGTGAAGGTTTGCGCAACACCATCTCGCTGCGTGGACGCGCCGGCATGGCTCACGGCCTGTTGCACTGGTCTGGCAATTTTGACGAACTACAGGACTTTGAAGGTCAGATTCGAGTGTTCGCCGGTGGCACCGGCCTGATGAACGACAGCGATTTCAACAACGGCACACGCAGCCAACCACTCGGTGATACCAAAGCCGGAATCAATGCCGACCTCGATGCACTTGCCGCGTATTTATCCTCCCTGGCCGACAGCGATGAAAACCCTGTGTTGGCGGCGCGACCATCCGACAGCGCAATTGCCGGTCAGGCGATTTTCGACAACCAGAACTGCGCCGCGTGTCATCGCTACCCGTTGCTGACCGACTCTATCGAGCAGCGGCGCCATGACATTGGCACCATAAGCAGTAGCAGCGGCTCACGCCTGGGACAGACACTGGATGGGCTCGATGCCCCTACTTTGCTTGGCCTGAACCGCTCCGCACCCTATCTGCACGACGGTTCGGCACCAACGATTGAAACGGCTATCGCGGCGCACAATGATACAGAACTCGATGCAAGCGCCCTGACCAATCTGGCAAACTTTCTACGCGAGCTTCCCCCGGTAAACGCGCTGAGCAACGCGCCGATTCGCCTGTCTACGACATTGAAGAACGCAGAATGGCGACTAATTTCCATGCCCGCACAAACCTACGATTTAACGGTAGCGCAACTATTCGGCAACGCGCTGAGTACAGAGCGCTACGGTACTGATTGGGTGCTGTTTGCCTATTCACCTACTCAGGGCTATCTGAAGGCAGGTATAGACGAGCCGCTGCAGCAAGGCGCTGGATACTGGATCACGCAGTCAACTGGCGAGGATGTCGTGGTTTCACTGCCAACCGGTCTAATCACAACAACCACTAACAATACTGCAGCCTGTACGTCATCCACCGGTTGCTTCGAAATTCCCTTGCTGACCAGCGACGTGGCTGAACAGGTAGCCTGGAATATGGTTGGCAATCCGTTTGCGACCAACACTGCCGCAGCCAGTATTCGCGTTAAACAGGGAGACGCCTCCTATACATTGGACGCCTCACTCGAAGCACAGATCACCAACAACACGATATACACGTACCGCACGGGGGCCTACACTACTGTCGCCGGAGATGACCCGTTACAACCATGGGACGGAGGCTGGCTCGCGGTACTCCCGGCTGCACAAAAGGACTTATCGTTGATAGTCCCGCATTCGACACCTGACCTTTAGCAAGCGCTGATGCATCATGCACGCTATGGTCGCGTAAGCTCAAGTAGCGAGGTTGTCCCCTGAATCAGAAGCGCTTTGCAACAGGCCGCCGCGATGCCGGCCCAAGCTAGGTTTGAACTACCGCGGTTAGTATTGTTGCTTAAAGCGTAGCAGGCCCAAGGCAGGCGGTATCGACTGACCATAATGACCAGCCCTGTTCGTCTTCAGCAGTGAAATTCAACGCATCGGCAGCGTTGACCAGCGGATCGGCCATCTGTCGATAGTGCTCGATCAATCGTCGACTGGGAAGAGCCCGGTATTCGACACCCTGCTGAAATTTTTAAATATTCGGCACAAAAACATCTGTATGCCTCAGCAAAACGTAATCGCATCTTAGCTGTGTCCGCGGGCCAAAATGCGTATGAGACATACTTAAACAGGGAGGGTGGGTTCTGCCCAAAAGGATAATAGCTATGGTTGTCTGCTACAGCCATCGGTTTGCCGTCTTTCAGGATTTGCGTCTGGGACCGCACATGTCTTTGGCTGGTAGAATTATTCGTGACAATGTTGTATGTGTATGAAGGCCCATCAATTTTCCGCCCGCTTACAATGGTGGCCCAGCAATCGCGCACCTCCTCTGTCAGCCCTCCTGTTATACTCAAACAGTGTTCCGCTTTTTCGTTAGTCCATTCAGGGCGTGGTGTGAACCTGTAGTATTGATCAGGAAAGGTGTTTATATCGCTACTAATACCACACTCCAATCCTTTGTATTGCGTCAATAAAAAGAAGTCCCACGCGCAATACTCCGGAGCTGCATAGTTTCCACCATAGATATTTTCGACGGGCAGCTTTTCCAGGATGTTTTTCCTGTCATTGCCGGCGCAGCTATGCTTGAAATCGCTATAGTCCGGGAATAATTGGTACGAATGGGCGACAATAGCCGGGGCAACGAGAAACAACGCGGTCACCATCAGTTTTCTGGCAAATCCCGTAACGAAAACGCAAGCCAGTAGAAAACACATCCCCAGATAAACAGGCAGCACTACCAGTGATATCACAAGCTCCGGTACTTCATGCATAGCTGTCTCTCTTCAAAGTACCTTGCCGCTCCATCGATAAACGCAAATCTCACGGAATGTTTTGCAATGGAAGAAAAACCTCGCAAGCCATTGTATCGACGCGAAGCCGCGCTGGCGTCGTCGCGAGGAGCCGGGGCTTGCCGGTCGATGCGACTGGCCGAACGCGAAGGCGTTACGCTGGCCAGCTTAACAACCCGGTACTGTTAATACCCGGTATGCAACAGCGCACCGCCATCAACCGGCAGTGCCACGCCGGTAATAAACGACGCCTCGTCAGACGCGAGAAACAGACAAGCATTGGCAACGTCCCAGCCAGTGCCCATTTTTTTACGCAGCGGCACGCGCGCATCGCGCTCTGCCGCAACCTGCTGTCGGCTTTGCCCCCACTGGCGGGCCCGGGTATCGACGGCCATGGGTGTATCCATCAGCCCGGGCAATACGATGTTTGCCCGGATTCCAAACTCGGCGTTATGCTGGGCAATTTGCTCAGTGAAGGCAATCATGCCTACTTTGGAAGTTTTATAGGCGACAGTCGGGTAGTTGGTGGTCATCGCAGCAACCGACGATATGCCGATAATCGCACCGGCCTGCTGTTCGCGCATCGGCTCAAGCACGTGCTTGCAGGCCATGACGTAGCCGCGCAAATTGATCGCATTGACGTTGTCAAACTCTTCTTCGCTGATTTCCAGCGGGTTCTTGTCACCTCCGGCAATACTGACTCCCACGTTATAATGCAGCACATCGATACGACCCCACTTGTCCAGCGTGCTATTGACAGCGGTGCGCAGACTGGCCTCGCTGCGGACATCGGCCTCCATCGCGATGCCATCACCGTCAAGTTGCTCAACCGTTTGATGCGCAGATCGCTCATCAAGATCGGCCGCGGCAATACGTGCACCCTCGCGGCTGTAGACGATCGCAGAGGCCCGCCCGTTGCCAATGCCCTGCCCCGGACTCTGGCCGGCACCAATCAACAACACCACTTTATCTTTCATGCGCATACGGGATCTCCGGTTAACGCTGATGGTTGAGCAAGAGCAACTGAAACAGCCTGCTGGCTGGGAGCAATACTAGCGAAATTGATTGCCCGGCTAAACCATGTAAAGTGGCAACTGAAATCAATCGCTATGAACCTGTAATCCAGATGACGAATCGCGCTGAAAATCTAACCGCCCGGCAGGCCGCCGAACAGCTGCACGAAGCCTATCTCAGCGATGCCTATTTTCCCGAGACACTCAGTGGCAAGCTCGGCCTTGCCGCCGCCTACGACGCCCAGTTCGAATTACTTGCGCTGCGCCAACGCGACGGTGAACAACTTGCCGGATGGAAAGTCGGACTGACATCTAAAGCCATGCAACAGCAGCAAGGCGTACACGAACCCTGCCTGGGACATCTGCTGGTCTCCGGGCACCGCGACAGCGCAACACAATTCGACTTCGATTCGATGA
The DNA here is from genome assembly GCA_964573105.1 of uncultured Granulosicoccaceae bacterium. GTDB lineage: Bacteria > Pseudomonadota > Gammaproteobacteria > Granulosicoccales > Granulosicoccaceae > CAKZSB01. The sequence goes on from CAZNIS010000032.1 coordinate 12,533, forward strand.
TGTCGCCCGGTATAGAAAACGAACTGTGCCTGCGCATCGGTTCGCGGTTGGGTGACGCCAACCCCGCCATCGAAACCGTAGCTGCCGCGGTCGACGCAATCGCCCCGGCACTTGAGGTCATAGAAAAGCGCAGTCAGTTTGGCGCTGATTTCCCGCTTGCCATGGCCGGCAACGCACAGCAACTGGCCTATGTGACCGGCCCATTTGTGCCTTACGACGGATCTGTGAATCTCGCCAGTGTAGAAGTCACCGTGGAGCTCAACGGCAACATGCAGGAACGGGCCACGGGTGCTGAAGTGCTCGGCAATCCACTGAACTCGGTGATCTGGTTAACCAACCAACTGGTGGCTCGTGGGCTGGCACTGGAACCCGGAACCATGGTGATGTCCGGTTCGTTCACCAAACAATACCCAATAGAAAAAAATGATTCTATTCGTACACGCTTCTCTGTGTTCGGAGAGGTGACCGCCAGTTTCTAATACTTACAACGAGTAACATCAGTGTCAGAGCAAAGCGATTCAGGTATTACTGTCATCAATCGCGGCCAGATCATTGCAGGCGGTATCGACCGACCATAGCGACCAGCCCCCATCGCCCTCTGCAGTAAAGTACAACCTGCCGTCTGCATTGAACAATGGATCGTCCATCTGGCGATCCGTCTTTGGATCGATGGACCGAAAGCTGGTCAATGTCGTAAGCCCTGTATCGCTGGCGTAGCGAAATAGAGTCGCCCCGTCGGTTGCATTGAACACCCCATAGAGACCGGTATCCAATAGCGTGAAATTGCCGAAGCGGGTCATGGATGTTGCAAGGATAGCCGACTCCACGGACGCATCGAGCCGCATCAACTGGTAGACACCATCTCTGATACCCTCTACGTTGCTTGCCTGGTAGGTGTAAATAAAATCGCCATCCGGCTGGTAGGATGAGTGACGCGCGGTAAAGGGCACTGACGTCAGTTCCTGGCCGCTGGCATCCATGACAACGTAGCTATTGGAGCGAGCGTAGGATAAACCGTCGCCATGAACGCGAAGCTCGTAGCGATCCCCAATCGCCAGTTGGTCCATCAGCTCCACGGAACCGGAAGACAGATCGTAGCGAAAATTTCGCATTGTCGCCGTCTCGTAGCCGGAGACATACCGTTGGCTGAAAAGCACGGCATCATCCAGCACTGTCAATTTGCCGGACAATTGCTCGCCTGTGCTGACAATTCGCACACCGTCGCCTGGGCTGTAAGTCCACAATTCGACGGCTAAAACTGATTTAACGAAGAAAAACACCGTGCCACCCACCACTGTGCCCGCGTTGAACAGCACATTCGCACCTTCAGTACCGGGCAACGACCGCCAGCTATTGTCAGCAAGTGACAACTCATACAACCCGTACGGCTCGCCATCGAATTGTCGACCGGTCAGGTAAATTGACTCGGACGTCACACCCAGTATATTGCGATAGTCATGTGCATCTGAATGTAACTGGCTGGCACCGGAATCGACGGTGTACTGCCACAGCGAACGAAAACGTTCATCAGTAAAATACAACGTGTTCTGCGGACCAAATGTCAGATTGGCAGCCTTGCCAACAAGGCTTCGTTGACTGTCCGGTATCAGTCTGGTTGCAACCTCGCATGTCGATGAATCTGACGGACCATCGACGACGTTGTCGGGCTGATTCGCCCCATCACCATCACCGCCGGATAAACCGTCGACCTCTTCCTCACCATTATCAGGCAGGGTTTGACCGTCAGTGGCAAGCGAGGTGTCATTGCCACTGCCGCCTCCACCGCAACCGGTGGCAATGACCAGTGTGGCGACTATGGCAAATCGTGTAGCACGCATTTGTAGCATCCTCAGGTTGTTCTGGATTAATCGATACGACGGCTGGTGAGACACCTGGCCGTTGTGCCAATCAAGGCGTGCCGCTTGGTGTGACACTGCACTGCACGTAGCGATGTGAATCAATCCATGCGCGAGATCCGAATTCGCCTACTTCTACATACTCTGAGGAGAAGAAGTTAGACAAATTGACGCTATACCTGAAGCTGATCGGCTCAACCACGACACCGTTTTCGATCAATAGCGTGCGATCTCCCTGTCTGCCGCCGAGACTACCGGTTTTCCAATAGGTGATGTCATTGCCAGAGTTGGCAAACAGGTAGGGAAGCTTCAGTGTTCGACCGTAGACCCAATCGTCCTGATACTCCTCGAATTCCGGGCGCAGCTTGTACACCCAGTCATTACAGAATATGGCCCGCTGCGCCAGATCACGATTGAAGTCCCAGTAGGCCTTTTGCAGCACCACCGGCTCACCGGTGACTTTGTTAATGATCAGATCGGGATTTTGCTGCTCAGTGTTCGGGGTAACACTCAGGGTCAGGTTCAGCAGCTCAGCCGGGCTCTGGGTCGGTTGTCCCAGCCGACCGGTGGGCGACAAGTCGGCGCCTGACAGATCGCGGCACTCGTAGTATCCGTCGTCCTGGGTCTCTTCACCGAAGAATGCCAGCGCCATCGGCATAGTGCTATCGGCATCGAACCATAGACGAATCGCTTTGTTACCAGTGTTGGCCGTCACCAGTTCAACATACGGGTGCGCCAGCATTGAGGGGCCATAGTAGAGCCCGTCGATCACCGTCCAGGAGGGATCGTTTCTGGCGACTGGAGAGGGCAAAAAGCCAAGGTATGAGGATTCGGACGGAATGGGGCCATGGACGAAAGTCACACTGGTCGGGACCGGCCCCCAGCCGGTAGCGTAGTTTCTCTCACGCGGCCGATATCGTCCCAGATCCGCGTCGTAAATGAAGTGATCACACTGGATGTCACGATTGGCAATATCGTGATTGCCATCCCAGTAGGGCCTGATCAATTCAACGGGTGCGTTCAGCATCTGGTTGATGTGAACCGGTGGCGGCGCCGTCTCGGCCGTGACCTCGCAGGTCGCCTCGTTTTCCCAGCCAAAGCCGTCTCCATCGGCATCGAAGTGCTGGGCAGTGCATGCCGGGTGCTCATCAGCGCCGGCAGGCTGCTGTGCAATGGCAACCGCTAGAAGCACCAGGATGATCCGGCCAACAGAGCGACGTCGGTAACGTTCAAATATCATGACACCCCCTCGCGGGCAATTCGTCATGACATATTAGATGCTTGAGAGCCTTTGGTTAATTCGTCATGACAAATACTCGAACAGGCTCACTCCCCGGCAGTGTCATTGACACTGAGTTGGATAAGTGATGGGCAGCACCAGGCGCTGGAACTGGCAGCATTCAATGGATCAGCCGGTCAAGTTTTCCTTGCAACAGCGCTCGCTCCGCCGCATTGGTCACAAGTTCAAGCGCCGTGCGATAGTGTTGCAGCGCCGAATCGAGACGATCTGAACGCTCCAGCAAATCGGCATAGACCGCGTGAAACAAGTAGAAGCGCTGCATCGCCTCGTTGCCGTGCAGCGTTGCAACCAGCTCTGTTGCTGCAGACAAATCACCGGCCTCTGCCACCGCAACCGCGTAGTTCAATTCAACGACGGGCGAGGGATCGATTAACCGCAAGTGCTCATACAGGCGGCAGATCTCACACCAGTCAGTCTGTGCAGCGTTTGGTGCCTGCGCGTGCATCGCCGCAATCGCCGCCTGAATCGCATAGCGGTTATCTCCACGGTTGCCGGAGAACACATCCGCCAACAGTGACAGGCCGGCACGAATTTGTTTTTTATCCCACTGCCGTCGATCCTGATCGCGCAATAGCACCAGACCACCATCTGCATCGACGCGCGCGGCGCGGCGGCTGTGTTGCAACAACAGCAACGCGTACAAACCGTCCGTGGCACCATTGCCCGGCATCAGTTGATGCAGCAGACTGGCGAGAAAAATCGCCTGCTCTGCCACATCATTACGCAAACCTGTAACCGACAAACTCGCTTTATAACCCTCGTTGTAGATCAGATAGATAACGGCGTGCACAGAGGCCAGCCGATTTTCAATCTCGTCTGCCTCGGGAATCTGGAACGGGATGCCCGCTTTTTTTATTTTCTGTTTGGCGCGCAACAATCGCTGCGACATCGTAGCTTCGGACACAAGAAACGCTGCCGCGATCTCCTGCGTGTTGAAACCACAAATGGTTTTCAGCGACAGCGCCACCCGCGCCTCCATCGACAGCGCAGGATGGCAACAGGTGAAGACCAGACGCAACATATCGTCCCGCAAGACCGGATGGGATCGATAGGCATCCGGGTGCTGTTGATCCATCATGTCACCCTGCTCCAGTTGGGATTGTTGTTGCAACGGTATGAATGCGTCGTCGCGCACGCGGCGGTGGCGCAACCGATCAATTGCGGCATTGCGCGCAGTCCGCGCAAGCCAGGCGACGGGTCTTTCCGGGCTGCCGTGCGCTTGCCAGTGCTGCATGGCTCTGACAAACGCATCCTGGACCGCATCTTCAGCAAGCTGGATATCCGAGCAGTGGCGAGCCAGCGTCGCCACCAGTTGCGCATGGGCGCTGCGATACAGTTGCTGTATCGCAGCGCCAACAGCCTCAGCCGTCATGGCAATCGCTAGGGATTGTCCATCAGCCAGATCGGGCGCACTTCGATGCAGCCAGTGCTGGCCGCCGGGATCTGTGCGGCCAGCTTGGTCGCCGCATCCAGATCAGGCGCGTCGATGAGATAAAAACCGCCCAGTTGCTCCTTGCTTTCGGCGAACGGCCCATCGGTCAGCATCGTCTCGCCATCGCGCACCCGCACTGTGGTGGCGGTGTGGCTGGGCTGCAGTCGCTCACCGCCACGCATTGCGCCGCTTTGTTGCAGATGGTCGCTAAAGGTCTGATAGCCCTGCATAATTTCGCCCGCCTCAGCCTCGCTGTAGCCCTGCCATAGTGACTCGTCTTCGTGGATCATCAGTACGTATTGCATGGTCAGTCTCCTGTGGGTAAACACGGCCAGAGGTAGCCGCTTAGCTTATAGACGGGACAGCAACCGTCAATCCGACACACCCTTATAAATTTTTTTTCAGGCGACACACTGCTGGTGTCGCAGTCCACCGCAGAGCCGCGGGGATACGCTGAGGCGGCCGGGATAGCAAGAGCGCTGCAAGCGTTGCACTCCCGGCGGATGCACCAGGCACCCATATCACCTAGAATGGGATGAACGAACCCGCTGAGCCACAGACAATTGCCTAACGACACCCATTCAATCAGCGGCGTGCTATCGCCAGTAGTCACGCCATTCGACGACTCGCACCAGCCCGACGCCTCGCGCTTCACCCAACACTGCCAGTGGCTGCTGGACAGTGGTGTTGGCCTGGCCATTTTCGGCACCAACTCCGAGGCAAATTCACTATCGGTGTTGGAAAAGCGAAAGTTACTGGATCATCTGGCGCAATCCGGATTGCCAACTCAGCGCATGATGCCGGGGACAGGCGCCTGTTCGACAACCGATGCCATCGAGCTGACTCGCGCCGCAGTCGATCACGGTTGCGCCGGCGTTTTGATGCTGCCACCTTTTTACTACAAAGGGGTCAGCGACGAGGGCCTGTTCCGTTTTTATTCTGAAGTGATACAACAGGTGGGAGACGCCAAACTGCGAATCTATCTGTACCACATCCCTCCGGTGGCCAATGTCGCTATCACTTTTCCGCTGATCGAGAAACTATTGAAAGCGTACCCTGGCACCATTGCCGGCATCAAGGACAGCTCAGGAGACTGGGACAACACCCGGGGAATGCTGGAACAATTTCAGCCCGAGGGGTTCGACGTCTTTGCAGGCTCTGAGTCCTTTCTGCTGGCCACCCTGAGAGCCGGCGGCGCTGGCTGCATCAGCGCCACTGCCAACGTCAATCCAGCGGCAATCGATCAGTTATATCAGACCTGGCAAAACGCCGATGCCGACGAACAACAGGCGCAACTGGATGCTGTCCGCGATCAGTTTAAACACTATGTGATGATCGCCGCACTCAAGGCGACACTGGCGCACCATCGCAACGATCCAGAGTGGATGCGCGTGCGAGCCCCACTGACCGAAGTCAACAATGATCAACAGCAGAAGCTGATCGCAGACCTGGCAAACGTCGGCTTCAGTATGCCGGGTATATCGTGACCGACAAACGCAATCCGGGCGGACTTTAAGTATTTAGTCCCGGCTAGCGAGTTGCTCAACAAGACTCTGATATCAAGGCTGGCAAATGAAGGCCTGCGCTACTTCACTATCAGGCCTTTCGCCGCGCCTGCTTTTTGATCAACGTATCGGCAACACCAGGCCTGCTCCACGGGCAGGCCGGCAAACACATCGCACAGCCATTGTGCTCGACAAAAAAAGGCAGGCATTTGTCGAAATCGACATACCACTTGGATACGCCACGCACTAACTGTTTTTCCGGTTTGATCGCATCGACCGGGCAAATGTTGGTACACAGCTGACAGCTGGTACAAAAGTCATCAGCACCAAATGTGTCTGGCGAATCAGCGATCAGCGGAATATCACATAATACGTTCGCCAGTCGGAAAGACGACCCGTACTGCCGGTTGATTATCGAGCCATGTTTACCGAGCTCTCCCAGTCCAGCTTCGATTGCGGCTGGAACCATAAGCATTGGGCCGGCCAGCGGACCACCGTGGGGAATTGCCTCCCAGCCGTGTCGATGCATCCATTCCGCGAGCTTGTAGGCCGTCGCTGTTCCGCGATCATATTGACGCTTGACTTCATTTTGGCTGACATCGTTGGGCCCCTGATCCAGCGCGTCAAAGTCCATCGCTACCACCATCATCACCGCCCAGCGCTGACTGACTTCGTAGCCGTCGAATATCCATTCCGGACGCACCTTTGCAATCCCTGCCAGATCGGCACCTGCATCCAGCGCGGCGGCCTTGACTTCAGAGGTCCAGCGCTCAACAGTCCAATCAGGACGGGTGATAGCAACCTCCGGCAACTGGCGACCACCAGCCTCGCCTTTATGCCCGAATTTCGCGATGTTCCTGTGCGTATTGCCACGCGAGGCAAACCACTTCTGCACCTCGCCAAACGGGATCTTTGACGGATCGTGCCACATGACCGGTGTCGGACGTCGTACTTCAGCCTCACCAAGACCGTTGACCGAGTTACCCGAAACATCGGGCCAGCGATCCCGCACTTCTGTGCATGGCTCCCAGGCTCTATTGTCGAATTTTCTCACCATGTGATCGACTATATCACCACCGCTTGCCAAGCCTCCAGAGAACCCTGTGAATCGTCTGTATGGCGACTCCAGTGGCCGAACAACTAGCCATACGCACAAATACACACTCGATCAGGCAACAACCTGCATTGGCACAAACGCAAAGCTATAGCTGGCACCATGACGGTCACACTACCCCTGCCCTGCCCGCAAGGCGACTCTAGCGGCAGTGCATATTGGTATCGCCGCGCCCGACGTTCTTGCATATATCAAGGATTGACGACAACAGACGAACGTGTCTTAACATTGGGCCCGCCCTGGCTTCGGCCAACAAACCATTGCCCATAACGCGTTGCACCTTAAGCGTCTTTCGGCTTGCTGATACCGACACCTGACCCTGCCACTTTATCCCTATCGTCGAAAAGCACGTCGCAACTGCTGAAGTGTCGCCCGATAAAATGCCAGCAAATTTCCAGCGCAAGGCTCAGATTCTAAAACCACTGGAATGCACATTTACTGCACGTTTCTTTTGCAAAAGTAATACAGCGCTCACCCTTGAGCGATCCTTTCGCGTCACGGATAATTCTGATCAACATTCCATGGAAAATTCACCGTGACTAAACTTATTACCGGGTGTACTGTAAACTTGGCGGCGCTGATGTTGCTGGCTACCGCACACGCAAGTGAACTGGTTGAAATCAGACTGATCGACGACATCGACGAGGCGCGAGGTTACTGTCTCGACATTGCCGGTGGTCGTGGCACGAGCGCACCGTTGGACAAAGGGCTACAGGCACATACCTGCTACGACTACACCGGCGGTTTGCTTGAAGACCAGAGTTTTGAAGCGACACTCCTGGAAGACGGCACGTTCAAAATCCCGTATTTTGATGTGTGCATGTCCGTGCCGGCGATAGAGCCCGGCGCTGCGATCACGTTATCCCCCTGCGCTGCGGTAGAGACACAAATGTTCTCGCTAAAAGACAACGGCAATATAGTGATCAGCGGAGATACTGAGCTCTGCGTTACCACGAGCAGCACTCAAAAAAGAGAAGGCCGAGGCGGAACACCCGTGCATGTCATGCGTCCGCTATCTCTGCAACCATGCAGCGATGAGAAAAAAGCCTATCAAGCCTGGACGGTGTTCAGGATATGAGTAACGGTTGAAACAGCTGCTATCAAACTGCCGACAATACTGCACGACCCGACACAGCAAGATCAGCTGGCCGATGCGGGCTGCTGGATGGCGCCCTGTAAGCCAGAGCAGTTGACCCTGGCTTACTCAGCGAGTACGCAACGGGCCTGATCCTGCAACCCGGCGCGGGCAATCGCTGCGGTGCTGGCGCCAATTGATTGCAAACCAGACACCACGCCGGTTCGACAGAATTTCGTCAGAAACGCCAGAAATTCGCAAGCAATTGGTCGGCTGCTTTCAGTTAGTCTACTGGTAGATATTGAATACGGGCGAAAGTTCGATGAAATGTCGACTTCGGCGGCAACATGCCCCGGTCAATACACCAGAGGTCATTTGGATTGACAACAATGAAAGCAGGCGGCACCGGATTCAGCATAGCCATACTTCTAGCAGTGGCAGCCTGCGACGGATCATCCGATCAAGGGATCACCAGCAGCGTCGCATCAATCAATGCTGGTAACTCGATCCGCAAGCCAACAGCCCAAATCGCCAATCAAACACTCGCATCGGTAGAAGCTGAATTGTTTCGCTCTGCCAGAACGACGGCATCTACGCGGCGGCTGCCATCGAATCGGGAACATAAGCGCATCCCCGATAGTTACCTCTGCCCAATCAACCCGTGGCATCGGCTATGTGACTGGGATTCCTGGCTCAATGGCCACGCGGCTAAACGGCCAGGATAACAGCGCGGCGCCACAAGGTGCCCTGAGGCACCAGACAGTCATCTGATCGAAATTCGATATCCGTAACACCAGATAGTTTCGATGCTTGTCGTTTCAGAATTCTTTATTTTGCGCCGCAAACGACTGACGTGAGAGTGCAGCGATGGCAGATAGTTCTCATCATCGTAGCCGAGCACATTGTTAAGCAATTCCACACTCGAACACGGCCTGCTGGTTCGCTGGAAAAGGTAGACGAGTAACGCATACTCGGTGCGCGTCAGATGAACGATTCTCTGGACAACGGTTACCTCCCTTTTGAACGGGCACAGCCGCACGTCGCCAACGTACTGATAGCCGGATGCTGCCTCAACGGGGTTTGCCAACCCTGTGCTGGAACTGGCATAGGCATGTTCCGTTTGCAATTTGACAAACTGGACGTTTCGCCTGATGGCGGCGCGTATTCGGGCACTGAATTCAGCATCCTTCCAAGGGTATAACACCAGGTCATCCGCGCCGTGGTCCAGCCATTCAACACCTGACGCAAGATCTGCCTGGTTCGCAATGATAAGGACCTGCCCAAACGGATTGACTGACTTAATCTGGTGACACGTGTCATGATCGAAGGGGCATCCACTTCCCGGATAGAGCACGAGGGTGCTCCATGCGCTGTGGCAGGCAAAATTTATCGAATCAGCATCAAGCCCGCGAAGCTCTACCTCACCACTTTGTTGATGGCACAACTCTCCTGCCAGTGCCGAGATTTCCGGGTCACCAATGAGCACAAGGATTTTCTGACCATTCTGTTTCATACAGTAAATTGACGAGAGTGACAGGCACCAGAGCTACAATGCGTGTAGCGTCAGCACTAATGCACTGTAGCCCTGGACATCGAGTTGGATAGGACAGGCATGCCCGGGAGTAGTTCCGATGTACCAGCAGCACTGCCAGCGCATCGTGGCCGATGCCCCTGTTGCAATACAGTACGGCTGATTTTACTGCCTGATGATGTCGATATCCTTAACTATGCGATGGCCACTAAACAGTCATCTAACCCGAGGCTCGTCGGTATCATCCGGGTTGCCATCGCACCCGGCAGACTGATCCCGGTAGTGCGCCACCGGTAAAAGAGCTCGCAGTTTCCGCGTCAGCCGTAACGCGTCACTGGCAGAAATAGCCTGTGGATTAAACTGCGTACCATTCATGAATTCCAGATTGAGCGGCGTCAGAATTTCCGAATTGGGCACATAGGCCATTGACCATTCAGCGAATTCCGGCTCTGAAATACTGAACCTGTCCACCACCCTAAGCGACCTGTGGCGATTGTCGTTGGTAATTCTGGCCAGGGTATCGTCTACATCCGATCGCCGCCCCTCCAGATACTGCATGAAATAGCTGCTGGAGTAATAGAGAATGCCGCTGACTCCATTCAGTGCATTCAGCTTGATCGAGCTTTCCAAAATGCTCTTGATATCAGAATCACTGCACTGCTCTCTAGCCGTGCTGGTGTAAATCAACCGGGCTAAAGCCACAAGTATCCTCGCTTCATCAACAGGGTGGCACTACACGGCAGCGATGCAAAGTCTGCGCTGACGCCTGGCTTCTCATAATGGGGCACTATCGGCTGCCCTCAATTCAGGGGACTTGCACCAACCGGCGCTTGTTGAATTAGGCTGCCACATCCAATGCCGAAGGTTAAGACCCTGCTCGCAGGCCAGGGTTCAGATTATTGTTGGCCAGATAGCCACCCGCATTGCGATCTCGGCTAGACCGGCACAGCAACAGGCCCAGTTTGCAACGACTCCAATGCGAAGAGCACACTCGTCAGCCCGGCAAACCCCTACTGTAACGCCGCCTTCGAGCAACTGTCGTCTGGACAAATCAATCCCGTGCCTGCCACAGCGACCGGCCACTGAGCCGCACTTTTATTGACAACGCAACCCGGATCAGAATCGGTACCTGGACGGTCACTACACGAAAAAAATCAACCGAGGTGCATGCAAAGCCGGCTGGTATGTCGCCCTGACTCCCGGCCAGCGCAATTATAACTTTTTTGTACTATTTGCACTTTTTGCGACGCTGGCTATTCCCCATCGAAGGCAATCTTCTCACAGTTGTGCAAGCCGGGAGAGACCGCAGTCGGCTCGCCTGGGTACACCCCGAACAACCGATCACCAACCGCCGTCTTTTGCATAGCCCACTGGTTGCATCAGCGCCATCGGCTTTTGCATCCAGCGTCTCTTCGATGGCCGTCGCACTGATCAGCGCAGATTTTTCAACCCGAATACCGAGAAACCACGATTAGCACTAAACAAACACCCATCTCACTGAACTTTCCTCACGCCCGTTGCACTGATAACGGCAGATCACGAGCACCGACAACGACATCAGACACCACTGCGACCAACGCTCGAATAGACATTGACCATCCCGGGTGACACGATGAACTGGCGAGCGATAAAAAAAGAAGACACCACGTTTTACAAGGGAATGGCGATCCTGATGATTGTCACCCATAACTTCATGCATCTGTTCCCAAACCCGAAGGAAAACCAGTTCGACTACCACGCTCAAAGAGTGCTGGACTTTCTGCAACTGTCCTACGCTGAACCGGAGAATATCATCAGATTCTCACTATCGTTTCTGGGTCACTACGGAGTGCAGGTGTTTGTCTTTCTAAGCGCTTACGGTTTAATGGTGAAGTATCTTACAGAAAAACCACAATACTGGCTTTTTATGTGGCACAGATGGATAAAAATAGTCCCGATCTTTCTATTAGCGATACTTCTGTGGATGTTGCTGGAGGGGTGGGTCGTCGGGGGTCACGGCATTCTTGGCCCTGTCAAAATTCTATATTGGAACCTGGAACCGCTCATCCTGAAGGCACTACTGATATCGAATTTAATACCCGACTACTCAATGCAACCCATTGGCCCCTGGTGGTTTGTGCCGTTTATCTTTCAGTTCTATTTGATCTTCCCCATGCTTCGGTATCTTATCAACCGTTTCGGTAACATCTGTCTCCTAGTGCTGTCAGTCGCAAGCATCGCCGTTGCGATCAAGACTCAGGGAAAAATTGGTGGCCTTAACATCTACTTTACGGTTCTGGGGCACCTACCGGTTTTTTGTCTGGGGATGTATCTGGCACAAAAACGAGAACTGAATTTTCGCACCCCCTGGTTGCTGACCGCCACAGCAATAATCGTGTTTATTCTAGGGAACTTCAATCAGTCATGGTGGCACCTGAATCAGGTTGCTTTTCTGATCGTATTGCTCGCAATTTTTGCAGCAATTCAGCCTCACCTGCAAAAATCCGGAATAGTTAGCCGCGGGCTGCTGTTTTACGGCAGTATTTCGATGCCGCTTTTTCTGGTCAACGGATTTACGAGAGAACCGTTTATTTCCATGGCAATCGAGCACGACCATTGGTTGCTAAACCTATTATTTTGTCTTGCATCGTTGCTGTTTTCTACGGTGGTCGCATGCATTCTGTCAAGGGCTGCCACCCTGATCATATCAGGCATCAACAGCGAATCACCACAAACGTTTTTCAGTCAGGTGGGCCGCAAGTTGAATATCGGCAACATCGCCCGAGCGAACTAACCCAGCAGCACTGCTGGCGAAACGTCTCGCAACAGGTGCAGCCCGGGCACGATATCGACACCCGAGCCGGCACTGCCTGCGGCACCGGCAAGGACTCCACAACACCGCGATGATTGCTGCCAGCCTCCTCACACCCTTCAGACCGCTGACCGATTGACGACACGATAGATCTGAGGAAACAGACTGTGAGGGGCAGCTAAATCCGTCACTGATCACGCGTACGGTGCCACCGGGCAATGCCCTAATCGCGTTGAGTGCAGATATGCAATAGTTTGCACCGGCCACACGTTAATGCCTTTTGTGCCTCCGCCCGTCCATTTACCGAACGATCACAGAAAATTCGGCGCCACCGTGTACAATTTGCGCACAGTTCGATTCTGACCGCTCATGCATCGTCTCCGCACCCCAACATGACACGTTGCGCCACCAGCCATACACCCGGCCTTCTCGTGGCGACATTGCAACTTGCAGTGAGCCAGCCTCACCGTCACACGCGCCGCCAGTGCCCACAACACAAGCGGATGCAGATGGCCGAGTCTGTCAATACTTACGGCTGGTGTTTACTTGCTCTCTTTCTGATCCTCGCACCATGACTCGTGCGCTGGCGGCAGATACGCTGGACCGCGAAACGCTGGCAACTAAAGTAGAACCTCCGTTTGAGCTGGGCGAGCGACTGAACGATGAGGGGGTGTGGTCGATCCGCGATCGCACTGGCAGCGATGCCGGCTATATCTTCGAGACCGCACCGCTCGCGCCGCTACCCGGATTTTCCGGCGCGGTAATCAATACACTGGTCACCCTGGATCGCGACGGCAAGTTTCTGCGCGCGGAACTCATCGAGCACAACGAACCGATTTTCGTCTCCGGTCTTGGACAAGCCCCGTTCCACGAGTTTATGCGACAGTATCGCGGGCTATCCATTTTCGATTCGATCACCGTTGGCGTACCCTACGGCACGGGCGATCGCGATGGGTCGCGTCAGACCTATCTCGACGGCGTGACCAAGGCGACGGCCTCGGTGCGCATCGCCCACGAATCTATTCTCGCCGCGAGCCTCGCCGTTGCACGCGAGCGCATGCAGGGTCTGTCAGGCGGACCGGCACCCAGCCCCAAACGCGGCGACGGCCCGACACTCAGCTGGCAGGATCTCATCGATCAGGGCATCGCGTCGCAACGCGTTATCAGCAACGCCGAGCTGCAGGCAGGCTTTGCCGGCACCTTGTGGGAGGACGACGACGCCGACGCACTGGCCGACCCGGACGGCAATTTCATGGAGCTGTGGGTTGTCGACATCGGCCCGGACGCAATCGCGCGTGCGGTCCTCGATAAAGACACGTTGAAAGAACGCGAAGCCCTGCTCAGCGTTGCCGATCACGACGAACCGCTGCTGTTACTCGCCAACGGTCGCCACAGCCTCGTCTCTGATGAGTTCGTGCGCAACACCGCACCCGATCTGTTGCTGGCAGAACAGGGCGGATTGCCCGTCGCACTGCGCGATGCAGATATCGAAGTCGGCACGGCGGATGGCGTGCCGCTGTTTGAACATCGCATGATGCTGCGCACCGACAGACGCCTTGGCTTCGATCCGACGCGCGAGTGGGATCTCATCATTCGCGTCATCAGACGTCATGGCTCGTTTATGCCGGAGGTTGGCGTGCGGGAATATCGCGCCACGCAAGCGACACCCGAACAGTTTTTTGAAGTGCCTGCCGTCGCGACGCCGCGGCCGGTGTGGGTTGAGAGCGCGCTCGCGCGTCGCACCGATCTGGTGCTGCTCTGCGGTTTTCTGGCGCTGTTGACCGGCACGTCGCTATGGCGCCAGCGGTGGATGGCGGCAACCCGCAGATTGAGACCCTACCGTCTGGGTATTCTGGCCATCACACTGGTGTTTGTCGGTTGGTGGGGTCAAGGGCAACTGTCAATCGTCACCGTGATCGGCACGCTGCGAGCTATCGTCGAGGGCAGCGGATTTTTATTTTTGCTCTACGATCCATTCTCGCTGCTGGTTTGGGCGGCGGCGATCGTTGGCTTTGTGCTGTGGGGTCGCGGACTTTTTTGTGGCTGGCTCTGCCCCTATGGCGCACTGCAGGAATTTGCCGACCGACTGGGCCGACTTTTCGGCATCGACCGACGGCGCGTGCCAGAGCAAGCAGATCGCTGGCTGAAAAAACTCAAATACGCACTGCTTGCGCTGTTGATCGTCACTGGCCTGATCGCTCCCGCATTAAACGATATGCTGGTCGAGATAGAGCCGTTTAAAACCGCGATCACCGTGGGTTTCATGCGCGAGTGGTGGTTTGCCGCCTATGCACTGGGCTGGCTGGTGCTTGGCATGATCTGGTTTAAACCTTTCTGTCGATACGTTTGTCCGCTGGGCGCTTTCATGGCGCTAGGCGGATTACTGCGACTGCGCCGCTGGATACCACGTCGCGAGGAGTGCGGCAGCCCGTGTCAGTTGTGCAAAGTCCGCTGCCACTATGACGCCATTGAAAAGGACGGGCGCGTCGGCTACAGCGAATGCTTTCAGTGCCTCGATTGTGTATCGATCCACGACGACCCAAAACAATGCGTACCGCTGGTTATTCAGTTCCGGCGCGAGGCGAAAGCATGAAACCAAACCGCCGTCGCTTTCTGGCCGTTTGCGCGGCAGTTGCACTGTCTGGCACAGCACGCGCCGCCACCGTTACCCGCCATCGTTTTCGCGCACTGGGCACTGACGCTCAGATCACGCTTATCGGCACACCACAACAGGCCAATGCCGCGATCAAAGACTGTCTCACGGAGGTCGCAGAATTTGAGTCTGCCTTCAGTCTCTATGACCCCAATTCGATACTGTCCCGGCTCAATCGTCTCGGCAGCGTCACTGGCAACGCCCGGTTTTTACAGTTAACCCGCCATGCACTGACGATGGCAAAGACGACGCGCGGCGCCTTTGATCCGACCGTACAACCACTCTGGCACGCACTGGCAAGCGGTGGCAATCTAAAGCAGGCACGCGATCGAATCGGTTGGCGCAACCTGCAGATAGACGCCGACACCATACACTTTAACCACCCCGATATGGCCGCGACTTTCAACGGCATTGCGCAAGGCTTTGCAGCCGATGAGGTCACAGCGATTCTCGCCCGATACGGATTCGGCAACGCACTGGTTGATCTGGGGGAATTTGCGCCCAGCGGATCAAAGCCTGACGCGCCATGGCGCCTGGGTATTCGCAATCCAAAGTCTGGCAGGGTTATTCATCACATCGAACCCAAAGCGGCGATCGCCACCTCCGAGCCAAGCGGCACGCTAGTGGCAGATCAGCCACACATTGTTGATCCGCTCGAACGTCCCGGACAACGCTGGTTATCGGTAACTGTTGAGAGCAAAGAGGCCTGGCGTGCCGATGCACTATCCACCGCCATTGCCGCCTCTCCGATCAGTGACACAGACACGCTGCTCGGTGCGGGTGGCGCTACGCGTAGCTGGCTGATCGACACCGCCGGCCAATTGCGGCAATGGCGCGCAAAAAAGAACTGTTAGTCAAACCGACAGGACTGCACCTTTTGCCAATCGCGAGGATTTCTACATGGCTGAACTGAAGACCAGAAGAACCAAAGCGAGCATCAAGCCTTTTTTGCAAGCCGTCGAACACGAGCGGCGTCGCGAAGACGCATTCAAGCTGTTGGACATCTTCGAGCAAACCACCAAAATGAAAGCGGCACTATGGGGCGACAGCATTGTCGGTTTTGGTGAATACCACTATGAATCCACGCGCAGCAGTCAGCAGGGTGACTGGCCACTGACCGGCTTTTCACCGCGCAAGCGCAACATGACCATCTACATCATGCCCGGTTTCAGTGAATATCAGGACTTACTGGCCAAACTCGGCAAACACAAAACCAGCGTGTCCTGTATCTACTTCAACAAACTGGATGATATCGATACCAAAGTGCTGAAACAGCTGATTCGCCGATCGGTGGCCGATATGAAAAAACGATACGAATGGAAGGATTGACGTACACCGGCGATGCGGATCAAATTTGGAACCAACCGGGTAATTGACCCGTTTCGCAGTCTCACGCGGACGGTAGCCTACGTCTCTGGCAGTGCCCGCAGCAGCACCACATGGATTGCGGATATCATTGCCCACGCCAGCGGCGCACGGGTGGTGTTCGAACCCTTGCACCACCGTGGGCCAATCGACAACCCACCCCACTTCATCGATGAGGACGCCCCACCGGAGGCACTCAGGCAAGGGATTGAGGCGGCGTTGCGGGGTCGCTTCCAACGCGGTACCGTCAACGCGTTTCAGCCAGCAGGGATCTACTTTCGCCGCGTCGTCAAGGACATTCGCCCTGGCCTTGTCCCCGCCGTGCGGTTCGTGGCTCCGCAGCTCTCAATGGTGCATGTTATTCGCCATCCAATCGAAGTGGCGGTCTCGCGGATGCAACTGGACACGCGAGACAACTGGTGGGATACCGATCAGGCGATAACAGAACTCCATACGCTATCCAACGGCACTGGACACTTGGCAGAACTGTCTCGCCAGGCGGTTGCAGCGATAGCCGAAGAACCCGCAGAACTGACCCGCCATGTGGCGATCTGGTGCGTCGAAAATGCCATAGCGCGACGGCTGTCCACAGACGAGAAATTTTTATCTCTGCGCTATGAAGATTTGCTGACAGATGAAGATCAACAGATCGATTTGCTGGAATCGTTTCTCAACCTGAAGATCGACCGTTCGATGCTCGACAAACCCACAGCGACTTCGTTTCGAGGCAAGGGCGCTGTGCGGCAACTGGGCAAGTGGCGACAACATGTCGATCGCAAAACTGCCGCGCGCCTGCTGCGCCTGACTGAACGTTTTCACTTAAGCGAACTGTACGGGATGAACCCTGATGACGATCTACTGTCGCACTGAGCAACGCGTCTTGCAACGGCCACAGCACTGCGATCAGAAATTCGAAATCTGTCACCAACACCCCATTGCTGCTAACATGTCATGATGCAGAAAACAATCATGATCACCGGCGCTGGCAGCGGGTTTGGGCTTGGCACAGCCATACAACTACACTCAGACAACCACCACGTTATTGGTGTCTGTCAGAACGAGCAACAGGCAAAAGAACTAAACGATCACGGCATAGAGTCTGTTGTTGTCGACATCACCGATGCACAGAGTGTTGCCACACTCGCGGACTTCGAGCCCGACGTGCTCGTCAACAACGCCGGTCGCGGCCAGCTTGGCCCACTGGCCACCATTCCACTGGAAGACGTACAGGCGGCCTTTGATGTCAATGTATTCGGCACCTTGCGGGTCACGCAATCTGTATTGCCGGGTATGCGTAAACGTGGCAGCGGCAGAATCATCATCGTATCGTCGATCGCCGGCGTATTCTCCGGCCTGTTGTCGGGCCCCTATGCGATGACTAAACACGCATTGGAGGCGATGGCAAAATCACTGCGTGCCGAGGAAGCACCTTATGGCATCGACGTATGCAAAATAAACCCAGGGCCGTATGCCACTGGTTTCAACGACAGCATGGTGGAAGGTGCAGAATCGCGCGTGGCAGATGGCACGCGCGATGCCGAATATGCAGCCACGACTCGCGAGCGGATGCTGGGCAACCAACTGGATCCGCAAGAGATTGTCGATACGCTGGTCGAGCTGTGTACCGCTGACACCGTTGAATTCGAGACATTCAAGCCGGACAACATCCTGGATCGCTACAAGAAGGCAAAGTAAACATCAGGGCATACAATCATCTTTGCATGCGAGCTTCAGTTTGACAGAGAAAACCAACTCACCGTTATGCCCCCTATTCCAGCTCCACCAGATAGCGCTTTGACCACAATTTGCCAGTAATCCAATAGGCCTCTCTGGATCGATCGTAAGCAATACCATTTAACACCTGATTCTGATTGCCAGCCATGTGGCGGGCAACGAGCTCAGAAAAATCGAAATACTTGACAACACTGCCGTTAGCCGGGTCGATTTTGACAATGAACGGGCTTTGCCAGATGTTTGCCCAAATATGACCTTCGGCAAACTCCAGTTCATTGATTCGACGCACGGCGCGTTGTTGACTATGTACCCGAATCGTGCGTTCCACCTTGAATGTACCGGGATTGCGAAAATAGATGGTGTCGCTGCCATCACTCATAATGAGTCGATTACCATCGTTGGCAAGCCCCCACCCTTCACCGCCATAGCGCAACTCTCGCTTGATACTCAGATCATCCGGATTCAGGACCAACAGGGTATTTTCCCTCCATGTGAGGACGAATAATTCGCCGCCAAAAACGGTCAGGCCTTCTGCAAAGAATCGCTCTGCCAGCCTTTTTTCAAAGATTACCGATTCGTTGACGGGCGAGTATTTTCCGAGTTTGGATTTCCCGTATAACCCGCTTGACTCATAGATCTCACCATTGAACAGCTCTAGTCCCTGCGTAAAGTAGCTTGGGTCGTGATCGACGGTTTCGAGTATCCGGTACTGACCTGCACTTTGCCCAAACGCTGATGACGCAAAAAGACAAGCGATCGCAACTATCAGCTGGCCCCATAACGAGGCAACAGCAGGTGCTCCTGACCATTGGGAACTTGTAGTCAAATCCTGCAGCCCTCCGGGCATCATGAACTAAGGTGCCTGCGAGAGTACTCTAACTAACGCCCCCTGTGCCAGCAGGATTGAAAAACCACGCCGGGCGCAGGGGATGCACTAACGCTGTGGTCGATCAGAGGGAAAATCTGCGCCATTGCAATGGTTTCGCGAATCTATAGCACTCGTGACTACTGGCTTGAGCAACACTGGCAACGTGGGCCATTTGGCAATTACAAGAGCAGGCGTTAAAAACTGTCAACTTTCGACCGATCACTGATAAACCGAATGGGCGACATCTTCGGTGTAGTGCAATCAGCTTCCACTAACGAATCACAGGGAAATTCAAAGTGATCACATCTTCAAGACACCAGTCCGGCTTTACCCTGATCGAACTCATGATTGTTATTGCAATCATTGGTATTCTCGCCTCCGTTGCTGTTCCCTCCTATGGCAAGTACGTACAAAAATCAAAGTATTCTGAAGTCATTCAGGCAGTCGCGGAAGTTAAGCTGGCCGTCGATTTGTGCTACGTCACCACCGCCAGCCTGACGCTGTGCGACGATGCGACAACTGGAAACGGCAGCAGTGCCGATGCCGGCGTGGCAGCCGCCAGCAGCCGAACATTGAGTGTGTCTAACCTGGATAATCTGGATGTGGTGTATATCAATCCATCCTCAGTCACCATCGTGGGCGTTGGCACGTCGGAAGTGAACAGCAGGCAATACCATTTAAATGGCATCCCACAATACGGGTCGCTGGTCTGGACTCTGGATGAGGGAAGTTCCGACTGTGACGAAGCCGGGCTTTGCTAGATCTGCCCGATCACTTTGACAGGCCGGGCTCTGCAGGCACTGGCGTGGGCAAGTGCCCGAACGTTAAACCGCGAACAAAGGCGCGGGCAGCCACACCAGGCTTTGCACTCTATTCCAGGCTCTCCCGGTAGAGCCTTACCAGCTCGACTGGTCTTTTGTGAGGGCACACTTTCCCGCCCTGAGACACACCTTTGTTGTCTTGTCAAACCCATCCACCCAGCCACCGCTCACGCTTCAAACGGAGCGGCTTAGCAGCCCGAAAACCCCTGACTAGCAGCGATCGGATTGCTCATTCTTTGAACCGGTGCAAACGAAACACCCCATCATCCCGAGTATCGGGGATAGCCCATCTGCGTGTATTCGTTAAAATTATCCAGTTAGAATTCGCATTCCAGATAGTGAGGGATCATGAATCCAGGACGAATGGGCAACCTCTCCAACACCCGCAGCTTAAAGCTGCGTCAATCAGTCGCGCGCGCACTCGTGTGCACACTGCTGCTACTGCTGGCGCTATCGCGCCCCACCTTTGCTTTTCCGACCGGCAACGAGACGCTTAGCCTGGGGTTACCCGAGAGTTTCAACGCAACGATGAGCACATACGATGGGGCCGACGAGACGTTGCAGGTTCGCGCCTGGGCATTTTTAGATGGCGGCGACCCAACCGATTTCTCAGTTGCCATTCAACGAAGAGGGGCGACCTACGGCGGCTACGATATGGCCACCGGTCTGCACTACTGGACGACTGAAGTCAGTGTCGGTCCGAATCAGCCACCTGCATGGAACGGTAACACGTGGCCAAGTGATTACCCCTTTCTGGGCCTGTATACCAACTACAACCATCGCTTTCGCCCGATGGTGGCCGAGTTGTATGCGCACACCGACGACGGCGCAGTATTTCTCGACCGGGCAGTGGAATCGACGATTGATGGCCGATCCGCCGGCTTCAGCTACAACGGCGGAGGCGCCGCCGCTCTCGATTCGCTCGGCGTGCAACTCACACCTGCAGGCCTTGCCAAGCTGGGCCAGAGTCACGGGCAATCGACACCGGCAAAAAAGTCGAGTGTGCAGGAGTTTCTATCGGAGATGGTGGCCGGATCAGCCCCGGTCAGCGCTGAAACCGCTCCCCGATTGTGCATCCCACTGACCGAAGCGCCAGTGGGATTTATGGAAACACAGGCGTTCGAAGACGCCAAGTTAGAAGCTCAACGGCAGTTTAATATCTGGGAACCCGCAGACATGTTCTGCAAACCAGCTGGAACTGCCGCAGAAATCGCTGCCTGTGTCGTAGCGGCCGCCACCTGCGTGCGAGAGCGAGATCACGATAATCCGGAGTACTACAGGGTCTGTGTCGATACCATGGACGCCACACTGATCGATCACACCTTCAACAGTAGTGATCCTGTTCAAATTCAGTTCGCAGGCAGGGCGCAACCGGGCGTGGAATCCAGCGCGACGTTGCGTGGCGAGCGGGGGCTGTTTGATCTCGATTTTCGCGATGTGGAGATCCAATGGGAACCCGCGCCTGGCATCTGTAAGCTATCCCTGCCCAACCGTCCGTCTAAAGACGTCACGATCGAGGCCATGGACGATATACCGGAACTGGCCAACTGGCGCACCTGCAACAATCTGCAAATCGATATCGACAAAACCTGCACCGACTGTTCACCGATAGACTATCCGGCCACTGGTGCCGAGCGCTTCGTCAACTTCCTGCAGCCCGATCCGAACGACGCTGAATACCTGCAAACCAGTGATTCCGGCATTGGTTCACTCGGTTTTTCGAACATCAGCTACATCACCGACATTGAGGCCTGCGGTGAAAACTACTGGCTGACAGCCGCCGGTGAGCCTGCGGTCATCCGCGATCAGATTATGGCACTGCTGGAAGACCAGGCACTTGGCAAGTTGCACAACGATATCAACCACGCCTGGCAGGGTGCCAACCCCTATTTTGAATACACTGAAGCGGTGGACAGCCTGTTCCAGCCTTTTGAAACCGGAACCACAACGATCGAGCCAGACGATATCGCGCTTGAACAAACAATAAACTCATGTCAGGAAGACGCAACTGGCGGCCTTGTCTGCGACTTTGATTCAAAACTCACCACTGACACAAAAGCCGCCGTCACGCGCTGGGCGCAAACGCCATCTGGCACAAGCGGATCGCCCGCCCACAGCATCACTGCAAAGGTGCCAGGTACTAATCTGGACTTCGATGCCTCAGTACTGATTTCTGCCAATCAGTTGAATCAACACATCGAGGCCCGCTTTCGCGACACATTTAACTTTGAAGTGGCAGTGACCTACGATCAGCTGTCACTGACGCCGCCGCCCGGCATGTCGGCGAACGACAGGATTGACCGACTGGTCGCAAGCGACCTGCGGGCGATTGCCAACGGCTTCCAGCAGTTTGGCAGCAGAGACGCCAGTATCAAAGTCCGGCCAGCTGTCGATCGCGATCCGTTTGTCTGGATGAACCCGGATGCATCACCGGCATTAACAACTCTGACAGCGCAGGTGCCAAAACTGGTGCTGGATATAAACGTCGACGGCGTCATCGTCTATCAGGCCTTGCTGTTCCTCGTCGATACCGATATGACAACGGCACTGGATGCAACTATCGATCAGGTAGTCGACATAGCGCTCGATGGCTACGCGGTATCCGGAATTGCAGTCGAATCGACTGTACCCAATTGTGCGATCAGGCCTCTTGCCAACCCTGCTGCCTGTGAAAAGCTTGCCATGATACCGCTGCTTGAAATCGTGTCAGAGCAATTGGCCAGCCGATTTGACAGTTTCTTCAACGGGATAATCGCACCGCAGGTATTCAATCAGCAGGGCGACTTCGCAGAGTCCATGCGCCTGATCAATCTCGCAACCGTCAATCAATACAACACAGTGGGTTTGTACGGTTTGTTTGATGCCGGCTGTAGCGCAGCGGATCTCGCAATAGAACCCAATCAGTGGAGAATGATTGCCCTGCCCTGTGAACCGCCTGTGGGGCAGACGACGGTGTCCAGCGTTTTCGGTGATGACTTTCCGGGGATCTACGGTGACAGCTGGGTGATGTACCAATATCTGCCGTCTGGCTATCAGCTGTTGCGCTCAAACAGCGATCTGCAATCCGGAGTCGGTTACTGGCTGACGCACACCGAGCGCGATACGGTCATGCTCGATATGCCACAGAATTCGTCTGCGCCAACGCGAGTGAACATTGATGGCTGTGAAACGACCAATGGATGTTTTCCAATCGAACTAAACACCGCGGCAGCCAGTAACGTCTGGACGCTGGCCGGCAACCCGTATGACAGAGACATTGAGATTGACGGTGTTCGCGTCGAGACTGAGTCTGCCTCAACCTGCGAGCCGCCGGCCCTGTGTGATCTCAATCGTGCCCATGCCGAATCACTGGTGCAGAGTACGGTATTCGAGTTCGACGGCACGGCGTACCTGTCGAAAAAGGGCGGTGACTCACTGACCACCTGGTCGGCGGCCTGGTGGGCGACCATTTCCGGTGCGAATACAACGAGTCCGCGACTGCTGATTCCCACGCGCTAACAACTTTCAGCGCGGCAACACGAGGTTGCCGCGCAGAACGGTTGCCACACTCGGCGGACTGAAAACAGATCTGGTTTCAATCTGGCGCATGCCACTTTGCATCCGATTGGCTTATCATCGATACATCGAGATGATAGCGACAATCGGACAAATCCAATGGCAGAGCGATTCAACGACAAACGCGCCGTAGTGACCGGTGCGGCACATGGTATCGGCAAGGCAGTCGCATTGCGGCTGGCCCGCCAGGGCGCCCGCTTAGTGGTTGCAGACAGTGACCAGGAGGCGCTTGAGCAAACCGCCGCAGAGATTCAGCAACTGGGTACGCAGTGCCATAGCTATACCCTTGATGTCTCTAAGCGCGATCAAGTCACCGCACTGGTTGAGAACACCGTATCGTCACTCGGCGGTGTGGATGTACTGGTGGCCAACGCCGGCATCATGGACCGCGAACCCTTCCTCGAGATGACAGACGCACTGTGGGATCGCGTGCTGTCGGTCAATTTAAAAGGCGTTTTCCTGTGCGGTCAGGAAGTTGCCCGGCAGATGGTCGCACAGGGTACCGGTGGCCGCATTGTCAATCTGGCGTCCAACTCTGGCATCTTTGGCGGGCGCGGACGGGCGGCCTATGGCGCCAGCAAAGCGGCGATTATTAATCTCACACAAACCATGGCAATCGAGTTGGCTGAACACGGCATACTGGTCAACGCCGTCGCCCCAGGTGCCACCCGCACACGCGCAGTCAGTGGGGATGTACCCGGTCCCAGTGTCTACAACCGCGCGCCACTGCAACGATTTGCCGACGCGGACGAAATCGCCGCAATGATCTGCTTCGCCGCATCGGATGAGTGTTCGTTTACCACAGGCCATGTGCTGGCCGCCGATGGCGGTTTTACCGTGGCAGGCGTCATGGAGGGCTGAAACGACGATATCGCACTGCACCAGCGCCTGAATTCACGACTCCCCCTGAACAATGCCCATACAACCAACAGGTCTCGAACAACTCGAGCAACAGTTGTCTGTCGATTTCGAGCGACTCAATCTACCGGCAAAGCCATGGTGCCCACTTTCTGAAACCAGTGACGATCAAACGGCTTGTGACGTATTGATCGTGGGTGCTGGCATGTGTGGTCTGGCCGCCGCCTTTGCCTTGCGCTGTGCAGGGATCAGCAATATTTGTCACATCGATCACCGCGACGACGGCCACGAGGGGCCGTGGCTGAACTACGCCAGAATGCAAACGCTGCGTTCACCCAAACACCTCACTGGCCCGTCACTCGGCTTTGCCAATCTTACGTTCAGGGTGTGGTATGAAGCACAATTTGGCAGCGACGGATGGGACTCACTTGGCCGCATAGAACGCTCCGTGTGGATGGATTATCTGCGCTGGTATCGAAAAGTTACACAGGCAAACGTAGACAACAACATTCGCATCACCCGGCTCCAGCCAACAACAGATAACGTCACTGCGACGCTGGTTGATAATGATGGAAAACCCGGGTCAATCACCGCCCGGCAAGTGATATTGGCGACAGGGCGCGAAGGTCAATCGCAACCGCGTGTGCCCGATGCACTGGCAAGCCTGTTCAAGCAACCCAATCAACGCGTGCAGCACTCTGCCGAAGATATCGACTTTCAATCTCTGCAGGGAAAACGGGTCGCAGTGATTGGCTTGTCAGCCTCAGCCTTTGACAACGCCGCCTGCGCGCTCGAAGCGAATGCCGCGCAGGTCACGGTACTGGGTCGTGCGCCGGCCCTGCCCACAATCAACAAGATGAAGCAGACCGTCTATCCGGGTTTTAATCTGGGCTATCCGGCACTGACAGATGAGTGGAAACTTCGCATCATGCGTTACATCGCCAATGAGCGCATCGCCCCGCCGCGCGCATCGGTACTGCGCATCGCCAACAATCTACGCGCTGATCTGCAATTGAACTCACCGGTGACACATGCCGACGATCACGGCGACACCATACAGTTGCAAACACCGTCAGGTAGCGTCACAGTCGATCACGTGATCCTTGCCACCGGGTTTTCAATTGACCTGCACAGCCCGGCCGAGTGCGCAGATATCGCGCCGCACCTTATGCTGTGGGGTGATCGCTTACCGGATGAGCCGAGCGATGAATGGATGCAAGCGCCCTACCTTGGGGATGGTTTCGAGTTCCGCAGTCGTGTACCGGACGCCCTGCCCGGCCTGCACCGCATTCGCTGCTTCACTCACACCGCCCAGTTGAGTCTTGGCAACCTTGCCAACGATATACCCGCAGTCAGTGAGGGCGCTGCACGCCTGACCGCAGCCGTGGTGCAGGACCTCTTCGTCGACGATATCGACTTTCACTGGCAGCGATTGACTGACTACGACGACCCGGAGTTACTGGGCGACGAATGGCCCGCCAAACCACGCACGCCGGGATAACACATTGACAATCTGACCGATCAAGCAGAGCGGGATCAATCCAGGCTGGCACTTGACATAGTACGATTTCGGATTATTATAAGTACGAACTCGTACTACATGGAGGTGCATCTATGTCTTCCCGACGCAGGTTTTTGAAAATTCTGGGCGGTGGAACGATTCTCGCGGCCACCGCTGGCGCTGGCTTTGTCGCCACCCGCACACCCACCCGCGCGCTGGCACCGTGGCAGCCCAACGCATACGATGATCCGCGCATGGCCGCACTGTCCTATGCGCTGCTCGCGCCCAATCCGCACAACCGTCAGCCCTGGCTCGTCGAGTTAATTGGCGACGATGGCGTTATCATTCATCGCGATACCGAACGCGAACTGCCACACACCGACCCGCACCATCGCCAGTTATTCATCGGGCTTGGCGCGTTTATCGAAACCATGGTGCTCGCCGCCAGTGCGCAAGGCTATGCAGTAAATCTGACATTACTGCCGCAGGGCGATGACGGGCCGGTAGCCAGCGCCACTTTTTCTAAAGGGGCCAGTGCCGATCCACTGGCAAAACACATTCTGCATCGCCACTCGAGCAAAGATCCCTACAGCGATCAGCGGCTCTCTGATGAGCAAGTCGGGCAACTACAGAATTATGCGACGCTCGTTCTGGACGAGCCACAAGTGCAAGCCATCCGCGATCTGACCCAACGGGCCTTCGACATCGAAGTACACACTCCACGCACGCTGAAAGAATCAGTCGACCTGATGCGTATCGGCAAAGCAGAAATCAACGCCAATCCGGACGGCATTGAAATGAGCGATCCGTTTTTAGAGATCCTGCGGCACCTGGGTATGTTGACCGCAGACGTACTAATGGATACCGCCCACCCCGCCAACCAGGCACACCTGCGCGAGTATCACACCATGCTCGACGCCACACCACACTACGCCGTGCTCACCACCGAGCGCAATACCCGCCAGGACCAGCTTGCGGTCGGGCGGCAATTGATGCGGCTGTATCTGAAGGCCACGGAAATGGGTGTCGGCGTGCATCCGGTCTCGCAGGCTTTGCAGGAGTATCCTGAAATGCAGGCCGAATACCAATTGGCCCACGAACTACTTGCACCCGAGGGGCATACCGTGCAAATGTTACTGCGGACGGGTTTCGGCCCCGACCCCATCGCCACACCGCGATGGCCGCTGGAGACACGGATACTTGAAGACACCTGAAGAGGAACAACAAAAAGTCTTTCGGTTTTTTACCGAGGTTGGCATCATCCAGCAGTTGATGTCGACCAAGCTCGAATCGATGCTGCCAGGTCGCATGGGTGCGACCCAGTTTGGCATTCTCGGGCATCTCGCGCGTCGTCCCGATGGCGAGACACCGTTGCAATTGTCAAATGCCTTCCAGGTGCCAAAAACCTCGATGACCCACATGCTCGCCGTGCTGGAGAAACTGGAGTTCGTCACCATTGAGCCCCACCCCGACGATGGCCGCTCCAAAATCGCACGAGCCACCCGCGATGGACAACGATTTCTACAACACTGCATGGAAAATCTGAGTCAGGAACTGGCGCCTGTGATGGAAGAACTCACCGCCAAACCGTTCAGCGCCGCGCTCCCGCATTTACAACGCATTCGAGAGGTACTGGATCGGGAGCGCGATTGAACACGCCGCGCAATCCTGAATATTCGTTATTATTCGACGCAGCAGTCGATCAGACTGCTAACCACTTCTTACAGACAAGACGATCGGAACACGCGAGAAATCTATGTGTCAATCAACAGCAGCCACTGGCATGGTGCACCTGGTCGGCAGCGTCCCCTTACAAAACAACACGCAAGTGTTTGAACAAAGCAGCCATGCACTGGGCGATCGACTCAAACGCCTGCCCGATGGTGAAACCGGCGAGCGCAGCTACTGGATCAGATGGCAGTATCAGGTACTGGCCCAGGCACCACAACTGGAAGAAATTCAGCTACCACCTGATCGTTATGGCAATACTGCCACGCAGTTCAAAATGCGTGACGGCTTTAGCGCCGATCACATCGAGTTTGGACCGCTGGGTTACAGCGCTGCGGCCATTGCCTCGTACGTGGAATTTTCTCGCCTGAAAGAACAAAAAGTCATACCACAACACTGCCGCTTCCAGGTGTCGCTGCCCACGCCACTGGCGCCGATGCAATTCTACATTGCCAACAGTGATCGCGCGGCAATCGAGCCGATTTACGAGGCAAAGTTGATGCAGGAGCTCGATCAAATACTTGATGCGATACCCGCACGAGAGCTTGCCATACAGTGGGATACAGCCGCCGAATTCGGCGTATTGGAAGGTGTATTCCCAACCTGGCTGGACAACATAGAAGCCGACATTCTGCAACGTCTGGTGCGCCTCGGCAACGCCGTCCCAGCAGACGTTGAGCTGGGCTATCACCTCTGCTATGGCGATTCTGGTCACAAACATTTTACCGAGCCGGCAGACACGACCTACCTCGCGGCAATCGCCAATGGTATCGCCGCCGGGATAAACAGACCACTGCACTGGATACATTTGCCCGTGCCCAAAGAACGCACTGACCGCGATTACTTCGAACCACTGAAACAACTTAAACTGCACCCCGACACTGAAATTTTCCTGGGTCTGATCCACGACGGCGTCGGCGCGGATACCAACCACAAACGAATCGAGGCTGCCAGTAGCGTGCTGAAAAACTTTGGCCTGGCGACAGAATGCGGCTTCGGGCGACGCCCGGCCGAATCGATACCGGCTCTGTTGCAAACACACGCACAACTGGCCGACGCAATTAACGCCGACTGACTCGGTGAGCACGTCTAACGCAATCAACGCGCAGGCAGAACTGCATCATCAGTATCTTCTAGGCCTGCAACTGATGGTAGCGGTTGAAACAGACCGGCAAACCGTCTACGACTGGATGTTTCGCCTGTTTCGACGCCAGCACGAGGATAAGTTCTTATCGAGCTTTCAAAAGCTTGGTCTGTCAGAACTACCACACGCCGTTGCATGTGCGCGATACCACGCGCTGTCGAACAGCATCGGCGGTGTGGCCGTTGAGTACATGGAAGAATCATCGAACAAAGCCTGGGTTCGGTTTCGCTATCCACGCTGGATGTACGCGGGTGCTGCAATCTGTGGCATCCCGGTGGAGGCCAGTCGCGGTTTTCTCAATGGCTGGTATGCACAAAATGGGGTCAGCCTGAACAATCCTCGCCTGGGCTTTGTTTGTGTATCAGAAGATATGACCGGGCAATTCGGTTTGTGTGGCTATTTCAAACAATACGACCACGTTCTTGAAGATCACGAGCGTCTTATTTTTGCACCCGACGAAGTACCTCCTGCCTACGATCCGGCGGCACAACCACTGCCACCGGCGAACGACTGGAGTGAAGAGCGACTGGCCAAGGCAAATCGCAACTACGCGATGGAGTATATTCGCAATGGTATCGGTACACTGGTGCAAGTGCTCGGTGTTGACCGCGCCTTGTCGATCGCCAAACGCGCGGCCAGGCTAACCGGACTACAACACTACCCAAACATGGCGGCAGCAATTGGCGTGAGCGACGGTGGAGTGAACGACGCGGCCGATTTTCTCTCTGCTGCAATGCGCGGCATGGGCGATGAGTGCACCATCAAACACCGCGACTGCAACACTATCCTGCTCGTGCAGGAAAACCTGCGAATTATTCGAGGCCTGCCTGCGGAGGAAGCCGAGAATTTATTAAATTGTTGGATCGAACTGTGGACGGGCGCCATTGCCTCACAGCGCGAACGACTGCACGTGGGTTGCGAGCGAGACGGTGCGCGATTGCTATGGACAATCACATGCTGACAAACGCATTCGCTCGCTGCAGCACAAAGCTGCTAACCGTTCTAATAATCCAGACTATCCGGCGAATACTCCACCGTCTATCCATCTACTTAGCCTATCAAAAGCAATCGTGTCGGGCTATTGGCCATCGCCGGCTGCTCTGTCGGCGACGACCGGCATCTGCTCCTGGCTACTATGTCGATGGCAGAGACGAAAGCTCCCAGCCGGTATTGCGATCGGGGTTCTTTTTATGCACGCTCCTGTACCACACGATGTCGTTGACCTCCGGTGAAAAGTAGTAGGTTCTGGCACGCCACTCGTCGTTGCATACAACCTTGAATGCATCGAAATCTCCGGCTTCGACAGAGATTCGCTCCTGCGCTTTAACCTCGCAGTCGCGCTTGTCTTTCCAGCCATCTGGCCACTTGGTGCTTTTCCCTACCACATAAAACGACATGGTATTACCCACTTCCAGGGGAAACAGAGCGCCTTCAACTTCTTCAATAGACTGAGTCCCGACACCCCAGTCCTCACCAGACCATTTTGGAGAGGGCAAAATTGGATTAGCGTAGTTGGTCCACGTGGCACCGGTGGAGCTCTCGAAGTTATATAAGTCTCCCTCAATAGAGACCAACTCTGACGTAGCGGTTTCACCTTTATGATTTTTTGTTGTTCGAGTGTAACCAACAGAGTTCGCCTTGACTGAAAAGGCCGGCATTGGCGCACTCACCGGTTCCGTTTTCAGTCCGCCGCTACTCGCCTGGCAAGCGGCAACAATGATGGAAGCCAGGACAACGACAGATAGTGTTTTAAGTTGACTTGCTTTAAGCATTTACTTTATCTCGGTGACGTTTTTTACGTTTACAGCATCAACACGTGTGCGTCTGAGTAATGAATCGATGTGACCTACAGTGGCACAGAACGATTGACCGTTTAGTCAGAACGCGCAACATATATCGCTAAACCAGTGTAGTAGCGTACGCCCGAACGTCTATCCCCCGAGAGGGGGAAAGCAAAAAGAGTGATGGTTGATTACTCGATGACCGCACAGGCGGCTCAAAATTTGTCTATCACGTCTAACCATTACTGCGCAGCGCCACGGCGGCGCGAACAATCAAGTCCTGTACTTCGCCTGCCATTCATCCAGCGCGCGGGAAAACTCATCTGCCGGCGTGTGACTCGCGAGCAATTGACGCATGATGTCTTGCTGACTTCGCGGTGCCAGACCACCCACTGGCGGTGTCAGATCAAGATTGCACGGGAAGGCATAGCCCTCTGCTGTGGCGGCAATCACATCTTCAACCTGCCGAGCAGTCAGGCTACCGTTTTGGCTGGCTTCAAGCAATGTCGGGTAAATGGCGTGACATAGCTTTGTGCGATTGACAAGCTCGGTGGTGCGACCGAACGCAGATCCGATCTGCCACAAATTGGCAAAGCGATCACGCTCGGTACGATTTTCACCCGCAGCGTGAAACACCGCCGGATTAAAGAACATCATGTCACCTTTTTTCAAAGGCAGCTGAACATGATGTTGTTCAAAATAGTCTCGAAACTGATCCTGCTGAGTGGCGAGATAGCCGGCCTGAAGTTGTTGTGAGAAAGGCAGGACTTTTGTAGGCCCGCTTGCGATCGGCATATCGACATGGGCAATGGCACCCTGCAGTGTCAGATGAGGCGACAGCAGGTGAACATTGCGTGGATAGCGCATCAGCTGCTCAATGCTTTGAAAACCGAGATGGTAGTCACGATGACAAACCTGCGAATTGCCACCCGGGTGGACTACATTGACCTGAGCGGTTATCTGATAGTTCGGCCCAAGCCAGGCCAGACTTGCCAGGTGAACAACCGGGTTGGCGTAGTAACTGACAAATAGCGACGGATTGGCTATTGCCAGTTTCTCGTGGGCATTCCACAGGCGGCTGTTCGCCCCAGGTGCCGCAAAGTGATCACCTGCCGTTACAGCCCCGGCAGCCTCAGCCTGAATAATGCTGCTCAATAACTCAGTGACCTGATCCAGCTCATCGAGCTGCGCAAAGGCTCCCTCTATGACAACAACACCGGAACCGTACTCGAATACCCGGTTCCACTCCGCAAGCAAAGCTTCGCGCTGATCATCACGCTCAGACAGTTCACGAATCCTTTGACCGTTGTAGATCGGTATATTCCGCTCTACTCGATCAGCACCAGACGCATCACGCTTCGCCAGGTCCGCGGATATCAACTCCGCCAGGTCTGCGAGCTCGCAATCGCCCTCTGACACTCGCGTCGCATTCGATAAACTTTGCATATCCAGATTCCCGATACCCCATAAGCGCTATCCTGCGAATCATAGACTTTTTAAATGCTGCGGAGAACCTCTACTCGTGACCATTGGCACCCGATCTCTACACGCCGTTCGCAGCCAGGGAAACGTGGTCTTGGGGTTCTGGCAATTCCGAATGGCCGTCTTGCCACATCTGCCTGCCGTTATACCGTAGCTGCTCCGGCAACCCGCTGTATTGTCTGCAAACACAGCAGTTTGCCGATGGCTCCAGTTTACCTGATGGGCCAGCCACCTGCATAGCGAGGCGAGCTCGGCATGACGGGCTTTTAGCCCGACATCACGAGTGCATGTTATTGCGCCGCCTGCCCTTCGCGCGCCAGCAGCGCCTCCTCGAAGTTGGCAAAAAATTTCTTCGCCAGCCGCTTGGAAGTACCTTCAATTAGGCGCCCACCCACTTGTGCGAGCTTGCCATTGATATCGATTTTCACTTCGTAACTCAGCAGCGTTCCATCTTCCACTTCATCCAGTTGCACATCCGCACCACCCTTTGCCATGCCGGCGACGCCGGCATCACCACTGCCGTTGAGCTTGAACATCTCCGGGCCGGCACTGGGATCGATTTCGACATCGCTGTTGAAGCTCGCTTTTACCGGGCCGAACTTCACCACCACGGTGGCCTCGAGTTGGGTATCGCTGATACGGGTCAGGGTTTCGCAGCCGGGAATACTCTGCTGCAGGATATCGGTGTCGTTCAGCGCTTCGAATACAGTCTGGCGTTCCAGCGGAATTTGCACTTCATCTTTTAACAACATAGCGGTCGTCCTGTCGGTTAATTCGGATCTGTTGTAACGGCTTGTGTGGCGACTGCACCTGCGCGACGCAGCGCGATTATTTCTGCCACAATCGATAGTGCGATTTCCTGTGGAGTGACTGCCCCAAGATCAAGACCGGCAGGTCCCTTGATTGTCGCGAGCATGGATTCATCAATGCCAGCATCAAGCAGCTTCTGTTTTAAGTGCCCGGTCTTCTTCGGGCTGCCGACAAAGCCGATATATCGAGCCTTGTGAGTCAGTGCTGCCTGCAATGCCTTGAGGTCGCCATTACCCTGTGTGGCAACCACGATATAGTGCTGACCAATAGAGTCGGGCGCCGGCATCTCGGGCACAGCTTCATCACTGGCGCTCTTGCGAACGTGTACGTTTAGCCCAAAGGGCTTGGCCAGTTCCGCCAGAATAACGGCCACCGGACTTGTGCCATAAATCGTAACGGCCGGGTTGCACAGCACCGGTTCGATAAACACATCCATTGAGCCCTGGCTCGGGCACATATTACTGGCTGCCAGCACACCGCCGTGCTCATCACCGGCATTCAGGCCCTGTTCCTGCAGTAATTCTTCAGGCTGAATGCTCACCAGCCGCGGCTCGCCATCCATGATTGATTTAATCGCCGCGCGACTGACCGCATGGCGCGCGCAGCCGCCACCGATCCACCCTTCGATGACTTCGCCTTCGGCATTCAATATCGCCTTGGCGCCGGGTTTTGCCGCTGTCACTGACACGGTACGCACCACGGTAGCAACGGCGAATTGTTGCCCGCTTTCTTTCAGCGTTTGTGCGATGGCTGATACATCGCATATGGGCGGCAGAGTGTTGTATGCGCTCATACGGTTATCCGGTTGATCCATACACATCCGGCGGATGCGTTTTTATAGTCGTTCAAACTGAGACTCCAACGCGGCCAGACTTGACAGCGTGTTAGCGGCGGCAAAGTGATCGATATGCGGTAGCGCGGCAGCCATACATCCGGCCACCGGCGCGTAGTCACGCCAGCCTTTCAGCGGATTGAGCCAGACAATTCGACAGCCGCGTTTTTTTAGTCGCGCCAATGCCTGCGCCGTGTGTTCCGGTGAATCGGTGTCGTAGCCGTCCGACAAAATAATCACTACGCTGCGGCCCCCTACCGTTCTGGCAGCATACTGCTGATTGAACAGATTCAGGTTGGCCCCTATTCGCGTTCCACCACCAAAGCCCTGCGCCATCAGTGACAGCCGATTTATCGAGCGAAAGGTATCGTGATCGCGCAGCACATCGCTGATGCGCACCAGAGCGGTGTGAAACAGATAGGCATCGGTTTGCAGATCGTGGCTGATCAGCCCTTTTAGAAATGCCAGAAAAACCCGTGCATAGACAGCCATCGACCCCGACACATCAAGCAAGGCAACGATCTTTACCGGCCGGTCCGGGCGGGTGCGCGGGTACAGTCGCAACGGTACACCACCGTGTGCCAGACTCGCACGCAGTATGCGACGCATATCCAGCTGGCTGCCACGCCGTGCGGCACGCTTGCGGCGCGAGCGACGATCGCGCATAGCGCTGGCCAGACGCGCGGCCATAATCTCGGCCTCGCGAATCGATTCAGGTGTCATCAATTCTCGAAAATCGACCTTCTCGCGATTGCTCGTCATTGATGCGATCAGTCGCCCATCGCCGGACGATTGCGCCTCGCCTGCAGTGTCATCATCGGGTGACTCTGCGTCGCCATCAGTGTTACCTGGCTGTGCGCTATCGACACCGGGTTGAAATACAGACGGCGCACGCTGACGCCTTTGTGTCTCGCACTCGGCTATTGCACTTTTTTCCCGACCACGATTGAACCAGTACGCATTAAAGAGTTCGTCAAAACGATCAAAGTCGTCACTGTGACTGGTACAGGCGACCTTGCAGGCGAGTCGAACTTCGTGATGATCGGTTACATCAATCTGTTGCAGTGATCGCAACACACCCGCAGTCTCGGCCACCCCGAGCGACAGACCATTAGCGCGCAGATGGGCCATGAAGCCTGTCATACGTTCGGTCACGCCGCTGGCCGTTTGCGGAAAGCGGGTAGTTTTCAAGCGACGACCTGACCGACCAGCCGCTCGCTGACCTCGCGCGGCACGGCGGCCTGATCGGCTTGTGTTTTCAACAGGCACACAAGCGTTGCCTGCAACTCGACCGGATCATCGCTGAGCTTCGCCACGCCAAGCCCTGCAATCGCGGCCGACCAGTCGAGCATCTCTGCTACACCCGGTTTTTTTTCAAGCTCTTCCTTTCGGATCAATTGAATGAAAGCGACAATTTGCTCTGCCAGATCACGATCGATAGTCGGCAGGTGCTTGTGCAAAATAGCTTGTTCTGTGTGTGCGTCCGGATAGTCGACAAACGTGTACAGGCAACGACGACGCAATGCGTCGGATAAGTCGCGACTGCCGTTTGATGTGAGCACCACCTGCGGTTTGGATGTGGCGGTGATGGTGCCAATCTCCGGTATCGACACCTGATAGTCGGACAGCACCTCTAACAGATAGGCCTCGAACTCTTCGTCGGCGCGATCGATCTCATCAATCAACAACACGGGCGCCGTGGGCTGACTGATCGCCTCCAGCAGCGGACGTTTCAGCAGGTATCGATCGGAGAAGATGCGATCTTCCAGCTGCTCTGCACTAGTCTCGCCCTTACCGGCCTGCACGCTTAATAGCTGCTTTTGATAATTCCACTCATAGATCGCCGTGCTGGCGTCCAGGCCCTCATAGCATTGCAGCCGAATCAGTCGCGATTGATTAATCGCCGCAAGCTTTTTTGCTACTTCAGTCTTGCCTACGCCAGCCGCGCCCTCAAGCAACAGCGGGCGTTCCAATTGCAACGACAGGTGAATAGCCATCGCCAACGAATCGTTGGCGATGTAGTCGTGCGCTGCCAGATCGGCCTGCAGCGATTTCCAGCTCATACCGATATCGCGCTAGTCGTGAAGACCAAGCTGATTGGCCGTCTTCCAGATGCGCCAGTGATCGTGCGGCATGTGGGTATGGGTCAGGCCGAAGGCGCGGAACGCGTCGTTAATTGCATTGGAGAAGGCTGGCACACCACCGACGTTCGGACTTTCGCCGACACCCTTGGCACCGATCGGGTGATGCGGACTGGGGGTTTCGGTGAAATCGGTCTGGTAGTTCGGTGTCTCCCAACTGGTGGGAATAAAGAAATCCATCAACGAGCCGGTTTTAACATTGCCAAGCTCGTCATAGGCGATCTCCTGACCCAGCGCGATCGCCAGTGCTTCGGTCAAACCACCGTGCACCTGCCCTTCGATAATCATCGGGTTGATACGCGTGCCACAGTCATCCAGCGCGTAAAACTTGCGAATGTCCGACTCACCGGTATCGACGTCAATGTCCATCACGCAGATATAGGCGCCGAATGGATAGGTCATGTTGGGCGGATCGTAGTAGCTGACCGCCTCAAGACCAGGCTCGACACCCGGTATCGCCTGATTGTAGGCCGCGAAAGCCACTTCTTTCATGGTCTTGAAACGCTCCGGTGCACCTTTCACGACGAAGCGATCCACTTCCCACTCAATGTCGTTGTCGTGCACTTCCAGAAGGTAGGCGGCAATCATTTGCGCCTTGGCGCGGATCTTTCGACCGGCCATGGCGGTGGCTGCACCGGCGACCGGCGTCGAGCGCGAGCCATAGGTGCCCAGACCATAGGGGGCGGTGTCGGTATCGCCCTCTTCAACGGTGATGTCGTCTGCAGAGATGCCAATTTCGGTGGCCAGAATTTGCGCAAACGTGGTGGCGTGGCCCTGCCCCTGAGAAATGGTGCCAAGGCGGGCGATAGCGGAGCCGGTGGGATGTATGCGAATCTCGCAGCTATCGAACATGCCCATGCCGAGGATGTCGCAGTTTTTGACCGGACCGGCACCGACAATCTCGGTAAAGTGACACAGCCCGATACCCATCAGCTTGCGCGTTTTGCCCGCTTTGAAGTCTTCCACCTGCTGCGCCTGTTGTGCGCGCAGTCCGCGATAGTCCACCGCTTCCAGCGCCTTGTTCCAGGCGGTGTGATAGTCACCTGAATCGTACTCCCAGCCCAGCGCTGACTGATACGGGAACTGATCGCTGCGAATGAAATTCTTCGCCCGCAGATCGGCCGCATCCATATTCAGTTTAATCGCCAGTACTTCGATCATGCGCTCGATAAAATACGCCGCTTCGGTGACGCGAAACGAACAGCGATAGGCGACACCACCGGGCGCTTTGTTGGTATAGATGCCATCGACAGCCAGATATGCGGTCGGTATATCATACGAGCCGGTACAGATATTCATGAAACCGGCCGGGTACTTGGTGGGATCGGCGCAGGCGTCAAAGGCACCGTGATCGGCGGTGGTGTGACACCAAAGGCCTAGAATTTTTCCATCGTCGGTCGCGGCTATCTTGCCTTTCATCCAGTAGTCGCGGGCAAACGCCGTGGCGCTGAGGTTTTCCATGCGATCCTCAATCCACTTGACCGGCTTGCCGGTGACAATGGACGCGACGATCGCACAAACATAACCGGGATAGACTCCCACCTTGTTGCCAAAACCGCCGCCGATATCCGGCGATACCACACGAATATTATGCTCGGCAATGCCTGACAGCAAGGATGCCACCGTGCGCACCACGTGCGGTGCCTGAAAGGTGCCCCACACTGTAAGCTTGCCATTGACCTTATCCATCGATGCGACGGCACCGCAGGTCTCCATCGGGCACGGGTGGGTGCGATGGTAGTAGACCATTTCCTCGGCCACGACTGGTGCCTCACTCATGACCGCTTCAGTGGCGGCCAGATCGCCCTGCTCCCAGGTAAAAATATGATTCGGGTGGCGACGCGGTCCGTGCGCACCTTCGGTGGCGTCGGCAATATCTTCGCGCAGCACCGGTGCATCCGGCAGCTCGGCCTTGAATGGATCAACCAACACTGGCAGCTCTTCGTATTCCACTTCCACCAGATCCACTGCATCAGCGGCAATGTAGCGATCTTCTGCGATGACAAACGCCACCTCCTGCCCCTGAAACAGCACCTTGCCATCGGCCAGCACCATCTGCTTGTCACCGGCGAGGGTCGGCATCCAGTGCAGGCTTAAGGGCTCCAGATCCTTGGCGGTCAGCACCGCAATCACCCCTGGCACTGCCAGTGCGGCACTGGGATCAATCGACTTGACCCGCGCATGCGCATAGGGCGAGCGGACAAAATCGCCAAACAGCATATCGGGCATTTTCAGGTCATCGACATAGTTGCCCTTGCCCTGCGTGAAACGCGCATCCTCAACTCGCTTGCGCGAACTGCCCAGACCTTTAAGTGCGGCCGTGCGTTCCTGAATGGTCTCTTCTGCAGCACTCATGCGACGGCCTCCGGTTGGTTGAGCTCATCGGCGGCAGCCATCACCGCCTTGACGATATTCTGGTAGCCGGTGCAGCGGCACAGATTGCCGGCGATACCGAAGCGGACGTCTTCCTCGGTGGGATTGGGGTTTTCTTCCAGCAGCCGGTGCGCGCGTGTGATCATGCCCGGCGTGCAGTAGCCGCATTGCAGGCCGTGGTGCTCTTTGAACTTTTCCTGCAGCACGTGCAGCTTGTCAGGGTTACCAAGCCCCTCGATGGTCGTGATCTCGGATCCCTGTGCCTGAATCGCAAACACGGTGCAGGATTTAATCGACTTGCCGTCGATCTCGACGGTGCAGGCGCCGCAGTGCGAGGTCTCGCAACCGATATGCGGGCCGGTGATTTGCAATTGTTCGCGCAACACGTGAATCAACAGTTCGCGCGGCTCGGCCTGCGTTTCTACGCTTTGGCCATTGACGTTTAGTTTGATCGTTGTTTTTGACATGTTCTAATCCTTTGCAGGCGGGACGAGCCGGGCTATAGCCGGCCATCGGACGGCGATGCGCGTTTAGCTGCGCGACCACGCGACGTTGATCGCGCGTGTCAAAATCACCGCCGCAGCGTGTTTCTTGAATTCAGCCGGGCCGCGGTTATCGTCGACCGGCTCGATCTGTCCGATCGCCGATTGCACAGCTGCGGCGATACTCGCCTCGTTAACACCGCCCTGCTGCAAATGATCACAGGCCTGCTGACAGTAGACCGGCGTGTCCGCCAGATTGGTCAGCGCAATCGACGCGTGACTGCAACCGCCATCGGCGCCCTGGGTGAGCAACACTGCCGCCGCCGCCGTCGCGTAGTCACCGATCTTGCGTTTCTGTTTCTCATAGGCGTAGCCGGCAGCGCTGGCCGCAAATGAGATTTCAGTGAGGATTTCCAGATCATCGCGTGCGGTGAAGTAGGCGGCTTCATAGAATTCGCGGGCCGCCACTTCGCGCTCGCCGGAGGGGCCGTGCAGCTTGAAGGAGGCGTTCAGACATTGCATCAGTGCCGGCATGTCATTGCCCGGATCGCCGTTGGCCACATTGCCGCCTACCGTGCCCGCATAGCGCACCTGTGGATCGGCAATTTGCAGCGCGGTCTCACGCATGATCGGCGCAAACTGCTGCAAGGCGTCACTGGCAATTATCTCTGCCTGGGTGGTCATCGCACCGATGCGCACCTGCCCGTCGGCCACCGTGATGTGGCGCAACGCATCGATCGCGCGCAGGTCAATCAAATGCTCTGGCATCGCCAGCCGCAGCTTCATCATCGGGATCAGGCTGTGCCCGCCCGCAATCACGCGGGCGTCCTCGCCCAGGTCTGATAACAGCGACACCGCCGATGGAACCGACGCAGGCTGGTGGTATTCAAAACGCCCGGGAATCATGCAAGTCACCCTCTCGAAGTTGCGACCGGCAGATCCTATTGAACGCAGCTGTGAGCGCACAGCATCAATGCACGAGTGACGAAAAGGTTCACCAGCGACGCGGCCTGCACCAGCGTCGTTCATGAAACGCGAATGGCTAAACCACTATAAAATATGGCAATTTCCAGGCAACACTGCCTGGACGCACGGTTCTAACTGCGCCGCTCGCTGGCATGCTGTTTCAGCACATCGGTCAGGCCGATCACCCGGTTGCGGCTGACCGGCACACTGCTGAGTCGCGGATAGTCCTGAAACAGACAGACACCGGAATCCTTGCGCTTCTCGAAGCTTGCGACCTCGGCGATGTTGACCAGGTAGCTGCGATGGGTGCGATGAAAATTCACCGCCGCCAGGCGCTTTTCGGCCTCGGTGATCGACCATGGGCAAAACCGCACGCCTGCGCGCGTGTACAAGTGCGTGTAGTGGCCGTCCGCTCGAATCGCCGCGACAGATCCACTATTGGCAAAGCCCACTTTCTTGTTTTGCTCAT
This sequence comes from uncultured Granulosicoccaceae bacterium, assembly GCA_964573105.1. Taxonomy (GTDB): domain Bacteria; phylum Pseudomonadota; class Gammaproteobacteria; order Granulosicoccales; family Granulosicoccaceae; genus CAKZSB01. The sequence continues at coordinate 52,700 of CAZNIS010000032.1, forward strand.
AGGGGATTTCAAGCGAATTGGCCGTGTTCTGCGCGTGCTCATCGATCTGCGGACCGGTATCGATCACCGTATCCGTCTGGTCGGGCAGACCGCTGTCAGGCACTGGTTGAGGGCTTTGATTGGGCACTACGGATGGCTGCGACGATGGCGGTATTGCTGACGTAACATCTGCAACTGGCAAAGGCTTGGCAATCTCAGACGATGCAGCATCCCGAGTCAGAAATGTGGTGGCTGCGAGCAGGAAGCTGCCACAAATGAGAAATGACGCCAGCGTCACACCCAATGCCAGCGTGTCGTTATCCATGGCCAGCGGCACAGGCTGAAAGCTGTCGTCGGCGGCAAAGCTTGTACCCAGCATCGCCGCGTAGTGAACCGCGACGACGGCCAGGCCGAAGACGATCGATCCGCGCACGATGTTCTGCTTCGAGCGATGCCCGTAGGCGACGCGAATGGCGATGACCCCGGCAACGGCCGCCACCAGCACGGCCAGTGCGATCGACCAGGTACTAAACTGCGGCAATCGCCCGCGAATTGCCAGCATACCGATGTAGTGCATCACGATTACGCCAGCGCCGAGTATCAGCCCCGCCATATTCAGGCGCTGCCGCGTGCGTGCAGAAAAGTGCAACATCAACAGCGCAACGCCAACCACGAGAATTGCCACCAGCGCCGAGCCCGGCGTTTGCAGCGCGTCGTAATACACCGGCACCGGGAACTGATGCGCCAGCATCGCGACAAAATGCATCGACCAGATACCACCGCCCAGAATGAACGCCGACATCACGATCAGCGCCTTGCGCTTTGGCTCAGGCAGTCGCGACAGGTTATTGGTTAGCGCCAGACCCGTAAAAGCGGCGACCAGCGACACCGCGATCGACGCGAACACCAACACGTGATTGTGGGAAGCCTCAATCAAGCAAACACCCGCAACCCTCGCACCCGATGCCAACGCCATGAGCACTGTCGATGTCCCAATCGACTTGTCGGCAGGGTTCGATCATCTTGTGTCTGGTTACGCGCCGGTAGTGAAGGAAGCGCTAGTTTACGAATCAGTCACAGCGATGTCGACAGCAAAGAAAAAGGTTACACAGGGCGCAGTTTGCTCCGACGCGCTGACTGCCTGGTCAACATTGCATTGAACCGTCGTTGGCTATATGCGCCACATTTGCCCGGCAGTCAGTTGCCTGCCAGGCTCACATCAAACGATGCCGCACCCGCAGCAACGCGGGTGCCCATCACGGTTCAGCTCACCACAAACAATTTGAGATGTCGTCGGCACCACTGCCGCCGATGCAGTAGTCGAGACCGTTGCCGCCGTCTATTCGATCGGCACCACGCCCACCCTGGATGTCATCGTCGTCGACGCCACCCAGCAGGGTATCCGCCCCGTTGCCACCGAACAATTGATCGCGCCCCGGCCCACCGCGCAGCGTATCCTTGCCACGACCGCCGCTCAGTGTGTCGGCACCGCGACCACCGCGCAGCAGATCATCGCCTCTGCCACCGGATATCGAATCTGCTCCGCGTCCGCCCCTGAGTACATCATCGTCATTGCCACCGAGGAGCGTATCCGCACCACGCCCACCACAGATCGTATCGCTGCCATTGCCACCTTTGATGACGTCGTTGCCGTCAAGGCCGAGTATCAGATCAGCACCGCTGGTACCAACCAGATGGTCTGCCCCGCTTGTGCCAACCAACAAATTGCCGGCAAAGTCCGGCGCGCTATAGGTGCCATCAGCGTGCTGAAAGACTTTGTAGCCGTGACACATAACAAAGTCGTCCTGCTGACAGGCATCGCCGACACCGTTGCCATCGCTGTCGGTCTGATCGGGATTGGCGATCATCGGGCAATTGTCTGCCACGCCGTCGAAGTCATCATCGAACACGCCATCGTCATCAGTATCCACCGGGCCAAGCAACGTAAACACCGACCAGCTCGACGCGGCGAATGTGAAAGTCTCGTCGATAATGCTGCAGTCCGGCAACGGTGCGCCAACCGGCTCATTAATGCAGCGCCCGGAAATCACCACACCATCTTTTGACAAGATCAGGTCACGTTCCCGCGTACCGCTGACATCCTCGCGCCCATCGGCATCGGCATCAGTCCACTGGAAGGAAATCACGACAGGCTCCGAAAAGGTTTGCGAAGGCTGTAGATCGACACTGATGATGCCGGTACCAACGCCACGATTGGTGACAACTGAGAGGCCGGCCTCTTCGGTATCACTGACTGAAATCGAACTGTCCTGTGCCATGGCACCCGGTGGAATCACAATCGTAACTGAACCATCCGGTGTCGATAAGGTGCCACCTTGATCGGCAAAAACGTACTGTGACGTATTGGCAGCAGTATCGCAGGTGTTGCTCGCATCCCCGGGACAGGCATCGGCTACATCACCTATACCGTCATTGTCAACATCGCGCTGGTCCGGATTAAAATCATTCACTGCGTTGTCGGTTGAATCGTCGACACCGTCATTGTCCCGATCGGTATCGACACAATCGGGAATGCCGTCGGCATCCGCATCCGGCGCCATGCTGAATTGATCGAGCGGATCCGACCCACAAGCCAGTTCGTCGGCATCGGTTTGCAGATCACCATCGTCGTTGGTGTCAGCGTTGTTGCCGGTTCCATCACCATCGGTATCAACTGACTCGGTCGAATCCAACGGAAAGGCATCCTGGTCATCGGCTACACCATCGTTATCGTCATCATTGTCGACACAGTCCGGCGAGCCATCAGTATCGTTGTCACTCGACAGACTGGTCGAATCGAGCGGATCGGAACCGCAGGCCAGTTCATCAACATCGGACTGTGCGTCGTTATCATCATTCGGATCGGCGTTGTCGCCAGTGCCGTCTCCATCTGCGTCGCTCGACTCCGCGTTGTCCAACGGAAAGTCATCCTCATCATCCGCGACGCCGTCGTTGTCATCGTCGGTGTCGATGCAGTTTGGCTGAGAGTCGCTGTCGGTATCAAGCGCCAGGCTGTTGGCATCCAGAGGATCGGAACCACAGGCAAGCTCCGCTACATCGAGCTGTGCGTCATTGTCGTCATTCGGATCGGCGTTGTTGCCGATACCGTCGTCGTCAGTATCAACCGATTCTGATGGATCGAGTGGGAATGCATCCTGATCATCGACCACGTTGTCGTTGTCGTCGTCGCTATCTACACAATTCGGCTGGCCATCAGTATCGGTGTCAGTAGACAGACTGTCCGCATCCAGGGGATCAGAGCCACAGGCCAGCTCATCTGCATCAGTCTGTGCGTCGTTGTCGTCATTCGGATCGGCGTTGTTGCCAATGCCGTCATCGTCAGTATCGACCGATTCTGATGGATCGAGTGGGAATGCATCCTGATCATCGACCACGTTGTCGTTGTCGTCGTCGCTATCTACACAATTCGGCTGGCCATCAGTATCGGTGTCAGTAGACAGACTGTCCGCATCCAGGGGATCAGAGCCACAGGCCAGTTCATCGACATCAGTCTGTGCGTCGTTGTCGTCATTCGGATCGGCGTTGTTGCCGATGCCGTCGTCGTCGGTGTCCACCGACTCTGACGGGTCGAGCGGGAATGCATCGAGTGCGTCTTCAACGTTGTCGTTGTCATCGTCGGAATCGCAGGCATTGCCCTCACCATCGACGTCCTGATCACTTTGATCGGAGTTCGCGAGCAACGGGCAATTGTCACCGGCGTCCGGCACGCTGTCGCCATCATCGTCTGTGTCACACGCGTCACCGGCATTGTCGGCGTCGAGATCCAGTTGATCCGGGTTGGCCACAGCTGGGCAGTTATCGTCCAGCCACAATACGCCGTCGCCGTCTTCATCATCACAGGCATCGCCCACACCATTGCCATCGAGATCTGACTGGCCAGCATTAGACACTGCAGGACAGTTGTCTTCGGCGTCAACGACACCGTCGGTATCAGTATCAGGCCTGTTGTCCTGCGGATCGCAAACATCTCCGATCAGATCGTTATCGATGTCTGCCTGATCGGTATTGAAATCTGCCGGGCAATTGTCTGCCGAGTCATCGATGCCATCGTTGTCGTTGTCTGCATCGCAAACATCGCCAATGCCGTCACTGTCACGATCCGCCTGGTCGGGGTTGGCATCTGCCGGGCAGTTGTCGTCAGCCCACAGCACGCCATCTGTATCCTCATCATCACACGCATCGCCAATGCCGTTATTGTTGAGGTCAGCCTGATCTGTGTTGGCCACCATTGGACAGTTGTCGGCACTATCGTCAATGCCATCATCGTCCATATCGAAGTCACAACCGGATTGCCACGCAGGCTCTACCCTATCCAGCCATTCTCCTACCTGAGCATCTTCTGTACTGAAGCAACCATTAGGGGCCAGGGTCAGATAAGAATCAAATCTAAGCGTATCGGCCAATGCGTAAAAACCGGAACCGATCACACCACTGAGGTTGTTTTCCTGCAACTCCAGTCTGACGAGACTATCGAGCCCTCCCAGAGCGTCGGGGATCGGACCGGTCAGTGAATTGTCACTCAAATTCATGGAGATCAGCGATGTGAGCATGCCCAGTTCTGCGGGAATGACACCATCCAGATCATTGGAGTGCAGCCACAACTGACGCAGGTTCGGCAATTGCCCCAGATTCGACGGTATAGAGCCAGAAAAGTTATTGCCGTTGAGCTTAATCGTACCGTAGGCAGTCTGGTTACCAATCCAGCTCGGGATCGGGCCAGAGAGATTATTGTTTTCCAGAAAGAGCCCTGTCAGCCCGGCCAGATTGGCCAGCTCAACCGGTATAGTTCCAGTGAGATTATTGTCATCCAATACCAGCCCCCGGAGAGCAGGCGCACTGCCAAACTCTGGAGGGATACTCCCACTGAGCGCGTTGTCGGACAGCAGCAAGCTGACAAGGCTCGGCATCGTAGCGAGCTCTGCCGGAATGGCACCGGACAAACTGTTGTTGTTCAATCCGAGACGAGTGGCATTAGACAGGTCAGCCAACGCCGACGGGATTGCGCCAGTAAGCATGTTCGACGACAACTCAAGCTCAAGGAGGCTGGACATATTGCCCAACTCCGGTGGAATCCCTCCACTCAGCTCGTTGGAATTCAACCGAAGCTTTTCAAGATTGGTCAGCATACCAAACGTTGCCGGCAGTTCACCGCTCAGGTCGTTGTATGCCAGATTCAACTCTACTAGGGTGCTTATACTGCCAAGTGCAGAAGGAATTTCCCCGGTTAGCCCGGTACCGGACAGGAAAAGATATCGAAGTCTGGGGAGATCCCCTAATTCATCTGGCAATGGGCTTGCTAACGGGCTACCGCTCAGACGAAGGTCAACCAGAAATTGCATGGAACCGAAAGCTTGCGGGATCGTGCTGGAAAAACCGTTGCTGGAGAGCCAGAGAAACTGCAGTTTGGGTATCGAGGCAAGCTCTGCGGGGATCGCGCCTGTCAAACCATTATTGCTCAAATCGAGAAAGCGCAATTCGGTCAGTTCAGCCAACGCCTCAGCCAGCGCCGGGGATAGATTTCTCGACGGTGGGTCATCAACGTCCAGTCTGTTTTTACCAAGCGCCAGTCGCGTAACATGGGACAGAGAGCAGGTGACACCGTCCCAGGTACAAGGGTCAGTCGGCGTATTCCAGTCGCTGTAATCAGCATTCCAACTCGGCCCTCCATCGAGCGATTGATACAGCGCCACAAGTGCATCGCACTCTACCTGCGCAAGTGAGGTCTCTACTTCAACTCCGCCAATCAAACAGGACTGGCCATCTTGTGCCACGACGTCCCGCGACCCCACCAGGCCAATAACCCAAACCGCCAACACAGCAACGACTATTCGCATGTCTAAATCCCGGCAATTCTAATGCAGACTTCGCTGACTCAACCAGCGCACTCGCGTTGCAGCTTATATTACACTCTCTCATGTGTCGACTAAAAAGCATAAGCCGACGATTCTGGTGAGATCGCAGCCCGCAGAAATCTGATTCGCAAGACTGGCATAGCGACAATGACTTGAGTGCCAGCACAATTGATCAGCGCACTTGGGGCTCCAAAGACTGGCAGTGTTAAGACAATTCATGAGCATTCAAATACAGTCAGAATCGTAAACCGACCAACGGTTTACACCAGCCGTCGCAACACTCCCTTTTCCGGCTTACCCGTCGGCGTGCGGGGCATTTCATCCAGTACAGTAATTCGCGCCGGCACCATGAATTTCGCCATCACACCGCGACAATGCTCCCGCAACTCTTCTCCAGTAATGACTCTATCTGGTTTCAATGTCACAAAAAGACGAATCTCTTCTTCGCCAATGTCAGCCGGCACACCAATAGCAGCAGCATCCTGGACCGCCGGATGTGTCAGCACGCCCTCTTCGACTTCAAAGCCATTAATCATTTCACCGAGCACCCGTATCCGTTCAGCCATTCGACAACGAAAGTAGAACAGACCTTGCTCATCGACGCAGGCGATATCCCCTGTGTGGAACCACAGGTTTCGGCGCGTCTCCATGGTTTTATCGGGCATACCAAAATAACCATCCGACATCACTCCTGGCTCTTTGGGCCGTATCAGCAGCTGACCCTCGCAACCGGCCGGTAACGGATCGTCGTTATCGTCGACAATGGCTATCTCAAAATGCGGCAACACCTTGCCGCCCGGATGATCCCATTGCGGCACAACGACCCATCCTGCATCGGTAGAACCGTAGCCACCACCCGGTATCAGATGTACGCCAAAGCGCTTATCGAAATCTGCCTTGGGCACGGGTGCGGGTGTTGCCCAGCATCGCGTCACCTGGTGATCAGTATCGAGCGGTCCCGGCGGCGCAGCGTAGAGCAGCTGCTGAACGGAACCAAGACACATGAACCAGGTAACACCGTGGCGAGACACCTCCGGCCAGAAAGCGGACAGGCTAAAGCCATCTCGCAATACCGCGCTACCACCGGTCAGAAACCCGGGCAATATGTCGTAATAGGCAGGACCAATATGCGAGAGCGGATACGGTGTATAGTTCACATCGTCCGCAGTTAACCTGAATGGTTCAATTATGTTTTCTGCTGTGCGAACCGCAAAACGATGGGACAACATACAGCCTTTAGACACGCCGGTGGTGCCAGAGGTAAACATGATGGCTGCCAGATCAGTATCAGCCGCAGCAGACTGTATATGAGTTTCTTTCACTGAGAGCAATTCGGCAAACGGCACAATCCTTAAATGTCCGAACAGCCGTGATGCATTGTCTACAGCGTCTGTGACAATCAAATTTCTCAGGTGGGGTAATTCGCCGGCAATCTGTGCCAGTGCATCAAAATGCGCAGCAGACGTCACCAGCGAATCACATTGAGTAAGGTTAATCATGCGCTGAAGCGCCGCACCGCGAAACGCGCGATTGACTGACACCTCGACTCGGTTGATCTTCTTCAGCGCGTAGGTGAGAGCAAGATAGTCAATGCTGTTCTCCAGCATAATCGCCAGATAACCATCTGCGTCCGGGAACTGCTCCGCCAAACCATGCGCCAGCCGATTAACGCGTATGTCAAACTCGCGGAACGTTAGCGACTCACCGCTTTGTGCAGAAGTAAGGCAGGTTCTGTTTTGGTACCGATTAGCACAATCATGCAGCAAATCGCCCAGAGTGGCACGTCGACTCATCAATTAGGCCCGCTAGCTCTAACGGGCGCAATCTAAACCCGTGCCTGCAGTGGCACTTACAACAACGCGACATCAACAATAATTATGTGCGACGACCACCAATAACCGATCAGAGCACTGCGTCGACCTGGCGATCTCACTATTGCGAAATCGCTACTACAGGTGACTCAACAGCCCTGCCCGGTTTTTGCGCCATTCGCGTAAAGGTTCCAGAGCAGCTGTATGACCGGCGTCCGCCACGCCCTGATAGTCGCTGAAGTCGAGCATGCCGGCTGTTCGCGCCTCGGGTTTGATAATCAGCGATGCCAGAGTCTGACACTCGCGGGAGGCTTTGTCGCTGGCAGCTGTGACGGTGCGCATCATGGTTTTGGTGATTGTGGGTGCCGCGAGTTTGCTGCTGAATGGATTGAGTTTGTTGCTCAGGATGCGCCAGCCTGAGACGCTGGCGTCCAGATCCCAGGGACGCTCGCTGAGACGCTTGATACCCAGATTCACTGCGATGATATTCCCGCTCGCGGTTCTGTCTTTCATAACATCAATCGGGAAATTATTTAATACGCCACCGTCGACGAGCATGTCACCACCCTCCATCACTGGTGTAAACACGCCTGGTATAGACATGGATGCGCGCACGGCTCGCCACAGCAATCCGCGGTCGTGTACTTGCAGCTCGGAGTGAGTGAGGTTAGTCGATACACAGAAAAGCGGCAGCCACAGATCTTCTATTTGCGTGTCGCCAAATAGATCCTGCAGTATGCGATTGACTTTGTCTGACTTTAACAGCGAGGTGATCGGCAGTGTGTAGTCCATGACCGAACGCGGGTTGCTGCGCTTGCCGAGTACGTCGAGTAGTTCATCGTAGGACATACCGATCGCAATGGTGCCAGAGGCTAGCGCCCCAACGCTGGTGCCACCGATGCAGTCGATCGGGATATTCTGCTCCATCATTGCGCGATAGACGCCCGCATGTGCCACGCCCCGTGCGCCGCCGCCACTGAGCACCAGACACACGGCCTCACCGGCCAGATGCCGCGCCAGCCGCTGCATGTGTTCGCGATCGTCGCGTCGCACGTGATGATGCGCGCTGACCGTCAGTGCGTCGAGCCAGCGGTTCGTGTTGCTTGGGCACTGCGTGTGTGGCGCGTGCCAGAGTGCCAGCCGCCGCGGCACATGGGTCGGAATGGTTTGCTGCATTTGTGCGGCGTGCGCGAGCCCACCGTCCGCCTGGGGATCGGCCACCATCAGGACCTCGTCAACCTGATTCAGACAACGCCGGGTCCAGGCCGAGTCTTCGCTGTCGGCGATGTAGATAATTGTTTGATAGTGGCTTTCAAGCCGACTCATGCAGGTGGTGACTGACGGGTTGATCGCATCTGCCGGAGTAGACTGGGAGGCGCCCGATTGTCCAAACAATTGATCGAATCGTTGGCTATCCAGTAGCAACAGTTTTTTTTCTTCGGGCCAGCAGTCGGCCAGCTGCGCGGCAAAGTCTGCCGTTGGCAGATGTTTGTCGCAACCAACGATCGCCACAGCGTAGTTGAATGCGCTGTTGTGCTCACTCGAGGGGTCGGCGCGCAGTTGCCGTTCGATGACGATTTGCAGAACGGCGCGACTGAAAGAGGGATAGCGCTCCATTAGTTCGTTGAACGCTTCGGCGGACAGGCTCACGAGATTGCTCTCGCGCATGGCAACCACGGTAGCCGAGCGCGCACTGCCGGTGATCAAGCCGAATTCACCAATCGTTTCACCGGCGCTCACGTAGCCGAGTGCCCGGGTGGCGACATCGGGCTGCTCGCTTTCTGCCGAATAAAACGCAGAGACCTGGACATCCAGGCGCAATCGGCCACTGACGACAATGTACATTCTGTCGCTGTCTTCACCCTGCTGGAACAGCGCTTCACCGGCAGGCAGATGATGCCACTGGGCCGCCTGTTGAATGGATTCGAGCAGGCCCGTATCGCTGGCGCCAAACCGTGCTACCAGCACTTCGTTCAGCGCCGATGGCCGCCAGCGACGATAGACCATCTCGGTGACTACCCGACGAAATTCGGGATCGAGCGATATGACTTCGCGAAATCGGGCGGCTTCAATGCGAATCAGCGACGCATCCGATAAGGCATAGACTGAGGCGCTTCTGGTGCTGTCGGTCAGGGCGGACATTTCACCCACAATGGCACCGGGCAACAGGCGGTTGACTTCGGTTTCAGCGGCGTCTTCCGCCGCAGAGGTCAGTGCGGTGCGAATCCGAACGCTAAGCTCGCCGGAGACGAGAACAAAAACAGCGCCGCCACTTTCGTTTTGCTCGAACAGGGCGTCGCCGGCTTTCAGCGCAAGCCTGTGCTCGTCAGATAAGTCGGCGGAGTTGGCTGGATCGAGCAGCGCCCTGAGGATATTTTCACATCCTGCGTCGGTCGCGATCGTACCGGGATTGATAATTGAATCAGAACTCAAAACAGGAAAATGGCTAACCGTGATTAATGCTTGTGAACATATAAAACGGAGCGCCACCGAATGACGACTCCCCTCCCTCGCGAACCTGAACTGTACTCAAGCATCAGCCACAACAGGTGACAAGAAGCGGGAGTATTCCCTGAAATTTGCAACAATGCTCTTCCCTGACACGCATTTTAAAGTAATTTTCGAGGTTTCGTATGCCCCATTGAGGGTATGAGCCTCCCACTGTTGACTTGTATTGTCTCAGCGGCCATTCTGCCGGCGCACTCGCCGGATGAGATTGAATCGGGAGGAACGGCAAATGACAGACAATCAGGACTTGTCGCAGTCCAGGAACGCATACACAGGGGCAGCAGTTGAACATAGCGCAGTGGCTAGAAGAGATAGGATTCGGCAACTACAGCGAGCTATTCGAGGAAAACGGCATTGATGCCAGCATCCTCTCTGAACTGACCAACGACGATCTAAAGGACATCGGCATTGCCCGCCTGGGTGATCGCAAAAAGATCCTGCTCGCGGCGGCCAGTGCCGCTGTCTCATCAGACGATGATTCAGCGACATCCAGTCAGGCTGCAGCGAAAACGACACCGCCACCGCCACCGCCAGAGCCAGGCAACACTGGCCGGCACATCTCGGCAGCAGCAAACAACACAGCGGCGGAGGCAGAAAATCGGCAGCTGTCCGTCATGTTTTGCGATCTGGTCGGCTCCACCGAGCTATCGACCAAAATTGATGCTGAAGACCTGCGCGAAATCATCAATCGTTTCCAGCACACCTGCACCCAAATTGCCCAGCAGGCGGGCGGCTTCGTCGCCCGCTACTCAGGTGATGGGATCCTCGTCTACTTCGGCTATCCCCGCGCAGCCGAGGATGACCCGGTGCGCGCTGTCAATTGCGGCTTGCAGATCACCCAGGCGGTTGCCAGAACCAATACTCAGGTCAGGGTCGGCATCGCCACCGGCCGGGTCATCGTCGGCGATCTGTTGGGCACCGGTCCGGCCGAGGAGCGCACGGTGGTCGGCGAAACACCTAACCTGGCAGCCCGCCTGCAAGGGCTGGCGGGCATCAATGCTGTGGTGATCTCTGACACGACCCGGCAATTGGTGGGCGGCGTCTATACGTTTCGCGATCTCGGCCGGCATTCGTTAAAAGGTTTCGCCAACCCCGTACCGGCGTGGGAAGTATCGGGCGAGAGCAGTGTTAACAGCCGGTTTATGGCTCGAGCGGGCCAGAGCACCAGCGATCTGGTTGGCCGGGAGTCAGAACTGCGACTGTTGCTGGATCGCTGGCAGGCGGCGCTCGATGGCGAAGGACAAACAGTTTTTGTCTCAGGTGAGGCAGGCATCGGTAAATCCCATCTGATCGAAGCGCTGCGCGCGCAAACCAGCGCTCACAACCCCAGAGTTGTGCGCTATCAATGTTCGGCCCATCACAGCGGCAGCGCACTGTATCCGGCGATACGCCAACTACAGCACGCCGCAAACTTCGAACAAGCAGACGGCAACGACGAAAAACTGGCCAAACTGGAACAGTTACTGACGATCGACACCATTCAGCCCACGACGCGCGACCTGCATTTACTTGCCCATTTGGTGACACTCGATACTGCTGAAAAATTTGGCTCGCTCGATGACCCGGCCGATCAAATCAAGGCGCAAACACTCGAAGCGCTGATTACTCAGCTACTGACACTGGCACAATCATCACCCGTTCTCTTTCTGATTGAGGACGGACACTGGATAGACCCCACCACTCTGGCACTGATTGAGGCGGCTATTCAGCGCATACACGACAGCCGTGTACTGCTGCCAATCACGCATCGCCCTGACTGGCAGCCGGTCTACAGCGGCGTCACCACATGCAGCTCAATCGTTTGGGCAAAACAAAAAGCGCTGAACTGATCCGATCCATTGTCGGAGAGTTCACGTCCAACCCGATAATCGAAAAGATCGTTGATCGCGCCGATGGCATTCCGTTGTTTATTGAAGAGCTGACAAAGTCAGTGGTTGAACACGCGCTGGCAAGCAACATCAACGATATACCCGAAACCCTGCAAGCCACGCTACTGGCCAGAATCGACCGATTGCAAAGCAGCGCCAAAGACCTTGCGCAAACGGCAGCGTCGATCGGCCGTGAATTCGATCGCGATCTGCTGCAAGCGGCGACCAGCCTGACAACTGAATCGATTGACACCGATCTGTCGCAATTGCTGCAGGCAGAATTGATTGTCAAAACCGGATCGCTGTCAGCCCAGCGGTATCTGTTCAAGCACGCATTGGTTCAAGAGGCGGTCTACGACACCATGTTGCGCGAGACTCGCCGCCAGCGCCACAGTAGTATCGCCGATGCACTTGCACAATCCGATGACACCACAGCCGCCTCTGCAGAGACGCTGGCACGCCACTACCAGGAGGCCAACCGCATCGACGAGGCGGTGGATCGCTGGCGACAGGCAGGGCTTGGATACGCGTCACAATCATCCAACGCCGAGGCGGTCACACAGTTTGAAAACGGTCTGTCAGCGCTAAGTGAGCTTGAGGCTACGGCCGAGCGCGACAGCAGGATGCTGTCACAGCGCATCGCCATGACAGGCCCGATGGTGGCCTCTCAACGGGTTCACTGCCGACCGCACACTTGAGCATATTGGCCATTCACTGGAACTGGCCAAACGGACTGGCGAAACACACGACGTCTATCCGATTCTCTATGGCCGCTACATTTCGCACTGCCTGGGTGGCAAAGTGGACAAGGCCTGCCAGTTTGCCGACGAATTCGTCGATCTGGCAGCCACCGAAAAGGTACCAGAGCTAAGCGTACTCGGGCATCGTATTCGCGGACAGGCACTACTGCTGGCAGGGCAAACCCGAACGGCGCTGGATAGCCTGAACGCGGCGATGGAAATCGATATTCCAGAAGATAGAGCCTACCCGCCCTTCCACTTCGGACAGGACATTCAAACCGCACCGATGCTCTACCTCGCATGGACCTGCGCCTACCTGGGGCGAATCGACGAAGCATTGCAGTGGACAGAACGCGCCATTGACAGAGCCAGGGCACTGCAACATCCGAATACCACGGGCTATGTATTGATACACAACGCGCTCGTTTACGGCTGGCTGGACTTGCGCGATCGGCTTGACGACACCATGGCCGAGTGGCGAGCGCTGGATGAAAGCGAACACGTACCGGTATGGCGGCCATTTTTCCTGCTGGTGGACGCGCATCGACAATGCAGACGTGAAGAATGGACTGCCGTGATCGATACCATGGCCAAGATACGAACCGGCTATATTGAAAAGATCAAGCTCAAGGCGTTTATTGTTGAAATCTATGCCAGAGCCGCCCAGGCCAATATCGCTTTGGGCCAATATGATGATGCACTTGCCCTGATTGAAGAAGGTTGCGAGCACTCGGCGGAAACGTCCGAACAGTTTTTTCTACCCGATGTGCTGCATCAACGCGCAGCGCTTGCCAGCCTTCAGAGTAGCGGCGACGCGTCGACAGATCAGGCATGGCAGGATGCGTTGGCCAAGGCAGAATCTACTGATGCCGTGCCTGTGAAATTACAGATCTGCACAAGCTACAGTCAATATCTGGCAAAACAAGGTGAAACTGAAAAGGCCGTCGCGCTACTGCGCGAG
>CAZNIS010000033.1:0-41305 GCA_964573105.1 uncultured Granulosicoccaceae bacterium
TTACTATACTGCGAGATAATATATCAAAAACTGTAGGTGAAAAAACTATAGCTAGAGAGGCTTGGAGAATAGTATCTCTTTCAACTTCCTCGGTAGAGGCAATTACTTCGCTTGAAAAAGGTGCAAGCACCAAGTCGTTTAGAAACTTCTACGCTTCACTCGCCAGCGTAAGTTCAAAAAAAATTGCATTAGATCTTCTGGATGTTCAACGCGTGACCAGGGTATTTGCTCTATTGGATGATTTTGAAAACGAGTTATCACAATTGTTTAAAAGCGTCCAGTATCTGGGGCCAGCTAGAGTTCGAAGTGAACGCTACTACAGAAAGCAGGAGCTTCAAATATCCGAGATATCGCAAGATGGTCATAATTTGCCAATGTTTTTGGCTTCACTTTCACATAGTCAGATCAAGCCCATCTAACTTTTCTAGCCCGATACCATAACCGTACAAACCTTCAACAAACTCTGAAAACTCAATCATACAGGAGGTATGTGGAAGCAGGTAATGATGAGGATACCCAGAAATTCTACGCCAGGAATCGGTGGCCTGCTGTAAGAGGGTCCGACAGGTTTACGCAGAAGGCCCACCGATTTTCGAATGCGGCAAAAGCAGGCGTGAGTCGAGAGCGGCGTGAAGTTGATGTCTGCGTCATCTTACGGTCCGTTGCAAAACAGTTTAATTGCAGCCAGCAGGAGTTACTGGTAGCGAAGCGTGGTCAGGGTGTGGATAACGTGGCGCGTTCGATAGCGATGAAAATGTGCCAGGAGCAAGGGGGTATGCAACTGGCGGAGATTGGGTTGGTATTTAGTATTGCCAGCGTTAGTGGTGTGACTAAGGCTATCAGTCGTTTGAACCAGAAATTGGCGCTCGATAAGGCGTTGTCTGGTAGATACAGCAAGTTATGTCAGGACTTGATTTGCTAGATGCTGTTGTCGACGACTGTGATAGGGTTTACTTTTCCTTGAAAGGGCAATGCTTGGCCTATACACATTGCCGGAGTTCCTCAGAAGTGAATAGCAGAATTGGACATTAATTGGTTTGTGGTTGCGTCTGCGCTGGCACCTTCGGTTCGAGAAACGACCAGGTTTTGCACGTTGTGTGATAACGTTCAAGCCGAAGGTTCTTAAGCTACCAGCAAAGCCAAACAGAAATGAACAATCTTAAACCCTGGTCAACCACAGCAATCAATCTTCCGGATCACGCAAACAACCCGGTCCACACCGACGCCGGTGCTCGGGCGGCGGGATTCGAGCGGGCACTGGTGGCGGGTACGAGTGTATATGCGTATATGACGCATCCTGTTGTCACCGGCTGGGGTATAGACTGGCTGACGCAGGGCGGTGGTGAATTGCGGCTTCGGCGGCCGGTGTTTGATCAGGATACGGTCGATTGCACGATTGGCTCTTCTGATGATCACGATGGGCCGGTGGTTAGTGCCGAAGTGGCCGGTGATGTTCGGGCCACGCTGGCAGTGTGGCAGGCCGTCACTGCCCCTGTAATGCGTGATGGTGAGCCGCTGGCGCCGCTCAGTGTGGCGCTAACAGACGATCATATTAGCTATGGTGTGCGCGCTGGCGATGACCATACCATCTATGCGGAAAACCGAATCGTGCCCCCGGTCACCTGGACGAATCTCGCTAACGAGGTTTTCATGAACAGTTTGGTGACCGGGCCTTGGGTGCATGTGCGCAGCAAGATCTTTCATCAGGCGCTGGCGCGGGTTGGCGACACTGTTGCTGTCGAATCGACATTGGTGAAGAGATTTGACTCTCGCGCCGGTGAGCGGGCGCTGGTAGATATGCGCTTTTGTGTTGACGGCACGCCGGTGTGCACTGTCGAGCACGAAGCTATTATGGTTTTGACTACTTAATCGATTATCACCCGAGTGACCCGACCGCCGGTACGCACGTGTCACGCTGAAGGGTTCGGAACAAGCTATTGCGCCGCACAGTAGATCGGTATTGACAAAGAGCACTTGAGCGTACCTGATTCTGACCATCCCTGCGGGAAGTTCCGGGTGTTAGCAATGCCAGCACGCTCAATGGGATCGACAAACGAAGCGTAAGTGAAGTCGCGGCAACCGGTTATAGTGAATCCGGTGCTGGAGCGGGCAGTCCCGTCGGATAGGGTATGCGCCCAAACCCAGGATGAAATGCTGGCGAGCTCAGGTGTCACTCTGATCGGCGCGAGTATGGTGCTGTCGGTTAGATCGGCATAGCTTTGCGCAATCGGCGTCCCGTCGGGGCGAAGGTATGGCGTGGTGAGTTGTGTCCAGCTAGTGGATGGGGAGACGCTGCCCGCAGAAATCCAGGGCAGGTATTCTCCAGGCAAACCAGCGGCGAATGCCTCAGCATTGCATGCGGCGGCGGCACTGGCTATGCCGCCAAAATCGCCGCGGAATATGCCGTCAGTCACAAACATATACTGGCTAGGGAACTCACGCGAATACAGCATCCAATCCTCGCTCAGGACTGCGTTGGAATCCGTTGGCGCGAGACGGACCCAGTAGCCGTCCCAGGGCTTGGCAATGCTCTTGCCGGGCGTTTGGTCAGTAACCGCACCATCACTGTTAAATGGTAGGTAGGTTTGTGCGTACTCGTTGTACTGGAAAAAGGACGCATCAATCGATGAGTCGATAATTGAGCACGGCTGGTCTGTTGTGCAATTTAGCGCAGTTGAGGTGTTTACCAGCTGCATTTCCTCGTGACGCACATTCATGCTGGTAGGGTTGCCAAGTAGATTCCAGGCCGACTGGGCATCGATAATCTGTTTAGCGCAAGCCTCTCCGCTATCGCATGGCGGGTCTGTATCGGTGTGAGACTTTGCGCTGCCTTCCGGCAAAGTCAGGGTGACATCGACACTGCTGATGAACCAGAATCCGGTGCCGGCCGCTGGAATGGGTGCGTCCTTATCCAGTGGCTGATATTGTCCACTCCCGGCACCATCTGGCAGGTAAATAAACGCACTCCATTTTGTTGGATCGTTCGATACGCTTGGGTCGTTAATCAAATCCGCCATCGTGCTGTTGAACGGTGCATCACAGGGTAGGCTCAGCAGGTGCCAGCGGGAATCATCTTCCGGCTGGGTTATTTTTCGCTGAACAACAGCCTCGTCGCAGAGCGCTGCCCGGGTCAGCTGACCGCGAATCTCGCCGCCGGGGAAAGCACCAGAGTGGATGTTGACGTACCACAGTCCATTTTTTAGATCTGTGATCTCTGAATCATCAAGGGTGGCAGTCCCGATACCAGTCTGGTTACCCAGGTTGATTTTTACCCCGGCGTTCGTCGTGGGGCTTGCTGGTCCATGAATATGAGCTGCGGTACTCGACGGATTGAGTTGCCAGTTAATATCCCAAATCAAAAGGTTAGTCACATCATCCAGTATCAGCCTGGCAGTCCCGGTGGCGGAACTTCCTGTTCCAGCGCCTTTGTTTGCCTGAGCGCCATCTATAGTCGCCGTAAATGGGATAAGGGCTGCTTGTACGGCGGCTGTCGACAACAGTAAAAGTGCAGTGATTGCCGTACGAATCTGGCATTTGATATTCAACGTGTTGTCGTTCCTTGATCTGCTTGCTAAAACGCTGGGTGTATTTGCCAGCTGATGTCTATGATTCTTTGTGTTGATGATGGAGTTTGTACCTAAACCAGCTGTTTTAATGAAATATTGCTGTCACTGTTCATTGTGCACAGGCGGGGGCAACAGCCCCCGCCTGTTTAATCGCTACTTCTTCGTGATTCGTCCATCAGTATAGGGGGCATAGTTACCCTGTGCCGCCATATACTCAGCGGTTACGTCCGCCAAATCCGGACCATAGTCGTAGGCGTTTTCTGCGGTTTTGAACATCTTGTAGCCATCGCCGCCGTTGCGCACGTAGTTGTTCGAGACCACAGAATAACTGGCAGCCGGATCGATCGGTGTGAACGAATCACCGTTCTTTACCATCACTTCCTGTATACGGCCTTCATTTGGTGCGACTGATTGATCCCAGGTGAACTTCATGCCTGCTACCTGCGGGAAGCGGCCTTTGACTTCTTCTACCTGGCTGACGCCGTTTTCCAGTGCGTCGATGATGGCTTGACCACTCACCTGGAAAGTCGATAGTGTATTCTGGAATGGCAGCACGGACAGCACTTCGCCCATGGTGACGTCACCGGCATCAATTGATGCGCGCAGTCCGCCGCCGTTTTGAATTGCGATAGTCACGCCCTGGTCCTTGACGCGATCGAGCATGGCATCGGCGACCAGGTTGCCCATTGGGCACTCAGCCACGCGGCACACGCCTCGATCACCGTTTACGACATCAGACGTCTTGGCGACGATGCGCTTTTTCATCTCTTCAATCGGTGCGCCCATTTCAGCGATCTGGGCCGTCATGTCGGCATCGGGTGTAACAGACGCATCGAGAATCACGGGTGCACCTTCGGCGCTGACGACCTTGCCATCATCATCGAAGGTGACGGTCAGTTTGCCGATGTATTTGGAGTACGCATAGGCCTGTGCCACTGGTGTGCCCTCGACCATAGTGGGGTAGGCGGGGGCGCCTTCTTTGTCATTCGACATAAACGTATGACTGTGGCCGCCAATCACTACATCGATACCGGGTACAGCACCGGCGATCTCCAGATCCTTCTTCAGCCCGACGTGATTCAGCGCGATAATTTTGTCGACGCCTTCGGCTTCAAGCGCCGCTACATCGGCGGTCAGTGCTGCAATCTCATCTTCGAATTTGATGTTGTCACCGGGGCTTGATGTGTCCACTGTGTCGGTGGCAAGAGCGGATACGATGCCGATTTTCTCGCCGCCGACTTCCAGTATTAAATGGTCCTGGACCTTGCCGGCAAGCGCAGGCTCATCCGCCATGTCCAGATTGCCGGATACGACCGGAAAGGATACCGCCTCAATAAATGCCGCGAGCCCTTCCGGCCCATCGTCAAATTCGTGATTGCCGACGGCCATCGCGTCATAGCCGATCGCTTCCATGAATTTGGCCTCGGCCTCACCCTTGTAGGTGGTGTAGAACAGCGAGCCCTGGAAGGGGTCGCCGGCGTCCAGCACCACTACGTTCTGGTTGTCCATTTGCGCGCGCAGCTCGTCCATTTTGGTCTTTATTCGTGCGACGCCACCGAAACACTTGCCCTCAGCCTCATCATCGGCGTTGCAGGTGGAGTCGTACTTGTTGATCGACTCGATGCGACTGTGAATGTCGTTGGTGTGCAGGATGGTTAGTGTGTAGTCGGCGGAAGCAGTGGTCGTACCTGTGATCATCAGGCCCAATGCGCCGAGTAGTCGAAATTTCATGGCCGTTCTCTCGATAAATTGGCGCAAGCATAAACAAATGCACGGCACCCGTCGAGTTGAGCCTGAGGGGGTGATGAGAGGGCCCGCTCCCGGATTCAGGAGCTCGCGAACGCACCCCCGCCAAACACCTGATTGGTTGGCGTGAGCTCAATAGTGCTGATGTTAGCGCGGGCCGGCGCATCCAGCGCGAACATGATGGCGGCGACGACATCTTCGGATTCCAGTACGTCGACGCCGGTGTCCTTGACTCGCTCGGCCAGAGCTTGATCGTCGGTGGCGGCATCGAAGAATTCGGTCGCCACGCGCCCCGGGCAAACCTCTGTGACGCGAATGCCCTTGCCCAGCAGCTCGATGCGCAGGTTCTGGCTGATCAGATGCATCGCGCCCTTGCTGCCGCCATAGATGGCCGAGTTAATCGGGTAGAGACCGGCGACCGACCCCAGGTTGACGATATGGCCCCTTTTTCTCTCGACCATGCCGGGCACCACGGCACGCAATACGTGCATGGCCGCCTGCACATTGGTGCCGAGTGTGGTTTCTATATCCTCAGCGGTGGCGTCGAGGAATCCGGTGAAGCCGCGCCCGATGCCGGCATTGTTGATCAGGATGTCGGCATTCAAATCGGGCAATGTTTCGTAGACTTGTTCGTGATCGCGCAAATCCATCACAAGCGGTTTGCAGCCAGTCTCGTGGGCCAGGGCGTCAAGACGATCAGCGCGCCGGGCGATGGCGTAGACCTCAAGGCCGCGCGCGGTCAGTTCCTTTACCGTGGCGGCACCTATGCCGCTGGAGGCGCCTGATACGAGAGCGATGTTGTATTGATTCACGTGGATGATTCGGGTGGCTGGCAAGACCCCATATTATCTCCGATCCTGTGTGTTGTCATCGGAAGTAGCCTCTGCTTGTCTATCCTGTCTGTTGCGCATTTGCAGAATGGCGGGGATGCACTCCACAATCATTTGATCTTTTTTCTGTTCCGTGTCCGACAATTCAACAAACGGTACCAGTGTTTCGTTGAGTTTCAGACTTTTGTTGTACTTAATTCTCTCGGCCCGCTCGTTACCCTCGGGCACGACGTCACAGGGTAGCCAGCCACTGACCAGCCGCTCGACAACAAATCGACGGTGCTCAAGCCGCGTCATCATTTTGGTGTTGTCGCTCAATTCATCGGCAGTTGTAGTTGCCGGCTTGGTTAAAAGACCTGAGTTTGCATCGGCAAGCGCTGCCTCTCTCAGTGGTTTTTCCCCATTGGCGGCAGCTTCTGGATAGACACAGGCAAGCTTGACATTGATATGATCGGCTGCCAGCCGGCTTGACTGTCGGAAGGCCTCCGGCAGTGCGGGTGCTTTGGGGCCGTCACCAATCCACGCCTTGTTTGCCAGTGTCTCCAACTCGTCGCCAAGGCGACTGAATGCGGCTGAGTCAAAGCGCATGTAGGCGTAATTGATGAGCTTTGCCTCGGCGTCGCTCTGTTCTCCCGGGTAGTGTTCATTCGCCACGATGCAGTCATAGATTCTGAACTGATCGATGCTGGTCAGCTTGGTGTTCATCTCCTGCATGTCCATTGCGCCGTGTTCGTGTTCGGCCTGGCTCAGGCACGCTGTTATCGGTTGTGAGTCGGTAGCGTTGTTCAGTTCACGCAAGGTTGCCGCTCGCAACACCCAGCTGAAGGTGGTCAGGTCTGATACGCCAGATACATAGACTCGGGCAAATATGCCGTTGTCTTTCTGTAACTGCTGCCAGTCAAGTCGTTTCATCTGGGCAGGTGACGTATCCAGTGCGTGAAAGTTCACTAGTGGCAACAGGGGAGACATAGATGCGTCGCCGGAGAAATCGTCTAATTGCGGGATATGCCTGCCCAGCCTTTTCACCAGACTGCTGGCATTTTCTGCGATGACGGATATGTGCAGCGCATCCTCTGGATGTTCACTGATGATCAGCTGCACCACTGCCTGCTCAACGATAGCTTCGACAAACTCATCTTCACCAATAATCGCGATGTGCAGGGCATGTAGTGGCCGTTTGGTTCGTGGGTCTAGCGGGGGCAGTTTGGGTGGGAAGTTGCGCAGCAGCTTTCGGGCGGCCAGTCTGTTGATGCTGAAGAATCTGACGTTGTGTTTGTTCTCCAGTACGGCGGGCAGATTGCGGATTAGTTCCTGGTCGTAAACGCTGACATAAATCATCCCGTACTGGGGCATGCCGCGTGGCTTCCGATGAGCTTCGATACGAAGTTCGGCCAGCCTCTGCGCGACTTCAATATTGCGGCGATCGTCTCCGGTGGCCACCCATACTTCCTGAGCGGAAAGTGCGTTGACGCTATAGAGTGTAGATTTGGACAGCACGCTGCCGCGCCATTCCGATACCGTGCAATCCAGCAAGCTGCAATAGCTGTTGACCAGTGGGGTGACATCGCGATCGACAAACACCGCATCTTTTCGTTTGCGGTTGCCTGGATTGCTCCGGCCGTCGAATTTTAACAATCGCATTGCGATAGACGTGGCGCTCTTGCCGCCGCCCAAAAACACGACGTCAGGTGGATTGGTACGGTGAATGAACGTGCGATATCGGCGAGCCAGGCGTGCAGAAAAATAGCTGATGATGGTTGTGACGGTGGCGAACGGGGCCAGTAATGCGGTGAGTTGCGTGACCCAGTTACATAGTTCTGAGGGATTGTTGTTCAGTACGAACAACCGCAGTGTTCGCAATGTAGCGTCGTAGATGCCCTGGCTTTTGCAATCGACACTGCAGTTGCATGTCTGCAAGCCGGGTATCCAGCCAACAAAACCCAGAAATCCCGCCGCTGCGATCAGTGCTATGGAGATCCACAGTAGATACCGAAAACGTCTCTGGGTTTGTGCGTTTACGCGTACTTCACACTCCATCGGGGGTTCACTTTGCATTGGCTACACCACTTCCTAAAAACTGTCTCACTGCTATTGTGCGTGTTTCGCTGGATTATGCAATTAGCCGAACGGCTAGACTGCAGCTGCGTGGCGCCTGGTTAAATCGATGCAGGGCAAGGGCTTGTAGAATTTTGTCAGCGTTGGTCTGCAGGCTGCGTGGCTGGAAGTGCGAGCAGGCCATTCGGGTTGCCGGGGCAAAAGCGCTGCATGATCTACAACGCTGCATGCCGGGTCGCAAGCCGAGAGGCTGTTCAAGCCGTGAGTGCTGCCCCCGCCACAGTAATTCGGTGCATCAGTCTGCGCTGGCCCGCGTAGTCGTTCATCGCGCTGTGCCATGTGGCGCGGTTGTCCCAGAACGCAATGGATCCGTCCTGCCAACTGAAGCGGTGGGAAAAGTCCGGGTTTTGGCAGTGGGTGTAGATTTGCTGCAGCAGTGCGTCACTCTCTGCGGCTTCGAGTTCGTTGATGTGCAGGGTAAAACCCGGGTTGACGTACAGCGCTTTTTTGCCGCTGATCGGGTGGCTGATGATCAAGGGGTGGATGGCGTCCTGCGTGGCTGCCGCTGTGTTGCCCAGACGCCCGGCAAGATCGTCGTCTTCCTCATACGCCTGCGGGCCGAATGCGTGTCTGCTGGAATGGGTGGCGGTGAGTCCTGCCAGTTTTTGGTTCATTGCATCATCGAGCGCATCGTAAGCGGCGAACATACTGGCGAATATCGTGTCGCCACCGGTCTTCGGTAGTTCACGCGCCACCAGGATCGAGCCGAGGGCGGGAATCTGGTCGTAGCTGTGATCGGTGTGCCACTGCTCGCCGATATTTTTCTGTTGATCGGGCTCTTTTAGCACTTGTGCGATTTTCGGATAGCCGTCTACCGGGGTGAAGAAGCGGTTGATATTGATCTCGCCGAATCTCTCGGCCAGAGCGATGTGCTGATCGGGGGTGAGGGATTGCTCGCGGAAGAAGAGCACGCCGTACTCGCCCAGGGCATCGCGCAGGGTATCGGTGGTCGATTGATTGAGCGCGTCCAGTTGAACATCTTCAACATAGGCACCGGCGCCGTCTGCTGCACGGATTCGTATGGTCATGATCAAGCTCTATCGTCTTATTTTCATCATTAGTACCACCCTGGATAGTGAGGATCAAGTACGCAGCGGGCCGGTCGGATGGATGGAGGCAGATTCGGTGGCTCGAGCGGGCCAGGTCGTTTCGAGTTTAAAATTCTTCGCGGTGCAGGTGCTGTCCGATAAGGCTCAGGGTGTGCTGATATTTGATTCTGCCCGTCTGTAGTGAGTGGCTTACCTGTTGTCCCTGATCTGCTGGCATCTCCATCCCGGATTCCGTTTGCTTAGTAAACCATTCTTGTTAACAAATTAACATGCAGTTGCTTGAAAGGGCGGGCAGTTAAGCACCTGACCGAGGCTTTCATTTTTGGTGTTCAGGCGCACTGCCAGATACGGCACAAGATTGCAAAAAAAGCTGAATGGCTTTGGGCGAGTCGGGTCTTTGCCTGATTTTATATTGCCAGGTTTAATTCATTGTAGTTGATGGGACAGGTCATCGTTCGCGCTGGTGTTTTATTAACTGGTTCGTCTCATGGCGCATTTACTTGTGAATACGCTGACGACCCTTACCCTGCATGGAGATTTTGGCGCGGCTTGCTTATCGTCGATTCGCGTCGGTGAGTCAGATCGGTTTGATGCGGGTGGGGAAGTAAGGATTTGGATCGGTGGCGAATTGACGATGGAACTGGCATTGCGTATAGGCGAGAAAAAAGGCGCCCTAACGTTCAGCGGTCAGTATCTGGTGGTCGCTGTACAGGCCAGTCGATGTGAGCTGACAGAAAGTCGCAGCAGCAGCTAATCGATAGATACATATCAGCTGCTTCTGTGTGCACGGTGTTGTACTACTTTTGCGCGATGATCTGAATGTAGCGCGCAGTATCCTTGTAAGGTGATTGCTTACCCAGATGACGTTCGAGTGTTTCGAGCTTGTCGGTGGGGGAGAGTTGATCGTAACGGGCGACGACGCTGTAGTGGTTGTATAGGCAGAAAACGCCATAGTCTGCAACGATGCGCAGGCCCCGTGATTCGAGCCAGCGTGACAGGAATTGTGTGGTGAAGAATGAAATATCGGCGTCGAAGACGCCTGATTTTCCGTGTGGCTCGTCGAGCAGTGCGGGTAGTTCGTCAAGCTCGTAGTCGTCGATCGCGGCATCGTAGGGCACGGCGTGTTTGTTTCGGGTGATCAGTGAAAAGTACCCGCCGTTCGCCAATGGTGCCAGCATCGAGTCGAGCAGCTCCTCCCAGTCATCTGAATACTGAATGACGTTGTGGCACAGCAGTAGATCGAAACTGTTGGCTGCGAATTTTTTGTGAATCTCTCTGATATCAAATGAGTGCGTGGTGATGCTGTTGCCCGTTGCGTTCTTCTGCATGGTCTCGTGCAGGTCGTGCAGCATCGAGGTGGAGGTATCGACCAGGTCGATGGGATAATTCATTCTGGCCAGCCGCAGGCTGTCAATCCCGTTGCCACCGCCGGCGTCCAGTGTGCGCATGGGCTCGCGTTGTGGCAGGTGATCGAATAGATTTTGCATCGATAGCTCGTATCGAATGTGCGCTTTCAGCGATTGTTGCTCCTCTTTCCATTGCGGCAGTGCAGATTCAAACGCTATTTTGCTGCTGGTTGTGCGCAGCGCGCGTTTGAGGTCGATCTTGCCGGTATGCAGTGCTTTGCCGATCAGCGCGCCGCTGATGCCCTGCTGGTTGTAGCACTGAACCAGATCATCCATATCGCGCACCTCACCGCCGACGATCACGTTCATGCCGGTGAGTTGGGCAAATTCCTTTGATACGTCGAGATCGGTGCCGCTCATGGTGCCGTCGGGCAGAACTCGGCTATGCACAGCAGTGGTGATGCCCAATTGATACATCTGGACGCCAAGCGTGACCGCCAGCAAACCACCTGACATCCGCCAGCCGCGTGTCATCATCTCACCGGCCGGGTCGGTGTTGACCAGCAGCCCAAATCGCTCGCTGCCGTATTCGGCTACTGCCTCAGCGACCAGTACCGGATTTTCCACCGCTGCGGTATTGAGCAGGATACGCGTCACGCCGATACGTACCGCCCATTCGATATCTTCAGGTGTGCGTATTCCGCCGCCGTACTGCACGTTAATTGGGAGCTCGCAGATTTTCTCGACCAATGGCCAGTTGTGGCTTGCGTCTTCGTCGTGCGCGGCATCGACATTGATGACGTGGATCCATTTTGCGCCTTGCTCAAGCCAGTATTGCGCACAGGCGATTGGTTCGGGCAAGTCGGGGATTGCAGAGTCAGTGTCCGCGTTTTCGGTGAAATCGAACGCGCGTCCGCCCTTCAGGTGAATCGCGGGAAAGACGACAAAATCACTGCTGTGTGGCGCTGGCGTTTGGATGGCGGCAACCCTGTAGACGCGCCTTGACCGAAGTCGACGGCAAAGCTCGCCAGCATAGCACGTTCGCCTGGAAGCGATTTGCGTCAGGTGGTTACACGTTGGGCTGAACACTCGGAGTCATATTGTGCTCAAATGAAATAACGCGACTTCATGTATGAGGGTACAAGGGCGCAGCGTCTGTGCGCCCGTGGATGGTGACTGAACAAGAGGCCTGCCTGCACAGGTTGCGCTATTTGAGTTTGACTTCCATCGACAGCGTGCGCTGTGACGCGCCCCAGGACCAGTTGGTCGTGGTTTTGGGGGGCCAGCCGCGGCTGGTCATGTGAGTCAGCCAGTGGCTGCCACCGGCAACCTGGTCCAGCAGCTCGTCGTCGAGTTCGGTGTCGGACATATCGGCACCAATGGTGAACACCATCTTGCCCGGCTGTTCGACGACAACCTCAATTTCCAGGCTGGCCATCTCTGCTGCATTGGTTCCCAGCAGTTCGGCGATGGTAGCTTTTGGATCGTTGAGCAGCGCCTCGCGAAATTGTGGGTTGTTCTCTGCCAGTTGTGCGACGGATACTTTGAGTTGCTGCTGTTGCTTGAATGCTTCTTCTGGATTCATGGTGTCCTTCCTAAATCGATCAGTTGAATCGTCGTTGTTTTTACATCGCTGCACCGCCTGTTGTCGCGAGCAGCGCTGGCGATATTGCCCGTTCCTGGCGATACGGGTCAACTGAATGGGTAAATTTACCGAGGTGGGTAACAGGTTTTTGTTTTTGTTGAGCTTTTCTAGCAATGTCTATCCCCAATTCCCGGGATGTGCTGGCGGTATCTGGCACATTGTTGGGTCTGGATCCAGATGAATCATGTTGCCCGAATCTATCTGCAGTCAGCGACGATGTATCTGTCTGTAGCGGGTGGGCAAAGCTGAGATTGTCTCGCCGAGGCTGTATAATCCGGTGTAAGAGTGCCGCGTCTCCAGCTGCGGCGATGCCTGCTGCTACCGAATGAGGAGGGCCCGATGGCCTGGCAAAACACTATTCTTCGCGTGAATTTGACCAAAGGGACCTGCACCGCAGAGCCTCTGAATCGAGACTGGGCGCAGAGCTACCTCGGTCAACGGGGTTTGGGTACCCGCTATCTGGCGGCAGAGGTCGATCCCAAGGTCGACCCAATGGCACCGGAAAACAAACTGATTATTGCCACCGGGCCACTCACTGGCACGCCGGCGCCAACCGGTGGTCGATCGTCGGCCATCACAAAAGGTGCGCTGACCAACACCATCGCCGCGTCCAACACGGGCGGTTATTTCGGTGCAGAACTGAAGATTGCCGGTTACGACATGCTCATTCTGGAGGGACGCTCCCCCGAGCCGGTCTACCTGTGGATTAACGACGACAAGGTCGAGCTCCGCTCGGCAAAGGCGTGGTGGGGTAAGTCGGTCTGGGAGGCAGAGCCAGGCATCCGCAATGAACTCCTCGAGCCTGCCGCAAGAATTGCCAGCATCGGCCGGGCCGGTGAAGTCGGCGTCAAGTACGCTTGCATCGTCAACGATATGGACCGGGCTTTTGGCCGCTCTGGCGTCGGCGCGGTGATGGGCTCCAAGAACCTGAAGGCGATCGCTGTGCGCGGTACCAAGGGTGTGAATGTGAAAGATCCCGCCGCATTCCTGAAGGCCGTTGGTGAGGCGGAAAGCGTGCTGCAGCCGTCGCCGATTAAGAAGCGCTTCGAGACCCGTGGCACTCACAACATGATGGATGTCACCAACGAATACGGCTCGCTGCCCACGCGCAACTGCCGCGACGTACAATTTGAAGGCGTGCCGGCCGTCAACGCCGATGCGGTAAAGGTGCCACGTCGCAGTGATCGCCGGCCCAGCCTGATCGGCAACAAAGCCTGTTTTGCCTGCACCATCGGTTGCGCACGCATCGCGACGATCGACCCGACGTCGCCACTGGTTAACGGCGAGGCGCCTGATGGCGGTGATCGTTCGCGGTACAAGCTGCCATCAGGTGGCCTGGAATACGAAAATGCCTATGCGTTTGGCCCGATGTGTGGCGTTGATGATCTCGATGCCGTCAACTACGCCAATTTCCTGTGCAACGAGCACGGCATGGATCCGATCTCTCTCGGCGCGTCGATCTCTGCGGCGATGGAATTGTTTGAAGTGGGTGCGCTCACACTGGAGCAAACCGGTGGCATCGATCTGTCTTTCGGCAATGCCGATGCACTGACCAAAGTCACCGAGCTGACAGCCACCGGTGAAGGCATTGGTGCTGATGTTGGGCTCGGTGCCAAGCGTCTGTGCGAAAAGTATGGCCGACCGGAACTGGCGATGGCGGTTAAGGGGTCGGAGTTCCCCGGCTATGACGCACGCGCCATGAAAGGTATGGGGCTGGCCTACGCCACTTCTAATCGCGGTGCCTGCCACATGCGCGCACGGCCGTTTGTCAGTGACTTTGCCGATCAGAGCCAGGAGGGCAAGGCCGAGCTCGTCAAAACGACACAGGATATGGTGTCGGCTATCGACAGCACCGGGTTGTGCGCCTTTGCCAACAACATTATTCCTCCTGAGTACATGGCAGCGATGGTCGATGCGGCCTGCGAGGGCGACTGGACGCTGGATCGCATTCGCGAGACTGGCGAGCGAATCTGGAATCTGGAACGCAAGTTCAACAACGATGCCGGTTTTACCCGCGCCGACGACACGCTGCCGCCGCGTATGATGAAAGAGCCCCCCAAGGTGGGTGCCGGCAAGGGCGAGGTCGTCGATCTCGACCCCATGCTCGACGAATACTACAAGCTTCGCGGCTGGGACAACGCAGGTGTACCAACGGCCGACACGCTGGCCCGTTTGGCGATGTCTGAGCCGAACAGTTGAGCGTAGAGCTTTCACTATTTGGTTTTGGTGACGAGCGCCCGGCGGCGTTCGGCACCAGTAATCAGCTGGTTTTGCCAGTAGGGGAGAACACCACGGTAGAGGTGGCGCTGAAGCAGGCCGGGGTAACCGATCCCGAGTCTCTGAGTGCGATCCTGAACGGCACCATGGTGCCGCGACCGGACTGGAGTTCAACCGCGCTGTGTGATGGCGATGAGCTGAAGTTGTTGATGGCGATCGAGGGCGGCTGAGCATCGCCGCCGCTCACGAGTGCTGCAGGCACCAGGTGCTCCCGCCTGCCGTGAGCAAGATGCATGAGTGATCTGGGTTTTAGCTATCAATCGCAAGGCAGCGACGTGCTGATTCTAAGAAACGGTACCAGAGTCACTTTGCTGCGGGGGGTGCAGGCGGACAAATTTCGCTTATCTGTCGAGCGGCTTGATGAGTCGGGCGCCCAACAATTGATGGCTCGCGTCACCGGCAACTACAAGCGTGGTAATGAACGCCACGCCAGACAGCGTCGGGCGAGAAAATAACACGGCAATCGCCAATAGTAGTTTCATCTGCTGGCAACGTTCACCTGAACTAGTACCCCTCGCAAGGGTTGCCGGCTTTGTAGCAGCTTCTGGCTCAGGTGCGGGCCGCTTCAAACGCAGCCCAGGCTTGCTCGAGCTTTTCAATGTTGAATCCAGGCTCGCGTGCCGGTCCCAGTATCACAGCCTCGGCTTCAATCACCTTGTTGATGCTTTCTGCGAGATCGTCGATGACATCTGCCGGTATCACCAGCGAGCCATGGCGGTCGGCATGGATCAGCTCTCCCTGCGTCACCCGCATGCCCTGAATATTCACGGGTGTGCCGATATCGATAACGTGCACGTAGCCGTGACTGGGGCCAATGGAGCCCGCCAGCACCGGAAACCCTTTGTCGATCACATCCAGATCTCGCATTACTCCGTTGGTGACGGCTCCGCTCAGTCCCAATCCTTTGTGTACCGCGACGTTGACCTCACCCCACCAGCCGGCTATGCAGTTGGGATAGTCCAAATCTTCAATCACCGCAACGGTGGGTCCGTCGCCCGCAGCCATTGAGCGGTAATAATCCATGCGTCTGGCGCGGATTGTGGCGGTGTCATCGAGTGGTGGAGCCAGGCCAGAGATGCGCGCAGTGTGGGCAAAGCCTACAGTTGCTGGCGTGCCGGGCGCAGAATGCAACATGCTGCCGCGTGTGAAGCGGTTGAAGCCACGTTTGCCCTGCGCGACTTCGATGGCGTTGCAGACGGTTGGCGTGTCGACGCTTTGCAGCAGCGACAATAGTTGATCTGAGATTAACGGCTGAGCCATTGCGATAGTATCCGGTTGGTGTAATCGGGTTGTTCAAGCGTGGGCAAGTGACCAGCTGCGGGAACGATTTCAAGCACCGCCTCTGGAATCAGGTCTCGCATCAGCTGATGCGTTTGCGGTGGACACAGTTGATCGTGCTCACCGCACAGCACCAGCGTGGGTACCTTGACGTGTGTCAGTGTGTCTGTCTGGTCGGGGCGTGTCTGCAACGCGCGCGATTGCCTGACAAATACCGATGGCCCAAGCGTCATGGCCATTTCCATGCATAAATCCAGAATGGCCTGCTTGCCTGGCGCATCCACCAGATAGTGTGGTTTCATTTCATCGCGCATGACATCGCTCAATTTGCCCGACAACACATTTTCAATTTGCGGCTCGCGCAGCGCTTGACGTTGTGGTGTCTCTGCCTTGGGGTTGGTGTCAAGCAATGCCAGCCGACTGATTCGCTGTGGCGCCTGGCGCATGATCTCCATCGCGACAATTCCCCCCATGGAAACACCGGCCAGGGCAAATCGGGGAGGGCCGCTGGCCAGTATGGATTGCGCCATCTCACCGAGTGTTTCGCCTTGCGTCAATGGGGCCAGTGTCACCGGAATGTGTGCGGAAAACGCCGTGATTTGCGCAGAGAACAATCGCGCATCACACATCATGCCGGGCAGTAGTAGCAGGTGTTCTTTCATCAATCCGTTAACCAGAATGTTTGGTGTGCTCTATTGCCGCATGGCTTTTTTGTGTTATCTGGTTTCATGGTAGGGGTGTAGTTGGGTCGGGTGCGCCAATCTAAGGGCAACGACTTGATCGATAATCTGTTTAGCCAGAGGCGTTTGAGATGGTTGCCTTTCGCGCTGTGGGCGTTGGCCAATTGGCAGGTATGCGGGCACTGCCGCGCACCATGAGCTCGCTTTCAATTTCAACTTGCAGCTGGGTGGGTCGGCGATTGATCATGTCCATGATCATCACCACAGTAGCGGCTACCATCCGATTTACCGGTTGCCTGAGGGTAGTCAGGTTGAAAGTCTGCCATGCCGACATTTCAACATCATCGAAGCCAATGACAGAGACATCGTCGGGAACGTTAAGACCAATGTCGTACTTGAGTGTTTCAAGAACAGCGAATGCCATGTGATCGTTGCCGACAAAAATGGCGTCGGGATGTTGCGACGCGGCAAACAGTTCCCGGGTGGCTTCAATAGCCATTTCGCGCCGAAAGTGACTGTCGATACAGCGTATGGGGTGCAAGTCGTACTCTGCAAGTCCCTCGATCAGGCCCTGTTGGCGCTCGCGGCCGTTGAGTGATTTTTGCCAGCCGGATATGTGGGCGATGTGGTGGTGTCCACCCTCGGCCAGAAACCGGGCCGCGATTCGTCCGCCTTCCAGGTTGGTGGCACTCACCAGTGGCAGCCTGGGGTCATCCTGGCCGCGGTTGAACAACACAAACGGGATATCTGTCTTCCGCAGCCGGCGGGTCAGTTGATTGGATAAACTCACCGAGGCCAGAATGATCCCGTCGACCTGATGGGCCAGCAGATCTTCTATCACCCCGTCGACTTCCTCGGCGAGATTGGCGGCAAAAAAAACCATGACGTGATAGCCGTGGGCACGAAGCGCTTCGGAAAATCTTTGCAATGCCTCGGGATAGAAAGGATTGTTCAGATAGGCGACGACGACGCCGATCGTGCGAGACTTGCCGGTGTTGAGTGAGCGCGCGAGTGTGTTGGGGCGGTAGCCAAGCTCTGCAGCGGCGGCGCGGACCTTTTGCTGCTTCTCTGTAGAGACTCTGGAGCCTGGTGCAAAAACGCGGCTGACCGTTGGCTGGCTGACACCTGCACGCTCAGCGACATCAGCCGCGGTAATTCTCGTCTGCCGCATTAATTTGTGTGTGTCTCGCGCAACCGCAAGCCGGATTCAGGGTCGAACAAATACAGATGAGCTGGATCCAGGGTGATGCCGATAGTCTCGTCCTGCTCTTTGCGCAGGTGTCGATCACCACGCACCATGATTCGTTGCTCGCCACACTGGACTGTCAGCAGTGTATTCTCGCCGGTATTTTCAAAGGCGTAGACTATGGCGTCTGTAAAGCCCTGTCCGGCTTCAAGTGCTGCGACATCGTCTGCTCTGACACCCACCGTCACATGTGCGTGATCGGCGGCGTCTATCGCGACCAGTGGCGTCCCGTCGATCGTTTTGAAAATCCCGTCGCTGATTGAGCCCTCGATGAGGTTCATCGCCGGTGAACCGATGAAGCCCGCGACAAACAGATTATGCGGATCGTTGTAGATTTCATCCGGTGTGCCGAGCTGCTGGATCACGCCGTCTTTCATCACCGCGACACGATCGGCCAGCGTCATGGCTTCGATTTGATCGTGTGTGACATAGACGGTGGTGATTTTTAGTTCGCGGCTAAGGTGTTTTAATTCGGCGCGCATCGATACACGCAGCTTGGCATCGAGGTTGGACAATGGTTCATCCATCAGGAACAGTTGCGGCGTACGCACAATCGCCCGTGCCAGTGCCACTCGCTGGCGCTGGCCGCCAGACAGGGCCTTGGGTTTTCGATCGAGAAAGCCAGTGAGTTCAACCTGTTCTGCGGCACGCTGTACGCGGGGGGTGATTTCCTCTTTTGGCGTATTGCGCACTCTCAACGGATACGCAATATTGTTGAATACTGTCATGTGAGGATACAAGCCGTAATTTTGAAACACCATGGCCACATCGCGATCTTTGGGCAGTGCATCGTTGACCATCTGATCGCCTATCCAGATCTCGCCCGCTGTCGGCTCTTCAAGGCCAGCGATCATTCGCATGGTGGTGGTTTTGCCGCAACCCGACGGGCCCAGTAACACCAGAAATTCGCGATCGGCAATATCCAGCGATTGATTGTCGACGCCGACAAAACTACCCCAGCGTTTGGTCAGGTTTTTCAAACTGACGCTGGCCACTAGCGTACTGCCCCCATGGTCATCCCCTGTACAAAGTATTTTCTGATCATAAGTGCCAGTGTGAACATGGGCAGCATGATGATAATGCCGGCGGCACTCAACAAGTTCCACAAATCCCCTTCCTCCGCCTTGAACAGCGCCAGGCCGATAGGCAGGGTAACGGCATCGCGATTGGTAAGAATCAGCGCAAACAGGAATTCATTCCAGGCAATGATGAAGCAGAAGATCCCCGCTGTGAGCAGCCCCGGCGCTGCCATTGGCAAAACGATATTGCGGATCACTTGTAGACGGGAGGAGCCATCGACCAAAGCGGCCTCTTCGGTGTCTATGGGTATACCGTCGATGAAACCTTTGATCATCCATATCGCGAACGGCATGACGATGGCCAGGTTGACGAGTATCAGCCCGATGCGAGTGTCGAGCAGT
Source organism: uncultured Granulosicoccaceae bacterium (assembly GCA_964573105.1). Taxonomy (GTDB): domain Bacteria; phylum Pseudomonadota; class Gammaproteobacteria; order Granulosicoccales; family Granulosicoccaceae; genus CAKZSB01. Next base: position 19,200 of record CAZNIS010000033.1, read on the forward strand.
CCAACATCGCGGAACATCACAAAGAAGGGCAGGATGATGACCACTGCCGGCACGAACTGGGTCGCGAGGATGGTCACGAGCATGGCGGTTTCGCCGACCAGCCGAAATCGGGAAAACGAATAGGCGGCCATGGTTGCAATGGGTATGGCAATTATCACGGTGACAAACGCGACGACGGTTGAGTTGACCAGCTTTTGCCCAAGGTAGTAAGGCGGTTCAAATACGGTGAGAAAATTCTGCAGCGTCGGCTTGAACAACAATTTAAGCTGAAAAACATCAATGTGGTTTTTAAACGCGGCGAGAAAAATCCACAGTATGGGTACCAGCATGATCAGTGTTGCCAGTAGTATCAGGCCAACCTGCAATAGTCGAAACAGTGATTTTTTCTGTTTTGAATTCATCTGACTTTGCGCCTAGTTCTTTCGGAACACGTAGCGCGCATAGGCGTAGGTCAGGAATATCATCGGTATCACCATCAGCCAGGCCACCGAGGAGGCGTAGCCTATCTGGCCGTATTTCATACCGTTGAAGTAGATGTAGTGACTCAGAGTCTGGGTCGCGGTGCCCGGGCCGCCGTTGGTCAGCATGAATATCTGATCAAATGTCTTCAGGCTGAAAATCGATTTCAGAATAATAACGACGGCTAGAACAGGTGCCAGTTGAGGTAGTGTGATATCCCGGAAAACGCGCCAGCCACTCGCGCCGTCAACCTGAGCGGCCTCCAGTGTGTCGCGCGGGATGCTGGCCAGTCCGCCAATCAGCACCAGTGTGAGGAAGGGAATCCAGCCCCAGACATCGGCCATCACACAGACGGCAAACGCAAGCGTCGGGTCGGCCAGCCAGCTCACGTCGGCCAGTGGCGGTATCATCACGCCAAAAAATGCATCAAACAGCCCGAATTCCGGGTTGAACATGAAACGGAAGGATACGCCGATCAGTGCCGGGCTCATGGCGAAAGGCAATATCAGCAGTGTCTGCACGCCAGATCTGAATCTGCCACCTGGTGCCAGCAATAGTGCCAGTGCCAGTGCGAACAGTGTGGTCAGGCAGACCGTAACTACCGTGTAGACCGCCGTGACCCAAACCGAATTCCAGAATGCAGGCTCATACAAAAACGCCCACGTGTAATTCTCCCAGCCGATGTATTGATCGAGGGAGCCCGGCCGGTTCAGGCGGCCAACCGTGAAGGATAGCCGCAACGATTCGATCAGCGGCCAGATGGTCGTGGCAAACACCACCAGTACAGCGGGTATGACCAGCAGATATTTTAGGGTTCGGTCTTTCATGACGCCTGCTGCAGGCCGATTGCCAGGCAGTTTATCGGTTTTGATGACTGTCTTTGCGAAAGACAGACCCGGGTAGCATTTGCGCGGTTTGCGCAAGCGGGCAGCCGGTTGCTCTGGCGTGGACTGCGCACGGGGCCGTGGCGCCCGCCATGATTGATACAACCATGGCGGGCGGGGCTACTATGAGCGCTTCAACCTACTTGATGCGGCCTGCGCGTTTGAGGATGCGGTCAGCCTGTTTGGCCGCATCTGTCATCAGCTGGCGCGTGTCGCCTCCGGCTGCTGCCTCGGCGATGGCGGCCGAGAGCAGATCACCCACCTCGGGCCACTCGGCGATCTGCGGCATGATGTCGGACTCTTTCAGTGATTCCCATGCGGCCAACTGAATGTTGTCATTCGCGGCGTTGACTTCTTCATCCTGCAGCGAGGAGATATGCGTCACGACGTTGTTGACGATCGATTTGCCTTTGACTTCACGCACCGTGGCATTGGCCTTGTCCATCGCGGGGTTGGACAACCATTTCAGAAATTCCCAGGCGGCATCCTGGTTTTTGCTGTAGTTGGAAATCGCAAACGGCATTGAGATCGCGTAGGTTTTGGTCACTCCGCCATAGGAAGGCATGCCGACAAAGCCAATCTGGTCCTTGGTCAGGGTGGAGGTGTCCGGATTCTGGAAACCTGAGTAGAACCACCACCAGCCCGGGATCATTGCAGATTTGCCTTGCATGAATGACTGACGAGCATCTTGTTCTACGAATGCCAGTGAATTGGGATTCGCGACACCGTGTTTGGTCAGCAGTTCGACATACGACTCAGTTGCAGCAATCGCGGCGTCGGTTGTCCAGGCGGCACTGCCGTCTTCATTGAACACCTGCTCACCGGCTCCCCACAGGAAGTTCAGCCAGATGAAGAGATTCTGCCGGTTTCCGTCGTTGTTGAAATACAGGGCGATCGGCGAGATATCATCGTGCGCCCAGTCGGCACCCATGGCGGCGATCTCTTCCCATGATGTGGGGGGCGTATCGATGAGGTCTTTGCGGTAAAACAGAACCTGTGGGTGGGCGCGCAGCGGAAACCCCAGAGTCTGGCCTTCGAACTGAGCGGAACGGGCAAAGGCGGCTGGATAGCGATCCATCGAGATGCCGTCACGCGCCATCAGTTCATCGATCGGGCGGAGCCAGTGCGCATTGGGCGGCCCCCAGCTGTCGAGGTAGTTCACCACGTCGAACGTGCCGTTGGCGGCGATGCCCTCGGCGTTGATTTTTTCCTGCAGTGAACCAAACGGGATGAATGTCCACTCGGTTTCAATGCCGGTCAGTTCTTTGAATTCATCAGCGCGCAACATCAGACCGTCGAACTGAGGTGTGACCACGCTGAGGATGTTGAGCTTGGTGCCATCGAATGGCTTGCCCGCTGTCAGGTTGTAAGGCAGATCCTCGGCAGACACCGAGAAACTGGCTGCGCTCAGCAGCGAGGCGGCCAAAATGCCCTTCAGCAATTGTCTTTTGCCCATAGAGACTCCTCCGGTTGTGGTGCGAAAGTCCGGTGACTGGTTCGCTTGAATGCGTATTCAAACAGAGATTGAATACCATCTCAAGCGCTAAATCGAGATCGGGGAAGCGGTGAAAGTCGGTTGCCAACACGGCCAAAGATGCAGACCGGGACTACCGCTACAGCTGGCTTGGCAGCCGATCGGATCGCCTCTGCGACCCGCCCGGCAGCAGGGCGGCTCCCCACTATTGTTGAGCCGGGGCAGGGCAAGAACGGCGGTAAACCGCGGCGTTGCGGCGGCGGATCAGCGCAGGGGTAGTCAGGATGCGCGTTTTGCCGGGAGGGTCAAGGCGCGACCCGTTTGGGCAGGGTAGGGCAGGCGCTTTTTCTATGGCCTGTTTATTTATCGCTTGAACTGCAACGTGTGATAGCGACCCGGTGCGAGCCCCGTATGAATGCTCTTGTGACCCCCGGGCCAGGTGATCTCCACATCCACGGGCGCACTGTGATTGCCCAGCCCGAAATGCAGGCGATTATCGTTTTGATTGCCCTCGCCGGTGGCAGCATCGACGTGGCGGGTCAATTGTTTCTTGCCCAGCGTGATTCGCGCCACCGCGCCAAGCGCAGACCAGTTGACCGTGCTGGCATCACCATAAAGTGCCAGCCCGATCCAGTTGCCGCGATTACCCTCGTTGAGCAGCATCCTGCCATTGGCGACCAGATCCAGATCGCCATCATTGTCGATATCGGCCCAGGCCGCCTGGTAGCTTGGACCCAGCAGTGGCAGTTTCTCGCGGCTGCCGGCCTCCTCAAACTTCCAGGCGCCTGAGTTGCGGTAGAGGACAGAGTGATTGCTGTCGCCGTCGGTGCTTTTTTCGTAGACAGTGCTCAGAAAGAAATCCAGATTGCCGTCGTTGTCATAGTCTGCCAGCGCGGCCGAAGCGTAGGACTCCTGCCAGCGCAGATTGGTCAGGTAGCTGCGATCATCGAAACGAAACTGCGCCTGTGGGCCAGTATTTTCCAGCACCTGTGGCCGATCCTGGTACTCAGGCCGGTGCGAGAAGTTGGCGACGAATATATCCAGACGGCCGTCGTTGTTGAAATCACCGAACGCGGAGCCAATGGTATGGCCGGCCTGGCGGTACTGTTTGCCCACGTAGCTTATTTTGCGTTTGAGCTTGCCGGCGACCCAGCTCGCCTCGGCGACATCGGTAAAATTGCCACGTCCGTCATTTCGCAACAGTGCATTAGGCTGCAATCGATAGTGTGACAAATAGAGATCGATGTGCCCGTCTGCGTTGTAATCGGCGGCGGTCACGCCACGGGTTGAACGCGACGCCTCTGGTTTGCTGCTCCAGTGGCGAACGAACTTACCGTTGCCGGTGTTGCGATAGATATGATCGGCGAAAACCTGTTTTTTAAATTTCTCGTAGCCACCGATGTACAAATCGAGTCGTGCATCGTTGTCGATATCTATCCAGATGGCAGCGCGGGAAGTCTTGGCGGGCAGTGCTGGAAACGGCACTTTGCGAAACCGCTTGCCATCTTCGTTGCGGTAGAGTTCGCCACGCGTGTAGTTGAAGAGATCGGGTCTGCCGTCGTTGTTGTAGTCGCCCCAGACACCGGCGCCACGCGGCAGGCCAGATTTCGCCACTGCAGTGAATCGAGCGCCTCCTGCGTTGCGGTAGAGTTTTCCGCCCGCGTACAAATCGATTCGTCCGTCGCCGTCGTAATCTGCGAACGCAGCTTTGCCATCGGCATTGAAGTCGGCTGCGGCGCTGATATCGCGAAAGCCGGCTTGCGCAGCGACACTGCTGAACAAAATCGCGGCAATGCCCAGTGCCAGGGTGCCGGGTGCATTTTTCAGGGGTGCGAACATGTCAATCGATCTGCTGGTTGTGCGTATTGCATGTTGGGTCAAACCGCGCCACCGGCGTGTTAACAATTGCAAGTGCGGAATTTCCTGCAGGGCATAGCGCCCCGGCTCTCGCGACAGTTCGCAGGCTGGTTGTTGGCTAGTGCTGACCTGCAGCCGTGTGATTGAGCATTGCGCGGCTGTTGGATCGAGACAGATCGATCACATCGAGTACGCCACAAGCCAGGTAACGTTGCAGGTCGCCAGGTGCAACCGGCAGGCGGCTGGCCAGCACCACGGGAATCCGTGAATGATACAGGCGGTGTGCCAGGTAGATCTGCTGTGCCAGCTCCTCACCGGCCAGATCATCGATATCAATCACGATCATGTCTGCCAGTGCGGTAACGCCCAGGCCGTCGTAGTGCAGACGTTCGACGTATCGCACTGCCGTTGGATCGGTGTGCAGGAAACGGCTGATTTGAACACTCAACGTGCGCTGGTTTCCGACCAGGGTAATCTGTTGATAGGGGCTGAGCACAGGATATTGACTTGTTGCCATTATTCTCTCCCGATGATTGGGGATGAAATCAAAGTGCCGGTGATTTCGTCATGTTGCGTTCAGTTAACGGGATGCTGAGGGTTTCTCTTGTGCGCGCTGGTGTAAAGGATTGTGAATCGGGCCGTTCAGCGCTCCGGCGCCACCCTGGAGACCGGAACTGGATCAATTTTCCTGCCATCTGCCATCGTTGCGGACAGGGTTCGCGCTATGCAGTTCACCTGTGCCCGGGACCGCCGGTCGATCATTGCGTTGTCCGATCGTGGTAACTGCCGGTACCTTTGATGGATCGTGGTAATTGACAAGTCGTATAATGACCATTGCTTTAAGTGCAGAGGGTGTCAATGGCCTATCAGTACCGGATCAGCTTGATGATCAGAACCTTGCCGCAAACGATAGATTTTGAGGTGCGCAAAGACGAATGGCTGCGTGCGCAGGATCTGTTTGATCACTCGTCAGAGTTTTATGCTGAAAAACGGTTTTTGTTGTTTAACAGCATTGAGGGTCATGCCGTTGCTGTGAGTCTGCAGGATGTGCAAATGGTGAAATTTCCACTTGAGATTGCACCGTTTGCATCTGATCAGAAGCATAGCGAGGACTGCGTGCGTGTGTGGTTCAGGGGGCGAAGCGAACCTGCAGAGCTCACCACTGGCGATGATAAAAGCGAACTGGCGGCTTTTTTAGTGCTGCTCGATGCTTGTGCTGATCAGGTGCAATTTTCAGGCTTTCACGATGTAGATGACGAATTGCTGCAAGTCAACGTTCAGGAAGTGCTGTTGATGACCGCGCCGCTGCACGAAGTCAATGAAGGATACAAGGCAATGCGCCTGGCAACGGATGAGATGTCAGACGGATCGGATGACATTCCATTCTAGTAGTCGATCAACCGCAGTGTCAGCTAACGTCGTACGCGAGGCGAAAGCCGATGTGCGATGTTGTGCTGTCGGGTGTGCTGCCGCTGCGCGCTGCGATTCGATAGCGAAAGCAGTAGCTTTTGTGGCACATGAATGAGCCACCTTTCAGCACCATCGTGCCTTTCATGCTGGCGGCGTGTTTACGGGCTTTGGCGGTTTGCGCCCTCACCATGTAAGGCCCTGCCGTCCACTCCCAGGTATTGCCCACCATGTTATACAAACCATAGTCATTGGGTGCGAAGGCGTCCACCGGCGCGGTGGCCTCGAAGCCATCTGCCACCGTGTTGCGGTGTGGGAAACTGCCTTGCCAGATGTTGCATGGAAGGAATTCGTTATCATCGGGTTCCCGATCACCCCACGGAAACATGACATCGCCCAGACCGCCGCGCGCGGCGTGTTCCCACTCTGCCTCAATTGGCAGCCTGCCTTCGGCCCATTTGGCAAAGGCGAGCGCATCGTTGTGGGAGACATGTACAACCGGATGGTCGGCCTGCCAGGTATTGTCTGAGCCTGGCCCGTTTATCAGTCGCCAGTTCGCGCCGTATACCTGACGCCACCAGTTGGCGGCCGCCACGCCCAGAGTGTCGTCGCGTTGAGCGGGTGGCAGGTGGTCGTAAAACACGTATGACCAGCCAATTCTCTCGGCCTCGGTGGTATAGCCGGTCGCGTTAACAAACTGTTCGAATCGGCTGTTGCTGACGGCAGTGTTGTCGATTAGAAAATCGGCCAGGTACTGTTTGCGAGTCGGGCTCTCGCCATCGGCCTTGATGATACCGCGCCGGGTACCCACCAGTGCGTTTCCTGCCGGAATCAGTACTTTTTCGTGACCTATACCCATGCAGACATTTCCTGCTGTGATTGTTGTCGCATCGCCCGGGTTCAGCTTGCCGCCAGGCGTACAGGGGTTTTTTCTCTGGACGATCGATAGATCGCGTCGATCACGCGCTGATTCTGTATCGAGCTTGCCAGGCTAAACAATTCCGAGTCATCACCGGCTTTAACCGCGCGGGCGAATGCCTCGAATTGCAGCCGGTATTGATCGACAGAACTGAATGTGAAGATTGCTGTCTCATCGTGACTTTGATTGCACAAGGTCACGCGCGCCTGATCGTAACCACCGGCGTTGAATGGTGCTGACATCTCGATGAATCCCGACTCGCCGTGAAAGCACATGGTTTGTCGCAGTGCCATGTTGGTCGATACGTAGAAGCTCAGGTTAAAGTCAGCGAAGTCTATCTCTGCGCTGGCGTAGGTGTCGGTGCCGAACTGGTCGTCAAAATCGACGTTTCCACTGACAGTGACTGGCTCACTGCCGGTTACAAGACGAGTGGTGACAATCGGGTATACACCGATATCCGGTAGTGCACCGCCGCCCAGCGCAGGCTGATTGCGCATATTTTGCGGATCACGATTGTAGTAGGAAAAGGAACCTTGCACCTGACGCAGCCGACCGATTCGGTTGTCGCCGATTAGCTCCCGCACTTTGTGCCATTGCGGGTGGTAGTGCACCATAAAGGCTTCGCTGACGATAACCCGATTGCGCGCCGCTGCCTCAACCACTGGCTCGATATCTTCGGCCTTGAGTGCCAGTGGTTTCTCTACCAATACATGCTTGCCCATATCGGCGCAGCGAATCGCCCACTCGACATGCTGTGAGGTCGGCAGTGGAATATAGATGGCGTCGATCGTTGCATCCGCCAGCAATTCATCGTAACTGGCATAGGCCTTTGGAATCTGGAAATGCGAGGCCAGGGCTTGCGCTGTCTGTGCTGATCGACTGGCGATCCCCTGCAGGTTGACGTCGTCTGCTGCCAGTGCTGCCGGTATCAGGTGTTCTCTGGCAATTTTTGCGCTGGACAATATGCCCACATTCAACATGACTGGATTTCCGTTTGAAATGGCGATCGAGCGACGCCGTCGCCCGATCAGGTCGGCCCGTATTGGTAGTGGACTAACGGGCTAGCAGGTGTAGTTCATGCCAAGGCGACCACCATCAACATAGATGGTCTCGCCGGTCACGTAGCTCGCTTTGCTGCTGGCGAGAAATGCTACTACATCGGCGATCTCGCGGGGCTCGCCAATGCGTTGCATCGGTGTGCGCGACATGACCATTTTCATCGCATCAGGGTTAGCGTTTACTCCTGCCATCATGGCAGTGTCGATTGACCCCGGCCCTACGGCGTTAACGCGAATATTATGCGGTGCCAGTGCCAGAGCGCTGGCTTTGGTGAGCTGCATGACGCCACCTTTGGATGCACAGTAGGCCGCAATAGACGGGATTGCCACCTGGGCGTTGATCGATGACATATTCACGATGCTGCCGTGGATAGCGTCTGCCACCATCTTCTTTGCCGCACGCTGCAATGCGCACCATGTGCCGATCAGATTGACATCGATCACCGATTTGAACTGTTCAAGCGTGGTATCCAGAAAGTCGCCTGGCAGGGCGATGCCGGCGTTATTGACCAGAATGGAAACGGTGCCAGTGTCGCGTTCGATCTGGTCGAACATGGCGTGAATCTGTTCCGGGTTGCCGAGATCGCAGGTAATCGCCGTAGTGTTGTTGCCCAGTTCGTCGGCGGCGGCCTGCACGCCGTCGGCGTTGATGTCTGCCAGAACGATTTGTGCACCATCCTCGGCCAGTGCCTCAGCGCAGGCGCGCCCGATACCCTGGGCGCCGCCTGTGACCAGTGCGATGGGGGCTTGGCTCATGTGGATCTCCTGTGAGTGGGGCTGGTTAGTTGACGGGTTTTAGCGGATACTTGGATGCGTCGCGCGGTCCGGGGTTGTCAATGTTCCGCATGCCCGTAGTGAGTCGACAGGGATGATATCCAGCGGCGCTGCATTTGACCAGTGCTCATGATCAGTGCTCATGATCAGTGCTCTGGCGGCAGTTGGCCGCAGGAAGATCCGCGCCAGATATACCAATCGAGGCCTTGCGAGTTTTAATGGAAGTTGAAGTAGAGTTAACTGTTCAGGATTGGCGACGCTGTGCGCCGCTGTTACAAAAATTCGCGTTGCATTCGAGCACCGGCCGGCTCATGAGATTGTTGCGCGGCGTTGCGACGGGATTTGTTGTCGGGATAGGCGCGCATTTGCTGATCGGTTATCTGCGACAATTTCATCCGCCAACTGCCACCTGGATTACGGCAGTGTTTGTCACGCTGGTAGTGTGGTACTGCTACAAGTTGTTCCGGATTCGGCGGGCGCTTGAGCCAATGGAAGATGGACTTTTTCTTGGTGTTCATCGTTACGCATTTTCGGACGATGGCATCCGTGCCGAGGGGCGTTGTTACCGGGCTTGTTACTCGTGGCAAGCTGTTCGAACGGTTGTGCGTAGCAGGCATTTGATTTTAATCCTGCTCGACCGAGCCCACGCGCTGGTTTTTCCGGTCTCACAAATCGAAGACCCGGATGCTTTTGTCAGATTCTTGTCTAATGGCCGGCGCAGCGCAACCGCCGCTGAATCCAGTGCACAAGACAACACCTGAAAATCAACTGTTTGTATCTGTTGGCCGCATGTGTCAAAACTTGTGCCCTGGTGTTGCTGCATGCGCTTTAGATATGAAAAGTGCGTCGGTCCGTGCCTGCTGCGATGTAGGTCAAGAGTCTCAATTACATGCGCCCGTACTGTTTCATAAGCTGTAGCAGTGCATCGGTATCCAGCGCGCTGCAGAGCTTACCGGGTGGTTTAACCGTCGGCACGTCTACCCCCGCCACCAGTGCGTTGATAATCGATTCATCGGTTGATTCAACTGCCGCGAGATAGAGCGGGTCAAGGATTGCGTTGTTCAACTGCTGATAGTGAGTTAGCGCATCGTGTTTTTCGGGCAGTGGCATCGGGTTAGCGGTTGAGAATGCCAGAAAGATATCGCCTGAGCTGTTGCCACCCGGTGTACCGGAACGCCCGATACCAATTGCCGCGCGTTTGGCCAGTTGGCGAAGCGAGATTGCCGATAGTGGTGCATCGGTCGCGATGACGACGATGATCGATCCGGTCTCTTCATCCAGCAGGCGATGATCAGTCAGGTGTTCGCCCACCGGTACACCCAGCACGGTGAGCCACGGGCGTATGCCGTGGTTGGCCTGTACCAGTGTGCCGATGGTGTAGTCACGGTTGCCGAGCGTGACGCGGCGCGAGGAAGTGCCGGTGCCGCCCTTGAACTCGTAACAGATCATCCCGTTGCCGCCACCGACAGATCCTTCCGACAGTGCACCACCACGAGCGTTGTCGAGCGCCTGGCGCGCGTGTTCACTGGTGATGTGCTGACCATTGATATCGTTTAGTACACCGTCGTAAGTCTCGGCTACCACGGGCATGGCCCAACGATGCTCGTGGCGGTATTCCTCGGCATAGCGTTCGATCATCCAGCCGGTGGCGGCGTGGTGCACCATGCCGACCGAGTGGGTGTTGGTGATGCACACCGGGCCGACGAAGTACCCCGCATCGTTGATCCAGTGTGTGCCGGTCATCTCGCCGTTGCCGTTCAGACTGTACTGGCCCGCCCATACTGGCATCGGCTGGCCGGCATCGTCGCGCGGAACAATAGCGGTCACGCCGCTGCGGATATTCGCGGCTGGCTCGGTCACGGTGCAGTAACCCACTCGTAGTCCGTCGATATCGGTGATGGCATTGTAGGTGCCGGTTTGGCCGGGGAAATTCAGGCCCAACTCGCGGGCGCGTGGTTTGGCAGGCAATTGATCGGGGGTGCTCATGGTGATCGTCGTCGAGTCTGATATTGGGTGGCTGGTAATTTGTGGCTTGAGGTTGGCCTGTGCATAATAAACGCAGGCACCGGCCCGTGCCTCCTCCCTCCAACGGGAAAGCAAACCACATGCGGGGCATGCTTGAACAATCGCTGACAGCCCGGGGCGTCACACAAAGGAGGGACTGTGGATATGGCCCATCACGGGAGGTTACACGATGACACTATCCACACCGATTTACCGCCTCAAGCAGCGCGCCAAAGCGCTGGCTCGACAATCCGGCATTCCACTGCACTCTGCGCTTGACCAAATTGCCGCCGAACACGGCTATCGCCACTGGAGCCTGCTGGCGGCGGCAGAGGGCCGCGATGTGAGCCGTGAAGATCTGTACTCGCGATTGAAACCTGGTGAACTGGTGTTGGTTGGAGCCAGGCCAGGTCAGGGCAAAACCATGCTGACGCTATCGGTCATTGGTCAGGCGCTGGCGTCGGGTGACCATGCGGTGTTCTATACCCTGGAGTGGAACCGCGCCGATGTGCTTGCGCGCCTGTCACAGGTGGGTGTCGAGCCATCGCGTTTAACTGGCTTGACGATTGACAGCTCCGATGCCATCAGTGCCGATTACATCGTTAAGCGTCATGGTGTGGATTCACAGGCCACATTGATCGTCGTCGACTATCTGCAACTACTCGATCAGAAACGCGAACACCCCCCTTTGATGGAGCAGGTCAAAACCCTGAGAGTTTTTGCCGAGCGCAGTGGCGTGATTATTCTGTTCATTTCGCAAATTGATCGAAGCTTTGAGTCGTCTGGTCGATCCATGCCCGGTCCTGCCGATGTGCGACTACCCAATCCACTGGATCTCACGCTGTTTGATCACGCGTGTTTTCTCAATGATGGAGCCATTCAGCTACGCCCTCTGCATGGCTGAAACAACCACTGATCAAATGGGTGAGTGCGCGCCGTTTTGGCAGCGATACACGCCATTATAGCCGGGTGTTTATCAAGTGTAGTCGCGGCGTTCACGCGGCGTTCACAGCGTAGTCCCAGACTTGCCGCTTTCAGTTCATTGAACACGCTGACTGCCGTTAAGAGATACGGGTTTGAGAGCTGGTTCGCATCTGATCACTGAACCTTCACACAGATAGGATCTTTTGTTTATGCACGTACCTGCACACTTGCGGCCGTGGATGAGAGGTTCCAATCCACACCCTGTCCATTAAAACCAAAGGTTGTTACATATGAAAAAGAACTGGAACACTTCGCTTAAATATCTGGCTGGTGGATTGTCCGTGCTGGCGCTCGTCGCCTGCGACAGTGCGGAGCTTGGAGACGGAACAGACGCAGGTGCAGGTAACGGAGGTGGTCAGGAAGGCTCGCCTGCAACGGCAAACCTCGTCGATACCGCTGTTAGTGCCGGCTCGTTCGACACACTCGTCGCCGCACTGCAGGCCACCGGTCTCGATACAGTACTGGCTGATGGTAGCCAGACCTACACGGTGTTTGCGCCGACTGACGCCGCATTTGAGCAACTCGGTGGCGATACACTTGAGAATCTGCTCGACGACCCTGACACGCTGCGCGACATTCTTCTATACCACGTTGTTCCAGGCAGTGTTAACGCCGAATCTGCTATCAGCCTCGCAGGCTCCTCTGTCGAAACCGCCAACGGCGACTCCATTGCACTGAGCCTGCAGGACGGGGCGCTGTTTATCAACGACTCAGAGGTGGTCACCACTGACGTCAACGCCACCAACGGTATCATTCACGTAATCGACGCTGTGCTGCTGCCGCCGGCTGACGGTACCGCGAACATTGTCGACACCGCTGTCGGTGCTGGCAGCTTCACGACACTGGTTGCTGCACTGCAGGCGACTGGTCTTGATTCAGTGCTGGCGGACGGCAGCCAGACTTTCACCGTCTTCGCACCGACCGACGACGCTTTCAGCCTGCTCGGTAGCGAAACGATCGACAACCTGTTGGCCGATCCGGATACGCTGCGCGACATTCTCCTGTACCACGTGCTCTCTGGCAGCGCGGTGGATTCAACCGCGGCTATCGGTCTGGCCGGATCCTCTGTAGAGGCGACCAACGGCGACCAACTCGCCATCTCCGTGCAGGGCGATGCGCTGTTCATCAACGATTCGGAAGTCACTGGCGCTGACGTGCAAGCCAGCAACGGCATCATCCACGTGATTGACGCGGTATTGCTGCCCCCGACTGATGGTGGTGATACTGGTGGCGGCGACAACGGCGGTGGTGACAACGGCGGTGGCGACGGCCAACTGGTCAATATTGTCGACACTGCGGTTGCAGCTGGCAGTTTCAACACACTGGCCGCTGCACTGCAGGCGACTGGTCTCGATGATGTTCTGGCCGATGAAAGCCAGCGTTACACTGTGTTCGCGCCGAATGATGCTGCTTTTGACAAGCTGGGTCAGGACACCATCAATGCACTGCTGGCCGACACCGACACACTGCGTGACATCCTGCTGTACCACGTGATTGGTGGCACCGCGGTCGACGCGGCGACTGCACTGTCGATCGCTGGCACCAAAGTGACAGCCGCGAATGATGACGAGTTCGCCCTGTCTGTTAACGACGGCGCGCTGTTTGTCAATCTGTCTGAAGTCATCGCGACTGACGTGGACGCCAGCAACGGCGTGATTCACGTGATCGATACTGTGCTGATCCCGCCGATGATCGAAGAGACACATGGCACTGTGGTTGACCTGGCGGTTGCCGACGGTCGATTCACCACCCTGGTTGCTGCACTGCAGGCTACCGGCCTGGATGTAACTCTGGCTGACCACGACGGCACGTTCACCGTCTTCGCACCCACCGATGATGCATTCGCAGTTCTCGGCACGGATACGATCAATGCTCTGCTTGGCGATCTGCCGACACTGAGCAATATCTTGCTGACGCACGTCATCAGCGGCGCGACTATCGATTCTGTCACTGCGTTTTCTCTGGCTGGCAGCAGCGCGGAAACCGCGAGCGGTACATCGGTGTCACTGTCTATCTCTGATGGTTCACTGTTCATCAACAACGCTCGCGTGATCCAGACTGACATCAAGGCAGAGAACGGGACTATTCACGTTATCGATGCTGTCATTCAGTAATCACAAAAAGCAGTAGACGAGGTGTTCCAGGCCGCGGCATTGTGCCGCGGCATTTTTGCGTTATCGGACTACAAAATTAGCGACGCTCGCGTGGTACCGCAGGTAGTTATCTCGCAGTCGTCGGCTAACGCGTATGTCCAACCGGGAGAGTGGTGTTGTCTTTGACCTACAAGATATTTGTTGCCGCCAATGTGCTGGCCGGGATCGGCTGGCTGATGCTGCTGATACCAGCCAACCGCCCCGACTGGTTCCGGCGTATCGCCGATACCGGTATACCACTACTGCTGTCACTGGGTTACGTTGGAGCGTTCATGGTTGCCTGGCCGTTTCCAGGGGGTGGTTTTGACAGCCCGGAAAATCTGGCTCGCCTGTTCTCCCAGCCGCAACTGGCAATGACGGGCTGGATACATTATCTGGCATTTGATCTTTTTATTGGTGGCTGGCAATTGCGTCGCGCCGAAGCTGCACGGATTCCGTATTATCTGACTGCACCCTGCCTGGTGTTGACCATGATTTTTGGACCTATTGGTCTGATCGCGTTCTTTATTGTGCTATCCAGCACTGGTAATCGTCCGCAGTTGCCGGTGTCGGGGCGCGGGCAGGTCCGTCAATCCAGCCTTTGATCGGGAGCGATCTTCAGCCTGCGGTGGATCGCATCAGGTATTCCAGTGGTCCACGCTTGAAAAACCGCGACCAGACCCATGCGTACAGGACCGCGCCCAAACTAAATAACAGCGCTGCATACAAGGCGGTGGCGGCCGATTGATTGCCGAGTAGATCCATCGCCTCGAGCGTACCCATACCGATGATGATATGCACGACGTAGAGCGACAGTGTCTGTTTACCCGCGGGGGCGAGCAGCCGTAACACACCCGCCTTGGTTGCAGCACTGGCAATCGACAGGCAAAAACCGATGGCAAGCATACTGGCACCTATACCTGCGAGTATGTACAACGGCATCGGTGGTACTGGCTCGGTAGCCAGAAAAAACACCAGTTCAGCATCGATTGCCGCCAGTGACGGGCTGAAGATTCGCTCTGTCGTTTCGGTTGCAACCAGTAAAAACCCGCCAATTGCCATCAGCTTAAGCTGTACCGATTGTTGCGTCAGCGAAAGCCTTGACAGCACGATGCCAAACAGCAGAAACCCCAGCCACGGTATAACTGGATGCCAGCCATTGAACAGCAGGTTGCGGACAAAGCCGCCTACGCTCCAGAAGTCTGTGTAGTGGTAGTTGCTCCAATCCCAGCCAGTATCGTAGTTGAATACGATTGCCATGATCGGGAACGCCAGTGTCAGGGCGATGATAATCAGCCCGAGCTGAACACTTGCCAATGACAACAGCGGCACGGCAATCAGGAAGTACACAGCGTAATAGTGCAGGATATCGGCTTCAAAAATCACACAGTTCAGTAAACCGATCACAAACAAAAAGAGGGCGCGTTTGATGGTTGTAATCCTGACTTGTGTCAGCGGATGGCGGGCCGCCGCGAGACCCAGACCAATGCCTGCCAACACCACGAATGTGGCGGCCGCCCGGCCTTCCAGCGCACCGCCAACCCATGCCGCCAGACCGGTATCGCCGGCTTCAGCGCCGGGTGTGAGCATGACGACGCGAAAATTCACGATCACCATACCCGCAAAGGCAAAAAAACGGGCCATGTCCAATCCGTCGAGGCGTTCGTTCATCGTCGGTTAACCGCTGTGGCTATGTCATGAATACGGACGGGCATCTGATTGTTGCGATCAATCGCGATAGTCCGGTTGTTGCTGATCGAGCTGGCGAATCAAGGCCTGCCAACTGCGGGTGACCGCATCGGTGGGGCCGCTGTCGTGTGGACCAGTGTAGGCGGCGAGTTTTTCTATCGCTGACGCCTTTGGATAGACAGGACTGGCGCCGCTGGCCATCACATCGACCTGTACCTTGCAGGCGTTTTCCAGTGTATATAAATGATAAAAAGCCTCAGCGATTGTTCGTCCTGCAGACAGCAAACCGTGGTTGCGCATGATCATCAACCACTGCTGTCCCATGTCTGTGGCCAGCCGATCGCACTCGGCCTGATTGTCGTCGGCGGAAGCGACGTCGTAGTGGTGGTAGCAAACCAGATGATGGATTTCGCCGGCCTGTTGGGACAGCGGCAGCAAGCCTGCCTGCATACACGATACCGCCATGCCGGCACGGGTGTGGCTGTGCAGCACGCAATGTACATCCGGGCGTGCCCGCAATACCGAGGCGTGAATCGCGTGGCCGGCGTTGTTGTAGGGGTAGTCTCCCGCCAGTACCTCGCCATCGAGTGACACGGTCAGCAGGTTGCCGGCAGAAATCTCTTCGAATAGCAGGCCATATGGATTGATCAGGTACAGATCGGGTTTATCCGGCACACGTGCGGACAGGTGCGTGAAGATTAGATCGGTCCAGCCGAATCGGACAAACAGTCGATAACAGGCGGCGAGATCCTGTCGCACAGTCCACTCGGCGTGGCTGACATCATTCGCGCTGACGGGCATGGCTGACAGTTCCGGTGAGAGGATTAATCGATAGCGGTAAAAACTACGCCGTGGCTTTGCCGACGCAGGCGCGGGTCGGTCGATTTTACCTGTAGTGGCTGATCACTCAACACCTCGCGGCAACGCGCCAGTGTCTCTGCTTCGAGCCGCTGCATCGCCTCTTGCGTGTAGAAGGTGATGTGCGGAGAGAGAATGACATTGGGATGCTCGAACAGCGCACTGGCAGGGTGGTTGTGCAATGCCAGTGGCTCCTGGCTGAAGACATCCAGGCCTGCACCGACCAGTTTGCCTGTGTTAAGTGCTGCCAGCAGCGCCGTCTCGTCGATCAAGTCACCGCGCGAGACATTGATCAGCACGGCACCGTCTTTCATCATCGAGAATTCATCGCGGCCGAGCAGATGATGGGTGTCGTGGTTCAACACACAGTGCAATGAGACAAAGTCTGCCTGTCGTAACAGGTCAGTGAGATTATCGACCTTGTGTGCTCCCGCGCGAGACATGGTGCTGCGATCGACGGCCGGATCGAAAGCGATGACATTGGCGGCAAAACCGGCACCTGCCATGCGCGCCATGCTGCGGCCGATTTTACCCAGACCGATCAGGCCAACGGTTTTGCCGGCAATGTCACTGGCAAGCCAGCGCCGCTCTGGCCAGAACCAGCCGCTGCGGTGCATTTCCCGGTCAATTGTGATCAGCTTTTTAGCCAACGCCAGCAACAGGCAAAACGCCCCTTCGGCGACGGTTTGCTCAGCATAGTGCGGGACGTTACACACCGGCACACGATGCTCAATCGCCGCATCCATATCGATGGCATCGATGCCTACACCGTATTTAACGATACCGCGTAATTGACTGGCAGTCTGGATCACCTCGCGTTGAATCGGGGTGTAGCACATCAGAATCAGGTCGGCCTCTTTGGTGGTGGCCAGGAGTTCTGCCTGGCTGACGCCATCGGGTAACAGAATGTAGTCGTCCACCAACTCACGCATGTCGCTATCGAGTTGCGGGCACTGTAGTTCAGCATCGGTGCGTACGGCTATTCGTCGACGCCGGGTGCTCATTGGGCAGAGCCGATCCCGGCCAGGCGGCACTCGGTGGCAAGTGCTGATTCGATGATATCCAGCGCATTGTCCATTTGCTCTCGGGTCAGGATCAGTGGCGGTGTCAGGGTAATGGTGTTACCCATCGTCAGTTTGAATGACAGGCCCTCGTCCAGACAGCGATAAAAGACTGCCTCAGCCAGATCGTCTGCCGGTGTTTTGCTGTCACGATCCAGCACCAGTTCAACGCCCAGCAAGAACCCGCGCCCGCGTACATCGCCCATTGCCCGGTATTGCGACTGCATCTGCCGCAATCTTGCCAGTGCATGATCGCCAACGCGGCGGGCGTTCTCGACCAGGCCCTCTTGTTCAATGATATCGATAGTCGTCAGTGCAGCGCGTGCGCTGACCGGATTTTTCTCGTGCGTGTAGTGGCCCAGTGCATAGTGACCGGCGATGTTCAGGTCGTCGCGTGCGATCACTGCCGCGATCGGCATGATGCCGCCACCCAATGCCTTGCCCAGCACCAGGATATCCGGCACCACATCATCGTGATCGCAGGCGAACAGGCGGCCGGTTTTGCCAAGCCCTGTCGGAATTTCATCGAAGATTAATAAGGTGCCATGTTCATGGCAGGCCTTTTTTATCTCAGCCCAGAATCCCGGAGGTGGAATGTACGGCACGGCGCGCGCTGGTTCAGCGATGACGGCGGCGACATCGCCTTCTTTTTGCAGCACATAGCGAACAAAATTGGCGCAAGTCATCTTGCACAGCTCAAGCTGTGGTGCGCCGTTGTCATCCGGGTAACCGTAAGGGCATCGATAGCAGGCAAACGGGGCGACGTGCTCGCTGCCCGGCAGCAGCGGACCTGCTATGTGGGAGCGGAACATCGATTCACCGCCGACAGACGATGCGCCAAAGCCGGCGCCATGGAAGGAATCCCAAAACGACAGGGTTTTGTGTCGACCCGTGGCAGCGCGTGCCAGTTTCAGTGCTACCTCTACCGCGTCAGAGCCGCCGGTGGTGAATAGCGTTCGCGATAGATCACCGGGGCTGATCTGCGCGAGCTTGCGCGCCAGCGCGGTGGCGGGTTCGCAGGCAAATCGGCGGGGTGCAAAGGGCAGTTCATCCATTTGTGCGGTGATGGCAGCTTTTAAACGTGGATGGCCGTAGCCGATGTGGTGCACGTTGTTGCCGTGAAAATCCAGATAGCGCCGGCCCTGCGTATCCTCGATCCATGCGCCCTCTGCTTTTGCGATGCTCGACAGACAAGGGGTGGATACCGACTGGTGCAGAAAATAGCGGGCGTCTTCGTCCAGTACTTTTTGCAGTTGCGGTCCGTGAGTTCTGGCGGCCCAGTCGCGGCGTCGATCGGAGGTATTGATTTCACCCTCGGCCTGAGTTGGCTTGCTTACTTGCATGGTTGGCATAAAGATTCAGTGTTGGCTCAGGCCTGGGCGGTGGCGTTACCGGCCCGCCAGGCCTGCGTTCTCCTAAGGATTCCCTTGCTCAACACCAGGTGAATGATCCTCGCACCGGCGTTGGTATAGAAAATCATCATGCCCATGGCGGCGGCCGGTGCGATGTCGCCGGCGTCATCCATGTTCAGTACCGCAACCGATGCCAGTGTGGTGTCTGGCGAGTAGAGAAACACCAGCGCCGATACGGTTGTCATCGCGTTAACAAACAGATAAATCGAGATGTCCAGCCCGGCCGGCAAGCAGATGGGCACGGTCACTCGGGCAAACAGTTTGTAGAAAGGTTTTTTAAGTGACGCCGCCACCGATTCGAATTCGGGATCGATCTGCTTGAGTGCTGTTAGTGCGGTCAGGTGAGAGACGGTATAGAAGTGTGTCACCGTACAGACCACCAGGATGCCCATAGTGCCGTATAAAAAGTGCAGCGGATTGTTGGGGTTGTTGAAAAAGAAAATGTAGGCAAGCCCCAGCACCATGCCGGGGATTGCCATTGGCAATAACGCAAGCAGTTGAAACAGTGATCGGCCGGTGTGAAAGCCGGACGTTTTTTCGACGATGTAGGCGCCGGAGAAAATGATGATGGTGCCGGTGATCGCCGTCAGCAGTGCGAGCTGGACCGAGTTGTAGTAGCTGTTCCAGCCGCCACCATCCATTAAATCAAAGGCATAGTTTTTCAGGCTGAAGCTAAGATCGTACGGCCAGAATTTGATCAATGCGGCGTACTGGCACACCCCCAGCAGGCCAACGATGAAAATCGCAACCAGTGTGCAATAGATAAAACACAGGGTATCGAAGCCGCGGCGCCTGGGTGCTTGCCAGGGCACTGAACGACTCGACAACATTGCCACCTGGCGCCGCTGTACATAGCGATCCACAACAAACGCCAGCAGCGCCGGGATCAACAGTACCACGGATACGACCGCCCCCATTTCGAAGTTCTGCTGACCGATTACTTGTTTGTAGATGTCGACTGCCAGCATGTTGTATTGGCCGCCAATAACCTTTGGCAGGCCAAAATCTGTGATTACCAGATTGAACACCACGAACGCTGCCGAGATCAGTCCGTAGCGGGCGCCGGGCAGGGTAACAGTGCGAAAAATTTTCCAGCGCCCGGCACGCAGTGAATGCGCTGCCTCGTACAATCGAGCATCGGAGATCGCCAGTGCCGTGGTGATGATCATCACGGCGTGCGGGAAGGTAAAAAATACCGAGCCAATGACAATACCAATCGGCCCGTAGATCGACTCGCCCATCAGAAAAGCCTTTAGCATGCCCTGATTGCCAAACAAATAGACCAGTGCGATCCCGGGCAACAGCGAAGGCACCAGAATCGGGGCCATCGCCACCAGCCGGAACAGCCCCTTAAAGCGCATTTGGCTGCGATTTAACGCATAGGCAAACGCAAAGGCCAGTGTCACGGTAATGAGGGTGCTGATGATAGCGATCAGCAGCGAGTTGCGAATCGATTGAAAAAGCGCCGGCGTGGAAAAGTAGGTGGCGTAGTTTGCGAACCCGGTCGACTTGACCGGCCGCAGTGAGACTCGCCTGAAAGTGTTGGAGTCGAGTTCCAGCCATTCGGTGCTGCTGTGTCGCTTTGAGCCGACGAGCCAGACGGCCTGGTCGTCAACGCCGCGGATGCGATACATGACGGGACTTCTGAAGCTGAAATCCGGAAACAGTTTGGTTGGCGATAATCGCCCGTCGCTGCCGGTATCAAAATCGGTGATGGCGTCGGCGCCCAGTGCGTCGTTAATCTTTTCTGCGGTTGTTGCCGGCGTATTCCAGTTGCCTTGATCGTCGCTGACCTGGATCTGAAACCGCGACAGATCGAAGCGATAGGTGGAAAACGATTTCGACAACATGGTGTAAAGCGGCAGTGCCAGGGTAATCACCAGGTACAGCGCCAGTACCAGCATATAGCCGCGCATGATCAGGTCGTCGCGGCCGAGCCGTGCCCGTAGCGGACGGCTCAAAGTCGAGTCCACCACTAGCGTTCAAACGCGAGTAGCCGGTCTGCCGGCAACTCTACAGTGAGGCGATTGCCGATCTGCAGCGACAAACGGCGAACGGCGTTGATGGAAAAATCTGCAATCAAATCGTTGTCACCGAGACAATCGTCATGTAAATGCGAACGCCAGAATGAGCCCATGAATGCCATATCGCGGATGGATACGTTCAAGTGATTGCCGGTATCCGGTGGCGTGGTCAACGGGATGATGTCCTCTGGACGTATTGCCGCGACCAGCGCCGATCCGATCGGCTGGTCTGGCCAGTGCCCTGCGTCGCTGTGCAGGTTCAGTGTACCCACTTGCAATTGCCCGGGCTTGTTGCTGGTGGCCTGCAGCTGATTCATCTCGCCAATGAATTCTGCGACAAAAAGTGATGTTGGATTGCAGTAGATGTCTGCCGGTGTGCCGACCTGCTCGATGACGCCGTGATTCATAACGACGATGCGATCGGCCAGCACCAGTGCCTCTTCCTGATCGTGCGTGACCATCACCGTCGTCACACCCAGCTTGCGTTGCAGTTCTTTAAGTTCGTGCCGCAACAGTACGCGCACTCTGGCGTCCAGTGCGGACAGTGGTTCGTCCAGCAACAATAGACCCGGTGAGGTGGCGATGGCGCGTGCCAGTGCGATGCGTTGCTGTTGTCCACCGGACAATTGCGAGGGAAATTTATCGCCCTGATCGGGTAGGCCAACCAGCTTGAGTAACTCGGCGACGCGCGCATCGATCTGATCGCGAGTGTGGCCGATATTCTCCAGGCCAAAGGAGATGTTTTTGGCAGCGGTGAGATTGGGAAACAAGGCGTAAGACTGAAATACAATGCCA
Organism: uncultured Granulosicoccaceae bacterium; assembly: GCA_964573105.1. Classification (GTDB taxonomy): domain Bacteria; phylum Pseudomonadota; class Gammaproteobacteria; order Granulosicoccales; family Granulosicoccaceae; genus CAKZSB01. The sequence goes on from CAZNIS010000033.1 coordinate 40,991, forward strand.
AAGTCGCGTTCGGTCACCGGCAGTGTCGAGATATCAACGCCAGCCTGTTGAATACTACCGCTGGTCTGCAAGTCGAGACCCGCGATCGCTCTGAGCAAGGTTGTCTTACCGCAGCCGGACGGGCCGAGAAAACAAATTAATTCGCCTTCGTGGACATCGAGTTGAATATCTTTCAGCGCCTGAAAGTGACCGAAATATTTATTCAGCCCCTGAATGCGCAAATAGTGTGCGTCCGGATCTGTCATGTCGAGCGGGGGAACAGGTAGGGGGAGGGTGAACGTCGCGGCCCAACCACCCAAAAAGCCGGCCTCGCCC
>CAZNIS010000033.1:41315-64750 GCA_964573105.1 uncultured Granulosicoccaceae bacterium
ATCGCAGCCTATGCGCTGCGATCGGCTAGCGTTTTCTGCGCTATCGCTTACTTGGCTTCGGATTTACCGTCGTAGCGCTTTTGCCACTCGGCCAGAATGCGCTTTCGATTATTGGCGGCGAACTCGAAGTCGTTATCGATCATTTTCTCCAGCAGATTTGGCGGGAAGTGCTCGACCGGCTTCGCCACACCGGGCATGGCCACGACGGCGTAACCCGTGTTGTACATTTCATTGGCGGTTTTGGTGATGGACCAGTCGACCAGCGCCTGCGCCGCTTCCAGATTGGCGGTGCCGGCTACGATCGCTGTGGCTTCCATATCCCAGCCCACACCTTCTTCGGGCACGATGATCTCCAGTGGTGCACCGGCCGCTTTCGACTTGGCGCCGCGAAAGGCAAAAGAAATACCAATCGGAATTTCACCGGCGGCGGCCAGCTTACAGGGCTTTGATCCGGAGTGGGTGTAGCGCGCAATGTTGTTGTGCAGCGCATCCATGTACTCCCAGCCACCCTCTTCACCAAACATTTGCAACCAGCTCGAAACGTCCAGAAAACCGGTGCCCGAAGAGTTGGGGTTGGGCATGATCAGATGGCCCTGGTACTGCGGGTCGGTCAGATCTTTCCAGCTGGTGGGCGGTGTCAGGCCGGCCTTTTCTGCCTCTACCGTGTTGTAGCACACCGATGCGACCCAGGCGTCCATACCGACCCAGGCCGGTGGATCATCGTTATCGACAAACTTGGTGTCGAGCAACTCTACACCCTTGGGTGAGTAGGGCTCCAGCATGTCTTCGGATTTGAGCAGCAGCAGGGACGTTGCGGCCAGCCCCCAAATCACATCGGCCTGCGGATTGTCTTTTTCGGCCAACAGCTTTGCAGTGACGATACCGGTTGAGTCGCGCACCCAATTGACTTTGATATCCGGGTAGTCTTTGTTGAATGTCTCGGCGTAGCGTTTGAGGTCTTCGGCTTCGACCGCGGTGTATACGGTCAGTTCGGTCTGCGCCAGCACGGCATTGCTCAACAGCAAGCCGGCTATCGCACCGATTGAGGCTACAGTCTTTCCTGGCATGGTGACTCCTTGGTGAAATCAGTGAACCATAGCGCCGTATTGTTACCGATCGATTTCGTGCAGCTACAAAATCCCAACAACCAGCGCACCGATGGACCAGACTCGTGGCAGAGGCAGCTCCACTGCACAGGCAGCGACGCGCTGATTGAGCGCGGGCCGTGTACAGTTTCCTCCGTTTGGACCTGGCCACGTCGCCTACCTTATGATGAACGGCAATGTATAACAACCATCGATTCAGTTTCGCCGTGCAATCGCCCGTCAGCGCACGCATCGATGCCATGCTGCAAGCGCTGCTCGCAGGCTCGGTTCCAGTAGCTGCAAACGCGGTGATGTGGTGAGGATTATCGGCTGGAACATCAGAGCGGGCGGTGGTGTTCGGGCCGAAGCCATTGTGCGCCAGTTGGTCCAGTGGCAGCCCGATGTCGTCGCGTTGTCCGAATTCCGCGCGACCGCACCAAGCCAGGCGATTGCCTGTGCACTGGCAGCGGCCGGCCTGTGCCATCAGCGCACCACGGTCGATCGCGATCAGCCGGCGATCAACGCCCTGCTGGTGGCCAGTCGCTGGCCGTTGCGGCGTGTCAGCCTGCGCACCGCGCCAGACAATCCGCATCGCTGGCTGCACGTCAACGTGGCCGCGCGCACACCTTTTGCGCTGATGGCGATGCATATTCCCAACCGAACCACTGGTATGAAATACCCGTTTATGAATTCCATAGTGGAATTGATCGACCAGTGGCGGGGCCCGCAAGCGCTGATCATCGGCGATACCAATTCAGGGCGAATAGAAATAGACGAGGAGTCTCCCGCCTTCAATCGCACCGAAGACAGCTGGCTGCGAACCCTCGATGAGCGCGGCTGGCGAGATGGGTTCAGGTGGTTGCACGGCGATACACGCCAATACACCTGGTATTCGCCCAACGGCCGAAACGGATTTCGGCTCGATCAGGCGTTTATCCATCCGCGGCTGACACCGCGCCTGCAATCGTTACAGCACTGCTGGGGCGGATATAACGGCAGTGGACGGTTTGATGCGCTCAGTGATCATGCAGCGCTGCTGGTAGATTTTTCGAGCGGCTGACATTTCTGATTATCGCATTGTTATTTATGTGATCCATCCCGCCATTTTCCGCTATTGAGAATTGCCCGCCTGCAGCCGATACCCGGGAACTTGTCTGTACCGGGAGTTGCAATTGTCTGGAAACATACTGACCGGGGTTCCATCCTTACCCTATCGATGCTGTCCGCCCGCCGAATGGGTTGTGGCCCGAGAGATTTCTACTGACACGGACGATAGCGCACCACAGCACTACTTTCTGGTCGACTATCAGCTTAGAAGTACCGATGTTTCAATCGAACGTTTTTCGCGATTTTGTTTTCAGGTCAATGACGCATCGTGTATCGAAAACGCGTCTCAGCATCTTTTCGAAGTAGATCCGGATTCACAAAAGCTCCATCTGCATCGATGTGATATAAAACGTGGCGACACAGTGATCGATGCCATGGATCGCGACAATATTCAGGTGTTGCAGCGCGAGTCCGGGCTGGAGCAGCAAATGTCAAACGGCCGTTTGACGATTGAACTGCTAATCGATGATGTGCGTGTTGGCGATATCATCACGCTGGAGAGCACAACAGTTGAGGTAGCCGGCGATCATCCCCTGCACGGCAGTACGCTATGGCACTATTTCTCTATGGGCTGGGGCGTGCCGGTAGACAAGCAGTTAATTCGCTTGATCAATGATTCTTCGACTCCCCTGTATGTTCATCGGCTGGATAGCGCACAGAGTCTGGATGCCCGTGAAAAAGTGCAGCCGCACGATCAGTACGAGCACGAGGTGCACAACATCACTGCACAGCGCGGGCAAAACAATTTGCCGGACTGGTATTGGCGCGCGTGTCTTATTGTCAGCAACTCGGGAGACTGGCGTCGCGTCGCCTCTCAGTTACACGGCTATTATCGATCGGCCGGCGTGTTTGACGATGCGCTGGATCTGGAACAGATACCCGTCGACCTGTCCAAGCCCGACGAGAACACGCTTCGCGAAGTAATCGAGTTCGTGCAAAATCAGGTGCGATATCGCAGTGATGGCAGTGGAGTGTTTTCGCACACACCGCGAAAGCCATCGATCACCTTGCGAAAGCGGGCGGGTGATTGCAAGGATAAGTCGATGTTACTGGTCGCGCTGTTGCGGCGCGCAGGGTTCGATGCACATCTTGCGCTGGTGCACACCGGTTTGCGTGATGCCATCATGAAGCTCGATGCCAGCCCCTATCTTTTTGATCATATGGTGGTTTGTATCGGGTTTTCCGGTCGTCAGTATTTTATCGATGCGACCGTGCAACATCAGGCTGGCAACCTTGCCGTGCGCGCTCAGTCCGATTGCAAATGTGCGCTGCTGTTGAGTGAGACGACCGATAGCCTGACGCGGATCGACACCGATCAGCAGCAAAAGGTATTCGAGGTGTCGCATCATATCGATCTGTCCGGTGGCACAGACAAGGCGCCAGTCATCACGATTGAACGCGAGTACCACCGCCATCGTGCCGACAACATGCGCTACCATTTTGCCTCGCGCCAGCGCGAATTGCTTGAGCAGGATTATCACGGCTACGCCAGCGACGATCTCGGTCTGAAGCTGTCCGTGATCGAGGCTGTTCACATCGCCGCCGACGACACCAGGCAAAACGTGTTGCGGGTACGCGAACGCTATCGAGTGGAGACGGCGCGCGATGATATCGATGACGGTTGCCTGGGCATCCGCACCGATTTTTGCAGCGGGCTGTTGATCGCCGAGAGTTGCAGCCATCCGGTTGATATCGAGCTTGACGGTATCGTACATCACCGCATCGGGGTGACTTATCCCGGTAAGCCAGATTTGTCAGATGACCAGTTCGAAGAGAAGAACCGCTGGTTCGAGTATCGCGACTATGCAAGTGCCAGTGAAAACCGGTTGAACTGCAATGTCGAACTCACGCCGAAGGCGAGTTGGGTGGATGCGGCCGACATCGACACCTACAACCGTGCTGCCAACAAGGTGCACGAGCGCTCGGTGACACGCATACCACTGTCATTATCCGGCGCTGACAACCAGCGACTGGGCCGCATGATGTTTTTGTGGGTGGCCTTTATTGCCGCGCTGGTGGTTATTTTCCGATAGGTGACAGTGTCCCTATGAGGCGATCAGTCCCTGGCTGCGCATGCAGTTGGCGATGTCCGCATTGACGCGTTGAGCGAATGTGTCGTAAGCCTGGTTCAGTTGTTCTGCCTCGGCGCTAGTTTTGGCTGTCATTAGCTGAGTGAACTTGCGGGTGTTTTTCAGCATCTGCGTTTTTTCAGCCACCTTGCAGGCGTCTGATGCCTCGGCAACGGCGGCCGCATCGGCGCGACTGCCATCCACACTCACCCAGTTGCCGGCGCAACTGGTCAGCAGGGCGGAGCTTATGACAAGTACGGCACTGATCGATCGCATAGTGACTGTGAATTCCCTGTAGCGTGTGGCAATTATGCCTGCGGTTTTCTCAACGGTCACTGAAATTTGCAGATAGCGTGAACGCGGTCATGTGTGGCCGCCGAGAGCCGTTCTGCAGGTTGCTATGGTGGTTGCCGTGATCGGTGCAGGCAACAAGTAAAGATTTACAATTGCTGACAGATATGCGCGGAATTTACATCGCTTTACCTTGCGGGCTGTGCATCAGCGCGACTTAAACGTAGACTTCTCGGACAGCAATTTTACGGGAGTCTGGCGGACGTCGCGTCGGCCACAATCGCAATGAAAGAAAACCTCCAAACCATGACCCGTGACCTCTTTGGCGAAAAAGCCAGAGAGCATCTCGGGCAACTCCTTGGCCGCTCTCCAGACAGCCTCGCCAGCAGCGTCGATCGATCGATCGACTCGGTGCTCGAGAGCTTTTCGTCTGTGGTGCGCTCTGAAAATGGCCGCGTGGTCCTGCACGAGGCGATAAAAAACAGCGATGATGCCGCACTGAGCGATCCGGCTTCGCGATTTCACCAGCGCCTTGCGTCCGATGTCTTTAAAGAGGGAAACAGTCAGCTGGCCAGTATCGTTGGCGATGTGCGTCGTCGTACGATGGTCGAGGAACTTCAGCATGGCTCCAATCTTCCCTATGCCGAATCCGAAAAGATTTTGGGTTATGTGACACCGGGCGTTTTGAGCGTTGCCAAAACCCGGGTCAGCCGTGGTGGGGCAACCAATACACCCGATGGTCTAGGCAGATTGTTTGGCAGCGAAGCCATCTCGCGCGGTGCGGCTGTTCAAGCGGCGGCATCTACGCAAGGTGCTGCCAGTGTGGGTGCGGCAGGCGGTGGCTCCGCTGCGGTCGCCAGCGCTAACGAAGGCACGGGCATGTCCCGTTTTTTTCGCTTCTTTCTGCCATTGCTGCTGTTGGCAGGGCTGTTTTTGCTGGCGATGAAAAACTGCAGCCAGCAACGTGAGTCAAGCGAACAGCAGGCGCTGTTGCAGACTGAGCTTGAGGGCGCGCAACAACAGGCTGAGTCGGCGCAGGGTGAAGTTGTCGCGTTGCAAGGTCAGTATGAATCGGCATCGGCGAATGTGGAGTCGCTGACCGGAGAACTCGACGCTGCCAACGGCAAGCTTGAAGCTACCACTGCCGAGCTTGAAACAACTACTGCCGAGCTTGAGCAGTCCCGGGCCGAGTCAACGGAACTGGGGCAAAAAGTCGCATCGCTTAGTACTGAGCTTTCTTCCACTCAGGAAGCGCTCGCCCAGTCGGAAGCGACCGCCGCTGATCTGGATGGGAAACTCGGTGAGGTGTCTGCCGAACTTCTGGAAGTGAAAGACGTACCCACCGATGTAGCCGAGCTGCAACTGATGCTTGGCAATGTGTCGAGTGAACGTGACGCGGCTAATGCTTTTTACGAAGAGACTTTGCAATCGCTTGATACCCGCACCGCCGAACTGGGCGCGATGACTGAAAGTCGCGATGCCGCCACTGTACGTATTGGTGAGTACGAGACGGCCAACGCCACATTGAACAAGCGCCTCGATCGGGCAATTGCCAAGAATGTGAAGCTGCGCGAGCAACTGACAGCTGCCGAGAATGCGGGTGCTGAACTCGAATCACAACTGGCTGACACCACCTCAGCGCTGCAGGAGCAAACTGCCGGTCGCGAACAGGATGTCAATCGCCTGTCGGCCGAATCGTCAGATCTGCAGGGGCAACTCAACACCATGCTGGGGCTGCGCGATGACGCCAACCGTCTGTTGTCTGAACGCGATGGCGAGGTATCCGAGCTGACCGGTCAGGTGGGTAACCTTGAAGGACAGATTGACGAGCTGAATACCGAGCTTGAAACGGTGCGTGGCGAGGTCGAGAAAACCACCGCGGAGCGCGATGAGTTGATTCAGCAGCGTGACACACTGACCGCACAGCTCGACACCCTGGGTGGCGAAAAAGAAGCCGCGTTACAGGAGATTGATTCGCTGAATACGCAAGTGGCGACATTGACCGAAGATCTGACTGACGCACAGGCGGCAAGCGCCGACTCTGAAGAAAAGCTCGGTGCGCTGAATGGCCTTTTCAGTGGTCTGAAGGATGAGCTTGGCGTGGTGCGCGGCGCGCGCGATGAGGCGTCGCAGCAATCAGATCAGTTACGTGGTCAGGTATCCAGTCTTGAGGGTGAGTTGGTCGACGTGTCTGAAGAGCTCAGCAAGGCACGCGCTGAGCACGATGCGACCAAAACTGAATTGCAAAATACGCGTGACAGCCTGCAGGCGGAGATCGCGTCACTGGAGACACAGCGAGATGATGCGTTGCAGCAAGTCGAACAGGTCAACGCCGATCTCGACGCACTCAATGCAGAAAAGGTGCAGGCTGAGTCAAAGATCGAAGAGATGACAGCGGCGTCGGAGGCATTGCAGGCCGAGCTCGATGGTGAACGCGGCAACGTGGCCGGTCTGCAGGAGACTGTCGGCACGCTGGAGTCCACGCGCGATGCACTTAGTGCCGAGCGCGACACCTCAAACGAGAAAATCGTTCAACTGGATGGCGAGATCAGCGAGCTGCAGGGTGCACTGCAAACTGAGCGTGACACCGTCAGTGGTCTGAACGCCACTATCTCGGATCTGGAAGGTGTCAGAGACGGTTTGATCGATGAGCGCGATAGCGCATTGGCGACGATTGGCAACCTGGAAGGACAGTTGCAGGATTCAGGCAACCAGATTGCCTCGCTCAGCAGCAGCAACCAGGGGCTGCAAGGTCAGATCGACGAAGCGGCCGCGCAGGCGCAGGCACAACTTGACGCAACGGCTGCAGTGCGGGCAGAGATCGAGTCGAAACTGGCGGCTGCCGGTGTGGAAGGTGCCTCGGTGAATGCGATCGAAGACAACCGGTCGGTTGCTGTTGTGCTGGAGTCGGGTGATCTATTCAACGTGGGCAGCGCGTCTGTCAGCTCACAGGGCAGAGACATCCTCGGCAACGTTGGTGCGGTACTAGGTGAGTACCCGGACTGGCGGCTGGATGTTGAAGGTCATACTGACTCGCAGGGCATAGGTGCGGTACTGCGAAAGAAATACCCCACCAACTGGGAGCTTTCATCAGCGCGGGCATCCGCTGCTGTGCGCTACCTCGGGGCGAAAGCGGGCATCGATGTGGAGCGTATGTCAGCTCGCGGGTTCGGCGATACCCGACCACTTGAGAGCAACGAGACAGAGGCCGGGCGCAAGAAGAACCGTCGCGTCGAATTGGTTCTGCGTCGCTAGCGCGAGCCCGCATGGCGGTCAGTAGATCGCCACCGTGAAGTAAGAAAACGCCTGCTACTCGCAGGCGTTTTTTATGTCCGCAGCCGATCAGGCCGGGGTCAGGTGGACAAAGCCGATCTTGTTGCCGTCGGGATCGTGCACGTAGCCCCCATAGAAAAACGGCAGCGCCTGTTCCGGGGCGCCGGCGTCGCTTGCGCCCAGGTCCAGCGCACGCTGGTAGAGCGCATCGACACCTTCGGGTGAGCCGCCGGGGATCGCAATCATCTGACCATTGCCGCAACTTTGCGCATCGCCGTTCGCCGGACGACAGACGGCCAGCATCGCGCCACCGGAGTCAGTGCCGTAAAACTTGATGCGATCCAGCCCCATTAACTGTTTGCCGCCAATTGGCTCAAGCAGTGAGTCGTAGAAGGCCAGCAGTTTGTCGAGGTCTTTCGCGCCGATAACAGTGTATGCCAACATATTGTATTCCTTGCAATTTAATTGAAGTTCGATCGCAGCGCATCAGCGCCTGATGCGATCGGCTAGTCGATACTGCTGGTCTCAGTATATTATCTATCAGTAGATAGGCAACACGATCGAACCAGATTTTTATCGGATCAACGGGTCAGTGTTGGTGACTAGGCGCTTTGGCCGGAGTCGGCCGCTTCGTCAAACAGCCACTCGACGAACGCGCGTACGCGCGGGTCGTCCCCGGCGTTCGGCAGGGTGACCAGGTGGTAGGCGTGGGTGACTTCCATGGGATTATCGAACAGCGGCACCAGATGGCCCTTGTCCATATCGTCGCGGGCCATCTGCTCAAGCGTCAGCACGACACCCTGGCCCGATATAGCCGCCGACAACGCCAGCGATACGCTGTTGAAGTAGAGATTGTGTCTGGCGACTTGTCCCGCCATGCCGGCTTGCGCAAACCAGCTCGCCCAGCGCGGTCGACCCTCGTAGGGCGATTCGTCGTGCAGCAGCGTGTGGTGACACAGGTCGGAAGGTTTGCGCAGTGGAATGCTGGCGTCGGGTTGCAGCAATGCGGGGCTGCACAATGGAATTGCCACCACGTCCATCAGACGTCTGACTTCACAACCCGGATAGTTGCCACTGCCAAAGCGTATCGCCACATCGATGTTGTGAGATTTGAGCGTCTCCGCACTCAGCGATGGCGCGGTGGTGTTGGAGTCGATCAACGCTGCACTGCCGGACAGTCGCAAATCGATTGATGAGTTTGATTCAATAAATCGATGCATACGCGGCATAAGCCATTTCGATGCAAACGACGGCGCTGTCCAGATATTTAATTCGTCTGCGGCGTTGCCGGCTTTCATTCGCTCGACCGCGCGCTGAATGCCCTCGAAACCGGTTTGCAATTCGGCCAGGCCCGAGAGCCCGGCGTCGGTCAGCGCCAGGCGTCGATTCAGGCGGTGAAACAGTTGCACGCCCAGTGATTCTTCCAGCGTGCGGATCTGTTGGCTGACCGCCGCGGGGGTGACGTGCAGCTCCTCTGCGGCCTTACTGAAACTCAGGTGACGGGCGGCGACGACGAAGGCGTGCAGGGCGTTGAGGGGGAGTGGTCCGGCCAATGAAGAGTCGCTTTAGTTTTACTTGTCGATGCTTCAAGAAACTATCGTTTGTGAGAAGCCAGGGGCGGTCGTAGATTGAGTGTCAGGCTAGTACCGGTTACGCCGGTAAGCATAACGCCAGAACATAACAATTGCGGAGATACCTGATGGCAACCTTTTTCAAGAATTTTGGACAGCGATACACTGAGTACATGATCAGGCAGGGGCGTAAACAGGCGCGCGCTGCACTGCTGGGCAAGAGCAATCGTGTACTGGAAGATATAGGCATTTCGCGCGACTTGCTCGAAAAGGGCACTGAGTTCTGGCCCTGGACGCTAGTCGAATCGCAGCCTGCACAAGTGGCTGAAGCAGCACCGGTAGCCAGGCTCAGTCGTCGCGAGGAACGACGCGCAATCAGAACGCTGCGCGCCCTGTCCGATCGCGAATTGCTCGACATGGGCATCACCCGTGGCACCATCGTACACGCGGTACGCCACGGCCGGCCGGCCGACGTTGAGGCTGCGCGCGTGGCACGCCAGCCAGCGGTTATACCAACTGCGATCCAGCCGACAACCCTGCACCAGCCAGAACAACCTGTCGAGCAAGCCGAGCGTCTGCAGGCAGCCTGATGGCACTTGGGCACCTCGCCGTGTTTTCGCACGGTCAGGTGCCCGACAAGTGGTTCATCAAGAATTCAGTCACTACGCCGATAATCCGCGCCACGCGGCGTTGGAGTAGTGAATTTGATATTGAAACTGAAAGCGTTCTTTGCGGGTTTGTTTTGCGTTGAGAACGTACGACTGGTCAACGAGTTTTTAGACGACAACGATGATATTCGCTAGCGAACCCGGCACCATTGAAGGCTGCTGATCGGGGTTTGCTCAGCCCTTGTCGATTCATCTAGTCACCCAACACGCTGTATTAACAGCGTGATTTAACTCCTGATTGCGTGCCCGTAGCGGCATCGGCCTGGTTTATCATTGCTTGATACCCAGCCGGTTTGGAGGCACAAGCGTTGAACATCGAAGCGTTGATGGGCGGCCCGGACACGCTCACCCGGCTGGTCGCCGCTGGCCAGACACTGTTCGCACCGGGTGAACTCTGCTCCCACTATGTGTTCATTCGACACGGTCGCGTTCGGGTGGAGCTCCTGGCCAGCCGCGGACAACAACTGGTGTTGTATCGCATCAACAGTGGTGAATCCTGTGTGATGACCACCGCCTGTCTTTTGGGTACCAGCCCCTATTTCGCCCAGGCGATCACCGAGACGCAGGTCGATCTGCTGCTGATGCCGGTTGCCGGGTTTCGCCGACGGCTGGCCGAGTCGGAGGCCTTTCGCGAATTTGTTTTCAGTGGTTTTTCCGAACGCCTCGCCAGCATGATGCAGCGCACAGCGGAACTGGCGACGCACACGGTCGATCAGCGCCTGGCGGCCGTATTGCTGGCGCAGGGTGAGTCCGCTGCCGATGGGGTTGTGCAGTTGACTCATCAGCAACTGGCGGTTGAAGCCGGTACGGCGCGCGAGGTCGTCAGCCGGCGGCTGGCGGTTTTCGAGTCTCGCGGTTTGATTACTCGCGAGCGCGGTCAAATTCATCTGAAAGATAAATCCGTGCTTGCGCAACAGCTCGCGCAATAAAAAACCGTCAGTCACCAGTGACATAGTCACCGAGCGATTGACGCGTCGGGCCCTACACTGCGACCTTTCTAGCCAAAGGATCGTCAGTCATGAGCTTGAACCGCAATGTAGGAAACATCGATAAAACCATTCGTCTCGTCGCCGGGCTGGTGTTGCTGCTTTGGGCATTCATGAGCGCCGGGCTCGCAAGTACCATCGGGATCATTGCCGCCATCGTCGGTGCGGTGCTGGTGTTAACCGGTTTGATCAACTTTTGCCCACTGTTCAAATTGCTTGGGATCAGTTCGCATCGGTCGGCCTGATATGGCGTCATCTGCACCTTCTGCAATTGGCAATCGGGGGCGACGCAAACTGGGTATTGGGGTGCTTGGGTTGCTGGCCGCCACCTGTGGCCTGAGCCGGCATGCGGTTGCCGACGGCGGTCGGCACGCAAACCAGGGCTTTCGCGAACTGTCGGTCCCTTTTCGCCAGCAGCCCGCATCGATCGCAAATGCCCCGTTTGGCAATCAGGTGTCAAATTCGATCGACAACTACAGCCGTGTATCGCCCTATGTAGCGACCGCTGGTCTGTTGCGTCGTGGCGGACTGGAGCACATTGTTGAACTCGGTTTCAAAGTTCTGATCGACTTGCGCGGCGAAGATGAAAGGGGATGTCGCACAAGAGGCGCGCCAGGCGCGCGCACTGGGTCTGCGACGGTTGCACATACCAGTTACCACGCGCGCGCCACTTGAGGATCAGGTCAAGCAGTTTGCCACACTGGTTGAAGATCCGAATCACTACCCGATCCTGTTGCACTGCGTCAGCGCCAATCGTACCGGTGCGCTGTGGTCCCTTTATCGGGCATCTATCGGAGTCGATCCGGTCGTCGCCGTGGAAGAGGGCAAAGCCGCAGGGCTCGCCAGTCGAGAGGGGGCCGTGAGGAAAATTCTCGGATTGGGATAGGCCAAACCGGGGTCGCACCGGCCCCCGGCTTGTCGCATAATGCGCCAGGTCCGATCAACGTATGGCGCGCCGCGACGCTCGGTGTCGCGGTGTGCGATCAAGCTGTCTGTGCAGCATGACCGATTCGGGCATCCACCAACCGAGGCGGCGACTGATGGCAGCTAAACCCAACGTTGTATTGATTTTTACCGATAATCAGCAGGCCTCGACGCTGGCCTGTTATGGCAATGCCGAAGTTCACACACCCAACCTGGATCGGCTCGCCAGCCAGGGCATGAGATTCGACAACGCGTTTTGTCCCAATGCGTTCTGCTCTCCGTGCCGGGCGTCGGTGCTGACCGGTGCGCTGCCGTCACAACACGGCGTGCACTCCTGGATCGATGATCGAAACATGCAGCAGTGGCCCGCTGGCTGGCACGCACTCAACGGCATGCAGACATTGCCCACGCAGCTACAGGGGCAGGGCTACAAGACTGCACTGGTGGGAAAATACCACCTCGGCGAACCCACCTCGCCGGCAGAGGGCTTTGATCACTGGGTCACCCTCGAAGATGGCCACGTGCGAAGCTTCTACCGCAACAAGATTTTCGACAACGGCGAGGTTTACGATCAACCGGGTCACTCGGTCGATTTTTTTACTGGCAAGGCGGTGGAGTTCATGCAGCAACAGGTCGCCGACGATCAGCCGTTTTTTTTGTTTCTACCGTATCCGGCGCCCTACGGGCACTGGCCGGCTACCAAAGAGACCGATGAAAACAGACACACCGCACGCTACGCCGACTGCCCGATGGATTCGATCCCGCGACAGGCGTTGAGTAAAAAGGCGGTCGATGGTTTTTTGATGAATCAATCCGGGTCAACCGCCGATCTGGATTTCTCTATGTTGATGCGCGCGCCCAACGATTTGCCGACGCTTAGAAACTACTACTCTCAGATTTCTATGGTCGACGATGGGGTGGGTGAAATCATGGCATCGCTTGAAGCGCTGGGGATTGAAGACGACACCCTGCTTATTTTTACCACCGATCATGGTTTGTCGGTTGGGCAACATGGATTTTGGGGTCATGGTGGATCGAGCTTTCCATCCAATTTGCATCATGCGGCGCATTCGATACCACTGATCGTTCGTCAAAGTGGCGTGATACCTGAGAAAAAGGTGTCAAAGCTGATGGTGTCGAATATGGATTTGTACAGCACCATTCTCGATCACACCGGTATTGCGACAACTGACTCGCGCGAAGCGCTGCCAAGCCGCAATTTGATGCCGGTGCTCCAAGGCGACATGCCCGCCGATTGGGGTGACGATGCGGTCTACTCTGAACAGGAGGAAACTCGCGTGGTGCGCACGCAAAAGTGGGCGTTCTTCAAGCGCTACGACGGACCCAACAATCAGGGCATTGGCGATGAACTCTACGATGTCGAAAACGATCCCGGTGAAACCACCAATCTATCAGGCTTTGCGGCGCATGCCGATACCGAGGCTGAACTCAACGCCATGCTAACCGAGTTCTTTCGCCGTCACGTGCGCGCCGAGGCCGATTTGTGGGCCGGGGGTGCACCGATTCAGAATTCGATGCGCATGTCGTTCTGGCGAGAAGCCTGGGGTGATGAATGGGGGCCGGTGTATCAATACGATTGATGGACATCGTCTGTCATGAGTGAGACCGGTAAACGCTGCTGCCTGCCCGATCGCCCCGGCAACCCGGTTCATTATTCTCCCGTTCCAATCGAACGCGCTGAGCATCAGTCGCACACTCGCTTTTGCAGACTGTCAGGCGGCTGGTTCGATATGGGCAGCGACGATGCCCCACATGCCGAGGATGGCGAAGCACCGTGTCGATCCGTTTGGGTGGATGACTTCGCGATAGCGGCAACCGCTGTCAGCAATCGCGATTTTGAGCGCTTTGTTCGTGCCGCGGGCTACCTGACGCAGGCTGAACAGCGTGGCTCATCGTTCGTCTTTCAGGCGATGCCTGAAGATTCGTCGGCGCATCAGGCAGCCTCTGTCGCACCCTGGTGGCGCGATGTACCAGGCGCGTGCTGGCGAACACCGGAAGGGCCGGGCAGTTTGATTGAAAACCGAATGGATTATCCGGTTGTTCACGTCAGTTATCAGGATGCGCTGGCCTATTGTCAGTGGAGCGGTTGTCGCCTGCCAACTGAGGCAGAGTGGGAGTACGCCGCGCGTGCTGGCCTTGCGCGCAAGCCCTATCCGTGGGGAGATTTATTAGAGCCGGAAGGCGAGCACCGCTGCAACATCTGGCAAGGTGACTTCCCTGCACGCAACAGTGGTGATGATGGTTTTATCGGTACAGCTCCAGTCACAGCATTCAAACCCAATGCCTTCGGCTTGTACAACATGACGGGCAATGTCTGGGAGTGGGTGGCCGATCGTTTTACCCGGCTGCATTCACCACGGCCGGTACGCAATCCGAAGGGGCCACTGAATGGTGAGCATTTTGTGGCTAAAGGTGGCTCCTTTCTTTGCCACCATACCTATTGCCTGCGTTATCGAAACTCGTCGCGACAATCCCTGTCTGCGGAGTCGACGACGGCGAATCTGGGGTTTCGCGTCGCCAGACGCATTGGAGCGGATGCCCCTGAGCCAACGCTTAATCGATTTTGACTCGCGCCATGTCAGCCGGTTGATAGGGCTCAAGCATATAGAGCTTTTTGATATGGCGCTGAATATTGCCCCAACGAAAAAATCGCGAATACCCGTAGCGATTAAACTGCAGAATCCAGGCTAGCCGCGCCTCACTGCCCTGATGCGGGTGACTGCGGTGCAGCGTCATGGGCGTGTGAATGCAAACGTCACCCGGTTGCATAGTCGGGCTAAAAGTTTCATCGGCAGGGAGATGTTCCTGACTGACTCGATAATACGATGATCCTTTGGCCACTGGTGTATGTGGCAGCAGATCGTAGTCACCTGCCGCGTACTCCATGCCGCCATTCTGTTGGCTTGTCGGCTGCAGCGGTATCCAGAATGTCAGACACTGCTTGTCGAGATCCATTCGTGAGTAGTGCTGATCCTGATGCCAGTCGACAGCAACGCTGCCAGGTTGCTTTAAGATGGCGTGGTCGTAGCCGTAGTGACAGGGCTCGCCAAAGAACTCGGTGGCCAGTTGCTGGCACTTGATAAACACTTGCGATTGCGCCAATGAGACATCGCGCTGGCAGGCATTTTCCAGTTCCGTAATCAGGCCATCGCTGTCTCGTTTAATCGCATCGATGCCGTGTGCTTGATCAAAATGGGGTGCGAGCAGGTTTGCAATGCTCTCCAACTCGGCTGGTAGCAACAGCTGGCGCACGTGGGCCGCACGTTGGGAATCCAGATCAGCGCGGATGGCGGCTATTCTGGTGGAGTGACCCCCGGTTCGGGACAGTCCTTTGACCATCCCGTTTTCCGGACAGCCCATTCGGGTGACAAACGCAGTGGTGTCAGTGATCATCAAATAAAATTCCGTCTATTAACGCAACTATCATGTTGCTTGATGTGCTGCTGGCTCCTGCTGGGAAGCTAGAGCGCATCGGGAACTATAGACAGTATAATGTCATGACGTGAAATGTCAATTTATCCGGGCAGACTGAGCGTATTTTTTCCACCGAATGTATCACACCTCCTTAAAATCTATTGGGACAGAGTGCTGCCTGAACCGCGGAAAGCGCAGTTCTATAACCTTTTTTTATACCGCAAGCGCTTAATAGTGCGAGTCGTAAGACTTGCGCTCATTCAACTGTGATTTTTCGATGCTGTCAGGCAGCTTGAATGTTACGCAGAATCGGCAGCCTTGAATGCAGGTCGCGCTTCAAGTTGATCCGCGTAGCGAGTGAGGTGAGGCAGCGCAGAATAGTCCACACCGGCGCGTCGCGCCATGATGATGGCATGCCCGGTAATGGTATCGGCGATGGTGAATTCATCGGCCAGATAGTCACGTTCTGCCATGTGCGGTTCTACCGCCGAGATCGCGCGGGCCATTACTTTCATCGCGCGTGCGGCGAGCTCAGGGTTGCGTCGATCTGGCGGCAACAGAATCGTCTCAACCACGTAGTTACTGAACGGTGGCATGATCATGCCTTCGGCGTAGTGCAGCCATTGCAGATACATGGCGAAATTGTCTGCGCCCGGTCCCGGTGCCAATTCGGGTGCGTGTTTCATCGCCAGGTATTGCGCGATGGCAGTGCTCTCGGTGATAGTCGTGTCGCCATCCACCAGCGAAGGCACGCGACCATTCGGGTTGACACGCGTGTACTCAGGCTCGCGCATGGCTTTCTGGCCGAGCTCGAATCGCTCGAGTGAATAGGGTAAGCCGATTTCCTCAATCAGCCACACGGTGCGAACAGCTCGGGAACGGGGTGCGAAATAGACTTTCATGTTGGCTTTACCAGTAGTTGTGGTCAGTAGCCTGCAGTCGAAAGGCGATTATTCACCGGGCAGGCGCTCAACATGAAACGGCAAATGCTAACGGCGGTCAACGGGAAAGTCGTCACGGCATATCTGCCCAATGCCGACCGGCGAATCGATTGCGTTAGTCGAGGTAGTCAGACCAGCGCCGGTCACTTTTGCCAAAGACAAAAAAATCGGGGTTCAGCATTGATTCGCGGGCGTTGTAGCGCAGTGCCTGCATTTGCGTATCAGTGATCTGTCCACCGGCTTCCTCGACAATACATTGCGCGGCACCGGTATCCCATTCGCCGGTTGGGCCAAGGCAGGCATAGATGTCGGCGCGCCCCTCGGCAACCAGGCACGATTTTAACGCGCTGCCCATCCGCAGTTCGTCGTGTCCACCAAGCTTTTTGAGAAAATTCTCCAGCCGCCGGCTGAACCTTGCTGACCAGCCCAGCGCCACAGTAATTCGCTCACGTGGCGCTCGACGCACACTGATTTTTCGGGGCTCCTCGTCGCCAGCCTGTTTCCAGGCGCCACAACCGCGACAAGCCCAGTAAGTGATCTCCAGCACCGGTGCGTGCACAACGCCAAGCACGGGCCGACCGTTGTGGATCAGCGCGATGTTGACGCTGAATTCGCCATTTTGCTTGATGAACTCTCGCGTGCCATCCAGTGGATCAACCAGCCAGTAGGTCGACCATCCGGCTCGTTCCGACAGGGCGACGGCATCCGATTCTTCCGTGACGACCGGCAGGGTCGGGTCAATCGCCTGCAAGCGATGCACGATTATCCGGTTGGCAGCCAGATCTGCCGCGGTCAGCGGTGTATCGTCGGGCTTTTGCGTGACCGTGATTTCGGGCAGGAACAGCTCTAGAATTTTGACGCCGGCTGCCTTCGCAATCTCCACGGCCAAATCGGTGTGATGCGTGAGCGCCTGTGGCTCAGTGGTCATTGCTGTGACACGTCAAGTTTACCTGTGCGGCGCAGGCGCTGTGCCGGAGCGCGATGTGATGTCGCGCAGGCCTGGCCTCGTGTATTGGCGGATCGCTGAATGGCTGGATATAAAAATGTACGCATCAGACCGGGTTCGTTTCCATCTGCCGGCAAGCTTGGGGACAATTCTATTGACCAACCCTGCTTAACGGTAGCAATTTTAGTGCTTCCACCTCAGATACGTCGCGTGTGAATGTCTGGCAATGCAGTTGAGCCCTGTTTCTGGTGCTGGTGATGGCTATCCTGACCCGAGTGTGTGTCAACACTACTGACAAGCTGTTGTCAGTAGACCATTGATAGATTGGCGGTGTCATCCCGTTGCGAAGGAAAAAACTGTGGCCGTCAAAACCGATCGACTCACCCGTACTTTCACCCGCTTCATCGAACAGCAGCAGGTGTTTTTTGTTTCAACCGCGGCGCCAGCTGGTCGCGTCAATGTTTCACCTAAAGGGCTGGATTGTCTAAGAGTGCTGAGTGATCAGCAGATTGTCTGGCTGAGTGTGACGGGAAGCGGCAATGAGACCGCGGCGCATCTTTTGCAATCGCCGCGCATGACATTGATGTTCTGCGCCTTTAACGGGCCGCACATGATCCTTCGCGTCTACGGAGCGGCGCGTGTCTTTCATCCGCGCGATCCGGAGTGGTCATCGCACTGCAGGCTGTTTCCGGACTATGCCGGTGCGCGAAACATATTCAGTCTGCAGATCGAACTGGTCACGACGTCTTGCGGCAGTGGTGTGCCCGTAATGACCCTGGCAAGATCTCGGGCGGAAACAGATCTACTACCCTATTTTGAAGAGATGGGGCAGACCGGCGTTGCCGATTTCTGGCGGCGGCGAAATCAATTCAGTATCGACGGAACACCGACTGGCATTTTCACCGATTGAATGCGCGGGATCGCCATTGGGCCTCGCTGTGGCGATTGCGTCAGTCTGACCTGCTCCGTATTGAATGCACGGTTCCATCCCGGACTTGCGCTGCGACAGGTCTTCGAATCGACACGCCATCGAATCTGGATGGCGTCATTACTATCAGGATGCAGGTGAATGACATTATCAGTACGGCGGCTGGCTTTTCCGTTGCTGGCAGCAACTATCGTTGCGATCACACTGGTGGCGTGTGGAAGCGATAACAGTAGTGCGCCGACTGATTCTGAGGGGCAGACAGATAGTGGCACGACCGATACCGGGCAGGGTGGCGCCGATACCGGGCAGGGTGGCACCGATACTGGCGGCGGCGCTGACGGCGGTGAAACAGCGGATAATGCCCGGCCAAACATTCTCTTCATCATCACCGATGATCAGGGGCTGGATGCCTCGGCGCAGTACTCGTACAGTCAGGACTTGCCGAATACACCGGTGCTCGATCAGCTGGCAGCCGATGGTCTGGTGTTCGATAACATGTGGGCGACGCCGTCGTGCACCACTACGCGCGGCAGTGTGTTGACCGGCCAGCATGGCGTAAACAGCGGGGTCGACACCACGCCATCGCTGCTGGATACCAGTACGCTGACCGTGCAGCGGCACCTGGGCGACAGTGCGGGCTACCAGACGGCTGTGTTCGGCAAGTGGCACGTGGCGGGCGCCGGCGACAATCTTCCCAATCATCCGAATGATGTTGGTGTTGATCACTACGCTGGCAATATCGCCGGCACACTCGATGACTACAACAACTGGCCGCTGACCATCAACGGCGTTCAGCAGACTTCCAGCACCTATCACACCACCGCCATTACCGACATGGTGATCGACTGGAT
The DNA here is from genome assembly GCA_964573105.1 of uncultured Granulosicoccaceae bacterium. Taxonomy (GTDB): domain Bacteria; phylum Pseudomonadota; class Gammaproteobacteria; order Granulosicoccales; family Granulosicoccaceae; genus CAKZSB01. The sequence continues at coordinate 60,391 of CAZNIS010000033.1, forward strand.
TGCCGCACAGCAGGGGCCGTGGTTTAGCTGGGTGGCTTACGTGGCTCCGCACTCGCCGTTTCATCTGCCGCCCGCCGACTTGCACAACCGCAGCCTGTCGGGTACCGATGAAGACATCGCCAGCAATTCGCGCCCGTATTTTCTGGCGGCGATTGAAGCCATGGACACAGAGATAGGTCGGCTGCTCGACTCGCTCGATCCCGATCAGCGTGCCAATACTCTGGTGATGGTGCTGGGTGATAACGGCACGCCACGCGCGGTTATCGACACTGCCGCCTTCCCGCGGGCGCATGCCAAGAACTCACTCTATGAAGGTGGCATCCGTGTGCCGTTCGTGGTGTCCGGGGCGATGGTATCGAGCGATAACGTCAGAGAGACTGCCCTGGTCAACACCGTCGATATACTGCCAACGCTCAGTCAGGCTGCAGGGATCGATGTGCCGTCACAGATAGATGGCATCAGTTTTTTTCCTCTGCTGCAAGGTAATGACGAAGACACCCGACGCTACAACTACAGTGAATTCATCGGCGATCTCGCCAATGGGTGGACGGTCAGAGATATCGATTTCAAGCTGATCGAACTGGCTGACGGCACGCGGGAGTTCTACGATCTGCGCAGTGACATTCGCGAAGAGTCCAATCTGATCGATCAAAGTGAAGACTTCAGCGAGCAAATCGCACAGCTGGATGCCTTTGCAAGGGCCATACGCGGTAGCGAGGCACCGCCGGATACGGGTGGCTCTGACCCGATTGATCTGACCGATGCAATACTGACCAACACCAGTGCCAATTGTGCCGACTATGCGGCAAGCTACGATTCTCAAGTGCTCGACGTCAACAACAACCAGAGCTTTAGTGGCAGTCTGCAAATCGAGGTGGGTGGTGATAGCTGCACGTTTGTAACCAACGCGATACCCAACCACAATCTCAACGATGGCAGCGCATCATTTCCGAATGCGGTTGCCGCGCAGAGTGACCAGTACACAGTGACGGCAAGCCCGTTATTTGCGGTGAGCACAACACCGCTATCTTTAACCATGGATGACGCCATCCTGCTAAACGGGGTCAAGGTGGATATACTGGCGGCAGGCTGCTTTGGCGTGGGCAACGGTCGGGTCGGTTGCAACGACCCGCAGCAACCCTGGCGCTACGATCCGATGTTTGCCGCCAATGGTTTTCGCGTTGACAGCCACAATGCTCATACCCAGTCTGATGGCACCTATCATTATCACGGCGCGCCGAACGCGCTGTTCGAAGACAATCCCTCAGCGCCTTCGCCAGTCGTGGGCTTTGCCGCCGATGGATTTCCGATCTTCGGCAGTTACTTCGACGATGGCACGGGTGTTAGAAAAGCCGTGTCGAGCTATCGATTGAAAGCCGCCAGTCGCCCTGACAGCGAAGGCAATCCGGGTGGCGTTCCCGATGGCAGTTTTCGCGATGACTACGAATACGTAGCCGGCCTGGGCGATCTGGATGAGTGCAACGGCATGATGGTCAACGGTGTCTACGGCTATTACATGATCGACGCCTATCCGTGGGTACTCAGCTGTTTCAAGGGCACACCGGATCCGTCGTTCTTCAAGTAGGATTCGCGGTGATCGCTCTTGCGTGATTCTTGGGCTGTTGCGGTTTAGGGATTTGCCGGGGTGGCTGTGTCGTCGGTTTTGTCCCCGACGCGCTGCAGTTTGTTGCCCACCAGTTCCAGACGGCCAGCGCGCACGCTTTCGCGTCTGATGAGCACGTTTGGCGCGATGACAAACAGATCGCCGTTGCGGCCATTCAGGCAATGATCAATGCCGCAATCGCGCGCCAGTTGCGTGTTGGCCTGCAGGTGCTCAGCCTCGCCGTGCACCGGAATCATGGCGCGAGGCTGAACCCAGCCGTACATGGTGCGCAACTCATCTGTCGCCGGGTGGCCAGAGGTGTGAATAGGGGCCGGGGCATTGAGGTCGGTAAATACCGTTGCGCCCAACCCTTCCAGCCTGGCAATCAGGGCTTCTACCGCGATTTCATTACCGGGGATGACCTTCGAACTGAACACAACGGTATCGCCTGGCTCGATTGCCATGTCGCGAAACCGGTTCTGGCTCAATCGGTTCAGTGCGGCCGCTGAATCACCCTGACTGCCGGTCGCCAATAGCAACACGGTGTCGGGTGGCAGATAGCCCAGGTGCTCCGGGTCGACGTTGGGTCGGGCGTCCGGCAGCAGCCCTTGTGCCTTGGCTGCGGTGACCATCTCGATCATCGATCTGCCCAACAGGCCCAGGTGTCGGTCGGTTTCATCGGCAATACGTGCCAGGGTGGCGACGCGGGCCAGATTGCTGCCGAAACACGTCACGATGACGCGGCCGCTGGCGTTCTCGACGATCTGCTTCAAGCCCGGGTAGAGGTCGCTTTCTGAACCACTGTGCCCGTCGACATTGGCGTTGGTTGAATCGCAGACGATCGCATCAATCGCGTCTGCGCCCAGCGCTCGGCAGCGATCCAGGTCGTAGCGCTCGCCCACCACCGGTGCGTCGTCGAGTTTCCAGTCGCCGGAGTGAAAGATCTTGCCAGCCGGCGTGCGAATAACCATGCCGTGCGGCTCGGGAATCGAGTGTGTCAGGCCGAGCCACTCCACACTGAACGGCCCGATGTCGACGTGTTGCCCGGTTCTGACCAGATGGACGGGTACGTCTTCGATCCGGGCTTCCGCAAGCTTGCGACGAAGCACATGCCCGGTGAATGCGGTGGTGTAGATGGGGCATTGCAGCTGCGGCCACAGTAGCGGCACTGCACCGATATGGTCTTCGTGTGCGTGGGTGATGATCATGCCGGCAATCTCGTCGCGGCGCTCGACAATAAAAGCCGGATCGGCCATCTGTACCACCCGACTCGCAGAACGTTGCCCCGATTCGCCCGGTAGCTCTGAAAATGACAGACCGCAGTCGATAATCAGCCAGTGGCCGTCGTGGCCGTAGAGATTGAAATTCATGCCGATTTCGCCGCAACCACCCAGTGGCAGAAACCAGAGATCCTCTTTGCCAGGCGTCACAGGCAGTACGCTCGGGCGAAAACTTGCTGGCGGTTTGATCGATACATGATTACGTTGTTAGTCCGAGGGTAGACCGGAAGGGCGGACAAAGCGTGAGGGCAGGCGGTGGCGACCCGGCGGGTATACCATCGTCGTGAGCCGCAAGTTTACACCGATTAGCAGCGGCGCGAACGGCTGATATCGCGGGTGTCGGGAAGTCGCCAGAACTCAAGCCCGGGCATTGCATTTTCCGTCCAGGCCAGCAGATTACACGATCAGGCATATTGCCCGGACCATCAGACGGTGAACTTGGATTGGTCTGACTGGTCTACCCCTGGCATCCAACATGATGGAGATTGAGATGAGAAAATTTGCCCGTTTCGTGACCGCAGCGCTGATGTTATCACTGGCCTCAATCGTCAATGCGGCCGAACCCATCAACACGCTGGAGAAGAAGGGATTGTTCGGCTACAAGTCCACCGACGTGGCGATTCGTGGTGGGGATACGGTCGCCTACTGGACGCAGGGCAAGCCGATGGCTGGCAGCGATAAATTTACCACTCAGTGGATGGGGGCGACCTGGAAGTTCGCCTCACAGGAGAATCTCGATCTTTTTACCGCGAACCCTGAAAAATATGCCCCGCAATACGGCGGCTACTGTGCCTATGGAGTCGCACAGGGGGCGCTGGTTAAAATCGAGCTTGATAACTGGGCCATTGTCGACGACAAACTCTACCTGAACTATGACGATGGCGTGCAACGCAAATGGGATAAAGACGTACCCGGCTTCATTGAAACTGCAGACAAGCTGTTTGATAAGTTACTAGCCGATAACTAGCGCAATCTGATGTGAAGTAACGCCGTAGAAAATTTTATCGAGCCAATTAAACGGCTGGTCAGTATTGCAGATCAATCCGACCCGTCTCACTGAAATGGCGGGTCGGCTTTCAGACTTGAATGCAACCAGCACATTGAACCTCGCGCCGGCGAGCCCGAACCCAGGCACCACAACGAATACTTGCGAATCGAGCAGGATTCCTGATTAGGGGTGGCAAGCTGTCTGGTGACCGGCGGACTCGCCGATCACCAGGCGCATCAGTTTTTATTGTCGATTGCGGCCAGCACCTTTCGAGCCTTCGCTACATCGGGCAGCTCTGTCGTTGAGGTAATGGCTTCAATCGCCTCGCGCAGTAGCGCGACGGCCTTTTCAGTTTCACCTTGTTTTGCCAGATATTGAGTTTTGCCAGATATTGACTGTAGCTTGTGCAGATCTGTAATTTCACAAGCACGGCGTCAGTAGATTCTGCCTTGGCCAACGCATCCTGCCATGCCTGATCTGTCGACGCGT
>CAZNIS010000034.1:0-2813 GCA_964573105.1 uncultured Granulosicoccaceae bacterium
GTATTCCGCTGCAGTGTCTGGACGCGGCCGTTGCTGTGATGAACTCCGATCCGCCCTCAGATGTCCCCTTGCTCAGGCTTCCCCCGGAAATGCGTAAATTGGTAAGGCCGATGTTGAACACTACGCTGGGCGAAGATCATGGCGGTTAGTCAGTCTATTAGGGTATTGGCTTCAAACGCGAACGAAGGGTCTGCTACAACGGTTCAAAAATTACCCCGCATAGTTTTGCTAGTGGCAGGCTGAATTTTGTCACGGCTGCTCCAACGAGATTTACTCAGATTTTGAAAAACCTGCGTATTGACCTGATGAGATCTGGAATCCGGTGCCTGCTGTACACCCGTGACTCACAGTTCCCCGGTCTGCAGCAGTATCTGTTTCCAGATAGCCGTCTCATCGTATAACGCCCACTCGCGTCTTATCAGCGGTTTGTCGCCGGCTACAGCGCCAAACTCAACATGGCAGGCGCCCAGCACAAAGACATCGGCGCCCGTTGGTTTTCCAAAAGCACCCCAGCCATCGTGTTTGCCGTGCAAGCTCCAGCGCACCGCGGCGCGTGGAGGCATGGTGGGATCGTAGCGGCCGATGGCGTGATGGATTGTAAATTGAGCATGAGGAAACGATGCGCGCAATCCTATCCAGAATTGATCGGCACCATCGTGGGACAGTGCCTCTGTGCCACCGGCATAGCACAGTGCTGCCGCGCGGTCATAGGCCTGCGGTATCACTGCGAAATCGGCCTGCATGATACGGGTGAGCACGTCGCAATAGCGCTCGCCCCATTCGCTGTTATTGCCTGTGCCTTTGTACGGGCCTTCCACGTCGTTGGCCGGGGTATAGGGTGTGACACAATTATCCGGGCCACCTTCGGCGGCAATCAGTTCGCGAGCGTATTCGGCTGGATCCTTCCCTAATTGTCTGACGATAGCGCCCTGGTCGCGAATCAACCATTCATCGTTAATCTGATTGTCGATAGCATGGCAATCGGCCAAAATGCGGTAGCGCACTTCCTTTCCGGTAGGCGCACCGTAAACGCCAGGGCGGGTATGGGTTGCGGTCGATTGCAATCGGTGTGACGAGAGCATGCCTTTTTCCGGTGAGCCACACCAGATCACATCCTCTCCCAGCAAGGTTCGGTTGGGAAATTCGTTGAGTGTGGCCAGGGTCGCGGCAATCACGCCCTGGTTGCCAACCACGACAGATGCAGGTGAGCGCACGATAATGTCCGGGGCGTAGTACTCGTTTAGCTTCGCAATTCCCCGATCTTCCCAGATCTCTCTGGTGATGCCGATGATGTAGTCCGGGAAGTCGATGAACTTCGAATCAAACCCCTGCATTTTTCCATCCTTCAGGTACGCGGGCAGACCCACGCAGAATCAGTGGTCCATCGACTTCAATGTTGCCGGGTGGCGTTGACCGGTGATCAATTTTGGCCAGCAGCAACTCAATCGTAGCGGCCACCATGCGATTGGCGGGCTGGCGAACCGTGGTGAGGTTATAGGATCGCCACGCCGCTGCCGGAACATCGTCATAGCCCACAACAGAGACATCCCCGGGTATATCCAGACCGAATTCGAACCTTAGGGTGTCCATCACCTCGAGCGCCATGTGATCGTTGGCGACAAACACGGCATCGGGCATTGGTGTGCCGGGTACAAACATTCGCAAGGTAGCGCCGCGCGCCTCGTCCATTCGAAAGTTGCCAACTTCGCGCGCCACCATTTTTCTACCTGCTGCGGCTAAAGCCTGGGTAAAACCGATTTCGCGATCACGCTGAGTCGATGCCCCTTCCCAGCCAGCGATGTAGGCGATGCGCTGGTGGCCGCCTGCCAACAGAAACTCGGCGACCTTGCGGCCACCGGCTTGATTGTCACTGGTCACCGCCGTCGCTGCGGCCAGACCATCCTGGCTGCGATTGAACAGCACGATTGGCACGCCCACCGCAGTGCAGCGATCGGCGAGGTCGGAAGACATGGCAACGGATGCGGCAATGATGCCATCGACCTGATAGTCGAGGATTTCGTCGACGACGTTATCGATATTGCCCGCCTTTTGCGATGCCATGAACACCAGCACGTGATAGCCCTCGTGCTGCAGTGCGTTGGATAGTTTTTCAATCGCGTCCGGATAGAACTGGTTGTCCAGATAGGCCACGATCAGACCGATCATCCTGCTCTTGCCAGATTTTATGGCGCGAGCCAGCACATTCGGTCGATAGCCAAGCTCGGTGGCTGCCTGGCGTACCTTTTGTTCTGTGTTCGCCGAGGCGGAGGCACCGGGAGTGAATACGCGGCTGACTGCCGATCGGCTCACTCCGGCCCGTTTCGCGACATCCGCCGATGTGATTGCTGAATTTGTCATTAATCCTGCTTCACAGAAAACGCGAGCAACTGCTCTTTGCCATCAGATCGTTGAAATCAGACATCGCCAACCGGAAACGCAAGTCGCCCGGTGACTCGCGTTTTGTTGAACTCACGCAATCTGGCAAATACATCTACACCCAGTTGGCGCCACGCGTCGAGAAGGTCAACCATCACCCAGTTTTCGCGTATCAGGCCGTTTTCTATGCGCCAGAAATCGAGCGAGCGCATGGTGATTTTCTTGCCCGCCGGTGCTATCCCCAGCCATCCATCGTGGCTGACAGTCTGAATCATGTTGGGCCATCCGGTGACAGCGACATAGTCACCATCGCCAAAAAAGTGATAGGTGATTTTGGCGCGCTCAAGCCCTCTGTCGGGCATGGCATTCAGAAACGGGATCTGATGCCAGTTGCGAAAGCCTGCGATGCCACGGCCAGTACCGATCCCCGACGGACC
>CAZNIS010000034.1:2913-63334 GCA_964573105.1 uncultured Granulosicoccaceae bacterium
GTGGGCGGAATATCGAGCCAGGGTGCGACAAAAGTGCCAGTGTAGAAGCCGCCACAGCCGACCCATTCGTCGCCGCGCTCGGTTGGGCCTGCCATGACGATATAGTCTCGTCGCTCAAGATCGGGAATTGACTGATAGAGCGGCCCGTAAGCTTTCTGATACAGCGCGTCCGGGCCGATCATGTCGCCAAGCGGATGAGCCATGTGAATAGTGGCATCTGCGCTAATGATCTGGTTTAACCTGGCGCGCACGCCAGCTTCGTCAAAGTTGTACATTGCAGCGCGAAGTGGGCTAAGCAGCGCTTTGTTAGCTGTTGGTGTGTCGGTCGCTGTTGTGTTCATCGACTGCGTTACCTTGCGTCTTTGCTCGTTGCGTGCTGGGCGGGTGTACTGGCTTTAGCCTTTGACTGCTCCCGCCGTCAGGCCGGATACGATATGGCGTTGAAAAAACAAAATCAGTACGAATAGTGGCGCGGTGGCGGAGACGACAGCGGCGACGGCATACATGACCTTGCCCTCGATCTGAGTGGTGCCCATAAAACTGTTGATGGCAGGAATGATCGTCTCGTTCTCTTCGCTCAACAGCATCGCTGTGACGGTGAAATCGTTGTAGGCGAGCAGGAAACTGAATAGTCCGGTGGTGATTACACCCGGCCACATGACGGGCACGATTACATGTCGAAACGCCTGGATGCGGGTACAGCCATCGACCATCGCGCTCTCGTCAAGATCTTTGGGGATGTTTAAGAAGAACGAGTGCAGCATCCACAGCGTAAACGGCTGGTTGATCGCGACCAGCACAATGATCGTGGTGGGCAAAAGTCCCCAGATATTCCATTCGAAGAACGGTAGCATGTAGCCCGATACCAGGGTGATATGTGGCATGGCTCGAAACACCAGTGCCGCCATCAAAATCCAGAACGCGTAGCGAAAGCCCGAGCGCGCCAGCGCGTAGCCACCGAGCGTGCCAATCGTCAGCGATATAATGACAACAGCGGCGACGACAATCGCGCTGTTGATGGCGTTTTCCCAGAATCCGGACAGCACCCAGGCGCCGTGATAGCCATCTCCGGTGAAGGCGCCTCCGGTTTGGGCGATGGTGTTGACGCCGGTCAGCGCGTTCGTCCAATCCGCTTTGGAGAGAAAGTCGGCCTGTACCTTGAAACTGCCCCAGAATGTCCAGAAAAAAGGAAAGGCGGCGACAAAAAGCCACAGCATAACCAGCGCATAGGATATTGTCTTCGACGGGGTGAGTCTGGATGTAGACTGGCTTGCCATGATCGTAACCTCAGTGTGCCTTGCGGTTGAAATCACGCCAGGTACGAATCAGCACCGGGGTCAGCAGGACAACGACACCGATGATAGTCATGATCGACGTCGCACCCGCCGATCCATAAAGTGGATTGCCGCTTTCGCGCAGATCGTTAAAGATAATCCAGCTCAGTGATGTCGCGTGTGCCTCGGCTGAAAAGCTCACAATCGGTTCAAAGACTCGAAAGTTGTCCATCAGCAGCATTAAGGTCACGAACGATACCAGGGGGATCAGGTGGGGCACGACAACGTACATCAATTGCTGCCATTTGGAGGCGCCGTCCACCTGGGCGGCCTCCAGCGTGTCGCGCGGAACGGTCTGCAGCCCCGCGTAAAAGGTGATAAAACTGAACGGCAGCGTGTGCCAGACGCCGTACACGATCAACATCGTCCAGGTCAGTGCGGTGGAGGCCTTCAGGCTGAGCGCAGGATTGTTAAACAAGCGTTGCAGGCTTGCGCCAATGACACCGTCGCCGTCCACCATCCAGAACAGAATCAGCGACCCGACCAGTGGCGTTACCAGAAACGGCAACAGCGAGACAAAAATCGATGGCCCTTTGAGCCAACGATGCAGGTTGTTGACGCCCACCGCGATGGCAAGTCCGAGCACAATGACCAGTGGCGTGACGATCGCTGTGTAGGTGAGGGTAAAAAAAAGAGCCCGGTAGAAGGGCAGGTCGATAACCTCATCCAGAAACTCGCCCAGACCGCTGCGCCCCTGCCAGGCTTCTACAACTTCTACAGACGCGAGATGTGAACGGTTGAAATAGGTGGCCAGCCCATTGAACTGGCCCAGTGGCGCCTGCTGTCGCAGCGCTTCGGTAGCTTCCAGGTCCACCGATGTCGTGGTGGTGCAACCGAACGGTCCGCAACTCTCCGAGACCACCAGGATCTGTTCATGTGCGACATATAGCGACTGAATAAAGACTGATATGATCGGCAGGAAAATAAACAGAATCATCGCCGACAGGGTTGGCAGCATGAACCAGAAAAACGTGCGATGTTTCATTGCCGAAGTGGTGGGTCTGAACCGTTAGACATAAAGAGAGGTCAATTTGACCTCTCTTTAGCTTTGCCGGACTTACTTCAGGAAACCGGCTTCTTTGGCCGCGGTTGTGTAGGCGGCTTCAACGTCCGCGAGTGCCTGCTCGGCGCTTTCATCACCTTTGAGAAAATCTGACAGCTCGGCACCCAGGGCATTGTGCATCAAGCCGATCTGCGGAATCATCGGGTAGGGCTTGGCGCCGGCACGCGCGGTGGCTGAAACACCCTCGGCCGCCGCCCCCGGCTGAAAGCCCTCGATTAACCACACGGCATCGTCGTTGTTTGCCGCAACCATTTCCGGTGTGATAGCGCTGGCCAATGCGGCAAACGTGGCTTCGGCTTCGGCGTCGGGCACGTTGGTGGAAATGGTAAAACCATCCCACCAGAGCGTGGCGCCTGGTGTGCCGCCTGCGCTAACCGACGGTGCGGCGGACAGAACGGTGTTTGATGTCACCTCTTCGGTTGAGCCTTCGTCATCCAGAATCACGGCACCTCGTGACCCCCACATGATGCCCAGCGCCGCTTTGCCCGCTTCCCACAGTCCTTGCGTCTCGTTAGACGCGTGCGTCAGGTGATCGGGATGGGTGTACTCAACCAGTGCCTTGAGTGTGTTGAGTGCGGCAACGCCGGCTTCGCTGTTAACGGTCGGTTCGGCCGTACCGGGTTTGAAAAACTCACCGCCATTGGCCATGAACGCCAGATTGAATGATTCGCCGACGTTCCAGCCGGTTTTCATGTTCATCACCAGTGGGTGTTCCATGATGCCGGCGGCGCGGATCTTTTCCGCGGCGGCCAGAATCTCGTCGTAAGTGGACGGAATGCCTTCGACACCCGCTTGCTCGAGGATGTCGGTACGCGAAAACAGGTGCTGAGAATTGGCCATGAAAGCCACCGCCATGACCTGCCCATCGATGCTGATCAGAAGGTTTTCAGGAATGTGCTGGCCGTATTTTTCGAGCAAATCATTCAGTGGCCGAACCAGCCCGTCGTTCATCAGCTGGGTAAGGGTTGAGTTCGCGACGATGACGCTGGTGTATTCCGCCGGATCGGGTGTCAGCGCGGCATTCATGATCTGCCGTGCCTCGGTGGTGTGGTTGCGGGTGAACTCTGAGGCAGCGGCACCACAGATGCCTTCCGCCGTGCCGGCGATCGCGTGAATGGCGGGAAAATCCGACGCGAGGATGCGGATAGACTGTCCCTCTGGACCACAGTCAGCGGCGTGTACGCCTGAGCTCATCAGGCCGAGAAAGGCTCCGGAGATGACGACATTCTTCAACGACATATTTGTTCCCCTGCTTGGTGTAGGTGTCGAGCGCGCATGAGTTTTCACGTTCGGCGAAGTCGATTTGCAATCGTGTGCAAAATAGTAGGGCGGGTGGTTTGGATTTGGCAAGCACTTTTTACGCGCGATCGCAACGATCTCCAAGCGACGATCTGGAGTCTGATCGCGGGGCAGTGCTGTAGGCCGGGCACACGAGATGATGCAACGAGACACGCTGGTGGAATTAGCCGGCTTTCTGCACAACGAAGCGGCTGACCGAATCGCCGCCGAACTCAATGCGCTCACTGCCATCGCGTACCGCGCCAACTATCGCTCAACGCCCTATGCAGGGATGAACAATCAGGGGTTTGAGCCTGAGCACCCGCGTTCATCGCTTTTTAAACGCGAATGTGGCATCGTCAGCACCGATCAAATTTCACTGAGTGCTGGCAGCCAGAAGCTTTGTCAGTTTGATGAGCTAACCAAGTTCGTCAGGCGGTTGCCCGGCTTTGATGCGCTTTATCGATCGGCCTGCAAGACGTATCGATTGACACTCTTGTTGAATGCCGCCAGCGCGCCCTCGAATCTGCCGAAGGTAAAATGATCATTGGCGCCCGATTCTATCCCTGCCTGTATGCTCTCGCCGATATCAAAATCCTCGTTTAGCGTGGTGAGTGTAATCGCGTGGTTTTTGCGCCAGTGTGCCAGATCGTCATCTGTGTGGGTGCGCTCGGTCGGTACCAGTGAATTGAGTGAGATCTGGGTGCTGGTTGCCGACAATGGCTCCAGCCGTATCCAGGCAACATGATCTGACTGCACCAGCAGCTGATTAGCAGGGAAGACGCTGTACAGCACTTGTGCGTGATCGCGCAGCCGCCATGTATCTACCGGTTCATTCGCGAGCGCCGGCAGCGATTTTCGCGCAAGTATCGATCTTAAATGCGGGCCGAAAGCACAGTAGCTTGAAAGATTGTCTTCAAAGTAGGGTGCTATGGTGTGGCGATGGGCGACGCGAAAATGATAGGCCTCGATGCCGCCCTCGACCAATAGTTTCCAGTTGACGGTTCGCGTCTGTGTTTCAGCGTGCAGCAGTTGCAACTGGTCTGCGCCGAACCAGTCGAACTCCCGACTCAACAATTGCAGATCTTCGTCAAACGCAATTGGATCCTGGCTGGCAGATACCCACAACCAACCGTGCCGTTCAATACAGCCCACGCGACGCAGTGCAAAGTCTTCGGATTCGAGATCCGGGAATCCCTGTTCCCGATGCGGCACGCCGATCAGTTCGCCGCGATTGTTCCAGGTCCAGGCGTGATACGGACAGACAAAGCGTTGCTTGCAGCCGCGCTCATCATCGACCAGTCGCGTGCCGCGATGCCGGCAAACATTCAAAAACGCATGCGCCTGGCCATCGCGGTCTCGGGTTAACAGGATCGGCAAGCCGGCCAGCATGCGCCGGATGAACGAATCGGCTTGCGGTAGTTCACTACTGTGCGCCAGGGGTTGCGGCAGTGCCTTGAAAATGCGCTCGCGCTCGCGCATGAACTGATCCGCGCTGCGGTAAGCGGCTACTGGATTGCGTTCTACCTGCTCGTCCAGAAAAGCGCTGCCACTTTGCTGCAGCTCGATCAGCTCTCGTGCCAGTTCGATTTCGGTGTCTCGATCCACAGGGACTCACTCTAAGTCATGGTCTGACGATTGGGCGAGCACGATGCTGTTGATCGCCTCGATCGTGGTTCTTGCGCGGGCTTGCAAGCCGGCATCCGTGGCACTGCTGACGGGGTGTTTAATAACCGCAAATTGATAGCCCGGTATACCCAGAATTCGGCCCATCAGTTCAGCGGCGGTGACGAAATTGGTCGTCATCACAGCGACTGCGGGCGTTCCCTGGCGTTCAGCGGCGATTGCATCATGCAAACTGCACGATGAGCAGCTGCCTCAGTCGCCAAGACCAGTGATTGCCAGATCCCATTGTGCCGCCTCATCGATGATATCAAGCGGTGCCGGGGCACTGTAGTTGGGTTTGTGCCGCAGCACCACATTGGCCACCCCCAGCTCTTCTTTGAGCAGATGCGTCAGGTGTGAAAAGAAACCTTTGCTGCCCTCTTTGCCGTTTGAGATAAGCCCGACTGTGGCACCTTTTACTGTTGTCAGGCGTGGGGCGAGAAGACTCTGCGTGGCTGACGTCTCGCTGGTTGGATTCAATACCCGATAGGTCATGTTGTGGTCCTTTTTTCTATGGTTCGCAATCGATACAGGCGCCGATGGCTGCGGTGACGGCTTTGCTTTTGACACCCAGCCACGGCGGTATCACGGCGCCAAAACCGCCGGCCGGCCCGCCGGCCGCAATCACCATCAGGTCGTCTGGCGTTGGCAATGCGCGGTATTCGGTGTCACCTCGATCGCGCACGACCGCGGCTTTGCCAACCTGCGCCCATTCTCTTCGGAGTACGCGTGCGCGCTCGAAAATGAACTGTGCGACGTCGGCCTTGCTCCAACCGGCGTGTTGCAGATGTGCACGATGCTGAGGTGCGATGACGACCGCATAGTTTCCACCCCAAATGGAGTAGTGACGCATGTTGGCGCGAATTTCAGCGGCGTAGGTCTCGAGAATTTCTTCAGGCTCAGTGGTCCACTCATTCATGATCTGCCTTGGCGCGCCAGCGGCGAGCACGGTTACCGCTGAAGCGCCGTTTGGTACACCGCGCATGGTCGCGAGCGGCTGCCAGTCGGTGTTCTCTTCGTCTTCGGCAATGCAGAAACTGATTTTTTCCGGGTGGCCAAGCGTTGAGCGATCGGCGCCGCCGGGGTGAATATCGAGGATGTTGATCAGGCCCAGGCGAATGGCTCGGCCGATGACCGACGTGGCGCGATCGCTGACACCCAGTGCGCTGAAGCTGCTGCTGGCCCCGATTTCAAGGCGAATGTCGCCGTTTAACACCATCAGGATCGCGCAGCCTCCGGTGCTCGCCGTGGCGCCGTGCAACAGAAATTCTTCCTGCAGCATTGCCGACCAGGCCGTCAGCACGGCGGGAAAATGGATCGGCAGGCAACCGGCCATCACGGCATTGATGGCGATTTTTTCGGCCGTGACCGCCCGTTCTCTGACCGGTTCTACGCCAATCAGCTGATCGGGCGGCGTCAGTGCCCAGTCCAGACAGGCCTGCACCGCTTCCGCCGTAGGCGGCAGCACCGGCATACCGTCTGACCAGCCGCGGCTGTGGAAGATTTCCTGCAGCGCCATGATGTCGTCTGCTTCTATTGAGCTTGAGGCTAGCTGCATGGGGGTCCCTCGTCCGTCATACGCAGAATCTAGCAAGCTGTGGTAATGCATTCCAATGCAAAGAGTTGTATAGGCTATGCACTAATGTAATAGTCTGAAGCCGATGCCATGAACACTCGTCAACTGGATGCCTTTCGTGCTGTCGCCCGCGTCGGCACGGTTACCGAGGCGGCAAATTCACTGCACGCATCGCAGCCGGCGGTCAGCCGATTGCTGGCCAGGCTGGAGTCGCAACTGAATCTGGCTCTATTCCATCGCACCCACGGCAGATTGCAGCTGACGCAGGAGGGACAGGCATTGTTGCGAGAGGTCGAACGGCACTACGTAGGGCTCGACGAGATCCAACTGGCGGCGCAGCGGATTGCCGAACACGGCACCAACAGTTTGCGGATAATTGCGTTTCCGTCTCTATCGAGCGAGTTATTGCCGCGCGCGATTGCCCGCTATCTGCAAATGCATCCAGATACGGCTGTCACGCTGGACACCGAAACCACCGATCGCATCGCCGGCTGCGTCGAGAGTGGCGCTTATGACGTCGGGTTTACTGCCGGTGCAATGGGGAGCAGGCGTGCGGTGACAACCCGATCGATGACATCCCGTCCCTGGCTCTGCGCGTTTTCGCAAGGGCATCTGCTGGTGGACCACCAGCAGATCAATATTAAACAGTTGAGTCGGGAACCTTTGATCGGCTTCTCTGCCGGCATGAGCCTGCGCGGTCACATTGACCGCATCTTTGCAAGCCACAGCATCCAGCCAAACTTTGCCTTGTCGGCGCAGACCATCGAGAGCATCTGCGCACTGGTGCAGGCTGGCTGTGGCAGTGCCATATTGCATCCCTACGCCGCACACGTGGCCGACATCAGGCAATTGGTGACCAGACCACTGGACGATCCGGATCGGCTGGAGCTGGTTGCTGTCACACCACATTTACCATTGCAGCAAGTTGATGAGTTCGTCGCGATCGTCGATCAACTTTGCAACGGTACTGCGGATAGTGCGTGCTAGGGTGGACAGCAACACTCGTTCCGGCAAACACAATTGAATAACATATCGGCACCCTATCCTTTGACCAGGATTAAAAAAGGACAGGCTTCGATAAAAACCTACCGCTGAAATCTGCTGGGATTAGTTCGAAAACCCAGTGGAAGATTGGGTGCCGAGTTGCTGATTCAGCTGTCGTATTAGTCAGCAAAACAGCGTATTTGGTCGGTAAGATCGAATGTTAAGCACGGGCAGTCATTCCATCGGTAGTGCTTGCAATAGTTGTGGCGTATGAGTGACTGAGGGGTCAGGTAAGCAGCATTTTGCTACTAGCGATTCGATCGCGCACTCAGTAACTCGGTCTTGTCGATCGATAAGAATCCGGTTCGCGATGGTGGTCACATCGAAGGTGAAAGACCTCAAGAAGCACGATGATAACTTATGGGACATGCCTTGCACGGATCAAGGTGTCAGTTGTGAGTGACTTTATCTCGGCTGTGAATTGGTTAATTTCGCTTTGACCCATACCGCTGGCGGAATACAGGAAACTGAGTGCAACCAGGTAACGTTCCTTCACCGCCGTAACGGCGATGCGATCATTGGCATCCACCTCGACAGACGCCTGTACAGCACGGCCGTACTGCGTCAGGTTTGCCATTTTCGTATCGTTTTTCGCAAAGCCATTAATGTAGTTGTCGATATCATCGCGCACGCCGTTGCTGTCTGTATCGGGTGTCGGGTGCATTGTGGCACATCCTGATACAGCGCAGAGGGCGATCAGTATCAGTTGAACGTAGCAAAACTTGCTTTTCAAGTAGATACGTTTTCTGAATTCATGTGCAATCATGCAAGAGACTGTCGGTATCGAAGTTGGGCCTGCGGCCTGTACTTTTTGGGCGTCGGTTTCGCACAGGGTATGAATTCACCAAGCCTGTTCATATTCAAATAAAAAACCGGTCGCGTTGAATGGATGATTGTGTCGAAAGAACCAGATTTTCCGAAGACTAAAAGGTAGCAGGGGGTGCTTGACCAGCGCCCAATTTAACAATCGCCAGTTTGACAGCAAGGTGATCGAGCCTATAATGTCATGACTAAAAAGAAGTTGCCATCATGAAAACGCATACCTCTCTCGCCAGCCTTTTGTTCCTGATGTTATCAATTGTGTCTTTCAGCGTGTATTCGCAGGTGGACAGAAGCTGCAGCTCTATTGCTGTCGACCCGGATGGAGATGGCTTTGGCTGGGAGTGGAACTACGATAGTGACGCATTGGGTTCCTGTGTCGTTACCGATGAGTCTGCGGGTATGCCATCGCTTGTTAACGAAGAAACCGGGGAGCAAGTCCAGTTAATCCGCCCTTACTGGAACGCCAACCGGGATTTGGCTGGCCGCACTATTGAATGCAAAGGTTACGACCTTGATCGTGATACCGGAGCCTACGCCAATCGCTTCAATAGTTTCGACAGCATTCTTTATCACCAGCCGCTCCCGACCTCGCCGCCGTATACCGCCTATGCAGAGTACGACAAGCTTCCCTATCTGATCTGGCCAGACGATGTGATGTACAAGGTCTGGACCGTCGTCGATGGGCGCTATATTGGTCCGCTGTTGGGCAGAGACGAACCTGCGCGCAACTGGCTGGAAATCATCGAGGCGACTGAATCGACACCTGCCGGCATCCGAATCTGGGGCGGTACGCGGACACCTGCCTATCGTGAGTGTTTTGATCAATCCGGGGCCGATTTTGGCCCGACCGGGTACATCGGCGAGGAGCTCCCCAATAGCGAACCCGAAACCGAATCATTAATTGTCACCGGACAACCTGCACCGGCACTTGCCGAGCCTTTGGTTAATCTTGAAACCAGTGTAGCAGTGCCGCTGACGACAGCGCATTGGGACCTTTATCAGAGCTTCTGGGAGAGAACCATCCATTGTTGGCCAAGTGTGTGGAATGGTAGCGAGTACTATCCGGAATATTACAACAGTGTCTGGAATAGCTTCTTCTCTGCCAGTACCGGTGAGCAGCGCGGTTTGGTTGGCACCCGCTTTGGTATGGGTGGTGGTGATGGCGGGACCAACGACGAATGGCGTCTGGTGGATGGCGCGCTGGGCGTAACCGGTGACTGGGCTATTACTATTCACGATGAAGTAGAAGTCATTCCAGCAACCGGCGACGTCCCGGGACACATCCGATCATGGCACTCATCTGAGTCCTACACCACCTGCAGGGATAGTGGCGGATTGGTTGGGCCGTTTTCCACCTCCAGCCGGCGCGACCTGATTCCACTGGATCCCGATACCCTGGATGTACAGCAACCCGACGCGCCAACATCTGAAAACGGCGATGCCGTGGCCGATGAATCTGAATCAGCGGCTAATACTGGCGGCTCCGGTGGCGGTGCTGTACCGATGTCGTTGCTGCTGATCCTGATGATAGTGCGAGCGGCGCGCGGGCGTAATCGGGGCGTCACTGTCGCTAAACAGTGATTTCGCAATAGGGTTATTCCGCCGCCCCCTTCCCAAACTGCAGACAGCGCTTGCCGCCGTCTGCGCGCGCGGTCATTGGCAGCCTGTTCGAGAAAAATCACGCCGTCCGGTGATCGAACCGGACCAGCGGCGTGCCCCGGTCAATCTGCGGACTTAGGTCCGGCAAAATAATCACCAGAAAATCTCGTCCCAACTCTTGACTCAGTAAAGAATTGGCAGCAGTATCCTTCCATGGACGATTCAGAATCCGGTCAGGATCCAATTGACGTATCCGAAGCGCTTCGCGCCGCTGGCCTGCAGGTCACGGCACAGCGCCTGGCGGTCTATCGCGCCGTGCAGGCCTCGCCGCACGCGATGGCGGATGAAATCTGTCAAACCGTGCGCACAGAGCTTGGCGTAATCTCGCGGCAGGCGGTCTACGACGCGCTCAATGCGATGTCGGAACATCGGCTGATCCGCCGCATTCAGCCGGCGGGGTCACCTGCCCGCTACGAACATCGCGTTGATAATCATCACCATTTGGCCTGCCGCAAGTGCGATCGCTTGATCGACATCGACTGCGCGATTGGCAGTGCGCCGTGTCTGACTGCCGAGCGCGACCACGGTTACCTGATCGACGAGGCAGAAGTGACCTATTGGGGGCTTTGCCCTGATTGCCAATAGTGGCAGGCACCCAACCTGTATCGAATTTTCGTTTTAGTCAAAACGCTGGAGAAATCTTGATCGTCTAGTTTTCAAACCGGCTGGAAACGGTCGGTTGCATCACCACCCGGGCAGCTTTGGCGCCGCCCAAACCACTCGCAGTAACTATTTAAACAAACCGAGAAACCTTAGGAGACACTGATGGACGGCAATATTGGAGGCGGATGTCCCTTCGCCCACGGCGGTAACACCGCGATGGAAAAACCGGTCACCAAATGGTGGCCCAACGCGCTGAACCTGGACATCCTGCACCAGCACGGCGCTCGCACCAACCCGATGGATCCCGATTACAACCATCGTGAAGCGGTCAAGGCACTGGATCATGCTGCAGTGAAGGCCGATGTCAAAGCTCTGCTGACCGAGAGCCAGGAGTGGTGGCCGGCTGACTGGGGTCACTACGGTGGCCTGATGATTCGCCTGGCCTGGCACTCGGCCGGTTCCTACCGCATGGGCGATGGCCGCGGTGGCGCTGGCTGCGGCAACATCCGTTTCGCGCCGTTGAACTCCTGGCCGGATAACGCCAGCCTCGATAAGGCGCGTCGCATTCTGTGGCCGGCAAAGAAGAAGTATGGCAACGCACTGTCATGGGCCGATCTGATCATTCTGGCTGGCAACATGGCTTACGAATCCATGGGATTGAAAACCTTTGGTTTCGGTTTTGGTCGCGAAGACATCTGGGGTCCGGAGACTGACATCAACTGGGGTGCGGAAGACGAGTGGCTGGCTGACAGCGCCAACCGCTACGACAACCTCGACGATCCGTCGACCATGTACAACCCGCTATCTGCCGTTCACATGGGTCTTATCTACGTGAACCCGGAAGGCGTTAACGGCAACCCCGATCCTGCACGCACCGCACTGCACGTGCGCGAGACGTTTGCTCGTATGGCGATGAATGACGAGGAAACCGCAGCGCTGACCTGTGGTGGTCACACCGTCGGTAAGGCACACGGCGGTGGTGATCACGCCAACATCGGTGCGGAACCCGAAGGCGCCGGTATCGAAGCGCAGGGCTTTGGCTGGGCCAACCCCGGTCACGGCGACAAGGCTACCAACGCGTTCACCTCGGGCATTGAGGGTGCATGGACCAAGAACCCCACGCAGTGGGACATGGGTTACTTTGAATACCTGTTCAACTACGAGTGGGAACTGACCAAGTCGCCCGCTGGTGCCAACCAGTGGAAGCCGGTCAACATGCCGGAAAGCGAAATGCCGGTCGACCCGTCCGATCCGTCTGCGCATCGCCAGCCGATGATGACCGACGCCGATATGGCGATGAAAGTCGATCCGATTTACAACAAGATCTGCCAGAAGTTCATGGCTGATCCAGACTACTTCGCCGACACCTTCGCCCGCGCCTGGTTCAAGCTGACGCACCGCGATATGGGTCCGCGCGCCAACTACCTCGGCCCGGATGTTCCTGCTGAAGATCTGATCTGGCAGGATCCCATTCCGGCGGGTTCCACTTCTTACGACGTAGACGCCGTCAAGGCCAAAATTGCCGCCAGTGGTCTGTCCGCTGCCGACATGATTGCCACCGCATGGGACAGCGCCCGCACTTACCGCGGTTCTGACAAGCGCGGCGGCGCCAATGGCGCTCGCATTCGTCTGGCACCGCAAAAAGACTGGGCGGCCAATGAGCCTGCGCGTCTGTCGAAAGTACTGGCAGCGCTCGAGCCAATCGCGGCCGACACCGGCGCATCCATCGCCGATGTCATTGTGCTGGCGGGTAACGTAGGTCTGGAACAGTCGATCAAGGCAGCAGGTTCCAATGTCTCTGTCCCCTTTGCAGCGGGTCGCGGCGACGCCACCGACGAGATGACCGATGCCGAGAGCTTCGACGTGCTGGAGCCACTGGCTGATGGTTTCCGCAACTTTGAAAAAGAAAAGTACGCGGTAGGCCCTGAAGAGCTGATGCTCGACCGTGCTCAACTGCTGGGTATTACTGCGGCGGAAATGGCCGTGCTGATCGGTGGCATGCGCGTATTGGGTGTCAACCACGGCGGTTCAAAGCACGGTGTCTTCACCGACCGCGAAGGCCAGTTGACGAACGACTTTTTCGTCAACCTGACTGACATGGGCAACAGCTGGCACCCGGTTGAGTCCGATGGCACTTACGAGATCCGCGATCGCAAGAGTGGCAGCGTCAAGTGGACCGCAACCAGTGCTGATCTGGTGTTTGGTTCCAACTCGATCCTGCGCGCCTACGCGGAAGTCTATGCCCAGGACGACAACGCCGACAAGTTCGTGCGCGATTTCGTTGCCGCATGGACGAAAGTCATGAACGCCGATCGATTTGATCTGCTGGCGTAAGTTGTAACCTGACAGGCCGCCCTGCAACGGGGCGGCCTGTTTTGCCGTTATCCGGTTGCTGATATCCTCGTCAGATAACCGCGACACGCGCATCCTGATGCGTAGCTGTCCACCCTGTGCTAATTCAAGCCAGCCAAAACACCAGGTTTCTATCATGACAAGCCAAAGTCAAAGCGTCACCGAGCGCAGCATCATCGAAGGGCGCGCCGCGCTGATCGTGATCGATATACAAGCCAGTTGTTTTGCAGACATTGCGGACGATGATCGTGCTATCCCGCACATGAAAGACTATGACAAACGCATGCTGAAATCGCGCGCCGTGATCGACAAGGCCCGCGAGTGCGACATTCCGGTCATTTTTATTCAGGAAATTCATCGCGCCAACCTGGTGGATTTTGGGCGTGAACTCGACGGCAAAGAGACAGTGCACTGTCTGGATAACAATCCGAATACCGATCTGGCGCGCGAACAAATGGGCGTGCTCCCCGATGACTACCACATCCAAAAACGTCGCTATTCCGCGTTTTTTGGAACTGATCTGGAAATTCTATTGCGCGGATTGAAAGTGGATACGCTGATCCTCGTCGGTGGCTTAACCGATGTCTGCGTGCACTACACGTTTGTAGACGGGCATCAGTCTGACTACTTCTGCCGTGTGATCGAAGATTGTGTGGCGGGTTCGAGCATCGAGGCACACACCGCTTCGTTGAATGCCATGGAGTACCTGCAAACCGGTGCCGTGCGCCGCCGTGATGAGATGCTGGCAGCGATGGGACAATCGAGTGGCGAGAGCGCTCATTGATAGCCACACATCGATCCGCAGGCAATCCGATTGCGGCAGGTGATTCCACAGCCGGATGAAGGAAAAGCTGTGACCGACAATACGGTCTGTCTGTTGGGAAGCCCGCGACGCAATGGCAACAGCGATACGCTCGCGCATCGTTTTGTCCAATCGGCAATCGCGGCTGGCTCGTCGGTCGAGACTTTCGCCTTGTCTGAACTCACATACAACGGCTGTCTCAATCTGTTGCATTGCAAGAACGGACTGGCGCATTGCGGCCAAAATGATGACCTGACACAAGTATTGGCAGCTATCGAAAAAGCGCAGGTGCTAGTGTTGGCAAGCCCGGTTTATTTCACTGGTTTGTCCGGGCAGATGAAATTGGCTATCGATCGATTCTTCTCGTTTTTCGTACCCGGCTACCCAACCGCAGCAGTTAAAAGCCGGTTGTCACCCGATCGCCATCTGGTATTGATTCAAACGCAGGGTGAACCTGAAGAACGCTATGCTGATCTGCTCGATTATCACGCGGCCGGTTTCAATGGATTGGGCTATCAGCACCTTCATTTGATCAGGGCCTGGGGTGTACGTGAGCCCGGTGATGTGAATGCACAATCGGCTTTCCTTAAGCGATGCGATACGGTGGCCGGTGAGATCTATCGCGCTTAGCAGCAAGCGTTTGTGCTATCGCTTTTGATTGATATCCGATCGAATCTGCTTTGAATTGGCTTCGGGGAATACCCAGATGCCGAACACCATGATCGGTCCCAGGGCCAGCGCCACCCACTTTTCGATTCCACCGCCGTGCGTATGGTCGTAGTAGAAGAGGGTGCAGCACACCAGCACAATCAGCACCGACAACAACACTTTGAAATGAAAGGGCATGTCAGTTCTCCAGTTGCGCCAGTGCCTGATCGATGTCGTTAGCCGTTAATGACCAGGTATTGTCAAGGCGGGCAACAACAGCTTTCATAAAAGGTTCGCACAGCTTTTTTGCCTGTTCAGGATCGCCCAGATGATCGACCAGCAGTGCCAGTGCCAGCTGCTGCGGTTCGGCGCCTTCATAGCTCCACTCGAATCCCTGATCGGTGTATTGTGCTACCGCCAACTGCTGATCCAGTGGTTGCTCATCTGCCAGTACCTCAATGCCATCAATCGTGCGATCGCCTTTGTAGTGTTTCATGATGGGGGCCGTGACAGGTTTTTAGAGTGGCTACCAGGCTGATACTACTATGACGGTGATGGAAGTTGTAGCGTTGTGGCTCAGGCGCAAACTTGACCTAAACTGCCGATTTGCCTAGAGTTCCAGAGACTCATTCAGCGGGCGGAGAATGCTGTGGAACTGGCCAACAGTCAGATGAGCGAGCGTCAGCTCAACTATCGCGATGTCTACCGGCAACGCATCGCCACCTGGTACAACGGTTATCTGCACGTAGCGCTGATCTACGGTATTGGCTTTGGTTCGCTGTTTGTCTATGCAAGCCATATACAGTCACCGATCTGGTGGGAATGGCTGACCATACCGGTTGTATTTCTGTTCGCGAATTTTTTCGAATGGTTTCTGCACGCCAAAGTGATGCATCGGCCACGTAAGAATCGTGCACTCAAAGCGATCTATACCCGGCATACGCTGATGCACCATCAGTTTTTCACCGAAACTGAAATGCGCTTTGCTAACCCTACTGATTGGCGGGTGACATTCT
The DNA here is from genome assembly GCA_964573105.1 of uncultured Granulosicoccaceae bacterium. GTDB lineage: Bacteria > Pseudomonadota > Gammaproteobacteria > Granulosicoccales > Granulosicoccaceae > CAKZSB01. The sequence goes on from CAZNIS010000034.1 coordinate 18,776, forward strand.
TCCCGCCCTATGCGTTGGTGGTGTTTATACTGATGTCAGTGATACCCGCATTGATCGCAGGATGGCTGATCTCGCCGAATGTGGGGTGGCTGTTGATTGCCACTACAACCAGTGTCTATCTGATCTATGAATTCATGCACTACTGTTGTCATGTGGATGAAAACTGGTTCGTGCGCTATTGCCCATTCGTCAACACCCTGCGTCGTCACCACAGCGCGCATCATAATCAGTCGATTATGATGAATCAGAATATGAATCTGACATTCCCGATCTGCGACTGGTTTTTTGGTACATCAGATCTTAATCGCGGTTTGCTGGGCCATTTGTTCAACGGCTATAGCACGCGGTACAAAAAGAAAGAACCCGTCTGACATGTAGACCGGCTTGGCGCGCATCGGTGGGGTAGCTTGCGGGTCTTGGAGGCAGGTCTGTTGGTTTTAGAGGCATTGCCTGGTCAGCAACCGTATTGCTGGAATATTCCGTTGCCAGCCTGTAGCAGGAGGTTGGGCGACGGCAGTGCGATCATGCAGAAAAGTCAGGTGATCAAGCGTTCTCGATAGAGTAGGATGATGTGGCAACTTAATATGGGTTAAGTATTCTGAAAAGTAGAAATACTCCCCTATATCGTATTTAAACTATTGAATACAAAGATAACTATACTATAGTTAGGTATTCGCTAATCCATTCGAATTTCACATCAGTCCGTGACACAAGCCAGTTTCAGCATCGCCGAGTACCTGTCTGGCGAATCGTTCGAATCCCCAATGGCCGAATGCCGATCTATGCCCTGACCCGCAATGCCTTCGGTAGCGGCGATCGCATGCCAATATATTGCGTTGATGCAGATGGATACACCAGCCATGTCGCAGATATAAGGCCATTAGCCAGTGGTGGATTCTTTGTCCATTGTCAGGCGGGTGCACCATCAATCCTGCCAGGCGAGGCAGGTAACGGGTATTTTGACGATCTGCCGTACTATCTGCAGGATCTCAGGCCCCAGGGTTTTATCGGGCGGCAGATAGCGCGGGATATGGCCCGTGATTCCAGCGACTTTCCCGCTAATCCCAGGTATTGGAGCACCGATCACGTGGGCAGGTATTTGCTCACCAACGGCGAAGACTTGCCTGGCAATTTCATTGTTGGTGAGGCTGGGCTACACAATAACACCGACATGCACCCTGGCAATATTAGCCTGGCTGTGGATGGCAATACTTTCCGCGTACTTTCAGCTTACGATATGTGTTCGATGGGGTTTCGTCCAATGGGTGATGAAGTGCCGCCATACCGGTTCAAGCCAGAGTCATTGCACAGCCGCTTGAACACGCTGCGTGGTAGTCCGCGAGCGATGGCGAAGGTAGTTGATACGGCGATAGACTTCTGGGACAGGCTGGCGGCGGATGCCAGAATATCGGATGACTTGCGTGATTTTCTGGCCAGCGGTAATCCCGTCATGTGAGTAGACTGAGGGCAGCGTTTGCGGGTTGGTTGCAACGACTATTGTGTTTGCTAGTCCCGAGCCGCTTGTATCGCCTGCCAAACGTTTAGCGGCGTAAGTGGCATTTCTATATGCTTTACACCCAATGGCTGTAGCGCATTGCAAACCGCGTTAACCAGTGCCGGCAGGGCACCGCAGCAGCCGGCCTCTCCGGAACCTTTTACACCCAGTGGATTGCGTTCAGTCGGTGCGTCGGCATAAAACTCGATATCGAATCCTGAAAGATCATCGGCGCGTGGCAGGCAGTAATCCATCAGCGAGCCTGTGATTAACTGGCCGCTGTCGTCGTAGACGATCTGCTCGAGCATGGCCTGGCCAAGCCCCTGCACGGTGCCACCCATGACCTGGCCGGCGGCGGTCAGTGGATTGACGATGACGCCGAAGTCATCGACGATGGAATAGCGCAAAATATTGATGATGCCGGTATCGGCATCCACTTCTACCTCACAAATATGGCAACCGTTTGGATAGGTTACGGCGTTTCGCTCGTGTTGCGCATCGCTGGCAAGCTCGGGCAATACCTGTGCGCGTTGGGTGGACAGCGTAGTCAGCAGCTCCTGTGTTGCCAGGCGCTTATCGGTGCCGACGACGACATAGCCACCGTCCTTAAACTCAATATCGGCAATGGCAGTTTCCAGTTGTTCGGCAGCCTGTAGTTTTAGTTTTGCAATAAACACATCGGCTGCATCCAGCACCGAGGCGCCACCCATTTCCAGTCCGCGTGAACCGCCGTGGCCGCCGCCAATTGGCGTTGCATCGGTATCGCCCTGAATATAGACGATGGATTCAATCGGCAGGCCGAGTCGGTTGGCGAGCAATTGCGAAAATACGGTTTCGTGTCCCATGCCGGTAGACTGACTGCCGACGGCCAAATGAATGCGACCATCATCGAGTACCTGTATGCGTGCATGCTCCTTTGGTGCACCGCCGCCGCACTCCAGATACAGTCCGATACCGATGCCTCGATGCAGACCGCGCTCAGCGGAGTCTGCGCCGCGTGCTGTGAAGCCGTTCCAATCGGCGATCGCGGTTGCCTGCGCCAGTGTGGCGCGACAATTACCGGAGTCGATTTCAGTGCCCACTTTGGAGGTATAGGGCATGTCGTTATCGGTCAGCGCATTGATGCGACGCAGTTCCAGCGGATCAAATCCCAGTTCTGCCGCGGCGTAGTCGATCACACGCTCGATCTGCATGGTCGCCTCCGGTCTGCCCGCACCGCGGTAGGGATCGGTGGGTGTGGTATTGGTGAACATTGCACGGGAATGAAAGTGAATGTGGTCAAAGCGGTAGGCGCCGCCCTGCGTGCGGGCACTGCCGCCGGTAGAGGTAAAGGGGCCAACGCTCATCACATAGGGGCCAGTGTTACCGATGGACTCGACGTCGAAAGCGATAAAGCGGCCGTCGCTGGATAGTCCCAGCCGCACAACACTGCGCTGATCGCGGCCGTGGCAGTCAGACAAAAACGACTCGCCGCGATCGCTGATCCACTTGACCGGGCGGCCGGTCTGCCGCGACGCGTGCAACATGACGGTGTACTCCGGGTACATTGGATTTTTGGCGCCAAAACCACCGCCGACGTCGGGCGCCGTCAGGCGCAAATCGGCGGGATCGATACCGAGCATATCGTTGGCGATCTGATTGCGGTTGGCGTGCACGTTTTGCGTGGTGCAAGTGAGCAGGTGTCGTCCGTCTTTCGCGTGCCAGTCGGCGATGGCGCCGCGGGGTTCCAACGGTGCTGCAACCACACGTTGATTGTGCATTTCGAGTGTGACTTGATGATCGGCGCTTGCCAGTGCTCGATGCGTGGCTTCGCGATCACCTGCGGTAAAGTCGACGCAGATATTGCTGCCAATGTCAGGCCATAGTATTGGCGCATCGGGCGCCAGCGCCGCAGCCGCATCAGTCACAGATGGCAGTGTTTTATAGTCGATTTCAATCTGTTCGGCGGCATCGCAGGCCATTGCCCGTGACTCTGCCACCACCATCGCAACGGCCTCGCCGGTAAATCGCACACGCTGATGGGCCAGTGCCATCCAGGGTGGCACCGGCACGGGTGCGCCATTGCTGTTCTTTGCCGCCGTGCGCGTGGGCATGGGTTGTACATTGCTTTCAAGCAGGTCGGCCGCGACAATGATCGCCAGTACGCCCGGCATTGCGAGAGCGGCCTGAGCATCGATGGCAAGGATATCGGCATGCGCATGAGGGCTACGCACAAATACCGCATGGGTGCAGGAATCTGTAGCGATGTCGTCGACGTAGCGGCCACTGCCGGTCAGAAAACGCTGATCTTCCCGACGCAACACCGGCTGACCGATTCCGTATTGTTCCATCTCTGTTCTACTTGATTGCCTGCCTCACTCCAGTCTACTCCGAGTCTGCGGGTGAGGCCAGTTGGCGACCATCGCCGTTTGCAGACATAAATCTGGGGGCAATGAGCAACGCCGGATCAGGGCAATGCTGGTTGCAGTGATATCAATGTGGCTGATAATCTAAGCTGAGTATTCGATCAAGTCTGATAAGATTTCGACACTGCTCAGGTGGCGTATTAATCGGGTGTTGTGCAAAATGTATGGCATGAGCAATTTCTTTTTTGCCGGGACACAGCATGGCTGCCACTTCATTGATCGAACAGTACCAGCGCGACGGTTTCTTTTTTCCGCTTCAGGTGATGGATGGTGCCGAGGCGAGTGCCTACCGGGCGCAACTTGAGGATTGCGAACATCGTTACCAGTCCGATGCGCGGCTGGCGAAAATACTGCGGCGTTATCCGAATCTGGTTTTGCCGTTTGTCGATGAGATTACCCGCCGACGTGAGATTACAGACGCAGTGGGGCAACTTCTCGGGCCCGATCTATTGGTGCTGGATTGCCCGTTTTTTATCAAGGAAGCGAACTCAACGTCGTTTGTATCGTGGCATCAGGATCTGCACTACTGGGGTCTTGAGGGTGATCAGGAGGTGACCGTTTGGGTGGCGCTGTCCGAGGCCAGTAGTGCCAGTGGCTGTATGCGTTTTGTCGCTGGCAGCCACCATCGACAGGTTGAACACGCTGACACCTTTGCCGAGGATAATCTGCTCACTCGCGGGCAGGAGTTACAGGTTGAAGTGGACGAGAGCACAGCAATCGATGTCGCGTTGCAGGCCGGCCAGGCATCCTTGCACCATGGCCGAGTGTTTCACGCATCACATCCCAACCGCACCAGTAACCGGCGCATCGGCCTTGCGATTCGCTATGTACCCACAACCATGACCCAGACACCTGGCGGTGAAATGGCCGCTATGCTTGTGCGTGGCGAAGATCGGCACGGTCACTTTCATCAGTGCCGGCGCCCCAGCGGCTTGATGCTTGAAACTGACATCGAACACTGGCAGTCGATCGCCGGCGCCCGCAATTCGGTAATGATGAACGGCAAAGGGTAGCGAGTATTCCCTCCCAGCAATAGTGATTGCTGTGTCAGGTGTCCGCGATTCTGACCCATCGCAATATGCGCTGACCGGCGCTTGCAGGGCCGTTGTTTTTCACCGGACGCAGAACCATGACATCGTTTTCGAACGAGATATCGCGAATCTGGTCCGAGCCAATCCAGTCGGCATTGGCGGTGGCATCGACGCGAGTGGTCAGTTGCTTGCCATCATATTCAAAAGCGCCGCAATAAGAATTGTATTCCCTCGCTTGCCCTGACGGCATTGCTTCTCTGCTATCACACAGTACGCAGATCATGCGCCCGTCCGGGTGCAGCGACAATAATCCCATGCAGTGATCGGCGCCACCGTATGGTGGTGCCAGCGGCTTGCCGTCCGCGTCGATGCATTCGGTCTGAATTAATTGCCAGGTGCCGGTTATCGATTGCAATGCGCATCCTCCAGAGAATATGCGAAGTTCAGTGTTCTGTTGCCAGCGGCCGCGGGTTTTTGTCGGTTCGCTCTTTTACTGTATCATCAAGCAGTTGGCTAAGGCCGCATTATTGTGGCTTCGCGTTGCAATAGGCGTAACACACCGGAGGATGATTTGAATACAGATATCAAGGTGTTCTGGCAACCACATTGAACCAGCTGTTTACGGGTAAAGGAATACCTGTCGATCCGTGGGATTGAATATCAGTCGATCAACGTGTTTGAAAACGATGGCCGGGATCAGCTTGCCGCACTGGGTGCGCGCTCGGTGCCGGTGGTCGCGCGTGGCAGTCAGTTTGTCTATGCGCAGGTGATGAAAGAGGTCGTCGATTTTCTGCAACTCGAAGATGACACCGCCCCCGTGTTGTCTCCAGCGCAACTCGCTGAACGCTATCTGCACGTGCTCGAAACCGCGATTCGGCTCACCCGGCAAATGCCCGACGACTGTCTGGATCGACAGCTACCCAACCGGCCGCGCTCCTGGCGAGTCTTGCTGCATCATGTCTTTCAAATACCCGTGTCGTTCCTGGATATGGAAGCCACTGGCGAGACACTAACCTATGAGAATATGGTGGCGCCGCCACCCGATGACATGACTGGTGCGGTGGCAATTGCACAATTTGGCAGCGAGGTGAGAAAGCGTTTTGGCGACTGGTGGGCGAGTGCACAGAGCGAAGATTTTGCAGTCTCGGTACCCACTTATTTTGGCGCTGTCAGTCGGCATGAAATGCTTGATCGAACGGTCTGGCATTCAACCCAGCACGTCAGGCAGGTCGCATCGTTACTGGAACAGGCAGACATCAATCCCGATTGGCCGCTCACCGCTGCCGATATCGAAGGTATGCCGTTGACCGATGCCATCTGGGACAGTTAGCCGCTGGCTGCAACCGCAACTACCACATTGCCCGTTTTCATACCGGTTTCAACGTATCGATAGGCATTGGCGATGTCATCGAGTGGGTAGCTGCGATCAAGCAGCGGCGTGTAGTGCCCGCGCTGCACAAGATCGCATAGATACGCTGCATCCGACTGGCGATTAACGGGTATCGGAAACAGCACCTTGCGTTTGCCAAATCTCCGCGTCCAAAGTGCTAACAAGGGATTTTGTGACCACGGACCAAGCTCACTCGAGGCATAGCATCCGTACTCGTTGAGCAACGACCGGCAGCGAAAAAATGTGCTCTTACCCACTGCATCGAATACAAAGCTGAATCGCTCTGAACACTGCGTGAAATCTTCTTGTGTGTAGTCGATAACGCGGTCGGCGCCCAGTGATGAGACAGTCGCAATGTGCTTTGTCTCACACACGGCGACAACCCTTGCACCCAGATGTTTGACGATTTGCACCGCGGCCGATCCGATCGCACCGGTAGCCCCGTTGATCAGCACCGAATCCCCGGCTTTTACGCCGGCTGCACGAATGTAATGCAGTGCGTAGTGCGCGCCCTCGAGAGTGGGTGCTGCCTGTTCATAGCTGATCGAGTCGGGAAAGCGGCTGATCATCGCCGTGGCGGGAATACAGGTGTATTCGGCATGGCCACCAAAGCCAAAATCATCATCCTTGAATCCGACCACCCGATCGCCGATATGAAAGTCTGCGACCTGATTGCCGCAGTCGACGACCTTACCAGCGAACTCACAGCCCAGCACTGGCGCATTGGGCGTGCGCAGGCCGCTGAAGAATCTAACGATAAACGGCTTGCCACGAAGGAAGCCGCAGTCCGTGCGATTGACGGTGCTTGCGTGTACCCGGATTAAAAGTTCCCCCGGTCCTGGAGTGGGTACTGGCAATTCACCGATGGTCAGTTGCTCTGGGCCGCCGTAGCGGTGATAGCTGACTGCTTTCATCGTTTTTGGAATAGTCATTTTCGATCCTTGAATACTTACGCTGTAAGTTGATTTTGTAAAAGAATAAACTTACAGTGTAAGTGTGTCAACTCATTGATCGATAATTTGGCTGCGAGCAAGAAAAAACTGGCTAGAACCCGCAAACCCGTTAGCCGGGCTGTGGTGTTGAAAGCCGCTATGCGACTGGCTGATCGGCAAGGAGTGGCGTCGCTGTCGATGCGCAAGATCGCGCAGGCTGTGGGTGTCGAGGCGATGTCGCTCTACAACCACGTGGCCAACAAAGACGATGTGCTGGATGCGCTGATCGATGTGGTGGTAGGCGAGTTTGAGCTGCCAGCCATCGATGGCGAATGGAAAGTGGCGATTGGCCGCAGCGCGTTGTCTGCCCATCAAGTGTTGTGCAAACACTCCTGGGCGGCGTCGATGATGTTATCCCGGGTCAGGGTGGGGCCGGCGTCAATGGCCTGGTCAGAGGCGAATATTGGTTGTCTGCACGCCGCAGGTTTTGACTATCCGCTGGCCGATCACGCATGGAATGCAATAGATAACCACATTTACGGATTTACCTTGCAGTGCATCAACTCACCGGTAAAGCCCGAGGACTTTGCCGACGCCGCCAGGCAATATTTGCCGATGATACCGGCCGATACCTATCCTCATCTGAACGCGATGGCGACGTTGATCGCGAACCGCGAACACTCGGGTATCAACGATTTCGAGTTTGGCCTGAACCTGATCCTCGATGGTTTACAACGATTGCTTGATCATTGAGTCGGCTAGGCGGCAGATTTCTGCTGGTACATGCGTCGGCGTCGCTCCTTCACCATGGCTGTCGCCTCATCTGAACCGTCGTGCAATGAACCAAACCATCGATCCCACGGCGAATCCGGGTTGCCGTAGTTGCATTCGTAAAACCGATGGTGCAACTGATGGTGAAAATCGGCAGAGTCGATCAGCTTTTTGTCCTTGACCAGAATCTGTTCAAAGCCCGAGTGGGACAGAGCCGGTGCCAGTGATCGGGTGAACAGATGATAGATCAGCAGCACGGGGTGCGAGGCGATCACGTAGTGCAACAGCGCAGAAGAAATATACAGAATATGTTCGATCGGGTGCATTGACATGCCCGACCACGGGCCAATGTGGGTGTTGCGATGGTGCAGTTTGTGTGCAACTTTAAATAGCGGCGGCCAGTGCAGCAGGCGGTGCGTCAAGTAAAAGTGAGATGACATGATAAACGGCAACACAAGCAGCCAGGCGACAAAACCCAGCGGATTGTCCGCCAGGCCAAAGGTGGGGATAACGCCGTTGGCAACCCCCCAGAAATAAAACACTTCGTACAGGCTCCACACAGTTACACCACTGGCGAGACTCCAGAATATGTTGTCGTAAACCTGATCGCGAAAGGAGAACTTACCGCTCTTCTCCAAATCGGGTCTGGGGTCATATTTCAGATTCTTGCCCTGTTTCTTGTAGGTAAAGAGATACAAGTGCAGACCACCGGCAAGCAGAATCATCAGCGCCAGATTACGTAGAAAGATCGGCAAAACCCAGTCGAGCGACAGTGTCTGCATGGTCGCCAGATCCGGGATCAGCAGCCAGTAGGTCAGTGTCGCCACCAGCAGAAAAAGCAGATTGCGCGATAGTGTGAACCATCGCTGAGTGACGGAAAGGAGCGCTGCCTTTGGTCTAAACGGCCAGTCGAATAGAGCGGCGAATGTCACCGGGGTCGTGTGATTCCAGATGCTCTTGCGGCTGCTGTTGGCAGTCGCCGTGCTGTCCGTTGTTTCCATAGTGGGCTCCGGGGTGGAGGGGCAGGCCGTAACACTAGCAAAATTCCGGGGGTCTGCCGAGCCACTGAAGCAGGTCGTTGCCGGCAGCGCGGTCTGACTATGGTTGGGCACGAGTACAGCTTACGCGTGAGCACTGGCAGATTAACCGTGTGCTGGTGCTGGTTAATCGGGAGGTTGTATAGTCGTGGTTGGAGGAATCTAGAATGAAAATCGCGGCATTGCAGGTCGATCGCTATCAAAGTCCCAATACGGACGGTGATCCGGGTTACGGCGGTCAGATCGTTGTGGTGACGATTGCGACGGATGCGGGTTTATCCGGCATGGGCTTTGTCACTGGCTCGGCGATCAGTGCGCCGATTCTGCAATTGATGCTTGAGACAGCGATTGAACCTGTTTTACTTGGCGCTGATCCGCGAGATACCAGTGTGATCTGGGACCGGCTTTACCACCAGGCGTTGCCCCGGCGTGGTGGCGATGGCCTGATGCGCAACGCCATAGCGGCAGTCGACTTTGCACTGTGGGATATTGTGGGCAAGCACGCAAAGCTACCGCTGTGGCGCGTTTTCGGCGCGCGTCGCTCACTCGTCCCGACCTATGCCAACTGCGCTCATCATCTGCCGGTTGATGCACTGGCAAGGCGCGCGCATGACTATGTGCAGGCCGGTCACCGGGCGTTGAAGATTCGCGGCACGCGGTCCTTCGTCACACCGGCCGAGGCGACCGCGCGCGTGGCGGCGGTGCGCGAAGCCATTGGGCCTGACGTGCGCCTGATGGTTGATGTGAACGGCAGCTGGGATGTCGATACCGCGATCCGGCAGCTGAAGAGCTGGTCGCGCTACGATGTCTACTGGCTCGAGGAGCCGGTGCCGCCGGCGGACATTGCCGGATACCGGCGGGTTCGGCAGCGTGCCGGTGATACCTACATCGCCGGTGGGGAGCAACACGTTGGGCGTGCGGAATTTCAGTCGCTGATCGATAACGATTGCATTGATGTCGCGCAACCCAATGCCGTGATGACCGGCGGAATTACCGACTGGCTGCGCATTCACGCGCTCGCCAGCAGCCAATCGGTACCGGTATCACCGTGGAACCTGCAGCAGGTTCATATTCACCTGGCGGCTGGATTGCCCAATGTTCAGTGGATTGAATATTTTATGGCCGACAACGCGTTGCTCGAATTTCAGGGCAAATTGTTGGCGGGATCCGCGCTGGAGGAGGTGGTGGAAGAAGATGGTGTCTATCTGCGGGCGCCGGAGACACCCGGGCTTGGTATCACGCTGGACGCCGACTATGCGGCGCAGACGCTGGTGAGCCAGTAGAAGTATGTGCCTGTCTCAGCTGTCTTTGGCTGGAAACTCATAGCGAAAATCGCAGTGCGATTTGCCTTCCATCAGGGTTTGCGTGCGGGTGAGTTTGGCGTCGGGGTTGAAGCCCTCGATTAGCGCGTAGTCGCGATTACAGGAGAATACGGCGCCCAGCTCCGGTACGCCCAGATCGCGGTACATCTCGGAATAGCGACATCTGACAACATTGAAGTTCAGCGTGGTGTCGTTCTTTTCCAGTACATCAAGTTTCAATGCCTCGTCTTTCGTCCAGTACTGCAGCGAGGATTCAAAAGCTCCGCAACCGCGGCCACCCATCGCTTCGGCCAACTCGTCACCCTGTTGTCTGGACAGGTTGACGATCGCATCGCGTACTACTTCGATGACCTCGTCACGGCCGAATTTCTCGCCGAGCGCATCAATGATCGGGGCGAGAATCCGCGCCTCGACTTCGCGCCGCGTCAGCACGCCGATCTGTTGCGTCAGGGTATCGGGTTTTGCAGATTCTGATTGACTCATTCGATGGTCTCCTGGTGTTGATTGGCGCTGTCAGTTGAGTACGGGTGCCCGGTCATAGTTTGGCCAGATCACATGAGCGCTGCAAAGCGGGTGTTGCCAAGTGTCCCGAATAGTCGGGCTGATTGTCAGTGGCGCGGCGGCAAAGGCCGGGATGAACCGCTGCGAGCGGATCTTCTGACAGGCGTCCCAGCCGATTTCCCCGACCGCGATGTGCCCGTACTCAATCGACTTCAGGCTCAGTGCGATTCGCACCCGCTGGCCTGCCGAATGGCGATAGGCGCTGCAGAGTTTCAAGGTTAAGAGTCGGTGAGAATGGGTGTGACCAGGGGTTTGAGCCACTATACGGTTCTCGGTGCTGCTGCCAGCCCGGGCGAAACCGGTGCCAGGTTGCATACCGAAAACAGGACTTGCAGTGGCAACTATGCCACAATTCAGCCGCTGATCGGATCGCGACCTACAAGACGAGAATGCCAATTTGAAAGTTCTGGGTATACACGATGGTAAGGACGCCGGGGTGTGTTTGTTAATCGATGGACAGCCCGTGTTTGCGGCGAACGAAGAGCGTTTTTCCCGCAGGAAACTGCATTTCGGATTTCCGCATTTGTCGCTTGCCAGTCTGTTCGAGACCACTGGAGTGAAACCCGCCGAGATCGACCGCGTCAGTGTTGGATTCCGGGCGATGGTTGAAACCGCCGACTATCCGATCTACTCGGATATCGATGACTCGAAGCTGTTTCAGAAAATTTTTGCCCGCGTGACTCGTCTGCTGGGGCCGGTGACCGCCACCCGCCCGTTTGTCAAAGCCTCACAGTTCGCACTGGGTGTGCTGAGCAAGAACAAGCAACAACTTGAGGCCGACCTCAAATCCGCCGGTATTGACGCGCCTGTTGAGTACGTTGACCATCATCGCAGCCACGCGGCCTCTGCCTACTACACATCCGGATTCGGTGATGCGCTGGTTATTACCGCTGACGGAGGCGGCGATGGTCTGGCGGGCAGTATTTACACTGGTCGCCAGGGTGTGCTCGAAATGGTGAACGAGTGGCCGCGCGTACACTCGGCGGGAAACTTCTGGTTCCTGATCACCAATCTGTGTGGCTTTGATCCAATCCGTCATGGTGGAAAAATCACCGGACTGGCCGCCTACGAGCCCTGCGAGGAAACTTATCGGATTCTGTCTGATTTCTACGGTCACGACCCGTCGCGACCGTCTTTTAGTAATAAAAAGCACATTCTTTTTGGAGATGCCTATCATGCGTTGGCCAAAGCACTGAAAGGCTATTCGATCTATCAGATCTCGTACGGTGCGCAAAAAGTACTTGAGGAATCGATCTGTGGTGTGGTGCGCCGTGCAGTGGAGCAAACGGGGTTGCGCAAGCTGGCGCTGGCCGGCGGCACCTTTGCCAATGTGCGGCTCAATCAGATCATTCTGGAAATGGATTGCGTCGACGAGATTTTCATTCATCCGCACATGGGAGATGGCGGGGTGACTGTCGGCTCCGCACTGGATGTATCAGCACGCGAGATATCTTTGCAGCCTGCCGCTATTGATCACGTCTATTGGGGTAACGGCACTAACGAGCAGGAGATTCTAGAGGCGCTGGACGACTACCCGGTAAACTTCGAGCGGCTTGATGATCCGGCGCCAGCGATTGGTGCTTGCCTTGCAGATAAAAAGATTGTCGGTCTTTTCAACGGCAGAATGGAATACGGGCCGCGTTCTCTGGGGCAGCGATCGATCATCGCTGAACCCACCGACCCGACCATGATGGACTGGCTGAACAAGCGGCTGGAGCGCACCGAGTTTATGCCGTTCGCACCGATCATTCTCGAGGAAGATGCAGCGGAGTATTTCGAGAATTTCGACGCCGGAAGTTTGCCCGCGAAATTCATGACGCTTTGCTTCAATTGCACCGAATACGGGAAAAAGATGGCGCCAGGTATTGTGCACAAGGACGGCACAGCGCGACCGCAAACCGTTAACGCCAGTGAAAATTCCTATGTGTACAGAGCACTGCAGGAATACAAGAAACTAACCGGGCTTTCGTTGGGTATCAACACCAGCTTCAACAAACATGAGGAACCCATCGTTTGCCACCCGCGCGACGCTATCGATGAGTTGGTGCGCGGTGGAGTGGATGTGCTATTTATCGAAAACTATCGGGTAGAAAAAGCCTGAGAAAATGCACCCTGGTCACCATATTGGGCCAGGGTGCACGGGTCAAACAATTTACACCAGGTGTAATCAACGCATGGCGCGTGTGGCTTTTCTCCAGGCGCGACCATAGTGCTTCACCGCCCGCCGAAGTTGATCCTGGCTGCGCAGTGTATCGCCCTCCACCAGGCGGTAGTTGGCGCGATCGATTCGAAACGCATCACCCCCACTCGCCACCGCCGCATCAATTCGATTGGTAGCGACGGTTCGCATCGATTCCAGAATCGCGGTGGTGATCGCATCGAGTGATGCCATCAATGCACCATCGTTGGTCGAATCCGCAATGCGCTCGATTTCATTGACCGCAATGGCTACATTGCGGTAGGTACGTCGACCTTTTCTATCGTTCAGTGTGCCATCGTCTTCCCAGTTGCGGTCGTTTGCCGCCGACTCGAGTGCAAACAGGGCGCCGTACAATATCCAGTTGGTGTAGGAGAATTCATCGGTGATCAAGGCTTCCAGATCAACGCCAGCCTGTGTCAGTACTTGTTGGGCGGTATTGGCAGGATCCTCTGGCATCGGTGGGAGGTGATAGTTGGCCAACAGGATGGGGGAGGCCAGGTCATCCGGGTCGATTGAGCTTGCTGACCTGAGCGGCATGATCAGTACGGTGGTATTTCCAGCAAATGCATCAGAACCGTCTTCACTAAATTCTGTTATGTCAGTAGAGAATTGAATAACATAGATCAAAACTTCTGGAGTAGGTGACAGGTCAGTGTTTGCCGGTTGTGCGATATATGAACCAAATCTCTCGACGCCAGAGTATTCTGTTAAGAGTGATTCGCAAGCCACGTGTGTGATATCGAAGGTATTGTCATCTATGGCCAGTGAGCCTGTGCCCGGTCCGAAATCAGTGGATGTAAGTACGAAGTTAATGGTCCGAAGGTCCTGGCTACAGTCGCCATTCGCTGTCAATGTAAATGTAGCAGCCTGGTTGATATCGGCAACGATTTCGGATGAGCTTGAAACCAGAGAATAGTGGAAGGCTTGTTCGTCACTCAACGGGGTGAGTGAGCCCTCAAACTCCGGGTTGGTAATCAGTTCACAACCTGAAAGTAAAAACGGTAGTGTGAGTGTCGCGAACAACCTTGATATTGGTTTCATTGGTGATGCTGCCAGTGTTGAATGTAGTGATTGACTTGATTAAAGAATCGCTAACAACTTTGCGAATCGAACAGTGGCCACCCCTGGCAGGTAAATCACTAATCCCTTGTCAACAGATCGATTTCGACTGAGCGTCTGTTTGAATACAGCTAGTGCAACGGATGCTTTAGCGACCATAAAACTTGAGTAATAAATCGTCAAACTACAATTTTCGGCAGTGCGGGAAATCACGTGTCTCAGAAATGCATCAGAATCTTAGTAAATTTCAAGCAAAGTATACACAGGCGCGCTTTGTTCATCGGAAGGGGTGAAAAAAGGCACGGGTATTCCCATAGCGAAGGTGAAAATTAGAGTAGTACGTTACAACTTTGAGATTGAATGAAACCTGACTGAATGGACTATCGATAAAGTGCGCTTGCGCGCATTTTCCGGGTACGTTGAAAGTAACCGATCATGTCTGCGGGACTATTGCTTCACCCGCGCGTCAAAAGCAATGGGCTAAGGTGGTAGACTCGTAGATTCACGTAGTTGCCTGTAATAAAACCAGGGCAACATAGCCTGACATCAACGGAGAAACCAATTTGACTATTCAAATATACGAACTTTGCGGCGCTAACCCTGAAAGGCTTTTCAGTCCACACTGCTGGAAGGTACGTATGGCAGTTGCTCACAAGGGTCTGGACTGGGAAACCGTACCGACACCGTTTACCAAAGTTGCGACGATAGAGGGCGGTGATTCGCGTCGTATCCCGGTGATTCGGGATGGCGACAAGGTAGTTGAAGAGAGCTTCGAGATCGCGCGCTATCTAGAGACAACCTATCCGGATCGACCCAGTTTATTCAATGGTGCAGGTGGCGATGCTCTGACCGCGCTGACCATCAACTGGTCAGCCACTCAAGTTCATCCAGAGGTTGTGAAGCTCTGCCTGCTGGATATCTATCATTCGCTGGCACCTGAGGATCAGGCGTTTTTTCGCAGCACCCGCGAAAAAATGTTTGGCTGCACATTGGAGGAGTTCGATGCGAGGCACGCAAAGAATGGCGATGCACTGGGGAAAGTACTGACGCCGCTGGAGCTAACCTTGAAGAAACAGCCATTCATCGGTGGCGACTCACCGCTGTTTGCAGACTATGTCGTTTTCGGCGCCTTGCAGTGGCTTCGAACATCATCCAGCGCTGATTACATCAACGCAGATTCGGCGGTTGGCGGATGGTTCGATTCGCTGCTCGATATGTACGATGGAATGGGTCGCAAAGGGCGCGTGGCGGCCTGACCTGCATGCTGTTTGCGTCTGGCTTACGGTATACAACGTAACGGTCACAATCGCGCAAGCCGGGCCCGTTGTACTGGCCGCAAGTGCGCGTCAGGTGCTGGCTCCGGTAATCAATTCAAAACCGGCATTGGTTACTTTCGGGGTTGTGCGGTCGGCCAAACGGGTTTTGATACGCTCGACTGCCAGTTTGCCAATTTCATATCTGGGTGAGCGCACAGTTGTCAGCGGCACCGGTAGCGCCTGACCGATTTCCAGTCCGCTGAAGCTTGCCAGCGCAAGTTGTTGCGGTACCGAAATGCCGTGCGCCATGCAATGCATCATGGCGCCTGTCGCGACTGCATCATTGGAAAAGTAGACGGCATCCAGTTGCGGATGTCGCTCCAGCAGCGTCCCCATCTGCGTTCGGCCGAGCGTGATTCCGGATGACTCGCGCACTGTCAGTTCGGCGATGTCGCCGATGCCAGCTTTCGCCAGTGCGGTTTTGAATCCTTTGAGTCGACGACCGGCACTGCGATCGGTTTGCAGATCCGTACCGAGGTAACCGATATTGCGATAACCGCGGTCGATCAGATGCAGCGCCATCGCTTTGCCGGCCGCCCAGTGGTCGAGTCCCACGCACATATCGACAGGCTTGCGTGTCAACTCCATCACTTCAACCACTGGCGTCGTCGAGTTGGCAAGCATCGATACCAGCTCTGGCACATGGTAGATGTTGGCTAGGATCAACCCGGCGGGTCGCCAGCCCATCATCGACTTGACCATCTCCCACTCCTTTTGCTGATCGTATTCCGTGATCGCAATAACGGGCTGATAGTCGATGCCCTCCAGTGCATCGGTGATCCCTGCCAGCAGTTCGGTGAATACAATGCTCTTCAGCGTCGGCACGATCACCGCGATCTGTGATCCATGCGCAGCTGCCAGTGCGCCGGCCAGGCGATTGTGTACGTAGCCAAGCTCATCCATTGCAGACTCGACACGCGCGCGCGTCCTGGTGCTGACGTTGCCGGTGCCGCGCAGCACGCGCGAGACAGTCATGGTGCTGACGCCTGCCGTGTCAGCGACGGTCTCGATGGTGACCGGGGTATGGGATTTGCGCTTGGTCATGATGCGATTGTAAAGACAGAAAACCCGATCGACTACTGCGCAGCGATCAAAATGTTAGCGGTAGACAATTTTGATTCTGGTGGTTGTAGTGAAATCCTCGCAGGGGAGAGCAAGGGCTGCCGGTGCAGGGTGTCGAGCTGATAGATGTGGTCAAGTCGTACGGCCAGACGGTGATCATTCCATCGTTGTCGCTCGCTATTGAAGAGGGAGAGTTCGCGGTGATTGTCGGTCCCTCCGGCTGCGGCAAGTCCACCACGCTTCGTATGATCTGCGGTCTTGAGCCAGTCACCTCCGGCAGCATCCGTATTCGCGGCAAAGATGTCACTCGCGCCGCACCCAAGGCGCGTGACATCGCCATGGTGTTTCAATCCTATGCGCTGTATCCGCATATGGACGTGGCCGGAAACATGTCCTTTGCGCTGCGGCTTGCCGGCGTACCCAAAGCCCAGATACGCAAACGGGTTGAAGACGCCGCGCGCCTGCTGGAGCTCACCGACTACCTCGATCGCAAGCCGCGCGATTTGTCCGGCGGGCAGCGTCAGCGCGTGGCGATGGGGCGCTCTATCGTCCGCGATGCGTACTGTTTTCTATTTGACGAACCATTGTCCAACCTGGATGCGAAGTTGCGATCATCCATGCGCACCGAACTCGCGCTGCTGCACAAAAAATTACAGCGCACCATGGTGTATGTAACCCACGATCAGATCGAGGCCATGACCATGGCCGATCGCATCGTGATTATGGATCAGGGTATCGTCCAGCAGGTGGGCACACCGCGAGAGGTCTATACGGAACCGCGCAATTTGTTCGTTGCCGGATTCATCGGTTCGCCATCGATGAATTTTCTGCAGGCTGAATTTCATCGCGAGTCCGATCGCCTGCACGTGCGGGGCGATGGATTCAGCCTGCCGGTTCCAGCGCGCCTGATCGACGCGGCCAATCAATCAGATCAGAGCGACATCGTCGTTGGACTCAGGCCCGAACACTTTTCCAGCGATACCGATGGCGAGTCCAGCCGTCCGGACTGGGCCGCAGTGCAGCTTGAAGTAGATGTGGCTGAATATATCGGATCCAGTCAGTTTCTGGCCGCCCGCATTGGCGCAGTTCCCGTGACCGCCACCGTTGATGCCGGGCCGGACGCTGCGCCTTTGACAAGCGGCCAGTACCTGTTCGATACCAGCAGAATGTACCTGTTTGATCGCGCCAGTGGCAAGGCGCTATGAGGGTAAGTGTTCATGACAGCAATCGACCAAACCCGTGGAGGAACCGATGGTCAAAAAACTGATTAAAGCGGCTGTAGCAGCCGGTGTAGCGGCGACGCTGTCGCTGTCGAGTGCGTTTGCCAATCCGTATGAAAAATACGCCGGGCAGACGATTGTTGTGAGCTGGCCTGCGCTCAGTCACTTCGCCAAGGCCGAGACACTGATCGAAGAGTTCACCGAAGAGACCGGAATCGAAGTTGAAATCGATGCGTTGCAGTACCTTAAACTGCGAGACCGGCAACTGCTTGAGATGTCCAAGCCCAAGGGTGAATACGACATCGTATCCTGGGTGGTGATGTGGAAGGGCGAGTATGTATCCAAGGGCTTGCTGACCCCGCTATCGCAGTTCTTCACCAATGGTGCACTCGTCGATCCACAATACGATATAGACGATATCGCCGATGCCTATCTGCAAAACGGTGGCGTCGTGGGCGGCAAGAAGGGCTACATGCCCGGTAAATCCGGTGCCCTGTATGGTGTGCCGTTTGGTGCTGAAACGTCGATCATGGCCTATCGCAAGGATATCTTCGAGGAGCAGGGCATCGAGCCGCCAGGCACCTACGATGAACTTCGCGCGGCGATGAAAAAGCTCGGCGACGCGGGTGTCCCGGCGATGACATCACGTGGCAAGACCGGGCATCAGGTAACCGCCGGCTGGCTGCTGCATCTGGCGCCACTGGGTGGCAAGGTGTTTGACGACGAGTGGAATCCGGTCTTCAACAATGCAGCTGGTGTCGAGGCCGCGCAAGTGATGCGCGAGATCACCCAGACGGGCCCGAAAGGTGTGCCGTCGTTCGGGTTTGGCGAGGCCGCAGCCGCGTTTCTCGGTGGTGATGCCGCGATGTACATCGATACGCTGAAAATCGCAGCAATGGCCCGCGATCCGAAACTGTCAAAGGTCGACGGCAAAGTGGGTTATGCGCTGCATCCGGTCGGTTCTCGATGTGGCTCGGAGACTGGTGGCTTTGCCATGGGCATACCCGCCAACTCGCAAAACAAGGAAGCGGCGTTTCTGTTTATTCAGTACATGACATCCAAGGCCGGTGACAAGCGTATGGTCGAGCTCGGCGGTGACCCGATCCGCATGTCCACCTACGATCACTTCAAAGACAAGTTCGATGAGTATCCTGTGATTCTGGAGCAGCTGCCCTGTGCCGATGCCGACTGGCGACCGCTGATCCCCGAGTGGAACGAACTGAACATCGACGTACTCGGACAGGCGTTGACTGAAGTCATCACCACTGACAAGCCGATCCAGCCGATCATGGATGCCGCCGCTGAAAAGGCGCGGGCCATTATGGAGCGTGAAGGCTACTACAGTTGGGCAAAATACCGCGCCAAGTAGCGGCCGGCAACCGCAGCGGGTCCGCCCGCTGCGGTTTATTTATCTCCGCATTGACTCCTGACAAAGGCTGACCACCCCACCGTGAACTCCGGTAGCCCGCCAACCAAGCCGGCTGTGCGAGATGATATTGGCGTAGATCGCGATTATCGTCTTATTACGCCGTACCTGTTCATCGCCCCGGCGGTGCTGGTGATGTTTGGCGGACTCGCGTTTCCAGTCTTTCAGTCGGTTTACCTGAGCTTCTACGACTGGAAAATCGGCACGCCGCTGTCGACGGCCGAGAATGTCGGCTTCGCCAACTACCTGCGCCTGATCTCCGATCCCGATGTCCTGGAGTCGCTTTGGGTGACGCTGAAGTTTGGCTTCTGGACCATCTCTCTTGAGATGATTTTGGGGATTTCGCTGGCGTTGATGCTGGAGAAGCCAATTCGCGGAGCCAGTCTGTTTCGCACCATATTTATTCTGCCGTTGATGGTGTCACCTGTTGTCGTCGGTCTGATCTGGCGCTATCTGTTCGATGCGCGAGTCGGTTGGATAAACTATTACCTGGGCGTCTGGTTTGGTATGGAGCCTCAAGTCTGGCTCGGCGATGCGGAGCTTGCGTTTTTTGCGATCGTTCTAACCGACATCTGGCAGTGGACACCGTTTATTTTTATCATCGTGATCGCGGGGTTGCAGGCACTGCCGTCCGAAGTCATCGAAGCATCTCGCGTAGACGGCGCCAACTGGTGGCAACAGATTTTTCTGGTGAAATTGCCAATGATCAGCTCGATCCTGTTGATCGCGTTATTGATGCGACTGATCGATGTATTTCGCGCACTGGAAGTGATGTACATCATGACCGGAGGCGGGCCCGGGCGCGCCACCGAGTTAATGTCACTGCACATATACAATCGCGCGTTTGATGCGCAGTTGCTGGGCTATGCCTCGGCAATTTCTGTTCTGCTGATCACGATCGTATTCCTGTTTTCGCTGGCGATACTGATGCTGGGCAACCCAATGAAGGATAAGGCCGATGTCTAGCGTGGCTCCACCATCCGTACAACGCGGCGATAGCTTGCTGCAGGTACTGATCCACTACTTTTTTCTGATCCTGCTGGCGTTAATCTGCCTGACGCCGATATGGGTGATGATCTCGACATCCTTCAAAAACGAGATCGTGATATTCGATGCCAAACCGATCTGGTTTTTCTTCGCGCCAACGCTGGATAACTACTCGTATATTATGGGTCGCGGCAAGTTTGATCGCTACCTGACCAACTCCATTATCGTTGCCGTCAGCTCAACGTTTCTCACGCTGGCGCTCGGTGGTCTGTGCGCCTACGCACTGGCGCGCACCGAGTTTCGCGGTCGCAAGCTGGTCGCCAATGCCACCCTGCTGATTCGCATGGTACCGCCCGCGGTGCTGGCCGTACCGGCGTTCGCTATGGTGGTGTTTTTCAGCGTCGAGAGCGATCTTTTGGTGCTGATCTTTTTCTATACCGCGCTCAATCTGCCGTTTGCAATCTGGCTGCTGTTCGGGTTCTACAAGCAGATACCGGTAGAGCTGGAGGAGGCGGCCATAGTCGATGGCGCCTCGCCGTTGCAGGTCTTTACCCGGGTGCTGTTGCCACTGATGAAATCCGGCTATGCCGTCGCCGGTATCTTTACTTTTCGCATTGCCTGGAACGAATTCATACTGGCGCTGTTGCTGACTGGCAGAAAAACCCGAACGCTGCCAGTGGCGGCTTCGGGGTTTCTGACCGATACCGGTGTTGAGTGGGGCCGCATCATGGCGATGGGCACACTGATCGTAATACCGCCGCTGATATTCACCTTCTTTGCGGCCCGGCAGATTATCGCCGGCATGACCGCAGGCGCCGTCAAAGGATAGGCCCATGTTTCTGACGACCCATGTTGGTTCACTGCCGCGTCCGGCACCGGTATGTGATGCGTTGCAGGCGCGCGAAGATGGCAATATCGCGGCGGCACAGTTCGAGTCGGTGATCGACGAACATGTACACGCCATCGTGCAAAGGCAGGCCGATATCGGTATCGATCATGTCTCCGATGGCGAGTTCTCCAAGATCGGTTATTCGAACTACATCAAGGATCGGTTGACAGGCTTCTCCGGTGACAGCTCGCGCATACCGGGCAGCGATCTGGAAGAATTTCCCGGTTTTCTTTCGATGCTCGCGCGCTGGCGCGAAGGTGCCTTGCCTCGCCCGACGCCGTGTTGTACCGGACCAATTGAGGTCAAGGACGAGCAGCAGTTGCAGGCCGATCTTGCGCGGCTTGACTCTGCAGTGCAGCGTGCGGGTGCCAGCGCCGGTTTCATCAACGCAGCGTCGCCTGGCGTAATTGCCCTGTTTCAGGCCAATGAGTACTACGACAATCGAACCGACTACCTGAATGCGCTCGCCAATGCGATGCGCGCCGAGTACCGCGCGATCGTCGATGCGGGTTTTTATCTGCAGATCGATTGTCCCGATCTGGCGATGGGCAGGCACACGACTTTTAAAAACGAATCGGAAGCGGTGTTTTTGCAAGCGGCAGAAGAGCAGGTAGAAGTACTGAACGCCGCGCTCGACGGAATTCCCACCGATAGAATGCGCCTGCACATTTGCTGGGGCAACTATGAGGGGCCGCATACGCACGATATCGGGCTCGACAGGGTCATGTCGTTGTTGATCAAAGTAAAGCCGGATATTTTACTTTTCGAGGCAGCCAATCCCCGTCATGCCCACGAATGGAAAGTGTTCCAATCGGCTCAATTGCCGAAGAACAAAATACTGTGCCCCGGGGTACTGGATTCAACATCGAATTACGTCGAACATCCGGAACTGGTCGCCGAACGCCTGTTAAACTTTTCGAATATTGTTGGACCAGAGCGCGTGATGGGTGGTTCTGACTGTGGCTTTGGCACCTTTGCCGGCGACGGGCTGGTTGATGAACAGGTCGCGTTCGCCAAACTGGACTCGCTGGTGCGTGGCGCCGAGCTTGCCAGAGCGGCGGCTTGAGCCATTTTCACTGTTTACACGGCGCCTGGCATGGCGCCTGGGTCTGGCAGGCCCTTGCCCGGGAGTTGGCGCCCGGGCACACGCTTACGGCACCCGATCTGCCCGGTATGGGGGCGGATTTTGGCAATCTGGATAAGTCAATCGAGCTTGAGGATCACATCCTTGCCGCAAAACCAGAGCAACCCGGGGTACTAGTTGCACACTCCTACGCGGGTATGCTGGCGCGGGCCGTGGTCGATCGCTGGCCGGATCGGGTCAGTCATCTGGTGCTGATTGAAGCGCTTTGGCCCCAATCGGGTCAGTCAGTTATGGATCTTTTGCCGCCAAACGCGAGAAATGCGATTAAAACTGATGTTGCGCTAAATGGGCAAGGCTGGATGATTCCGCCTCCGGATGCCGCACAGTTCGACATCGAAAGCGTGCAGCTCACAAACACAGTATCGGCACGTCTGACACCACAGCCGCTCGCCACCTACAGCGACAAGCTGATGCTTAATAGAGACTGTCCGGCAGGTACCTATATCGTGTCGACCGATCGACGGGTGCAGCCCTATCAATCGACAGTCGATCGATTGCGACAGTCGGGTTGGAAAATTGTCCAGATGTGTGGTGGTCACGAGCTGATGCTGACGTCCACACGGGCATTGGTACAAGTGTTACTTGAAGTGATTCGCGATAAAGACTTCGCGGTTAACGATAACCGGAAAAGTGATGAGAAGAGAGCTCAATACGATCTACGATGAAAACATCGACGCCTGGTTCGGTGAATCCATGCCGATCTCCAATCAGGACATGAATCAACGCGTATGGCGCTTCAACGATCTGACGCCCAGTCCGCGCGCGTTCCTCGATTGTCAGCTACCTGGCCATACTCGCACGCTCTATTCGGCGCTCGGCCACGGTGCCGATGACGAACAACTCGAGGGCACGGCGGTTGAACAGGCCGAAAACTATCATATCGACTACGTCAAGGCAGATCCGGGTAACGGGGCCGCTCTGCACTCACACGGCTCTGAAGAGACCTTCATCGCACTGGAAAGCGAATGGCGAGTGTTTTGGGGCGACGATGGCGAAGAATCACTGGTGTTAAATCGGTTTGACGGCATTGTTGTGCCCGCCGGTGTGCTGCGTGGTTTCAGCAATTGCGGGTCAGTGCCCGGTGTCTTGCTGGTGGTGCTCGGCGCGCACAATACCGGTCATTGTGTCTGGGGTAAAAACATGCACGAGCCATTCAGTAAAGCGGGAAGTTAGTGGTCGGGCAGCGTCAGGCATTTGTGCCTGGGAGTTTGGGTATACGCTTTTTCGCTGCGGCAACTCTGGATGCTTGACAGCTTGCGTCCATCAGCCAGTGGCTATGATGCCAGCTTCCACGGCGCCTCTTGCCTCGCGTTGTGAGAACGGATGTAGTGGACCAGGTCTGCCGGTGACAACGGCTTGCTGTAGAAAAACCCCTGTGCGACATCGCAACCAAAGGTGCGCA
This sequence comes from uncultured Granulosicoccaceae bacterium, assembly GCA_964573105.1. GTDB lineage: Bacteria > Pseudomonadota > Gammaproteobacteria > Granulosicoccales > Granulosicoccaceae > CAKZSB01. The sequence goes on from CAZNIS010000034.1 coordinate 42,425, forward strand.
ACAGTTCGCATTGATCGGCCGTTTCGGTACCTTCGGCGACTGCCTTCATATTGAGGTTGCGCGACATCTTGATTATGCCTTTCACCAGTGCGCCGTGAGTCGGTTTATCGAGTATCGATTGTATAAAGGCGCGATCGATTTTCAGATATTCAAACGGGTATTGCTGCAGGTGACTGAGCGCGGAGTAGCCAGTTCCAAAATCATCCATCGAGATTTTCAGCCCCATCCGATGAAGTGAATCGATGGTGTTGCGCGTGGTGTCGTCGTTGCCGATCAGTGAGCTTTCGGTGATCTCGATGCCAAACGCGTCAGCGGCAGTATTGTGGATGTGCAGTGCGCGTGCAACATCCTCGAAAAATCCAGGTTGCTGCAATTGCTGAGTTGCCACATTGATTGAGACGTTAAGTTCGATGCCGTGGTTATCGCGCCACTCCCGGTATTGACGGGCGGCCTCGAACAGCACCCAGCGACCGATATCGAGAATGATCCCGGAGTCCTCTGCAATTGGGATGAACTGGTCGGGAGGAATGGTGCCATCTTCCGGCTGCGTCCAGCGAAGCAATGCCTCCACACCGATAACTTCATTGGTAGTGAGATCGATCTGCGGTTGATAGTGCATGTGGAACTGATTGCCGCTGTCCACTGCCGCGCGAAGCTTGGTTTCCAGGTCGATACGGTTGTTGAGCCGGTCGTTCATTTCCGAGACGAAGTAACAAACCCGGTTTCTGCCTGACTCCTTGGCAGTGTACATCGCGGTATCCGCGTGTCTGATCAGGGTGTCGGGGTCGTCGCCGTTGTCGGGCGAAATCGCTATGCCGATACTCGGCGATATCGGCAACTGATACTCTTTGTCATCATGGACAAAGGGGCGCCTGAAGTCTTGCAGGATATTGTCGAACAGCGCTGACTTTTTATCACCCGGTTCAACCGATGAGAGAATAAGAAATTCATCGCCGCCCAGACGCGCGACGACACCCGGTTGACCGACGTTGTTTTGCAGCCGGTTGGCGGCTTCGACCAGAATGGCATCACCGACGGCGTGGCCCAGGGTATCATTGATTCTTTTGAAATGATCCAGATCGACCATCGCGACAAGGGATTGTTGATCGGCCGTTCTTTCGCGCAGCAACATGCGCAAACGATCCAGTGCGCAACGGCGATTTGGCAGGCCGGTCAGGTCATCGTGATTGGCCTGATGGGATAACAAATCCTTGCTGTGTTGTAGTTCTGCGGTGCGCTTTTCAATTCGCCGTTCCAACTGCGTGTTTAGCTCATGCACTTTTAACTCGGCTTCACTGCGCAGCTTTTCCTCCTGTTCGAATCGTCGGCTCCAGTTTCGCAGCACCTGAAACACTACCATCCAGAGTGTCGATGCGATTGCCAGGCACAGCGGCACGATCCAGAGCAACAGGTTGAACCACGATCGCTGTTGTTCGATAAATTGCAGGCGATGCTGGTCGATGGTGCTGATCATCCGACGCATGCCATCGCTGTATCGCGCCTTTTGAAGCTGGTACCTTTCCCCGGAGAGCAGCTCGACGGCCGAGGATGTGCGGCCATCGCGAATCTGATCAAATGCGCGCATCTCCATTTCCACCAGTGCGACGTTAGCCTGCTCTGTGAGAGTCGCGGCGTCCAGAACAGCCTGGGATTCGGCCAGCGTCAGTGCTTCATTGATCGCATCGATGAGTTTGGGCTCGATTGCCTGATAGCGATCGATCCAGCTTGAATCTCCACTGTGTGCGGCGAGCATCGCTGATGAAGTCAGTTGTTCATCGTAGAGCATAATCTGCGATGACAAGGTCTGCAGTTTTTCGTTGCGAGCCTGGATAGATGTCGCGTCGCGATAGCTGCCATAGAACACCGCAAGCACGATCAGTAGTGTGATCGTGGTCAACAGCGCAGCCGCCAGGATCAGTCGTCCGGGGAACAGGCAGTTTAGTGAGGAATTGTGTACCGACATGATTAATCGCCAGACATATTGGTGTATATGCAACTCAGCGATAGTACGATCAGATCAGGGTCTCCCTTAAGCATTCGACTGCAATCGTGGGTGACACTCAATCGTCCGGATCAGTAGCATCGCGCTGACAGTCCCATACTCGCTGGTGACAGGATTGTGTGACAACACAACCTGATCGACCATGCAACGGCATGTCGCAGTTATAGTTTAGTCTGGTGCTGGCGCGCGAGCGCCCGCCAGATGGTGCGCCCCGGTCTGGGGGCGCACCTGTTGGCGAGACGGGATTTACTTCTTCAGGTTGGTCCAGATGGTGTCGTAGACTTTCTGGACTTCTTCAGAACATGCCATCACGAACGTACCAACCGGTTTGGCTGGCGGGTTTGACTCTGGAGAATTCTTCACCGCATCGTCAAGCAGTTCGGTGGTGTTGCTGACGCCCGCGGTGTATTGCGCAAAGTTGGTTACTGCGGCTGCGTTTTCAGGCTCCAGCAGGAAGTTCATGAATTTCAGTGCGTTGTCGCGGTTGGGTGCATCCTTTAGCAGCACGACGTTGTCCATCCAGACGACATAGCCCTCTTTCGGGTAGGCGTATTCGATGTTGGCACCTTCCTCGCGCGCCTTGGCCGAGAAACCGCTCCAGATCATACCGACCGAGGCGTCGCCGGATACCAGTACGTCTTTGGCGACATCGGAGCCGAATGATGCCCAGTGCGGTTTGGCGTTCTGTACCAGCTCGTTGAGCTGCTTGAGCTGATCGCGATCGGTGGTGCACTGCGGTATGCCCAGGTAGATCGACGCCAGTGCCAGCACTTCGCCCTGGCTGTCCAGCACATTGATTTTGCCGCGCACTTCCTCCGGCGGATCAAAAATCATCGCCAGGGTGTTGATATCGCCGCTGTAGTCATCGCGATTGACAGAGAAGCTGGTGGAGCCCCATTGATAGGGAATCGAACTCTTGCGGCCCTTGTCGAATCCAACATCGACCCACTCGGGCATGATGTTGCCAAAGTTGCTGAGCTCGGATGATTCAAAGGTGTCCAGCAGGCCGTCGGCGGCCATGATTTCCACCATGTAGTCGCCCGGTACGGCGACGTCATAGCTGCCCATCTTGCCGGCCTTGAGTGATGCCAGCATCGCCTCGTTGGAATCGAAGGTGTCCATGGTAACGGTGACGCCGTGTTCCTTGGAGAATTTATCCAGTAGCTCCTGCGGGATGTACTCGAACCAGTGATAGATCGAGAGATTGCCTTCGGCCTGCGCGGTGCCGGCAGACAGCGCCAGTGCAATCGCCGCAGCGGTAGTCGTCAGCGTTTTTTTCATGTTGTCGTCTCCAGTGAGGTGTTGTTTTAAGCGATGGTTTGCAGTCAGTACTGCACAATCACTGTGTTGAATTGTCTCCGCCCTTGCGGTTGATGAACCAGGACAGGGTAACAAAACTGGCCGAAACCAGCAGCAACAGGGTTGATATCGCCATGATGTTGGGCTTGATGCCCTGTTTGACCGAGCCAAAAATGGCCGTCGGCAGTGTCTCCACCCCGGCACCTTTGACGAAGTTGGTGATGATGAAGTCATCCAGCGAGATGATGAAGGCGAGCAGAAATCCGCTGATAATGCCCGGCATCATCAACGGCAGCAGCACCAGCCGGAACGCCTCCCAGCGCGTGGCATACAAATCCTGCGCTGCCTGCTCGTAGCTGCCCTCGATGCCCTGCATTCTGGCTGCGATCGGCAGGTAGGCAAACGGAATGCAGAATACGATGTGGGCAATCAGAATGGTGGCGTAGCCCGCGGTGAAGCCAATGGCCGAGAAGAAGATCAATGTCGCGACGGCCGTGACGATCTCCGGCACCATTAGCGGCAGGTTGATCAGCCCAAAGCTTAAGCCCTGTCCGCGAAAGCGTCCGGCGCGCAGAATGGCGACGGCCGCGCACAGTGCGATGGTGGTCGCCGTAGTGGCTGCGCACAGGGCGATGGTCAGCGAGTTAAAAGCGGCCTTGCGGAATTTCGGCGCCTCTACGCCGAAGAAGACTTCCTCGTACCAGCGCAGCGACAGGCCACCCCAGTTGGTGATGGAGTTGCTGTCGTTAAAGGAATAGGCCATCACCACCAGCAACGGGGTGTATAACAGGAACAGACACAGGCAGGTGATCGCTAGAAAACCCGGGAACCGCTTGATATCAAATGCGCGCGCCACTTAAAAGTGCCCCTGCTGACGCTGCGAACGGGCATAGAACATTAGCGCGATCAACACCAGCGACAGCAGAATCATCGACGCTGCGGCACCGAACGGCCAGTTGCCGGCGTTGCCCTTAAACTGTTCTTCGATCAGCGAGCCGATCATGAAATTCTTCGCGCCACCGAGTAGATCGGGGGCGAGAAACGCGCCCAGGCTGGGCACGAACACCAGTATGCAGCCGGCGATAATGCCGGGCTTCACACTCGGCAGTATCACGTGGCGCAGTGTCACCCAGCGCGAGGCATAGAGATCGGCCGCCGCCTCCGATAGTGCAAAATTGTAGCGCTCAACGCTTGCGTAGATTGGCAGCACCATGAACGGCAGGTAGGAATAGAAAAGCCCCAACTGCACGGCAAAAGCGGTGTTGATCATGTGGATCGGCTCGCTGATGACGCCGGCTGCCATCAGCCATTCGTTAATCGGGCCAGTGTCGCGAATCAGAAATTTCATCGAGATCGTGCGAATCAGCAGATTCACCCAATAGGGAATCGTGACTAAAAACAGCCAGATGGATTTGTTCACACCGCTGCGGGTGGCGATAAACCAGGCGGTTGGAAATCCAATCAGCAGGCACAGCAAAGTAGCCAGGCCCGCCTGCCAGATCGAGCGCCAGAAAATACCGATATAGGTCCACTCGATTTTTGGTGGGTCATCGCCAAACAGTCCGCGATCAAACAGAAACTGATCGTAGGCGGCAGGCGAGAATTCCCAGATCACACCGCCGCGAAACTCTTTGGTTAAAAACGAGTAGATCAGCATCATGCCGACCGGCAGCAGCAGAAAAAAGCCTATCACTAGCCACGACGGCAGCATTAACAGCGGCCCAAGGCCCGCGTAGGTGTTGCCGCGAGTATTGCCGTGTGTCTGGCCGCCGGACTGGATTGCGCCAGCCATCAGTCGGTCAGCAACCGGGCCGCGCCCGGCGCGATCGCAAGGCCAACCCGATCCCCATTGGCCGGCAGCGTGCTCGCGTCGGTGTTCTGCAAGCGGGCGGTAAGCGTGGTGCCATCGCCAAGTTCTACTGCGATGCGCATGTCGGTGCCCAGATAGGTGTGGCGCACCACTGTGCCGCTGATCTGGGCGTCATCGGCATTGGCGAGCGACAGCCGTTCCGGGCGGATCGACAGATGGCTCGCCCCGGTGGTGGCGTCGGCGGCAGATCGGCATGTCAACACCGTGCCATCGGGCAGGGCGCAGTGGGCACTGTCGCCGTCGATCGACTGCACATTCACGCCGATCAGGTTGGTCTCGCCGATGAAGTCGGCGACAAAGCGATTGCTCGGTGATTCGTAGATATCGCGCGGTGCGCCCACCTGTTGCAGCTCGCCTTCGGAGATCACCGCGATGCGATCAGACATGGTGATCGCCTCTTCCTGATCGTGGGTGACAAAAATGAAGGTGATGCCGGTGTTGTCCTGAATCTGCTGCAGCTCGATGCGCACCTCCTGGCGCAGCTTCAGATCCAGCGCCGAGAGCGGCTCATCGAGTAACAGGACGCGTGGTCGCGGGGCCAGCGCCCGGGCCAGGGCCACGCGCTGCTGCTGACCACCGGACAACTGCGATGGCATGCGCTCGGCTAATGCCGACAACTGCACCAGTTCCAGCACATCGGCGGCGCGCTGACGCGCCTCGGCGTCCGGTACCCGCTGTCGTCGCAGGCCGAACAGCACATTGTCGGTGACTGACATATGCGGAAACAGCGCGTAATGCTGAAACACCGTATTGATAGGCCGCTTGTTAGGCGGCAATCCGGCCAGGCTCTCGCCGAACAGATGGATATCACCGTCGGAGATCGCCTCGAATCCGGCGATGGATCGCAGCAGCGTGGTCTTGCCACACCCGGAGGGGCCGAGCAGGGTGAAAAATTCGTTATCGCGAATCTGCAGCGTCAGATTCGCCAACGCCACCGTCGCGCCATAGCGCTTGGTCACGTTTTTTATATCGACAGCGATGTCAGTAGCGGCCTGGCTCAAATGTCGGTCTGCTCCCTGTGCGATGCGATGGCAGGGAGAGATACTGACACAGTCCGCCGGCTTTTGCGTCCCTTTGAGCGTCCTTGGTTTGCGCTGGATGCAGTCCAGGTGCATTTCAGCCCGTCTGCAGTTCTGGTGATGCACCTGCCCGACGCCCCTCCGGGCCGGTTGTAGAGGCCGGTTTTCCTGGCGCATGGAAAAAAACTAAGGGAATTCCCGTTCGGGCCGCTAACCGCGTCGATCGCGCTTTGTGTTGGCGAGAATAATAAGAACGATAAATTTGGTGTTATCAATGCGGGCCAGGATATTCCAGATTGCGTGTGTGCCAGGTATTGCCCTGGCCTTGAGCCTGACGTGGGCGTCCCCCGCGGCGGCGCAGGCCGACCTGCCAGAGCAATTTGTCTCGATCAAACAGTTTTTACTCGAAACAGTTTCCGAGTCGCAGCGCGTGGGCGCTGCGACGACGCAGAAACTGCTGAAAAGTAACCTCGCAGCGTTTGAACAGCTCAAGGTGAAGGTCGATCAGGCAGACAGGATCGACGATATCATTGCCGATCTGTCGACCGAACTCGATGCGATTGCCGGCAATTTTGAGCAGGCGGCGCACATGCGTCGCGACTATCAGGCGTTTACCGCGGACACCGATCAGGCCTTGCGTCAACGGCAAATGCAGACGCGCGCGGCCATCGAAGAAATTCAAAGCCGCATTGCGCAGCAGAAGAGCGAGATCGAAACCGCTCGACGCGCACTGCCGAATGCACAGATCGGCATCGACACTGATCGCCATCGAATCACCATCAGCGCCAACCAAAGCGTCGTGCGGTCACTTGCCGCACAAGTCGAGATTTGGCAGCGGTTTGAAAGTGCGCAGTCGCGTCTGATCGCCACACTGAAGATGAGTTCGGATCGCGTCGACTACGTGCTGTTCGTGCTGGAAAAGAATGCCGAGGTCTATCGTGCCGCGGCCAATACCGCCAAGCTGCGTAACAATGTTCGCCAGGCGCTCGGTGATTTGCAGGCGCTGGGCGGTATCGAAAGCTCGCTGATCGATCTCGAAGCCAGTTGGCGCGAGTTGGATAAGATCGTCAGCGAAATCGGACGTCAGGAGTTCATCACCCATGCCGACAGCTAACCAGCGCGCTGCACGAAATGTGGTGATGGTGCTGTTCGCGATCGGACTGGTGGTAGCCGGTGCCGGTTATCATCATCAAAAAGCGCAGCGCGATGCCCAGGTAACGTGGCAGGATGTCAGCGCCACGCTGCAGGAAGTCGAGATCGCCAAGCGCGAGCTGTTCGAGTCGATGCACGAGAAGACCGGCAAGCTCTGATGCTCACAAGCCGGGGTCTCAGACCGGATGTAGCTGCGTCACCTCGCGTCTGAATGGCATCGCGTCGAGTTCCACCGGCGCATCCAGTTCACGCGCATAGCGATGTCCTGCGTAGGTGGCCCAGGCAATCGGTGCTGGTGCCTCGGCATCGCCAATCAGCTTCACGCTGTTAATACCTGCGGTACTCCATTCGCTCTCGCGTCGTTGCAACTGATCCCATAGTCCAAGTTCTGAAAAGCGGGACGTCACCAGTACTACCGCATCCGCAGCCTGCGTCTGAGTTGTGCCGGTATAGCTGCACACGGTTTGCACCGATCCCGATTCAATTTTGGCAACGGCGCGGTTGAGCTCGATCTGCACACCGAGCTTTGCGGTTTTCTCGTGAATAAAGCCTTGCTCCAGCGTATTCAGCGTCCACTCTGACAAATAGGCCGACGGCGTAACCAGGGTAACCTTGGCCCCTTTTTGTACCAGTAGCTCCGCCAGCACCGCACCCATGTAGTAGTGATCATCATCGAATAACACCACGTTGCCGGACGGCACCTTGCCCGCCATCAGATCATCTGGCGTGTAGATCGGCAGCGAATCGTCATTGGGCATCGGTCGCACGTGATAGCGCGAAACGCCATCGCGACGCCAGCTTGAGCCGGTGGCGATGGCCACGTGCTCGGCACCAAATTCGAGAATGTCATCGGCGGACAAATCGTTGTCCAGATAGATGTTCACATTGGCGAGCTGGCCCAGCTGATACTCGCGATAATCCCGCACCCGGCCCCAGGCTGACAGTCCCGGCAACTGGCACTCGCGCGCCACGCGTCCGCCCAGATGGGTGTCTCTTTCAGCCAGTGCTACGTCGTAGCCTCGCTTGCCCAGTGCCAGTGCTGCCTCCAGCCCGGCCGGCCCCGCACCCACAACCAATACCGTATTGGATTCGCCCTTGGGGCTGGTGTTTTCCGGGTGCCAGCCCTTGCGCCACTCTTCCATAAAGGTGGGGTTCTGGGTGCAGCGCGCCAGCGACATCGTCATGTCGCCGGACACACAGATATTGCAGCCGATGCACTCGCGAATATCTTCAACGCGCCCTTCATCAATCTTGCGCGGCAGCCACGGATCCGCAATCGATGGTCGTGCGCAGCCGATCAGATCGAGCAGCCCCGAATTGATCTGTTTTGCCATCACATCCGGCGAGGTAAAACGCCCGACACCGACCACCGGCTTGCTGGTCAACTCACGGATGCCGCGCACCAGGTCAGCCTGCGCCGCCTCTTCCTTAAAGCGAGAGGTGCCGGAACAGTCCTCCCAGGCGCCGTGTGCCAGATCCCACAGATCCGGCAGATCGGCGTGCATCGCGATCAGATCACGCACCTCGCTGTTGCCAAGGCCGGACGCACCGGCAGCCAGTTCCTCGAGGCTCAGGCGCAGCGTAATCGCCATAGTGTCGCCGACCTCGTCCTTCATATCGCTCAGCAACTCGCGCATTAACCGCGAGCGATTTTCCAGACTGCCACCGTATTCATCGCTTCGATGGTTGGTCAGCGGCGAGAGAAAGTGCTGAATCACGCCAAAGCCGTGCGCCCCATACAGACAGGCCAGATCGTAGCCCGCGGTTTTCGCGCGCCGGATCGCATTGCGGTGCCAGCGGCGCAGATCGCGAATGTCGGCAAGCGTCATCTCGCGCGCGCTGACCGGATCGTTGGTAAACGTGCGCACCGGCATCGCCGTGCTAGCCATCGGTGTTTCGCGGGTGTACAGATTCGGGCCATTGATGCCGGAGTAAGTCAGCTCGATACCGGCCAGCGCACCGCCCTCGTGAATGTTGTCCGCCATCCGCGCCAGCGCCGGAATGTCCTGATCCTCCCACAGCCGCAGCTCGATATACGGCGTGATCTCAGACGTGTGGTGCATCTCCACCTGTTCAGTAAACACCACGCCCCAGCCACCTTCCGCCTTGATCCGGCGCATTTCAGCCACCGCCGATGGATCGCGATAGCCGCCACCATTGCAGTGCGGCACTTGATAGAAACGGTTCTTGGCGGTTACCGGGCCGATGGCGAGGGGTTCGAACAGAATGTCGTAGCGGGGGTCACGGGTCATGGTGCGGTGCCTGGGAATGCTGAACAGGGTGGCGAGAAGGGCTCGCGGAGCTGGTTAAACGACTGTGGTCTCATTGTACGTCTCCGTCGAGCCAAGTACACCGGTTGGGGCGGCTTCATCAGACAGGGACTTGTCCGATGGCTTGACTGATAGCAAACTGTCCATTGGCTTTGCGATTGTCGCCTTGCTGTCTGCCACAGCGCACAACCATCGAGCAAACTTAAGACATCAACCGATCGACCGCGATGAACAGACGCGACCTTGAAAAAAAGCTCAATCCGATTACCAGCCAATTGCTGCGAGGCAAGGGCTATATCTGCATGGTCGATGTCTTTTTAGGGCTGGGCTACCTGACCGAAAAGGATGTGGAAAACTGGCGTCGTCGGCGAGTGCCGTATCTGGAGAAAGTGATCGCGGTGAATTTGTCGAAGATCAGTTTTATCTGCAAAGTAGTACATACCAACTGCAGAAATGGCAAGCTTAAACCGAGTAAAACCGTGTACATGTCCTGGGGTAAAGGTAGCAAACAGCGGCTTCGGTTCTCCAAGACTGGCAAACCCGCGATTGAGGATGCTTACTCTACGCACTATCTGAAACCGGCTACGAAGAAAAAGCCCGAACCTGAGTCATCGTGAACACAGGGGCACGTAGGGGCCGTAAGCCTAAGCGCACGTACCAATTTACAGCACGTTGGTAGGTGGGCTATGGCGTGTGCGTTCACGCCTTGCCAGGCGCTTTTTCAGTGGCTGTTCACAGTGCGTCTTTCGTGCACGTGGGGTAGGAGTGTCCGGGGCGCGCAGCTGCACGCAACATAGACTGCTATTTCGAGGCGGCCGGCCAGGTTACGACCGACACCGCCCACGGGGACGACGGGGACGCCCAGTTAGGCGTGCTGTGAACAGGTACTGGTGGTAGGTGCGCTTTGGCTTACCTCCCCTACGGTGATTCGGGAAATCATGAAAATACGGTTGCTGACTGAAAACCTCGCCTCAGACATGGTGTGGCTTGCGGAGTGGGGGTTCAGTGCGTGGATCGAATATAACGACACACGCATATTGTTTGATACCGGCTATTCTGATGTTTATTGCAGGAACGCGGAAGTTGCAGGTATCGATTTGCAAACCGTGGATATCATCGCGCTGTCACATCTGCATCGCGATCATACGCGTGGCTTGCTATACCATCCGTTCAAGGGCAAAAAAAAGATGCTCACCCATCCGCGCGTGCTGACTGATTCGCTGGATACGGATGATGCGAAAATTCTGCAGGACTATGCCGATATTCAAGCGAAACTTAAACAGGATTTTGAAGTGGTTGAGGTTCGTGAATGCACCGAGTTTGTTGAAGGCGGCTTTTTCCTCGGGGAAATACCACGCGTCACGTCGTTTGAAAAAGGTGCTTTTTTCGATGACCCGATGCCGGATGATACGGCGTTAGCTTTCAAGACCGAAAAAGGTGTGGTGGTGGTTGCTGGCTGTTCCCACGCCGGTATTTGCAATATCTGCGAGTACGCCAAAACAGTCACTGGGCTGAACTTGTACGCGGTGATCGGTGGATTTCATTTGCTGCACGAAGAAGATCCACCAGTGGAGGACACCATTGCCTATTTTCAGTCTGAAAGTCCGGCTCATCTCGCGCCGGTGCATTGCATTGACTTCGATATACAGGCGAGATTTCAGCGGGCGCTGAACTATGAGCGGCCGGGGGCGGGGTCACTTATTGAGTTGTAAAATTTGCTGTGCACTGATTCGAATACCAGATTGGTGCAGCGAAACCGCGATGCACGCAGCGTGTATGGTGGGAGACGGACTCCGTCCAGCGAACAAGTCAGAGCGGGTTGTGTGTATTGTGGGCTATTGTGAGATTGCCACCGGCTTCAGCCATCCCGCACTACACAAAAGCCGGCTAAAGCCTGTACTCCAACGGTGTCACATGTTCTATTTTATAAGTGTATCAATCCTTAGCGTCAGTGTTTTTACATAGGGTGCATCATCGCTAGTCTCTCCCCGCAACTCAACATCAAGTGCGTGACTGGACGGGTGCCAGCGCACCACCCGAATAGCGGGATAGCGTAGGTTATCAGTATCGACGCCGTCTGCATCTCGGGCGCGTTGCCACAAATGGCTGGAGGCGTTGATCGCAGTTTCGCGCGGCCCGTTGGTCGTGTGCTCGAATATTCTTAACGTTCTGAGGTTGGACAGCCGCTGAACCTCGACCGCAAGCCAGCGGCCATCGGGCGACGGCAAGGGATGGTAGTTTTGACCTTCTATTTGCAGTTTGTGGCGCTCGCCATTAAATGCCTGTACCCACAACTCGCCATCAATTATTGTCGATTGCCACAGCGGTGCGCGGCGTTCAATATCACGGGTTCTCTGCGTGCAGCCTGTCAACATCATCAAGGCCAGGCAGACGATAATTGAATGTTGAATGATCCTGGGCAGTGCGCTGTCGCATGGCTGTCCGCACGACCGGGTGCTGTCGAGACGCGGTCCAGAAATCATCAGACGTCCGGATCGCCATGCAGTCGAAAGCCAAAAACCTTTTCCATCGCATCAGAGGTTTTGGTGCCGGTCCAGCCATCCACTCTCAGTGAAATGCCGTCGAAGGTGTTCAGGAATCGCTGCAGGTCTTCGCCACGATTGATCGCGCGCTTGCTGTATCTAAGCACGGGTTTGGTGGGTGCGGTGGTGAAGGGGTCGATCAGGCCGCGCTGTTCCATTCGTTTGATCGTAACGGCGGCGCCGATCTGGTTGGAACGCGCGGTGTCGGACCAGGTGCCGTCGGCGATGTATTTGCCCTTTGTATAGTGATTGCTGGAGCTCCACAGGTACGGCGATTTGACGTGCGAATGGAATCGTCGATATCCCCAGCCGTTGTAACCTTCTATTTCATACAACATGCGTGGCAGTGACCAGGATTTAACCTTGTGCATGCGGCGCAATGTTAGCGCGTCGATGGCGCTCTCCTCCCAGCTGAACGGCGGCTCGCCGTCCGCCGGGCGACCTGCCGGTACATGGACGGTGCGCGCTTTCAGCGAATCGCCATTGTGCAGGTGGCGGGTGAACTTCTGATTGGATTCGAGCTTGTGAATCGCCGCCACCACGAACCACGGCAAGCCCAGCGGCTCGGCCACGGTTTCGTAGACCGATTTTTTGTTGTGCAGGTCGGTGACGGCCTTGTCGACCGTATCAAAACTTTTGCGGTGGATCTCGACGGTGCGAAAAAGATCGATGTATTCCTGCGTCAGCGCTTTGGTCAGTCTGACCGACATGATGGTCTCCTTGCGTGCCTGGCACCCGGCGATGATCGATTTTCCGGGCTCAGGTGGTAAGGTAGTCGTTGTGCGGCCGTTAAACCTGTCCTTTGACGCGCGGTATGATTACAGTGTCGATTCAAACTCTTGGAGGAGCGTCGGTGTCCGTCCAGTACATAGCCTTTGTCAAACGGGATTGCCCGACTTGCGAGTTGGTCGCGCCGGCGCTCGCGCAGCTTGCCAATGCTGCGGATCTGGCCGTTTACACGCAGGATGATCCGGCTTTTCCAGCCAATATCGACGGCGTGATCGACGATACCGGGCTGGATGAGTCGCATCGTCGCGGTATCGAAATCGTGCCGACCCTGCTGCGCGTAGAGGCAGACGCCGAACAATCGCGAATCATCGGCTGGGACAAGGGCGAGTGGCAGTCTTTCACTGGCATGGCCGATCTCGGCGTCGATCTGATCGACTGGAAGGCCGGCTGCGGGGCGATCAATGTCGAGCCTGCGGTGCTGGAGCAACTGAAAATACGCTTTGATGAAACCGGCATTCAATCCCGCCGCGTGCAGCTTGGCAGTGCCGAGGATGAGATCGAGGCGATGTTTGAGCGCGACTGGTCCGATGGCCTGCCGCTGGTGCCGCCCACCGAAGTGCGGGTGCTGCGCATGTTGCAGGGCACCACGCGCGACCCGCAGGAAAGCCTCGGCCAGTGTCCGCCGAACATGGGAGAGCTGACGGTTGAAAAGGTTGCCGTCAACGCGGTGATGGCCGGTTGCAAACCCGAATATCTGCCGGTGGTACTCGCCGCCGCCGAGGCAATTCTCGATGACGCGTTTGGCATGCACGGCGTGCTTGCGACCACCATGTATGTGTCGCCGGTGCTGGTGGTCAACGGGCCGATTCGCAACCGCATCGGCATGAACAGCGGCGTCAACGCGCTGGGGCAGGGTAATCGCGCCAACGCAACGATTGGCCGCGCCGTACAACTGATCATCCGCAATGTCGGCGGCGGCAAGCCAGGCGAGGTCGATCGCGCCAATCTGGGCAACCCGGGCAAATACACCTACTGTTTTGCCGAGGATGAAGAGGGCTCGTGCTGGACGCCGCTATCGAGTGATTTCGGTTTTGACGCCGGCACCTCTGTTGTCACCGCATTTACCGGCTATGGTCTGCAGGGCATCGTTGATCAAAAGGCGCGCGACCCGGAATCATTGTGCCAGACCTTTGCGGCGGCCCTGCGATCGATGTCGAACCCGAAAATCGTCCCGGCCGGCGATGCGATGCTGGTCGTCTGTCCTGAGCACGAGCGCGTCTTCAGAGAAGCCGGCTGGAGCAAGGCGCAACTGTCCGAGCGCCTCTATGAGCTGATTCAAATTCCAGGTTCTGAGCTGGTGCAGGGAGTCGGTGGCATCGCCGAGGGCATCCCGCCGAGCATGGCTGACAAAACCTACAGCAAGATCCGTCCGGGCGGTCTGCTGATTGTGCGCGCAGGCGGCGGCGCCGGTATGTTCTCCGGCATTATTGGCGGTTGGCTCGCCAGTGGCCCGATGGGCAGTGTGCCGGTGGCCCGAGCAATAGACTAACCCGTGTTTCAACTGATTCGCAGCAACGCAGGAGCAACCACAAGATGACAATTCTGGTCGACCCGACCGGCGAGACCGCCTCAGTCAACCGGCAGCGCCCCGCGCGTCCGCCGGCACTGAATGGTTTGTCGGTCGGCATACTCGATATTTCCAAAGCGCGTGGCAACGTTTTTCTCGATCGCCTCGAAGAACGCTTCAGTGGCGCGGGCGTCAAGGTCAATCGCTATCGCAAACCTACCTTCGCACGCCCGGCCCCAACCGAGCTGCGTCAGCAGATCGCAACCGAAGTTGATTTGCTGGTAGAGGGGTTGGCGGACTGAGGTTCCTGTACGTCGTGCTGTACGCATGACATCGTGGAACTTGAAACCCGTGGCATCCCGAGCGTAGGTGTAGCGACGACCGAATTCGTGCAGGCCGCCGATGCACAGGCAAAGTCACTGGCCTACGACCCGGCGCTGATCTTTGTGCCGCATCCGATACAGGATCGAACCGATGACGAATTGCGGCAAATTGCCGATGATGCGTTTGACGATATCGTCGACAAGCTGATCGCCAGTTAACGCCAATCGCCTGTCCGAAAATCGGACAGGCGCCACCCTTGCGCAAACCATGCGCAGCTTGCGTGCCCGACAATTCGCTTGCAGTAAAATCCAGCGCACCACTCCAGATCAACGCGACCATAGAGGAACAGCCCATCAACTCCCCGTTCAACACGCCACTTTCGATCCTGTTTGCACCCGCCGATCGACCGGAACTGGCTGCCAAAGCTGCGGCCAGTGATGCACTTGCCGTGTGTATGGATCTGGAAGATGGTGTCGCGGCGGATGCGAAACCTGCCGCCAGAGGGAATCTGTCCGCAATGGCGGAGACACTGGCTGCTGGCGGAAAAATCGTCATGGTGCGCGTCAACGCCGAGCTTGAAATGATCAGTGACGATCTGAATCATCTGCCTGCCGGCTGTCGCGCGATCATTTTGCCGAAAACGCGCTCGCCACTACATGTGGAAATGGTGGGCGAGGCGCTGGATAGAATTCAGGCCGCGCGCGGCATCGATGCGGCGATTATCGGTCTGCTCGAATGTGCTGGCAGTCTGGCCGCGTTTTCTGCCAGCGACAGCGTGCGAAGTCATCCGCGGCTGGCCGCACTCGGCTGTGGCACCGAAGATCTGGCCGCAGAGATGGACTGTGCGCCGGACGCCCCACTGATACAGAGCGCGTTTCATCAACTGGCGCAAATCGCCAAACGGCTGAACGTCGATCTGCTGGGTTTTCCCGCATCCATTGCCGAATTCCACGATCTGGAACGTTTTCGCGACGGCGTGGTGCTGGGCGCCGCGTGCGGGGCGGTCAGCGCACTCTGCATTCACCCGAGACAGGTCAGTGTCGTCAACGACGTGCTGTCTCCTGATGAAGTACAAATCCACTGGGCGCGCGAAGTCGTGCAGGGCTTTGAGCAGAGCGAATCAACCGGCAGTGGCGTACTCGTTGTCGACGGGAAGATGGTCGACAAACCGATTTACCTGCGCGCGTTGCGAATACTGCAACGCTCCTGAGCAGTAAGCCGTTTACCAGAGTGGCTCCAAGGGGGGCTATCAGCGGATGGCTCTTTATTTTGTTTGCCTCTCCGCATTTTTTTAGCGCATCTGCCGATAGCCCGGCCCTGGCTTCACTTCACTCTGGATAAGTTGGCCAACCGCAGGTGTCTGAAAAGGCGGTTGGCGCATCAGCGCAGGTGACTTGCGCTAAGACTGGAATGTTAAGAATCGAATTGTGGTTCAGTTGTAAATTTACCGTCTGATTTTGCTCAATCGATGTTTGCAGGGCGGCGCATTGGTTTGCC
Source organism: uncultured Granulosicoccaceae bacterium (assembly GCA_964573105.1). Taxonomy (GTDB): domain Bacteria; phylum Pseudomonadota; class Gammaproteobacteria; order Granulosicoccales; family Granulosicoccaceae; genus CAKZSB01. Next base: position 58,697 of record CAZNIS010000034.1, read on the forward strand.
TCGCAGGCAATGTCAACTTCACCCCATAGCGTGAACAGTTGAGCACTTTGCCATTTAACCCCACCGTGTTCGGTGCGCACAGCCAGGTTCGACTGGCGCCCGTGCTGATATTGGCTTTGCTCCACCACATTGACGAGCTGATAGCTGTCTTCAGAGTCCGATGGCTGTCGGTCAGCTTTTCTCTGGGTATAGATGTGTATTTGGTAGTGATGGCCCCATTGATAGTCGAATCCCTCTATGGAATCGTACATTAGAGCCCACGGTTGATCGGTGGATGATCTGACCAGATAGCACAGTTTTACATGGAATCCCTCACACTCGGCCTTGTGATGCTTGATGTAAAGCGTACTGTAGCCATTCTGTTCTGACTCCCCCTGTTCCTGTAGCGTCGTTTTCCGTGCGCCTGCTGCAAATTCGGTTGTATCGAAACCTTGCGTATTGTCGTCGATTCGAATCGAGTCAGTTGCGCCTGTGCAGGCGCTGATTGCCAGGCTGGCGGCGGTCAGTAGTAGATGGCTTTTCATTGTTATTATTATATTGGTCCTTGGCAATGCGGCTCACATTGCCTTGTTTTTATTCGTTCCTGGCAACTGGATTTTTACCGTCGGTTCAGTTGATCGATCTTTTCAACGCGTTCCTGCTCCTCGACTGAAGTCCGAGATGTGGGGTTAGCCAGTAGCCTCTTGATGTCGATCGGCTCTCCGCTGGTTTCGCAATAGCCATACTCGCCTCTTTCAACCTTATAGAGTGCCTTGTCTATGTCGCTGAGTAGGTCATTATCTAGGGCCCGCTTCCTGATCGAGAGCATCCACTGTTCCTCTTGATGGGCACGGTCGGCGAGATCACTGTGGCGCTCTGTTTGAGTTGTAGTTAGTAGTTGTTCTCCAGCAAACCGATTGCGCATATCCAGCAGCAACTCTCGAATATATTCGAGTTGATCTTCGTTCATGAAGTCTGCTTCGGTCGATTCTATTAGCTCTTCTTTGGTCAGCACAGTTATTCTCCTTATTGGTTATATTTTTATAATACTAAGCGGCCATAGCCAGACTGTGGTCGGCCAGCTGTACCACATCGATGACATTGGCATTTTGCAGGTAGCGTTTGCGTGTACCCTCCGGCAGGCAATCTTGCGTTATCAGTACTACGGGAGTTTTGGGGTTCAAAGTCGTCGTCATAAACAGAATAAATTCGATCTCTCCGGTGTCGAACGTATCAATCTCAACGACTAACAGGTCAGCGGGTCTGTTTCTGGACAAAGCGGGTAGACTGGACAGAAAGCCTTTGCGGTCAACAATCTGTATTTGCGTGTTGTCGACGTGCATCAAACTGGCGTAGTCCGTCTGCCCGAAGTCAGTTGCGCTGATCACCGATATTGACTGGTACCGCGAGAGAGTCACTTTGTTCATTTCCCAATCTCCGACAAATTTTTTCTATAAGCTTTACATTCAGATCGACATCGTTTTTTTGTATCGTCGATGAAATTGATTAACGCGCAGATCCCTTGTTTCCTTATGGATCACAGGGTTACGGAATGTGTCCGGTCAGCCTTGTTAGTCAAAAAGCTGACGTATAGTGTTGAAAATACGCGAGTTATCAGGGGCGCTGAATGGGTGTCAACAAACGTAACGTGCCAGATAGGCGCGTGAGGATCCGGCTGCCCGTGGCCGTCCTTGCGGTGAATTGTCTGAGGCTTGTCTGGAAATTGGACCGCAGTTCGCGTGGACGCTGAGCCGGCCTGTGTTCGAATCGAGTCACGGGTCGGCTCACAGCTAGCTCTCCAGGCAACCCCACTGCGCGAAGATGCCGTGCGCGATAAAAGCCACCCGGCTACCTTACACTCGTGTGTGTCCTGCAAAGCGCGCCCGCATACGATGCCGGGCAGGTCTGGTAAGCTTGGCGGACTCCTACTGTGCCGACTGCGATGAATACCCACAACAACCCGTTTGCAATAGTGCGCCATTTCGTATTGCTACTGGCGCTGTCAGGCCTGTTGACAGGCACGGTGTACTCACAGCAATCGACCGACGCTGCGCCGGCGGCAGACAGTCCGGTCGGTCAGATCAGCAGCGGCGAGCCGCTCAGCAAAGAAGTGGTGCGCGATCTGGTCTCCCAGCTCAGCGACGACGATGTGCGCAAACTGCTGATACAACGGCTGGACGCGGTGGCTGCGGCCGACGCAAAGACCGAGGACGAGGGCAGCGCCTGGCAAGCATTGAGCACGGGGTTTGGCACCTACTGGAAGCGGCTGACCTCGTCGTTGCAGGGCGTACCGACGATTCCTTCGATTATTGGCAAAATAGATGAAGCGATCGAAGGCTCCATTGGAAGCTACGGTCTGTTGCTGTTGCACTGCGTATTGGCGTTGGGCGCCGGTGTTGTGGCCGAGCGCATCGTCGCGTATCTGTTTCGCAGGCGCAAGCAGGCACTGATCGCGGCGTCCTCCGACAAACTCTCGACCATTCTGCGAATTCTCTACACCCGGCTGTCAATGGACATTCTGGGTGTGATGGCATTTGGCATCGTCAGTTCAATCGTGATTGCGTCCCACTATGAACCGGGCAGCTACCCGCACGGCATCGCAGCGATTGTAAAAATGGTCATATTTGCCGCGTGGATGGCGTTTGTCGTGTGCCGATTTTTCTTCGCGCCAACTCGCCCGGATCTGCGAATCTGTAAAACCACCGATGAGCGCGCGATGCGCCTGACCGTCAGTTTTTCCCTGCTAGCGGGTTATATCGTCGGTGCACACAATCTGTTCTATCTGTTTTTGCAGATTGGCAACGACAACTACGGCGGGTTTGAATATATGGCCCCACTGGGTTTTCTGATGAATCTGTCGATGTACCTGATCGCTGCATGGGTGATCTGGTACAACCGAGTGGGACTGTCGGAAGTGTTAACTGAGAATCGCTTGCGCGTCAGCCAGGTGATCGGCATGGAGACGTCAGAGGAGCAAACCTGGTTTGCCCGGCACTGGCCGAAGATTGCCATGGCGCTCGTAATCGGTAAGTACTTTTTTGTGGAGGTAGTCATTGCCGCAACCGATGTGGCCACCTATTCGACCGCTGCCGTCTATGTCACTTTTGTCGTGATTTTTTTGTGGCCCGGTGTCGATGCGAATATATCACTGTTCGTCGGTAAGGGAATCAGTGCTGCCGAAGATGAATCGGAATCGGCTGGCAACGCGCGCCGCGACATGCAGCAGGGTCTGTTGCGTGTCGGACGCGTGCTGGTGGTGGGATTGGTGCTGTTGTCGCTCGGTAGAATGTGGGGTGTCGATGCCATGGGTATCGCGCAATCCGGGCTTGGCGCCAAGGCGGCCAGCAAGTTGATTGAAATTCTGTTTGTCGTCGCCTTGTCGTATATTTTGTGGGAGCTTGTCACCGTGTTCATTGGCCGCTGGATGGCCAGGGAAGGTGGAGAGGCTGGCGTCGCCGTTGATACGGAGGCCGGTGAAGACGGATCAAACAGCATGTCGCGCGTCGCCACTCTGCTGCCAATCATTAACAAGACTTTCAAAGTGTTGATCGTGGTGATGTCGGTTATTCTGATTCTCGACATCATGGGTTTTAACATCGGGCCGATAATCGCCGGGGCCGGTGTGCTGGGTCTGGCGATTGGTTTCGGTGCGCAGACACTGGTAAAGGATATTGTGTCCGGCATGTTCTTCCTGGCCGACGATGCGTTTCGCGTTGGCGAGACGATCGACGTCGGCGGCACTCAGGGTGCGGTGGAAAAAATTTCCCTGCGATCGCTGCGTCTGCGCCACCACGAGGGGCTGGTGCACACGATTCCCTACGGCGAGATTCCGCAGGTCACCAACTTCAGCCGCGACTGGGCGATACTCAAATTGCGCTTTCGCGTGCCATTCGACACCGACGTCAACAAAGTAAAAAAGATCTTCAAAAAGATTGGTCAGGAGATGTTGGAAGATCCGGTGATCGGCCCCGATTTTCTGCAGCCATTCAAGTCACAAGGTGTGGCCGAAGTCGACGACAACGGCATGGTTGTGCGCGGCAAATTCATGGCCAAGCCCGGCAAGCAGTATACGATTCGCAAAGAAGTGTTTGTGCGGGTGCAGAAAGCGTTCGAGGCTGCGGGTATACCATTTGCGCGCAAGCAAGTGATGGTGCACATACCCGGGCTGGAAAAAGACACGCCGCTTAAGGATGACGACGTGAAGATGATTTCCGCGGCAGCAGCTGATGCGGTAGACGAACCGCCGCCACCGCCGCCAAAGGGTGGGTTGCAGGGGGCGTGATGATCGTTCGCTGATACCCATCTATTGGATCCGGCTGTGCAATTGTGAAGTTCCGATTGAAAAGTCTTACGGGGAACTGTCGTGACAGCGGACAACGTCATTATCCGACCCGCCACGGCACAAGACATTCCCGCCATCACCGCGATATTCGCCCATGAAGTCACTCACGGCACAGCATCCTGGGCCTATGAGCCACCTGATGCCAATGAGATGCTGGCCAAGCTTCAGACGCTGCAGGGGCAGGGCTATCCCTTTTTGTGTGCCGAGGTCGATGGCCTGGTCGCCGGCTACAGCAATGCCAGCGCCTACCGCCCGCGGGAGGGCTACCGATTTCTGGTAGAGGATTCGATTTATGTCGATCAACAATTTCGCGGCCG
>CAZNIS010000035.1:0-8946 GCA_964573105.1 uncultured Granulosicoccaceae bacterium
TGCGGGGTGGAGCAGTCTGGCAGCTCGTCGGGCTCATAACCCGAAGGTCGCAGGTTCGAATCCTGCCCCCGCTACCACGTTTTACTAGAAGGCCCCTCTTAAGGGGCCTTTTTGTTGCCGGGTCATTTTTTCCAAACAGACGAGCGACAAACTGGAGCTTTATGCGCCGCGCACCTGACAGCATCTGGAAATTTGTTGCACCGGTGGTGACCAATCTGGATTACGAGTTTGTCGGTGCCAGTCTGGGGCAGGCAGAGTCAGGGTTGACATTGCGCGTCTACATCGATGCTGAAAATGGTGTCACAGTCGATGACTGCGCCATCGTCAGCCGCCAGCTTGGCGATGCGCTGGATGTCGAAAATCTGATTGCCGGTGAATACTGTCTCGAGGTGTCATCGCCCGGGCTCGACAGACCGCTGTTCGGGATCGATGATTTCACCCGGTTTACTGGCAGCGAGATCAAGTTGAAGATGGCCGTCGCCCAGCAGGGCAGGCGAAATTATCGAGGATTGCTGGATTCTGTGGTTGACCAGTCGGTGGTGCTGGAGGTCGATGGCGAACAGCACCAACTCAGGATTAGCGATATCGAGAGTGCCAGTATCGTGGCCCGTTTCTGACCGGGTCGGTAGCGGCGCAACTGTGGTGGCGATGCGCTGCATGCACAGCTAACGCTTGTGGAAGGCATATGATTTTATGAGCAAAGAAATACTACAGGTCGTCGACGCGGTGTCCAACGAGAAGGGCGTCGACGAAACCATCATCTTCGAGGCATTGGAGGCGGCGCTGGCGTCTGCCAGTCGCAAACGCAGCGGTATGGATATCGAGGTGAGAGTATCCATCGACCGGGAAACCGGCGATTACCTCACCTACCGGCGCTGGGAAGTGCTGGAGGATGAAGAGGAACAGGAATTTCCATTGCGCCAGATGACCTTGTCGGCGGCGCGAGAAGACGAACCCGAAATCGCCATTGGCGATTTCGTCGAAGAAGAGATTGAATCGGTAGACTTTGGCCGGATTGCAGCACAGACCGCCAAGCAGGTTATCGTGCAAAAGGTGCGTGAGGCCGAGCGCGCACGCATCGTCGAAGCCTTTCAGGATCGCGTCGGTGAGCTGGTCATGGGGATCGTCAAACGCACCGAGCGCGGTGGCGTCTACATCGATCTGGGCAACAATGCTGAAGCCTACATTCGCCGCGACGAAATGATCCCTCGCGAAGCGGTGAGGACCGGCGATCGACTGCGCGCCTATTTGCGCGAGGTGGTATCCGAGGCGCGTGGGCCGCAGTTGTTTGCCACCCGCACATCCTCCGAGTTTCTGATCGAACTGTTCAAGCTCGAAGTGCCCGAGGTCGGTCAGGGCGTCATCGAGATCAAAGGGGCGGCACGTGATCCGGGTAGCCGGGCAAAGATTGCCGTTGAGTCCAGCGATCCGCGTCTCGACCCGGTTGGCGCCTGTGTAGGCATGCGCGGATCGCGTGTGCAAACCGTCTCCAATGAGCTGGCCGGCGAGCGGGTTGACATCATTCTGTGGAACGAGAACCCGGCGCAGTACGTGATCAATGCGATGGCGCCGGCCGAGGTTCAATCGATCATCGTCGACGAAGACTCCGGCAGCATGGACATCGTTGTCGAGACCGAGCGGTTGTCGCTGGCGATTGGTCGGGGTGGCCAGAACGTGCGTCTGGCGGGCGAGCTGACCGGCTGGGAGCTCAACGTTATGGACGAGAGCACAGCCGATGAGAAAAGCGAGGCCGAGGCTCAGGTACTGATCGCTAAGTTCGTCGAGGAGCTGACGGTCGATGAGGAAGTCGCGACGATTCTGGTGCAGGAGAATTTCACCACCGTAGAGGAGGTGGCCTACGTTCCGGAGCAAGAGCTCCTGGGGATCGAGGAATTTGATGAAGAAATAGTTGAAGAGCTTCGAAATCGGGCGCAGGATGCGCTGCTCACCAAGGCGCTGGTGACCGAGCAGAAAATCGAGAGCCTGAATCCATCCGACGAATTGCTCGCGATGGAAGGTATCAGCGCGGAACTCGCCGTTGCGATGGCCGAAATTGGTGTCGCCACGGTGGATGATCTGGCTGACTTGTCAGTGGATGAACTGATGGTGATCGAGGACATGGATGAAGAGACTGCGGGCAAACTAATAATGAAAGCGCGCGAGAGCTGGTTCCAGGACGAGGAACAAGTGGTTGAGTCGGGGGCCTGATCTCCCGGGGGATAAGAGAAACGTATGGCAGAAGTCACTGTTAAACAACTGGCGGCCACGGTAGGCACACCGGTAGACAAGTTACTTGAGCAGCTCAAGGAAGCTGGCCTGGATAAGTCGACAGCCGACGATACGATTGCGGATGCCGAGAAAATCCAGTTGCTGACGTTTCTGCGCCAGTCTCATGGTGCTGAAAAAAAGGCCGCCGGTGCCAGCAAGATCACGCTGCGGCGCAAGAAGCACAGCGAGCTCAAGGCTGGTGGCAGCGGACGCAAGACCGTCACCGTCGAGACGCGTGGCAAGCGCACCTATGTCAAGCGCGATGACGAGGCCCGGGAAGAACGAATCCGCCAGGCTGAGGCGCGTAAAAAGCAGGCGGAAAAAGATGCCCAGACGCGCGAGATAGACGAGAAGAAAAAACAGCTCGAAGACATCGAGAAGGCACAGGAGCAAGCGCGCCTGGCCGCCGAAAAAGCCGCTCAGGAGGCGCTCAAAGAGGCCGAGGACGCGGTCGAGCAAGAGCGACGCGAAGCCGAACAGCAGAAGCTCGCCGAAGAGCAGGCGAAACTCGCCGCAGAACAAGCCAAACTCGAAGCCGAAAAGGCTGCCGCCGAGGAAGTCAGACGCCAGGCGGAAGAAGAAGAACAGGCCAGGCTCGCCGAGGAAAAGGCCCGCGAGGAGGCTTCTGCCGCCGAGGCCGCCGCTCAGGCGGCGATGGAAGAGGCCCAGCGCATGGCGCTGGCAGAGCTTGCCGCCGGTGTCGAGGAAGTCGGACAAAAACAACAGGCTGCCGCCAAGGCGGCGGCCGACGCCGAATTGCGACGTCAGCAGGAAGCGCGACTGCGCGCCAACCCGGCACCGGCGCCGTCCAATGCGCCGCCGCCGCCGATGGGCGATTCCGGCAAACCGTCCCGTGGTGGTCGCCGCGGCAAGGGCGGACGTCGGGAACTGCATGTTTCCTCGCATTCACGCGGTGGTGGTCGACGCGAGAAGCGCGGCTCATCGCGGCGCGAGACCGCACGGCAGATCGATGCCAAGCATGGTTTCGCCAAGCCGACAGCGCCAGTGGTACGCGATGTCGATATCCCGGAGACCATCACCGTGGCCGAACTCGCCAACCGCATGGCGGTGAAGGCGGGCGAGGTGATCAAGACGATGATGGGTATGGGAGTCATGGCCACCATCAACCAGGTTCTCGATCAGGACACTGCGGTACTGGTGTGCGAAGAGATGGGGCATCGCGCTAACGCAAGCTCTGCCGACGATCTGGAGCTGGAGCTGCGCGCCCGCCTGCAGGCTGTGCTCGAAGAGTCCGAAGTGGAACTCGAAACGCGTCCGCCGGTGGTCACCGTGATGGGTCACGTCGATCACGGCAAGACCTCACTGCTCGATTACATCCGCACCACGCGAGTCGCTGCCGGAGAGGCGGGAGGCATCACGCAGCACATCGGTGCCTATCACGTCGAGCACGACAAAGGCACGATTACCTTTCTCGATACCCCGGGTCACGCTGCCTTTACTGCGATGCGCGCACGCGGTGCCGAGGCGACCGATATCGTGGTGCTGGTGGTCGCGGCTGACGATGGTGCGATGCCACAGACAATCGAAGCGGTGCAGCACTCGCGGGCAGCCGGTGTACCGATTATTGTCGCCGTCAACAAAATGGATAAGGAAGACGCCGATCCTGAACGCGTCAAGAACGATTTGTCCAAGCACGAAGTCATCCCTGAAGACTGGGGTGGTGACACCATGTTTGTGCCTGTTTCTGCACTGACCGGGCAGGGCGTCGATGAACTCCTCGACGCACTGGTTCTGCAGGCGGAAATTCTGGAACTGACGGCCACTGCCGAAGGTCCCGCCAAGGGTATCGTCATCGAAGCCACGCTGGACAAAGGTCGCGGTCCGGTTGCCACTGTGCTGGTACAGGGCGGTACGCTCAAGCGCGGGGATATCCTGGTTTGCGGTAAGGAGTTTGGCCGCGTTCGTGCAATATTCAACGAAAACGGCGAGCAGGTCACTGAGGCCGGGCCATCGATTCCGGTGCAGGTACTGGGTCTGTCGTCCACTCCGAATGCCGGCGACGAGATGCTCGCTACCACCGATGAGCGCAGTGCGCGCGAGCTGGCGGATCTTCGCGACCAGAAATCGCGCGACGCACGCCTGGCCGATCGAAAGCCTGCCAAACTCGAGGATGTCTTCTCGCAGATCAAGTCGGGCGACAGCAATACGCTCAACCTGCTGGTCAAAACCGATGTTCAGGGCAGCTTCGAGGCGCTGCGCGACTCTCTGGAAAAGCTCTCTACCGACGAGGTCACCATTCGCGTGGTGGGCGGTGGTGTCGGCGGAATCAACGAGTCTGACGCACAACTGGCGTCTGCCTCTAACGCGATCATGATCGGTTTCAACGTGCGCGCTGACAACTCGGCTCGTCGCATTCTCGCCGAGCAGGATATCGAATTGCACTACGAGAGCGTGATCTACGAAGTGATCGATCGCGTCAAGGCATCGGCCAGCGGCATGCTGGCGCCGGAGATTCGCGAGAACATCATCGGCCTTGCCGAAGTCAAAGACGTGTTTCGCTCACCCAAGTTTGGCGACATCGCCGGCTGCATGGTCGTCGATGGCGTGGTTCGCAAGAGCGAGCCGATCCGGGTGCTTCGCGACAACATCGTCATCTACGAGGGCGAGCTGGAATCGCTGCGTCGTTTCAAGGATGACGTATCCGAGGTTCGCATGGGTACCGAGTGTGGTATCGGCGTACGCAACTACAATGATGTGCAGCCAGGAGACCAGATTGAGGTGTTCGAGCGCAAGGAAGTTGCCCGTAGCCTCTGATTCAGCCAATCATCCGACTTTGTGTGTGAGCGCCCGTGGCTAAAGACTACCCACGCAGCTACAGAGTGGCGGATCAGATTCAGCGCGAACTCTCCGATCTGATTCGCAACGAACTCAAGGATCCGCGAGTGCCGGCGCTGGTTACCGTCGCCGCGGTCGAGGTCAGCAAAGATCTCGGCCACGCGCGCGTCTACGTCAGCATGTTCGATGCACCCGATCGCGATGAGGCGGTGGATGCGCTGAACAACGCTGCCGGTTTTCTGCGTGGGCAGCTGGGCGCGAGAATCCGCATGCGCACGGTGCCTATGCTGCACTTTCGCTACGACGACGTGCAGGAGCACGGCGCGCAGTTGTCGAACCTGATCGACAGCGCGGTCAGCAGCAATACCACATCGGCCGACGATGCCGGCGAGCAGCGGGACTGAGACCGTGCCCGGCAAAGCGCTAAAAAGGGATGTCACCGGCTTGCTGCTGCTGGACAAACCTGCCGGTGCCACATCAAACGGCGTGTTACAGCAGGTGCGGCATTTGTACGGCGCAAAAAAGGCCGGTCACACTGGTAGCCTGGACCCGTCTGCGACCGGCATGTTGCCGATCTGCTTTGGCGAGGCGACCAAGCTGTGCGGCTATTTGCTCGACTCCAGCAAGACCTATCAGGTGGATGCCGTGCTGGGTGTCACCACTGACACTGAGGACGCGGACGGCGCTGTCACCGAAACTCGTCCAGTGCCCGCACTCGAACGATCGGCGCTGGAAGAGATTGTCAGTCGTTTTTATGGCGACCAGCTGCAGCGTCCACCGGTATACTCCGCGCTCAAGCGCAATGGGGTGCGAGTGCACAAGCTGGCGCGCAAGGGAATTGAAGTCGAACTCGAACCCAGACCGATCACCGTGCACGAGATTTCACTCGACACATTCGATGGCGATCGATTCAGTCTAACGATGAAGGTCTCCAAGGGGACCTACGTGCGATCGATTGTGCGCGACATCGGCGAGGCGATTGGATGTGGTGCCCACGTCGCGAGCCTGCGTCGCACGGCGGTGGCGCCTTTTGAGCAACAGCCGCTGGTCACCTTCGACACGCTGCAGGATGCCGGCAATCTCGACGACTACCTGTTGCAGGCTGATGTCGCGGTCGCCGATCGCGCTCGGCTGACAATTGACGATGAATCCGCTGTGCGGTTTTGTCACGGCGCGAAGCCACAACTGAATAATGCACAGACAGCCGGGCTCGATGAGCAGCAGCTGTTGAGAATTTACGATCAGCGCGAGCGTTTTCTCGGGCTGGGCAATTTGTGTGATGGACGGCTGCACACCGTGCGGCTGATCGCGGCGGGTCAGTCTTGATCACGCGTGTCATCACACGGGTAAACCACGCCGGCCAGATGGCCGGTATTTTCATCTACGGAGAAACCTGATGGGTTGTTTGAGCGCCGAAAAAACGGCGGAGATTATTGACGAGTATAAGCGTGACTCTGCGGACACGGGGTCACCGGAAGTACAGGTAGCACTGCTGTCCGCGAGAATCAATCACCTGACAGAACACTTTCAAAAACATAAGCACGACCATCATTCCCGACGTGGCTTGCTGCGCATGGTGAACCAGCGACGAAAACTGCTGGACTATCTCAAGGGGAAGGATCAGGCCCGCTATCAGGACCTTATTTCCCGTCTCGGCCTGCGCCGCTGACTTACCCGGTTCGCTTCGAACCAAAGGAAACCACGTGAATCAAATAACCAAGAGATTTCAGTTCGGCGAGCACGAAGTTGTTATCGAGACGGGCGAAATTGCCCGCCAGGCCTCGTCGGCGATCATGATCAGCATGGGCGAGACCGTGTTGCTGGTGACTGCAGTTGGCCGTGCCGACGCGAAGCCGGGACAGGACTTCTTTCCGCTGACCATCAACTATCAGGAGCGCACCTACGCTGCGGGCAAGGTGCCGGGTGGATTCTTCAAGCGCGAAGGACGCCCTAGTGAACACGAAACCCTGACATCGCGTTTGATCGATCGACCGCTGCGCCCCCTTTTCCCGAAGGGCTTTCGCAACGAAGTTCAGGTCATCGCCACCGTCATGTCACTCGATCCCGAAATTCCGGCAGACATCGTCGCCATGCTGGGCGCATCGGCTGCGGTGAGTTGCTCTGGTATGCCGTTCAACGGTCCGATCGGCGGATGTCGCGTCGGTTACGTCAACGGTGCCTATGTGCTGAACCCCAGCAAGACTCAGCTCGAGACAGAATCAGCGCTGGATCTGGTTGTCGCCGGCACCAGCAAAGCTGTGTTGATGGTCGAGTCCGAGGCCGACGTGCTGCCGGAGGCAGTCATGTTGGGGGCAGTGACTTTCGGCCATGAACAAATGCAGGTCGCGATCAATGCGATCACAGAACTGGCGGCCGAAGTTGGCACCAAGCCACTTGACTGGCAAGCGCCTGTCAAGGACGAAGCGCTCGCCGGTGCGGTTGCCGGTGCGGCCGAGGCTGGACTGGCTGAAGCCTATTCAGTAGCTGACAAACTCGCCCGTCAGGAGAAGGTTGCCGCTGTGCGCGACGCAGTGGTTGAACAGCTGGCTACCGGCGAAGAAGGTGCGCCCGCAGCCGAAGACGTCAAAGGTGCGTTCGGCGATCTGGAAAAGGCGCTGGTTCGCGGCCGCATTCTGGCGGGTGAGCGTCGAATTGACGGCCGCGATACGCGTTCGGTTCGGCCGATCACGGTTCGCACCGGTGTGTTGCCACGGGTTCACGGCTCAGCGCTGTTCACCCGCGGCGAGACTCAGGCGATTGTCGCTGCCACCCTCGGTACCACGCGCGATGCGCAGATCATCGATGCGCTCGACGGCGAGCGTCGCGACGCGTTCATGCTGCACTACAACTTTCCGCCGTACTGTGTAGGTGAAACCGGCTTTGTCGGCTCGCCAAAGCGACGTGAAATCGGCCATGGCCGTCTGGCCAAGCGCGGTGTTGGCGCGGTCATGCCGCCTGAGGATGATTTTCCGTACACCATCCGCGTCGTCTCTGAGATCACAGAGTCCAATGGCTCCAGTTCGATGGCCAGTGTTTGCGGTTCGAGCCTGGCGATGATGGATGCTGGTGTGCCGTTGTCGGCGCCAGTGGCTGGCATTGCGATGGGCCTGATCAAAGACGACACTCGCTATGCGGTACTGAGTGACATCCTCGGTGACGAGGATCATCTTGGCGACATGGACTTCAAGGTAGCCGGTACCGAAGCCGGTGTCACGGCACTGCAGATGGACATCAAGATCGACGGTATCACCGAAGAAATCATGTCGGCGGCGCTGGATCAGGCGAAAGAGGGCCGTATGTTCATTCTCGGCGAGATGAACAAGGTGCTGGCTGCGCCGCGCGAAGAGCTTTCGCAGCACGCGCCGCGTTTCATCACGATCAAGATTCACCCGGAAAAGATCGCCGCTGTGATCGGCAAGGGTGGTTCGGTCATTCGAGCCCTGACAGAAGAAACCGGTGCCACCATCGACATCGGCGACGACGGCGTGATCAAGATCGCATCCAGCGATCGCGTTGCCGGTGAAGAGGCGCGCAAGCGCATCGAGCAGATCACCGCTGATGTCGAAGTCGGCACGATCTACGAAGGCAAGGTCATCAAGATCATGGACTTCGGTGCTTTCGTCAACATCCTGCCTGGCAAGGACGGTCTGGTGCATATCTCGCAAATCTCTGAAAACCGCGTGCAAAACGTGGCGGATGAGTTGAGCGAAGGCCAGATGGTTAAGGTCAAGGTGCTGGAGGTCGACAAGCAGGGTCGAATCAGGCTCAGCATGAAAGCCGTTGCCGCAGATGAGGCGCCAGCCGAAACCTGACGGATCGTTGCGCCCCCCCCGGCCCGGGGGGCGCCACAGGCACGGGGGAACGACGGGAGTGGTATGGAAA
>CAZNIS010000035.1:8956-62153 GCA_964573105.1 uncultured Granulosicoccaceae bacterium
CCTAACCCTGCGGTCGGGTGGCGCCAGCGGCTGCCGGGGGGCCGCAACTGCAACGGGGCATCGACGTGAGTGATCTGCAATACATGCGTCGATGTCTGGATCTCGCGAGACAAGCCGCAGTCGAAGGTGAGGTTCCGGTCGGTGCGGTGCTGGTTCGCGATGGTCAGATCCTCGCCGAGGCGATGAATCGCTCCGTGCAGTCGCACGATCCGACGGCGCATGCTGAAATCCAGTGCCTGCGGTTGGCCGCAACCGCGCAGCGTAACCATCGACTGCCCGGCACGACACTCTATACCTCCCTCGAACCCTGCCTGATGTGTGCTGGCGCCTTGCTGCACGCACGCGTGGACCGCCTGGTCTATGCCGCGGTTGAACCGCGTGGTGGCGCGGCCAGCAGTATCCCCGACCTACTCAAATCCATGGGCCACATCCACGCGATCGAGGTGGATAACGGTCTGCTGGCTGTCGACAGTGCTCAATTGCTGCAGGCCTTCTTTCGGGATCGTCGCGACTAGCTCTGACGTCGCGCCGGGGCTCCCGACACCGTGACGGACGTCGCCAAATGCCCTGCTATGTGACGATAGCCCGCGTTTTGACTGGCGTTCGCCGGGAAAACAGCTATTGGGTAAAGATGTTGGGCAACAAGACGATATGTGGGTAGTCGGCGCCGGTCTGGCGCGGCCAATCCAGGGGTAATGGCGTGGGTCTAAGAGTAAACAACGCGTGAGTGTCATATGCGAACGTTCCGAGGACGGTGAGGAAATCACGGTCTCGGTTGAAGGTCGTTTCGACTATCGCCTGTATGAATCTTTCAAGGCATCGTACAGCGATGTTGGCGATATCGGCAGACAGGTCAATGTAGACCTCAGCAGTACCGAATACATGGACAGCAGTGCACTGGGCATGCTGCTGATGCTGCGCGAACACGTCGGACGTGCGGCCAAGATACTACTGAAAAATCCTACCCCCGATGTGATGCGCGTGCTGACCATCGCCAACTTCGACAAGCTTTTCGCCATTGAGTCCTGAACACAAGCTACTCGATGACACGATCGTCAGCAGGATTCGCTGTTGGGACCTGACAGCCGATGATCTGCGCTCCGATGAGCTGGTGCCCACACTGGTAGAGGCAGTCTGTCGGGATTTTGTCCTCGATCAGCAGCGCCCCGTTCTCTACATGATCTTCAGCGAGCTGATGTCCAATGCGATCGACCACGGCGTGTTGGGTCTGTCGTCTGCGTTGAAAGACGACGGTGATGACGGTTTCGAGAAATACCTGAAAGCGCGCGAACACCGCCTGCAGCAATTGCTACTGGCTCGCGTGGCGATCGTCGTCGAGCATCGTCAGGTAGATGGCTGGCTGCCGCAACTGCGTATCACGGTGACCGATTTCGGTGCAGGTTTCGACTACGCCCGCGTGGCGCGCGAACCCGTGGGGCTGACTACGCTACACGGCCGCGGACTGGCCATATTGCGCAATCTCTGCAGCAGCGTTCGCCATCGCGGCAACGGCAACTGCATCGAAGTTGAATTTCTGCTCGACTGAGCTGAGTTAACCCCGCCACGTGCTGCGATTAGCGAGGCTCTCGTTGCAGCGGTTCGACCAGCAGCGATGATCCTTCCATCCCGACGACCCTGACGGTGGTACCGCTGGGCGCGTCTTCGCCGATTACCCGCCAGCGGGTGTTGTCGAGCTCGACCCGGCCGACGCCGTTGACGATGGGCTCCGATAGCGTGGCGGTGCGGCCTTCGAACTGACGCGCGCGACTGTTGAGACCCGGCTGATCGGTTTCAGGCTCAGATTTGGATAGCAGTGCGCGGCCAGCGACGGTGGCGGCAACGGCGAGCACCGCGAACAGACCGAGCTGCAGCTGCCACGCGAATGCCGGCAGCAGCAATACCGCCAGACCGGTCAGCAGGGCCGATACCCCAAGCCACAAAAAGATACTGGCTGGCACCAGCAACTCCAGCGCGCACATCAGAGCGCCTGCCATCAGCCACAGCCAGGGATCACGAGCACTGCTGAATATTTCCCAACTCAAGGTCTACCTCTGATCATTCCGTTGCTTCAGGACGCCGGTTTTTCGCGCTCACCGTCTTTGAAAGCTTCTTTGGCGAGCTCGGAAATGCCTGCCAGCGAGCCGAGAATACCAGTCGTTTCCATCGGCAGGTAGATGGTCTTCTGGTTCGGCGAGGTGGCCATATCACGCATCGACTCGATGTATTTCTGGGCGACAAAGTAGTTAAGCGCCTGGTGGTTTCCCTTGCCGATCGCATCGGACACCATGGTGGCGGCGCGCGCCTCGGCCTTGGCCTCTCGCTCACGCGCCTCGGCATCGCGAAAGGCGGCTTCTCGTCGCCCTTCAGCCTGCAGGATGGTGGCCTCCTTCTGGCCCTCGGCGCGCAGAATTTCGGCCTCGCGCTCGCCGGATGCGGTGAGCACGGAAGCGCGCTTTTCGCGTTCGGCCTTCATCTGCTTGGCCATCGCATCGACCAGATCGCGCGGTGGCGCAATATCCTTGATTTCGATCCGGGTGATCTTGATTCCCCACGGCGAAGTGGCGTCGTCCACCACCGTGAGCAGCTTGGTGTTGATCTGATCACGGTGAGAGAGCAGCTCATCCAGCGCCATCGATCCCATCACGGTGCGGATATTGGTCATGACCAGATTGATCGTTGCCGTTTCCAGCCGGTTCACTTCGTAGGCCGCCTTGGCGGCATCCAGTACCTGATAGAACACCACGCCATCGACCTTAACCACAGCGTTATCGCGGGTGATGACATCCTGCGACGGCACGTCCCGCACTTGTTCCATCATGTTCATCTTTCGGCCAATGCGGTCGAAAAACGGTACAATCACGTGCAGCCCGGGGCGCAGGGTGCGGGTGTATTTCCCAAAGCGCTCCACGGTGTATTCGTTGCCCTGGGGCACGGTCTTGACCGCGCGATATACCACCACAACTCCCAGTATCGCCAGTGCCAGCGCAAAGCCTGAGTAGAAATCCACTGGATGTTCCCCGAAATTTGACGCCCAAGTGTAGCGGAAACGAAAAATCCAGTGATCGCCATTCACCTGCCTACAGGCTGTTTTTCGCTGTTCAAAACAGGATTGTCATGCTGCTGATGAATCAATCGCCGATCGAGACGCGCGCGTGTCAGTAACATCGCTTGCACAGCTGGGCATCCGAGCGATCAGCTTTGATCTCGACGAAACCCTCTGGCCACTGCATCCAGTCATCGTCGATGCGGAGACGGCCTTTTACCAGTGGCTGCAGGATCACTGTCCGAGATTGACGGCACGCTACAGCGTTGAACAGTTGCGCGAGCGTCGCATCGATGTGGTGCGCAATCGGCCTGAGTTGCGCAGCGATGTCACCCGCTCGCGCTCGGAAGGGCTGCGTCTGGCGCTGATCGACTGCGGCTACACCGGCGAGGAGTGCGAGTCGGCCATGCAGGTGTTTCAGCACGCGCGTAATCAGGTCAGGCCCTATGAAGATGTCGCCCCGGCGCTCGCCGACCTGTCTTTTCACTACCGTCTGGCCAGCGTGACCAACGGCAACGCCGATATCAATGCAACGGCACTCGGGCACTATTTT
Organism: uncultured Granulosicoccaceae bacterium; assembly: GCA_964573105.1. Classification (GTDB taxonomy): domain Bacteria; phylum Pseudomonadota; class Gammaproteobacteria; order Granulosicoccales; family Granulosicoccaceae; genus CAKZSB01. The sequence continues at coordinate 12,553 of CAZNIS010000035.1, forward strand.
GACTGCACTCTGGCGGCAACGCTTGAATTGCCGGCTAAACCGGCGCCGGACATGTTTGCCCAGGCCTGCCGCGAGCTCGGTGTGCGTCCCGAAGCACTGTTGCATATCGGCGATAATCCCGAGACAGACATCGACGGCGCGCGCGAGTTTGGCTGCCGCACCGCCTGGATCAGACGCGGTGAACTAAGCTGGCCCGAGGGTCTGCAGGGCCCGGATATCGTGCTGGACGACCTGCATCAGCTCGTGGCACTCGCGCCGCCGCTGCCGGGTGCGGACCGATAGCGAGCGCAGGCGTGGAAAGAGGCCTCTGATCCTGTGGGCCTGATCTAATCAGTTGACAGTTTTTTGCAATTACTTGGAGTAGTCTTTCGCGCTGGGTATAGCATGGATGTGTCATCGACGTTATCTGTGTTTCCCTGGATCACTAGCACAAAGGATTGTTCCACCATGCCAGATAGCTGTCTCAACCAATTGAAACGTTTTGACACACCCTTCATTCTCCGGGTTGACGCATGAGCCTGTCAGCATCCGGTGTGAGGCAGGCCAGAGTGGTCGTCGTCGAAGATGATCCGGCAACACTCGAGTACCTGGTTAGCGTTACGGATGGCCTCGACGACGCCGACGTCGTCGCTGCGAACAACAATGTGCAGGACGCGTTGCAATCGGTTCGGCAGTGGCGGCCGGATATCGTGCTTTGCGATTTGGGCCTGCCCGATGGCAGCGGTCTGGAAATCATCAAGGTCGCCAGTGAATTCGACATACCCTGCATGGTTATCACGATACTCGATGATGAAGAAACCGTGCTGCAGGCCGTTGAGGCTGGCGCGAGTGGCTATTTGCTCAAGGACCAGGGCTCTGAACGGCTGCGCCTGGCGATCGCCGATCTGCTCGCTGGCGGTTCGCCGGTAACGCCGGCTATTGCAAGTTATTTGCTCAAACGGTTAAACCCGTCCTGCGCGGCAGACAGCAAGGCCTTTGAGAACAGCGTGTTGTCGAAACGCGAAACGCAGGTGCTGGGCCTGGCCGCACAGGGCTATCGATCCAGAGAAATCGCCGACAAGCTCTCGCTGTCGCCGCACACCATCGCCAATCATCAGCGCAATGCCTATCGCAAGCTTGGCGTCAGGAACAAATCCGAGGCGGTAGCGGTGGCGGTGAAGAGCGGCCTGATCGATCAGTAAACCGGTAATGTTCGGATGACAATGATCGCCGACTGTCTTGCATTCTTTCGGAAGTTGCACCGCAATGACAGACTGAGCGAAGTCGAACATCAGCAAATCAACCGGATTTTTCTGGATACCTCGCCGCTCGCGCTGGTGCTGATTGTATTGTTCGGCGTCGCGGGCCTTGTGCTTTGGGATCACGTACCCAGAGTTTGGCTTTCGCTTTTTATCGTCGGCTTTATCACCGATGTATTTATCAAACTGGGCATTGTCGAAAACTACAAACGCCAGTCGCCGCAGCAACAACAGTCGGGCAAATGGCGACGAGTCATTATTTTTGGCGTGATGTATACCAGCGCACTATGGGGTGCGTCGACCTTGTTTTTGCTGGTGCCAATGCCGGTACCCAATCTGGTAGTGGGCATTGGCGTTTTCTCGACGGTCCTCATTATCGCAATGACGCTGGCACGCAGCTATTTGCCGGTTCAGGCGATTGGCACCTGTTTCAGCTTTCTGCCGATGAGCATCGCACTGTTGTTCAGCTTTGTCTGGCAGTATCAGCTGTTGGCTGTCATGTTGATGTGGGCGCAACTAGTGCTGTTGACACTGTTTCGAAACTCTGCGGAAGTTGCCGCCAGTCGAATTACCGAACGCGCTCGCCGGGAGGAGCGCAACCGAATGGTCAGAGAGCTTCACGACGGCATGGGCGCGCACCTGATGTCTGCCATCGCGCTGTCTGAACAGCAACACAAACCCCTGCAGGTGCAGAGCGCGCTGCGCGCGGCGCTGGTTGAAATGCGGCTCCTGGTGGGGTCAGTCGACGGTGAATCGCGCAGCCTGACGCAAGTGCTGGGCGGATTGCGTGAGCATCTGGAGCCCACCATTGGCAATGCGGGCCTGAAGCTTATTTGGGACGTTGCACTGCCACCGACGACACCGCTGATGGCGGTACCTGAGCAATTGCACTTTACCCGCGTCATTCAGGAGTGTGTGGCGAATGTGATCAAACATGCCCACGCCACCCGTATCACCATCTCCAGTAGCGTGCGCGATGGCTACATCGACGTACATATCGCCGATGATGGAGCGGCGGAATGGGATGTGAGCAATCCGCAGGCAGGTCACGGTACAAAAAATATCGCCTGGCGGATGGAACAGCTTGGGGGTGAGTTTCGGATGGTGCGAAGCGGTGGCGGTACACAGGCATCGATTGCACTGCCCGCGTCACGGTGATGCAGGCGCGACCCCGGGTGATGGACGCGGTTTTGCCAGTTTCAGTACCAGGCTCGTGATTAGCTCGAGATTGTCCGGTGATGACAATCGATGATCCGCGTGTTTAATCAGGGTCAACTCCACATCGACGGCGTCAATCGCCTGCATCAATTCAAGCGATAACGCATACGGCACATCGGGATCGGCGCAGCCGTGTACCAGTCGCACGGGCACATCGAGCGACAAAGAACGCCCGCGGCCCAGTAGACAATGCTGCCGGCTGTCCTGAATCAGCGTCGGGCTGATCGGGTAGGGGCTGCCATCGTCGTAGTCGGAGGGCATCATCACGGTCTCGCCCTGATCTAAACGCTGCCGCTGTGCCGAGGTAAGTTTGTGGTCCAGCAGCCGCTCGGTGAAATCCGGCGCTGCGGCAATGGTCAACAGGGCTGCGGTGCGTTGCGGGCGGGCAAGGGCCGCGAGCAGGGCGATCCATGCACCCATGCTTGAGCCAACCAGTAGCTGCGGCCCCTGCGTGACATGATCCAGAATAGCGAGTGTATCTGCCAGCCAGCGATCGATGCTGCCTTGTGTAAATTCGCCTTGAGACTGGCCATGACCGCTGTAGTCAAACCGGGTGTAGGCAAGTCCGGCCGTTCGGCAAAGTGTTTCGAGCGTGGTCGCCTTGATACCCGACATACTCGAATTGAACCCGCCGCAAAAAAGCACGCCAGGTGTTGAGCCCGGCAGATGGCGATAGGCCAGCGCACAGTCGCCACTGTGTAGGTAATTTAAACTCAAGCTATAATCCGCCGTCCGCATCACCGAGATAGTGCCCGATATGCCAGCCGACAACCAGCGTTATGATTGACACCGTCTCCCAGGGCAAGCGGCCGACGGTCGGGTTGTTTGTCACCTGTCTGGTCGACAGCTTCAGGCCTTCAGTTGGCATGGCGACGGTCGATTTGCTGGAGGCTGCTGGCTGCACGGTAGTGGTGCCCGAGGCGCAGACCTGTTGCGGGCAACCCGGATTCAACAGCGGTGAACAGGAAACGGCACGGGCCATGGCGAGGATGCTGATCGACTCGTTCGCCGACGTCGATTACATCGTTGTGCCCTCAGGCTCCTGCGCGGGAATGATCAAGCTGCACTATCCAGGGCTGTTTGAACCGCAATCCGACGAAAGAGCAGCGTGTGAAGCGCTGGCAGCGCGCTGTTACGAGTTGTCGGTGTTTTTGCTAGAAGTGCTGGATGCAGACATTGCGTCATCGTCGCTTGCCGCGACTTACACTTATCACGATAGCTGCTCTGGATTGCGCGAACTGGACATCAAGCAGCAACCACGGCAACTGTTGTCAAAGGTCGCCTCGTTAAATGCATCTGAAATGGAAGACAGCGAAGTCTGTTGTGGTTTTGGCGGTACGTTTTGCGTCAAGTATCCCGACATCTCAACCAGAATGGTTGACGACAAGATCGACTCGATTGCAGCTGCACAGGCCGATGTCGTACTCGGCGGAGATCTGGGTTGTTTGCTTAATATTGCGGGCAGACTCAAGCGCCTGGGTCGGGACGAAAAGGTTTATCACTTCGCCGAGGTTTTGGCTGGCTACACGGATGTCGCGCCCATCGGTGAAGCGGAAAAGGGGGCAAAGTAAATGCAGTCTACCGCGCTGAATTTCAAACGCAACGTGCGCGAGGCGCTGGCAGATCAGCAATTGCAGGATGCAATGGGGTTTGCGAAAAACGGCTTTGTCGCCAAGCGTGCCGCACTGGTTGAAACAGTGCCACAGTGGCAGGCGATCCGCGAGCGCGCCCGCGAAATCCGCAACCACACTTTGCATCATCTGGACTTTTACCTTCAGGAGTATGAAAAGAAGGTCGTGGAACACGGCGGTCAGGTGCACTGGGCGTCAACGGTTGAGGAGGCCTGCGGTGCAATAGAGGCGATTTGTCGCGAGACCGGTGCGCGCAAGATCGCCAAGGGCAAATCGATGGTGTCCGAAGAGATCGGTTTGAATGCAGCTCTTGAACGCATGGGCTGTGAAGTCATTGAAACGGATTTGGGCGAGTACATCATTCAGCTGGCAGGGGAGTCGCCCAGCCATATCATCGCGCCCGCCATTCACAAAACCAAAGAACAGGTATCCGCGCTTTTTCATGACAAACACGGTGGCGATCCGATCACCGATCGCGGTGAGCTGGTGGGTGAGGCACGCAGAGTGCTGCGCGAGCAGTTTCTCAGTGCTGATGTCGGCATTACCGGTGCCAACTTCCTGATAGCCGAGACCGGCCAGCACGTTCTGGTGACCAATGAAGGGAATGGTGATCTGTGTTCCAGCGTGCCAAAGGTACACGTGGTGATTACCAGCATAGAAAAAGTACTGCCGACACTGGAAGATGCCAGCAGTATGGTCCGCCTGCTCGCCGGTAGTGCAACCGGACAGCAGGTCAGCAACTACACCAGTTTTTATTCAGGCCCCAGACACGCTGATCACCTGGATGGACCAGAGCAGTTTCACGTAGTGCTGGTCGACAACGGTCGCACGCAGATGCTGGGCAACGAACTGCGCGAGATGTTGCGCTGTATCCGCTGTGGTGCGTGTCTGAATCATTGTCCCGTCTACGGTTCAATCGGCGGGCACGCCTACGGCTGGGTGTACCCCGGGCCGATGGGGTCGGTTATCACGCCGGCGATGATCGGCCTGGAAAATTCGATCGACCTGCCCAATGCCTGCACCTTGAACGGTCGTTGTGCCGAGGTGTGCCCGATGAGCATACCGCTACCGGATTTATTGCGCCGGCACCGCGCCAGCCAATGGCGACTGAAGCTGCAGGGGCGTCGAGCGAGACTGGCAACCGCCGCCTGGTCTTGGATGGTCCAACGCCCAGGCTTGTATCGGCGCGCGAATGCCTTCGCTACCGGCATCCTGCATCGCCTCGGTCAGCGACGCGGAGCGATCAGCAAGCTGCCAATGGCCGGTGGCTGGACTGCGAGTCGAGACCTGCCGGCACCCCAGGCTGGCACCTTTATGCAGCAGTGGCAAAAGCGCGGGCGTCAGGTATGAGTCGCGAGACCGTATTGGCGTCAATAAAATCGGCGCTGGCGCAAAACCCGTCTGATGCAAGGCAGGGCGAGTCGACGCTGCGCGAGCGATTGCACAATCCGCGTATCAGCCCGCGGCCAGAGTTACCAGCCGACACTGAGCGAGAGTTCTTTCGGCGACTGGAATTGGTACAGACCAGTATTGAGTTGCTGACTAATATCAACGCGGTACCGGACGCGGTCGCCCGTTGGCGCGCAGTGGTGCAGCCCGATGGCGCAATCGCGGTGGCGCCTTCGCTGGCGCATCTGGACTGGTCTGCATTCGATGCGATCAGTTTTGATCGCGCACAGGGTGTACACGCTTTTGGCGTCTCAACCTGTATTGCAGGGATTGCCGAGACTGGTGGTCTGGTGTTGACCGGATCGGCAGACACCCCCGCCACACTGGCGTTTCTACCCGAATTTCACATCGTCGTGATGCGGCGCGATCAACTGGTGGCGCATATAGAAGACGTATGGCCGATCCTGCGAGCCAGCAATGTACCGTTGCCCCGGGCGGTGAACATCAACACCGGCCCGTCACGCACCGCAGATATCGAGCAGACGTTGGAGATCGGTGCACACGGGCCCCGACGCATGCATGTTTTATATCTTCAGGATTCGGAGACAGTCTGATGCCCTACGGTTACGTGATCGCACAAATCAACGTCACAGACGCGCAAGCCTACCCAGAGTACGTCAAGTTGGTTCAACCCACGATCGAACATTTCGGCGGTGAGTTTCTGGTGCGCGGTGGCCGCAGCGAAAGTTTTGAGGGCACGCCGCCGGGGGATCGCAATGTGGTGATTCGGTTTCCGTCGTATCAGGCGGCGCTCGATTGGTATCACTCTGACGTTTACGCCGATGCCAAACGGTTGCGAATGGCGGCATCCACCAGTGTGCAAACGATCGTCGAGGGCGTTTGACCCGGCCCGACCAATCGCGGCGTCGCTACAACAGGGTTTCCAGCACCGGCCATACATTGTCCAGCATCAGCGGCTGCGCCTGGCGGTTCGGATGGATACCGTCGTCCTGAAAGTACTCGGTAGCGAGCTCGAAACCATCGAGTAGAAACGGCACCAGTGACGAGCCGGTCTCATCGGCGATCGTTGCAAAACTCTCGCTAAACAATTTCGCGTAGCTGGCACCGTAATTGACGGGAATCTGCATGCCCACCAGCAGGGTTTGTGCACCGCTTTGGGTTGCAAGCGTCACCATTTCACGCAGATTGCTGCGCAGCTTTTTGATCGACAAACCACGCAGGCCGTCATTGCCACCCAGCTCAATGATCACAATCGCCGGTTGATGTTGATCGAGCAAGTCGGCCAATCGACTCAGGCCGTTGGCGCTGGTGTCCCCTGTCACACTGCTGTTGACGACCTGGTAGTTCGCGCCTGTGCTGTCCAGCCTTTCTTGCAGCAGTGCAACCCAGCCCTCGGACAATGGCAGCCCGTAGGCGGAACTCAGGCTGTCGCCCATGATCAGTATGTTGGCGTCATCGGCAATTGCGCGCTTTGACTGACCGGCCAACAGCAACAACAGCGCTGCCACAACGCACAGTTCCCGGATGTCCGGGCGAATCAGTCGCCGGATCATGCTTGTTATTTCGAACATGGCCTTCATCATTCGTGAAACGTGGGGCTGTTGCAACCATACCCAAGAGTAGACGATGAGTGTGATAGAAGCCTGCAAATTGCAGAAGCGCGTACAGACGACCAACGGCGAGCTCGAGATATTGCGCGGCGTGGATATGTCGGTGGCAGCCGCCGAGGCGGTCGCGATTGTGGGTCCTTCAGGATCTGGCAAGTCCACGCTTCTAGCTTTGCTCGCCGGGCTTGATTCGGCCAGCGACGGCGAGGTGTCGCTGCTGGGTGAGCCGCTGCACCAACTCGATGAGGATGCCCGCGCCGCCGTTCGCGCAGGACGAGTGGGCTTTGTCTTTCAGTCCTTCCAGCTTCTACCCGGTCTGACAGCGCTTGAGAATGTGATGTTGCCGCTGGAGCTGGCATCGCGCAGTGAAGCGCGGGAGCTCGCGGCCAAACAACTCGATGCGGTGGGTCTTGGCGATCGCGAGCATCATCTTCCCGCGCAGCTGTCCGGTGGCGAGCAACAGCGCGTAGCGATTGCGCGTGCCTTTGTCACTGCGCCACAAGTGCTATTCGCCGACGAACCAACTGGCAATCTCGACCAGGCGACAGGCGAGACCATCGTCGAACTGATGTTTCGCCTGCGCAGCGAACAGCAGTGCTCGCTGGTGCTGGTGACGCACGATTCGGCGCTGGCCGCCCGCTGTGATCGCGCCGTGACAATGAACGACGGCGTGCTGCAATGATGGCAACCGCGTGGTCGCTGGCGCTGCGGCAATTGCGGCGAGATATTCGCCTGTCTGAGTACATCGTGGTGTTTTGCGCGTTGGTGCTGGCGGTGGCCGCACTGACCTCGGTTGGATTCTTTGCCAACCGGGTAGAGCGAGCGATGGTGTCACAGGCATCCACCCTGCTGGCCGCTGATCTGGTGGCGCTGGCCAACAATCCGCTGCCAGATGAAGTCGCTGACGAGGCGGCGCGCCGACAGATATCAAGCGCACAGTTGATCGAGTTTCCCAGTGTCGTGCTGAACGGCGATGGCGATACCGCACTGGTATCCGTAAAGGCTGTGTCTGGCGACTATCCGCTGCGCGGCGAGCTGCTGTTGACTGACGAGCTCTATGGCTCTGCGCGCGAGGTCAAAGGCCCACCGGCCAGCGGTCGCGTCTGGATCGATTCAAGACTGCCGGGCACGATTCCGGTAGAAGCGGGGCAGACATTGTCGCTTGGGGAGATCAGCGTCGAGGCTGAGGCCTTTGTCTCCTACGAGCCTGATCGTGCTGGTGACGTGTTTCAGATGGCACCCAGAGTGATGATGTCGAGCGAAGATCTGGAACGCGCCGGACTGCTGGGTGAAGGCAGTCGCGCGCGCTATCGCATGCTGTTCGCCGGTGACGAGACCGCGATCAATGGGTTTGCCGACTGGCTTGCCGACAAACCCGAGTGGAACCTGCGGGTCCAGACGCCCGAGGAAGGGCGCCCGGCGGTGCGCTCGGCACTGGTGAATGCACGGCGATTTCTGGGTCTTGCGGCGGCACTGGCGGTGTTGTTATCGGGCGCGGCAGTGGCGCTGGCGGCGCGTCAGATTGCCGAGCGCGATATGGACACCAGCTCGCTTCTGCGAACCTTTGGCGCGAGTCGCGCCCTGGTACTGCGGATCGTCGCCATGCGGCTGATGGTGCTTGCTTTGCTGGCAGGTCTGGTCGGCAGTGTACTCGGCTATCTGGCACAGTTTGGTTTGTCGGCCATGCTCGCGCGCTGGTTCGCTACCGATTTGCCGCAACCCTCGCTGTTGCCACTGATCGGCGGCTTCGCCTGCAGCATCATTGCGATGGCCGGGTTTTGCCTGCCTTCGGTGGTGCGCGCGGCCGATGCCCCGGTGGTGCGTGTGCTCAGGCGCGATTTGCCGCCCAATCAGGCGTCGCTGAAGGTACTAATTGGCTGCGGCCTGCTAGCGCTGACATTGCTGTTAGTCTGGCTGACCCGCGATCTGCTGGTCGCCGTGTTGCTGGTGCTCGGTGTCGTGACCGTGTTTGCGCTGCTGTCCGGCGTGTCGCGCGGACTGGTTGCGCTGGCCTCGCGCCCGGCTGGTGAGCGCTGGCGCCGGTTGCTCAGCGGCATCAAACGCCGACCCGGCAGCGTCACGCTGCAGATTGCAGCTTTCGGCGTGGGACTGCTGGCGCTGTTGCTGTTGGCGATCGTGCGCGCCGATGTTCTGAACACCTGGCAAAGACAGATTCCACCTGATGCCCCGAACTTCTTTCTGGTCAACATCCAACCTGATGAAGTCGACTCGGTGCAGTCCTTTTTTGGCGAGCGAGACATCAGCTTTCGCAGCCTGCACCCGCTGGTCAGAGGGCGGTTGGAGCAAATCAATGACACACCAGTCGCGGAGCTGGATTTTGAAGGCAAACGCAATGAATGGACGGTGAGGCGTGACTTCAATCTGTCGTTTGCGGCAGACGCGCGGGACGATAATCCGATTGTTGATGGTCAGTGGTGGGACCCCGATACCGAGGAGGCACTGCTATCTCTGGAGCATGACTTTGCCGATGAGCTTGGCGTTGAGATTGGCGATGTGTTGCACTTTCGCGTCGCAGATGCCCTGGTAGCCGGGCGTATCAGCAACCTGCGGCAGGTCGAGTGGGAATCCTTCAGCGCCAATTTCTTTGTCGTCGGCACACCGGCGGCCTTTGCCAACAGCCCGGCGTCCTACATCACCAGCGTCAATGTGCCGGACGATCACGGCGGCTTTGTCCGCGAGCTGGTGTCGCGATTTCCTGCAGTGACGGTGCTTGAAGTCGGCTCTATTCTGGAGCGAGTCACCGGTATTATGAATCGCGCTGCGGCCGCGGTTCAGTACGTTTTCCTGTTTACCGTTTTCGCAGGCATTCTGGTGTTGATTGCGGCGGTGCTGGCATCGCGCCGGGAGCGCTTTCGAGAAGCGGCCATTTTGCGCACGCTCGGCGCCTCACGACGCTATCTGCGCGGTACCCTGGGGCGCGAGTTTGCCGTGATCGGGCTGTTGTCTGGCGTATTGGCGGCGACCGTCGCTGCGGTGATTGGATGGATCATCGTCGAGTACGTGATGGAATTGTCTTATCAATTCAATCCATGGCTTTGGCTGGTGGGAGTGGCGACCGGCCTGATCTGTATTTGGACTGCCGGTATGCTGGTAACGCGTCCGGTGCTCGATCAATCTCCGCTGGATGTGCTGCGGAACCAGGTATAATGGGGAGCTCGCACGGCACCCGGTGCGCCGTGTTTCCTGTCACCCCAAGAGGTCGACAAACAGGCAGCTAACCTTTCATGCGCCACTCATACGATCCCGATCTGGAACGGCTAAAAACCCGTGATGCGGCGGCAGATTATCTCTGTACCGGCCTTGCGGATGCGCAGGCTGCACTGATCAGGGCAGCCGTGCCAAGGGTCTGGGATCATCGCCATAGCACGCCCGACTTCCCCGACCCGTTCGAGGTAGCTGCACACCTGAAGGAACTGGGGGCCGACAGCTACTGTATCGCGGCCACACTGCTGGGTTCTCATTCTGCCTGTCACGCAATACCGACCGAGCAACTACGCCAGGAGACCGAGCAACCGCTGCTGCGGCTGATTGAAAGTGTCCGCTGGCTCAATTCCCTGTCGCAGGAAAACAGCGTTGTCGCATCGGGGTCAAGCGATGTCGAGGCGCAGGCCGAGAAGTTGCGACAGTTGGTGCTTGTGATGGTTGAAGATGTGCGTGCGCTGCTGATAAAACTGGCGTTTCGCGTGCGTCGATTGACGCTGTTGCTGCACGGTGATGCAGTGGTCGCACAACGCATCGCACGCGAAACACTGGAGATATATGCACCGCTTGCCAACCGACTTGGCGTGGCTCAATTAAAGTGGCAGCTTGAGGATCTGTCATTTCGGCTGCTTGACCCTGGCACCTATAAGCGAATCGCCAGTGCGCTCGAAGAGCGACGTGAAGATCGCGAAATCTACATCGGCAATTTTGTCGAGCTGCTGACCCGACGTCTGGCGGATTCAGGCATGCAAGACTTCGAGGTGGTGGGGCGCCCCAAGCATCTTTATTCGATCTGGCGCAAGGTCCAGCGCAAACGGGTGGAGGTATCCGACCTCTACGACGTGCGCGCGGTCAGAGTGCTGGTCGATACCAAGCAACAGTGTTACGCGGCACTTGGTATCGTCCACAGCGAGTGGCAACACCTGCCGCGTGAATTCGATGACTACATCGCCAACCCAAAGGAAAATGGCTATCAGTCGTTGCACACTGCCGTGATCGGCCCCGAGGGCAAAGCTCTGGAGGTGCAGATTCGAAGTCGCGATATGGAGCGCGACGCGGAACTCGGTATCGCGGCGCACTGGCGTTATAAAGAAGGGGGCAAGGGCGACACGCGGTTGCAGAAAAGCATCAATTCACTGCGTGCCTTGCTCGATAGCGACGGCAACGACGAACACCTGCTTGAAGCCTTTGACACTGAGGTTTTTTCGGATCGGGTCTATGTGTTCACACCGAATGGCGAAGTGATCGATTTGCCGATCGAGGCAACACCGCTCGATTTCGCCTATCACGTGCATACCGAAGTAGGGCACCGCTGCCGCGGCGCCAAAGTCAACGGCAGTATCGTGCCGCTGGGTCACAAACTGCGCAATGGCGATCGAGTGGAAATACTGACCGGCAAGCACAGTAATCCCAGTCGCGACTGGATGAACAAAAGCCTCGGCTTTCTGCACACCGGGCGCGCCCGTGGCAAGGTGCGGGCCTGGTTTAATGTTCGCGACCAGGAGACGCATCTGGAGGATGGGCGCACTATTCTGGAGCGAGAAATTCGTCGCCTGCACGCGCGTGAACTGGCACATGAAAAGGTCGCCGAGAAACTCTCCTGTGCACGTGTCTCTGATCTGTACCTGGCACTGGGTCGAAATGAGATTTCAGGCGCGCGGCTGGTCGGTGCGATCAACGGTCTGCAGGATCCCGAGTTTCAGATTGGCACACCGGCGCCACGACGGCGGCGGCGACGAGCCGGGGTCGATGACATCCAGGTGCGCGGCGTCGGCAATCTGCTGACACAGAAGGCCAATTGCTGCTCACCCGTGCCCTACGATGGCATTGTCGGATACATCACTCGGGGTAAAGGTGTCACAGTGCATCGCAAAGATTGCAGCAACGTACTCAACCTGCGCGGTGCCGATCTGCATCGGCTGATCGATGTGGACTGGGGGGATGATACCTCCGGCGAGTACTCGGTGACACTATTGGTGGTCGCCTACGATCGGCACGGCCTGTTGCGCGATGTAATGGCGGTACTGGCCAATGAAGGCATTAACATTACCGCATCCAACACCCGCACCGATGACGCTGACCTAACGGCAAACGTCGAAGTCACTGTGTCGATCGAGGGCATTGATCAACTCGTGGGCGCAATGGATAAATTACGCCAGCAACGCAACGTTATTTCGGTCGAGAGGATCAGCGGTGCCAGTGCCTGAGCCTGCCGACGACAAGCGCTGCCGCCTCGCGGTGCAGGAAGTAGCGTCTTGATCCGCAAAGAACGTGCGGCATATGTTGCAGAGCGGTTGCAGGAGCTGTATCCGGAGACCCCGGTGCCACTCGATCACACTGACCCCTATACTTTGCTGGTGGCGGTATTGTTGTCCGCACAATGCACGGATGCGCGCGTGAACACCGTAACGCCGGCGCTATTCAGACTGGCGGATAATCCGGCAGAGATGGCGCGACAATCTGCCGCCGAGGTTGAAAAGATCATCAAGCCCTGTGGACTTGCGCCACGAAAATCGAAAGCGATCGTCGAATTGTCAGAGATTCTTATCGAGCAGTACGATGGCGAGGTGCCGGCAGAACTCGAAGCGCTGGAAAAACTGCCGGGCGTGGGGCACAAGACCGCGTCGGTTGTGGTCAGTCAGGCCTATGGGATACCGGCGTTTCCGGTCGATACGCACATCCATCGCTGTGCGCAGCGCTGGGGGCTGACCGCGGGTCGCAATGTGGTGCAAACCGAGCGCGATCTGAAAAAGCTGTTCGACGACAGTCTCTGGAATCGTCTGCATCTGCAGATTATCTTCTATGGTCGTGAGTACTGCACGGCGCGCGGCTGCAATGGCCTGGTGTGCGAGATCTGTCGAACCTGCTACCCGCGACGCAAAACGCCACCGACGGTGCACGGTGCCTGAGTAACACCGTGCGTTTTACGGTTCGCGAATAATCAGCGTATCGCCACTTTGAATTAACTCGTAATGCTGCAGCACATTCATACCCAGTAGTACCGCATCGCTGAGTCCGGGATTGATGTGCCCACGCGCATTGCGAAACTCCAGCTCACCCATCATCAGTGAATCGATTCGGGTGCGGTAGGCGGTGGAGTAGCCGTTGGCGGTGCTGATCGTGATCGGCGCACCCTGTTCAAGCCCGGCACGGCGGGCAATGTCGACCGGCACACTGATGTTGGTCGCGCCGGTATCGATCAGAAACGTCGCATCGATGCCGTTGATTTGCCCCGTTAGCAGGTAGTGGCCGCCGCGTCCGCGCAATAGCGCAATACTGCGTTTGCCCGCGTCGATCGATGTGACCACCTGGTGATTGGGATTGGCGCGACGTTCCAGCCAGCGATTGATGGTGTAGGTTGCGAGAGCCAATACCAGCACCCACATCCCCATCATCAGCCACCGGCCGATTGATGCCTGATCACTGTCGCCTGACAAAATTGCTCTCCACGAGTGATGCAACCAACTTTTATCTGATTGGTACAGATACAATAGGATACTTCTGCAGCGCTGGAAACTGTCCCTGCCATGTCTGGCAATTCTTTTGGCAAACTATTTGTCACTACCACGTTTGGTGAAAGCCACGGCACTGCCATCGGTGCGATTGTCGATGGCTGCCCGCCGGGTATTGCCATTGATGAAAGTTTGATCCAGCGCGATCTCGATCGACGCAAGCCGGGTCAGTCGCGCTACACCACGCAACGGCGCGAATCAGACACGGTAAAGATCTTATCCGGTGTGTTCGAAGGCGTGACGACGGGCACACCGATTGGCCTCTTGATCGAAAACACCGATCAGCGATCCAAGGACTACTCCAAGATTAAAGATGTCTTCAGGCCGGCGCACGCCGACTTCACCTACCAGCACAAATACGGCATTCGCGACTATCGCGGTGGGGGCCGATCCTCGGCACGCGAAACGGCCATGAGAGTGGCCGCTGGCGCGATTGCCCGGCAGTATCTGGCGCGGGAATTTGGCATCGAGGTGCGGGGCTATCTGTCGCAACTGGGCACGATTGCGCTGGATCGCAACGATTTTGACTGGCATGCAGTCGACGACAATCCGTTCTTCTGGCCCAACACCGGTCAGATCGACTCACTTGAGGCCTATATGCAGGCACTCGCGCGCGATGGCGACTCGGCCGGTGCGCGCGTGGATGTGGTAGCGGATGGTGTACCGGTGGGATGGGGCGAGCCGGTGTTTGATCGACTCGACGCCGACATCGCCCACGCGCTGATGAGCATTAACGCCGTTAAGGGTGTCGAGATTGGCGCTGGTTTCACTAGTGTCGCGCAGCGTGGCTCGGAACATCGAGATGAAATCACTGCCGACGGATTTCAGTCGAACAATGCAGGCGGCGTATTGGGCGGCATATCGTCTGGACAGCCGATCACCGCGTCGATTGCGCTTAAGCCCACGTCGAGCCTGCGTGTCCCGGGGCGCAGTATCGATGTTAACAACAATGAAGTGGAAGTGGTGACGACCGGCCGGCACGACCCCTGTGTTGGCATTCGGGCGGTACCGATCGCCGAAGCGATGCTGCTACTGGTACTGATGGATCATTGTCTGCGCCAGCGGGGGCAAAACGGTCGACCCGCCGGGCAGATGGTCAGATAACAGAACCGGGCAGATTTTCCAAAAAGGCCTGTGCCGCGCGTGACAGTGTGCGCTCCTGCAACCTGACCAGCGAGATCTGGCGACTCAACTGCAATTCGGGTATTTCGATCTTGCGCAGTGAATCGTCAATCATGGTGGCCGGCAGGCAGCCCCAGCCGAGACCGACCGAGATCATCATCTTTACCGTTTCCAGCTGGGAGGTCTCCAGCACCTCGGCCGGGCGCTGGTTCAGGCCGCCCAAAGCGGCGTCAATTACCGTGCGAGTCACGGTGGAGCCACTGGGCAGTATCGCTGGACACTGCATTAACAGCTCCATCGAGATATTGGATTCTTTGCTCAATGGATGCTCATTGCTGGCCACAACGAAGAGCTCTTCCTGCCAGACATCGAGGCTTTTCAGGCGGTGCAAGGGCTCACCGTGCAGTGCGCACAGCGCCATTTCATATCTGCCCTCCAGCACGCCGGCCGCGGCATCAGCTGAGCTTGTAAAGTGCAAGTCAAGCTCGACCAGAGGAAATTGTTCGCGAAAGCGTTTGAGCATCGCCGGCATCCGATAGACGCCTATGTAGTGTGACGATACGATTCGGAGTTTACCGCTGACTTCCCGGCCCAGATTTGCGATCAGGTCTTCGATGCGATCGAGTTCGGAGCTGATTTGCCGGGCCGAAGGTAACAAAACGTGGCCGGCTTCGGTCAGGTGTACCTGGCGGCCGACGCGATCGAACAAGCGCGTTTCCAGCTCGGACTCAAGAGCGGCGATGCGTTTGCTGACTGCTGGCTGGGTGAGATGCAGGACCTCAGCCGAACGCGAAAAGGATCGTTTATCTGCAACGGCGATAAACGCTTTCAAATTATTGATATCCATCGGCACCTCCCGGCCAAACACATTCCATACTGCTGAGCATCGATCCGAACGCATACCTGCGTGGTGACAACAGCTTCCCAGCAGCATAGCACTGATTATTGCAATTTGCTCGTAATACGAGTTTACCACAGTTGACTAACAATCAGCTTTGTATACCGAGCTGGTCACAATTGATGCTTCCATTTATCGCTGAGTGTTATAATCGAGGGTTCGTCGCCGGTACGCAAGGTTCCGGCAGCTATCCTCCCATTTACGATAGGTTTCTTGATGAAAGTTGGTATCGTCGGCTGGCGCGGCATGGTCGGTTCGGTGCTGCTGCAGCGCATGCAGCAAGAGGGTGATTTTGCCCTGATTGACCCGGTTTTTTTCAGTACCTCGCAGGCGGGTCAAACCGCACCTGCGATCGGCCAGACGACCACCACGCTGCTCGATGCCACCGATCTGACAGCGCTCGCCAACATGGACGCGATCATCACTTGTCAGGGTGGCGCCTACACCAACGATGTGCATCCTGCGTTGCGTGCGTCCGGATGGGACGGTTACTGGATAGACGCCGCCTCGTCGCTGCGTATGCAGGACGCCAGCACCATTATTCTCGATCCGGTCAATCGCGATGTCATCGATCGCGCGCTAACTGAAGGCAAGCGCGATTTCATCGGTGGCAACTGTACGGTAAGCCTGATGATGATGGCGCTTGCAGGCTTGTTTCGCGAAGGCCTGATCGACTGGATTACCGCCATGACCTATCAGGCCGCCTCGGGCGCCGGTGCGCGGGCAATGCTTGAGCTGGTTGAGCAAATGGGTCATTTGCACGGTGTGGCGGGCGAAACACTTAAAGGGGTCGATGCCACCGCGGTGGATGTTGATGCCGCGCTGACGCGCAGCATGCACAGCAGCGAGTTTCCGTTACAGGAGTGCGGTGCACCGCTGGCCGGCAGCCTGATTCCGTGGATCGACTCGGATCTGGGGCATGGCCAAAGTCGCGAGGAGTGGAAGGCGCAGGCTGAGTGCAACAAAATGATTGGTAGAGATCCCGGCAACCCGCTCGTCGTCGATGGTATTTGTGTCAGAGTGGGGGCAATGCGATCCCACTCGCAGGCACTGACGATAAAACTCACCCGCGATGTCCCGCTCGATGAAATTAATCGCCTGCTGGCATCGGGTAACGAATGGGTCAGCGTGGTGCCGAACACACGCGATGCTTCCATTCCGCAATTGTCGCCGGCAGCTATCAGCGGTACACCCGCGATCGCGATCGGTCGATTGCGCAAGATGGGTATGGGCCCCGAGTACCTGAGTGCATTCACCGTCGGTGATCAGTTGCTGTGGGGGGCGGCCGAGCCGCTGCGTCGGATGCTGCGGATCCTGATCGAACGCTAGTTGACTGCGCCGCCGAAACTCCGGCTGCGCACTGAATGCCGGCGGCGCAGATAGCGCTGCACAGGGCCCACTGTGCCAGGTCTCGCGCGGCCTGGCAGCAGCGTGCCGCTTGCACGTTGCGTAGCGGTTTGCCAATACCGCAAGTTTCTATTGCCTAATCGACTACCTCGTACTATATCAATCGGGGGTGGAATTTTCGTGACTGGTCAGGCAGTGACCAGCTCAGGCGCTGACAGGTGCCGACTTAGCGTCGGTCACAGGGAGATAGCCTCTCAGCGTGTTGTTGAGGCTTGTCTGGCGCAGCGCCGACGGGACAAACAAACTACCGATCCGGCAATTCGTGCCTTACAGCCATAGAACAAGAGATCGTAACAACGTGCGTAAACTAGCTACAGCAGCAGCGGTCAGTCTGTCACTGGTAACTGTCCCGGGCAGTATCCAGGCGGTCAGTCTGGGTGATATCGAGATGTATTCAACGCTCAACCAGCCGCTGGATGCAGAAGTTGGGATTCTCGCGGTGTCGCGCGACGAGTTGCGCGATCTGGTCGTGAAGGGGGCGCCCGTTGGTGGTGCGACTGCAGATGCGAATGCAGTGCCGGCGGCCATGTCGAATCTTCGCTTCAGGATTGTCCAGCGACCGGATGGTTCGCCCGCGATCAGAATCACCAGCGATGCGCCGGTGATCGAGCCGTTTCTCAATTTCATGTTAAGTGTGGACACAGCCGGTGGCGAGCGAATGGTTCGCGAGTACACCGTTCTGCTCGACCCGCCGATGGTCGGGTTCGCACAGACCGATTTCAACGATGATCTGCTGCCCACTGGAAACTCGGTGGAGACGGACGGATCCGCGGTCATTCAGCGCACGCCAGACGTCAACATCCCGAGCCAGGGCGTCGTCGTCGATTTCAGTAGCGAACTGGAACCACGCAGTGTCGACCAGTTACCCGCCAATCTCAGCGACGAGGATCGCGTTGAGGTCTCGCTGTCGGATGTAACTGGCGAACAGACAGCGCCTGCTAGCGATTTCGGTGCATTGCCGGCCGCCACTGAAATAACCGCCGAACCCACGCAGCTAACTCAGGTGACGTCTCAACGCCGTGACGCGCTGGATGGTGGCGAAGAAATCGAGTTGTTGCCGGAGATGTTCGAGACTGAAAAACCGTACGACGAAATAGATCTGGGTGAATTGGCCATCGCGCGTGATGACCGATGGTACGAGGAAGCCGAGGAAGTCGATCTGGTAACGCCGATTGCGCGCGACGACAGTTGGTATGCCAGTGCCGTGGATGTCGAGCTCACACCGGCGATGTTCGGTTTGGGTGGATCCAGTGCCACCGACTCCGGCGAGACCGTGGCCGATGCCGGGACCGCGGCAGATGGCGCTGATTATCAGTCAGACATCGACCTCGCGGCCTACATCAAGCCGGACGAGTCAAGCGTCGCAGCGGCGCCCGAATTCGATTACAGCAAAGATGGCGTGCCGGTCTCGCTGGATGAAATTGCCGCCTCGATTGGTCGTCGGGTTATCGGTAATTTCGATTCCGAAGTCATGATGATCGAGGAGAGCCGCGTGCCGCTCAAGCGCACGGAAATTCCGGCTGTCGCAAGCTCGGAATCTACGCTCGACGAATCCTCAACAGCCGATTCCGAGCTCGAATTGCAAGCCGATCTTTTCGATACCAGCGACAGCGACGCCGATGGCGGCGAGCCGGTCGGTGAGCGAATCGATATCGAAAAGGAACTGCCCGCATTCGAGGCTAGAAAGAAAGAACTGGAAGCGCTGGCGAACGCCCCCGATACCTATCGGGTCCGTGGCAGCGATACGCTGTGGAGCATTGCGGAGAAGAGCCGCAGCAGTGGCGTCAGCACGCAACAAATGATGGTTGCACTGCTGCGTGCGAATCGTGATGCCTTCGTCGACCAGGACATGAATCGTCTTCGCAACGGGGCGATTCTGCGGATACCGGATCAGTCCAGCGTGAGTGCTGTCGGACAGGCTGAGGCTCTGGCGCTGGTGCGTGATCAAATGAGCCTGTGGCAAAAGTATCGTGGTAACACACCGGTCGCCAGCGTCTCGACGCCGGTGCAGACGCAGCCGCAGCCAGAACCGGTTGAGGAGGAAGCGCAATCTACAGCTCAGGCGCAGATTGAAGCCGAGCCGGAGCAACCGGCTGTCGAGCCCGTCGTCGAGCCCGATCCGCAGGACAGATTGACGATCGTCGGCGTCGATGGTTCGGCGCAGGATGCGGAAAATGCCGGTTTGGCGGATGCGGGTGCCGAGCAATCAAGTGAGCAAAGCACAGCCGCGCAACTGGCCGAGGAGCAGGCGATCGCCGAGCGACTTGAGGCCGAAGAGCAAGAGGCTCGCGAGCGGGAGCTGGCGGCCATCGAGGCTGGCAAGCAGCGTCTGATCACCCTGCAGGAAGAGCAGCTGGCAGCGTTGCAAGAGCAAACCAGCGAAGACACGACTGATACAACGCAGGGCTCTCAGGCTGAGTCCGATGCCACTCAGACCGAAGTGGTTGAGCCTCAGCCATCCACCGATCTCGATGCTGACGGCGCGGCAACAGCAGAGCCGTCCGGGGATCAGGACGTATCCGCCGAGCTTGCCGAGCGGCTCAACGAGCTGGCGGCAGAGTCTGATGCGAAAATTAACTCATTGGTCGCCGATGCCCAGTCGAGAAGCGAGCGACTGGCTGGTGAGGCCGATGCCCTGGAGGCGCAACTGATTGCACTGCAGTCGGAAAAACAGGCGCTGGAAGAAATTGGTGCGATGGACAAGGCCGCACTGGTTGCTGAGGCAGAACAAGAGAAAGCCCGTCTCCTGGCCGGTGCGCAATCCGACCGCGAGAGCATAGCGGCGGAACTGGAAGTGCAGCGTCAGGCAATCAAAGATGATCTGGAACGCCAACAGCGCGAGCTGACATCCAACCCCGAACTGCTCGCCACATCTGGCAATGAGCAAGCGGTGGTTGATGATGCCGAGCCCACGCTGGCCGCCGGTGGTGCCGATGAACAACCGTCAGTCAGTGCCTCCGCACCCCAGGTCGAGCAGCTCGAAGAGACCGTGGACACGGACGCCGCTGGCGACGTCGACACCAGCGCCGACACGCAGGACACGATTCGCCTGGTCGACGCCGATGAAGCGGCAGATAGCAGCGGCCAGACGGCAATTGTCGATGCGAATTCAGATTCAACGGATGCGGCGACAGCGCAAACTGCTGAGTCCACCGGTTTGGGTGCGACATTGCAGCGCGTACTGGGCGATCGCAATACGCTGCTCGGGGCAGGTGCAGGGCTGGCACTGCTGGGCCTGCTGGGCGCCTGGTTAATGCGTCGCAAGAAGCCTGCTGTCGCAGCGACGGTTGGCAGTGATGCCAGAGTGGAGCCGGAATTTGCCGGCAGCGACACCAATACCGATACAAAGGTGGCTGACAAACAGGCCAGAACCGCCAGCGCAACTGCAACCGCTGCCGCGCCGGCCGCTGCAGTGGCTGCCGAGCGAACCAGGGCGCCCGAATCGATGGATGAGACGCTGGTTCAGGACGATACGGTCTCGGAGGCGGACGTCTATCTTGCCTATGGCTTGTACGGTCAGGCGGAAGAATTGCTGACTGCCGCGATCGATCGCTCACCTGATGATCCCGACTACCAGATGAAGCTGATCGAAACACACTTCGTGCAGCGCGATCGGGAAAAATTTCAGGCGGCAGCAGCGCGTTTCCAGGATCGGTTTGACGACAGCGAAGCGCGAGATCGCATCGATCAGATGAGTAGCGAGCTGGAGGAGCCGGCGCCGGCTGCGCAGGATGACACTCCGAGCGGCGTTATCGATGCACTGGCCAGTGGTGGAAAGTCTGCAGCGGTCGGCGTCCCGCCGGCGGTTGGCAATGTGCTGGACAACCAGTCAAATGCCGGCAATCAGGACGCCGCGGCCACAGCGGAATCCAGCGAGAAACAAACCTCGGCAGATGACGCCGATGATTTGCACGGTCTGGACGAGCTGTTCGGCGATAAGCCCGAACCCGATGATTCACAGTTGGCCGATATCGTGGCAGACGAGGCTGCAGAGGCAGAATCATTGCTCGATCAGACGATCGACCCGGGTGCGGAATTCGAAATGTCCGAGCTTGAGGCAACCGGGGATTTCGGCACGAGCCAGATCGACGATATCGATTCAGTCAAGGCTGACGGGAAAGTCGACATAGCCGATGCCACCCTGGACGAGGTGGATCTGTCGGCACTCGACGACGACGGCACGCTCAATCTCGATGGTGTTGTCGGCGATACGATGTCTGAACTGGATCTTGAGAATATGGACCTGACCCAACAGGGCATGGATTCAACGCTCGACAATCTCACCCTCGACGATGCCGATCTGGATCTGACGGCAACTGGCGCCGACGACGCGCTGCCGCAAAGCAACGATGCCGGTGAAGGCTCCGACATGGGCACTATGCTGGATCTGGCCAAAGCCTACCTCGATATGGGTGACAACGACAGTGCGCTCAGCGCGCTGCGCGAGATCGCCGAGGGCGGCACGCCAGAGCAACGCGAAGAGGCGCAGGCATTGTTGAAGAACCTCGGATAGTCCCCTCCGGGAGGGCAAGGGTAGAAAAGGGCGCATAAGGCGCCCTTTTTTATGTCTGTCGATAGCGCCTCGAAGCGCTACAATCACGGCCCCATCCCTGATCCGGCCAACTTGCAGATTCCCCGATAGACGATGAAAGTGGCCCTGTTACTTGAGTATTGTGGCACCCGCTACAGCGGATGGCAGCGCCAGCACCACTCCGATTCGATCCAGCAACACGTCGAGCGGGCCATGTCGGTGGTGGCCGATGAGCCGGTAACGGTCATTTGTTCCGGGCGCACCGACGCCGGCGTTCACGCCTGGCAGCAGTGCGTGCATTTCGAGACCGCTACCGTGCGCGAGAATAAAGCCTGGCTCATGGGCGGCAACGCGCATCTGCCTGCGGATATTTCAGTGCGTTCGGCTCATGTCGTCAGTGTCGATTTTCACGCCCGCTACAGTGCTGTCGGACGCAGCTATCGCTATGAAATTCTCAATCAAAGCGCACGCTCGGCGCTGCTGCACAAGCGCATTGCGGTGGTGCATAACCAGCTGGATGCCGAGCGCATGCACCGCGCGGCCCAGGCACTGGTCGGTGAGCACGACTTCAGCAGCTTTCGCGCGGCGGGCTGCCAGGCGCGACACGCACGCCGCGAATTGACCTCGATCGCCGTGCGTCGCTGTGGTGCGAAGGTGATTGTTGAAGTCAGTGGCAATGCATTTCTGCACAACATGGTGCGTATCATCACCGGCAGTCTAATCCGCGTGGGACAGGGGTTGGAAAGTGAACAGTGGATAGCCGATGTGCTGGCCGCTCGCGACCGCAGGCGGGCCGGGATCACGGCGGTCGCCGATGGTTTGTATTTTATGGGGGCGAGTTACCCCGAAGAATTCGGCTTGCCCGACTGGCGCGACACGCTGGCTGCCAGTGGATTCTCACCCCTGTAAGGCTGCATACCAGTGCGTTTGGGAGCGTCTTCGCCGGGGCTCGCCCGGCACGAGTGTGGTATCGTGCGCGGTATGAGTGCGCGCGCAAAAACTGACGCTGTCAGCCATACCCAAATCAAGATTTGCGGCTTTACCGATGCTGATCAGGCGCTCGCTGCCGCGAAGCTTGGCGTCGATTCGATCGGGCTTGTGTTCTATCCGCCCAGCGCCAGATTTGTCAGCGTCGAGCAGGCAGTGGAAATTGCTCGCAACCTGCCACCTTTTCTCAGCCTCACAGCGCTGTTTCTCGATGCGCCGCGAGAGCAGGTGCAAGCGGTGCTGGACGCCGTGCCGATCAATCTGCTGCAGTTTCACGGTTCCGAGAGCGGGGAATTTTGCGAATCCTTTGGTCGCCCATACATCAAGTCGGTTGCGATGGGGTCCATCGCTGCGGTTGAAGACTACTGCACAGGCTTTGCTCGCGCGCGAGGATTTCTACTCGACAGTAATCGCATCGGTGCGGCCGGCGGCAGCGGCGACACCTTCGACTGGTCACTGATCCCGTCAAGCCTGCCTGCGCCGGTTATACTAGCGGGCGGTATCGATGCTGATAATGTCGGGCAGGCGATCAGCACGATCCGGCCTGGCGCAGTCGATATCAGCAGCGGCGTAGAGTCGTCGCGCGGGGTTAAGGATCTGGCCAAAATGAAGCGTTTCGTCGAGTCAGTCAGACAGGCTGAGCAACAGGCCTTCGGACACTAGCGAAGCGCGCACAAATAAGTTGCTGTCCGCTGCCGCACAGTCGGCGGCGGCACTCGAACAAATGATCACCTATCCGAAAGAGGGCCTATGAGCTGGTTTGACAAATTGATGCCGTCACGGGTGCGAACCGACAGCCGCAACCGCGGCTCGGTGCCGGAAGGTGTGTGGGTCAAGTGTGACAGTTGCCTGAATGTACTGTACGGCGCGGAACTGGAACGCAATGTCAATGTGTGTCCGCGCTGCAGTCATCATCGCCGCATCGGTGCGCGCGACCGGCTCGATAAACTGCTCGATGCAGAACCCCGATCAGAACTGGGGGCCGGACTGGAATCGGTCGATCATCTGAAGTTTCGCGACACGAAAAAATACCGTGACCGGCTAACCCAGGCGGCCAAAAGCAGCGACGAGTCAGACGCCATTATCGCCATACACGGCTCGATGCGCGGCCTGCCGGTGGTGGCAGTGGCGTTCGAGTTCAATTTTATGGGCGGGTCGATGGGCTCGGTGGTCGGTGAAAAATTCACCCGCGCCGCAGAGGTTGCGCTGCAACACAATGCCACCCTGATCTGCTTTTCTGCCTCTGGCGGTGCGCGCATGCAGGAAGCGCTGATGTCGCTGTTTCAGATGGCCAAGACCAGCGCCGCGCTGGCGCGGCTGTCACGCCAGGGCGTGCCGTATATTTCCGTGCTCACCGACCCGACGATGGGTGGTGTGTCAGCAAGTTTTGCCATGTTGGGCGATTTGATCGTTGCCGAGCCGCGAGCGTTGATCGGCTTTGCCGGCCCTCGAGTGATTGAACAAACCGTGCGCGAAAAACTGCCCGACGGCTTTCAGCGCTCCGAGTTTCTGCTCGAGCACGGGGCAATCGACATGATCGTCGATCGCCGCGAGATGCGCGAGCGTCTGTCGAATTTGGTGGGGCAGCTCACCGGCAGACAGCCCTTGCCGGAGACGATCGCGGCCGAGCCGACCGAGGATCCGGCGGGCTCGACCGACGGGGCAGAACCGGTTGCCGGCTGAGCGCGATCTCGCCAGCTGGCTGCAACGGCTTGAGGCGATGCAGCCGGACCGGATTGAACTTGGGCTCGGTCGCATCGGTGCGGTAGCTGAGCGCGCTGGTCTGCTGGCACCTGCATTCAGGGTTGTGACCGTGGCGGGCACCAATGGCAAGGGCACGACGGCAGCTTACATCGCTGCGATGCTTCGCGCCGCCGGCTACCGCGTGGGCAGCTATACGTCGCCACATTTTCTTGCTTTCAATGAGCGCATTGCAGTCGATGGAAAGTGGGCTGCCGACACCGAGCTAGTGGCTGCTTTCGAAGCGATCGAAAAGGCGCGAGGCGACACGTCGTTGACCTACTTCGAATTCACCACGCTTGCGGCGATCGAGCACTTTTGCAACCAGAATATCGATTTTGCGGTGCTGGAAGTGGGGCTGGGCGGGCGGCTGGATGCCGTCAACGTCTGGGATAGTGAAGTTGCCTGCGTCACCTCTATCGGTATCGATCACGTCGATTGGCTGGGTGATAATCGCGAAGATATCGGGCGCGAAAAGGCGGCGGTCGCGCGGGCGGGTTGCACGCTCGTTTGTGGCGATCCGCAACCGCCTGAGAGCATTGCATCGACAGTGAAAGCCATCGGTGCGGACTTGCGTCAGCTTGGTCGCGACTATCAATTTGAGGCACTGGCAGATGGCTGGCGCTATCAGTGCGCGCAAATCAGCTTTGATTTGCCGCGGCCCGCCATACCGACCGATTGGGCAATGAACAATGCAGCCACTGCGATAACCGTGTGTTTGCAATTGCCGGGTGTGGCGCTTGAGCGGGACTGGATCGTTGATTCGCTCGCGTGCGTCGAACCTGCCGGGCGTGCGCAACAGGCGCGCTACCGAGGCGTGCGCTTGCTGTTGGACGTGGCGCACAACGCGGCGGCTGCCGGCCAATTGGCGAGCTATCTACGCGATCACCCGGTGTCGGGCGCCACGCGCGCCGTTTTCGGCTGCATGCAGGACAAAGACGCCGAATCGATTGTATCGATGCTTTCGCAACACATCGATGGCTGGTACATTGGTGAAATAGACTATGGCCGGGCCATGCCTGGCGCGCAGCTTGAAGCGATGCTGGCGCAGCAAAGCGCTGACGCGGCGGTTTACCCATCGGTAACCACCGCCCTCGATCAGGCTGTAGCACAATCGTCAGAGTCCGATCGCGTCGTGGTGTTCGGGTCCTTTCTGACGGTATCAGAGGTCATGCGGGCAATGGACGGCTTGCACGCTCACTAACGACTGGTAGTGATAGCCCGGTGGCACGTAAAGAATACAAAGATGAGCAGTTGCTTGCCCGCTTGATCGGCGCCGGGGTGCTGCTGGCGATAGCGGTGATCGTACTGCCCTTTATTCTCGACGGATCCGGCTCGCAACAGGTCTACGAACACGCCGAACCGCTGCCCGCCGAGCCGAGCAGACCTGTGGTCGAAAGCTCTTACTCATCGCGTCAACCGCCGCTTGAGACCAGCACAACCCCTGACAAAACGACCGTGGTGGCTGAAAAACTTGCCGTTGCCCGCCCGGTCCACGGCGCCGAAGCACCCGCTGCTGACAACGATGCCGATGGTGATGCGGTGCCGGGCACACCACCCGAGCCTGTGCAAGCCGCGCCGCTGCCGACGATCTCGATTCCGATAGGCTGGAATATTCAGGTCGCAAGCTTTGTGGTCGAGAGCAACGCGGTCAACCTGCTTGAGGATCTCAAGGCGCAGAACTTGCCAGCCTTTGCCAATGCAGTGGAAGGCCCCAGGGGGACGGTGTTTCGCGTATTTGCCGGCCCGCTGGACAATCAGATCGATGCACTCGATCTGCAGAACAGACTCAACCGACGCTATCGCGTCGAGAGCATCATGGTCCGTCGCGACTGATCGACAACGCCGCCGCAACGACGTTGTCCGGATAACATTGGCCGTGCGTTGCGCGGAACAATCAGGCGGTTGCGCCTGCGGGAAACGAGAGTGCTATGAACCTGGGAACGCTGGATCTGGTTATCGTGGTGATAGTCGGCATATCCACACTGCTGAGCTTCTTTCGCGGTTTTTTTGGCGAATTTCTGTCACTGGCCGGCTGGCTGTTTGCGATCGGCATGCCTTTGTTCTTCACCCACGAGTTCGCCGCGTTTCTCCCGGCAAGCATTGAGAGCCCGACCGCGCGAGTCAGCGTCAGCGCCGCGACGCTGTTCATCGGCTCACTGGTGGCCAGCACGATCATGACCTTTCTGCTCAGGAGAGTTTTGTCAGTCGCTGGACTCAGCATCGCAGACCGTATTCTCGGCAGTGGCTTTGGCCTGGTTCGCGGCGTGGTCATTGTCGCGCTGATTGCGCTGGCAGCGACTGCCTCGGTCTCGATTCCGCAGGAGAAATGGTGGAACGAATCGGCGCTGCTGCCGCATTTCATGCGGGTGTCGAAGTTTATTCACGGCCGATTGCCGCCGGAAATTGCGCGCCGCTTCCACATCAACGATACCTAACTGTTCGGTAAAACGATTACAATGACCGTCGGGTTTGCGCGGGTGCTGTGATACCACGTCCGGCGCTTTTGTTTCGGTCAACGCTTGTGTGACCTTGCCGCAGCCCGAAACAGCCAGCTAAGTTCCTGCGCGTTTGCGCGCCCCGGACCTGTCTGGCGGGCGTGAACGGCTGACGCACTTTGAACAGTCACTACAAGGCGCAGGTAATCGCGTGAACGGATACGATTGATGTGCGGAATCCTGGGGATCGTCGGCAAGAGCGCGATCAATCATCAGCTCTACGATGGCCTGACACTGCTGCAGCATCGGGGGCAGGATGCCGCCGGTATCGCGACCTGCGAAGATCGTCAGCTTTTCATTCGCAAGGCGCCAGGTCTGGTGCGCGAGGTCTTTCGCACCTCGCACATGCTCAGGCTGCGGGGCGATATGGGGATAGGCCACCTGCGCTATCCCACGGCGGGCAGCTCGAGCATGTCGGCCGAGGCCCAGCCATTTTATGTCAACTCACCTTTTGGCATTGTGCTTGGGCACAACGGCAATCTCACCAACGCCCGGCAGTTGCAAAGCGACTTGTATCGCACTGATCGGCGGCATATCAACACCAATTCAGACAGCGAAGTGCTGCTCAACGTGTTCGCCCACGAGCTGCAACACGCCGCCGGCTCTGCCAGTCTGACACCGGATCATATCTTCACCGCGGTCAGTGCAGTGCACGATCGCTGCATGGGCGGCTATGCCGTGGTGGCCATGCTGGTGGGGCGCGGTGTGCTCGCCTTTCGCGATCCGAACGGCATTCGCCCGTTGGTGCTGGGCAGGCGCGACAGTGACGATGGGCCCGAATATATCGTCGCGTCCGAGAGTGTCGCCCTGACTGGCCTCGGGTTTGAGCTGGTGCGCGATCTGGATCCCGGTGAGGCGATCTACATCAGTGCCGCAGGCGATTTACACGAGCGTCAGTGTGCTCGCCGGCCGCGCCTGCAGCCATGCATATTCGAGTACGTCTACTTTGCCAGACCGGACTCGATCATCGATGGCGTGTCGGTCTACACCTCGCGCATGAGTATGGGGCGAAAGCTCGCCGCGCGTATCCGCAACGAATGGCGCGAACACGATATCGATGTGGTGATTCCGATTCCCGATACCAGTCGCCCGTCGGCGCAGGAGCTGGCACTGGAATTGGGGCTGAGCTATCGTGAGGGCTTCGTCAAGAACCGCTACATTGGTCGCACCTTCATCATGCCGGGGCAGAAAATGCGCCGCAAATCGGTTCGCCAAAAGCTCAACCCGATCGGCATGGAGTTCAAAGGGCTCAACGTCCTGCTGGTCGACGATTCCATCGTGCGCGGCACCACCTCAGAGCAGATCGTGCAAATGGCGCGCGACGCCGGCGCGAAAAAGGTCTATATGGCTTCTGCTGCACCACCTGTCTGCTTTCCGAATGTCTATGGTATCGACATGCCGGCGGTCGACGAGCTGATCGCCAATCAACGCACCGAAGAACAGATCTGCAAAGCGATCGGTGCCGATGGTCTGGTGTATCAGCGGCTGGAGGATCTGATCGATTCAGTGCGCGAACTCAATCCGCAACTGGGTGAATTTGAAACCAGTTGTTTCAACGGCGATTACCTCACCGGTGATATCGACAAAGACTATCTGCACTGGCTCGAAAACCAGCGTGCAGATGCGGCTGTGCAGCGGCGCAACCAGAACGATTCGCAGGTCGTCGATGTCGGGATGGAGTGATCCGCAACCGTTGAACCTCGGGTGGATCGGTGTCGCTGTTGGTCTCTGATTACCGGCGGCTGGCCGAACAGTCTCACCTCGATACCTTTGGCAGCTCGCCGCAAGCGGGTACGGTGCTGCTGGTCTCCGTAGCGCAACAGCAACTGATCTATCTACCTGCAGGCGACGGCTGCGAGTGTTACCCGGTTTCCACCGCTGCCAATGGCGTTGGCTGCAGTGATGGCAGCGGCTGTACGCCTTACGGTTGGCACGAGATTGCTGAAAAAATCGGCGCTAACGAAGACTATGGCACTGTTTTCCAAGGTAGAGTGCCCAACGGCACAATCGCCACGGATCTGCAGTCGGCTCGCAACGACGATCTGATCACCAGCCGCATTCTCTGGCTGCGCGGTCTGCAAGTTGGGGTTAATCTCGGCGCTGCCGTCGATTCATTCGAGCGCTATATCTACATTCACGGCACTGCGCAGGAGCATCTGATCGGCACCGCGGTATCGCACGGTTGCGTCAGAATGAAGAACAAAGATGTCATCGCGCTGTTCGAACGGACTCGGATCGGCGATCGGGTTTTAATACTTGCCGATTGACACACTGGCCGGCACACCAGCATACTAATCTGAAGTTGCGCCGATTTGACTCTGCTTGCGGGCGCCCAATAAATACAGCTAAAGTGAGCCACCGGCCCACTTGATCAGTGGCCGGTTATGAATCCCGCCGCCGATGTACTTATCCGCAATGCTTTGTGTCAGGTCCCGCGTGTTCATTTTTGTGGGAGACAGACATGCCATCCAGTGTAGAAAGTACCACCGAACTATCAGCCGAACTGGCGACTCTGGCGGTCCGGGCCGGCTACGATCGCACCGCCGAAGGCGAGCACAGCGAGGCAATTTTCAGCACCTCAAGCTTCGTATTCGACAACGCTGCCGAGGCGGCGGATCGTTTCCAGAACAATGCGCCTGGCAACGTCTATTCGCGTTTCACCAATCCAACGGTTAGAACATTCGAACGACGGCTTGCCGCACTTGAGGGTGCCCAGGCGTGTGTCGCGACCGCGTCGGGCATGGCTGCCATTATGGCCACCTGTATTGCGCTGTTAAAGCCGGGCGACCACATCGTCGCATCGGCGGATCTGTTCGGATCGACCACGCAGTTTTTTCGCAAATATCTCACGCGGATGGGCAATGTTGTCGATTTCGCTGCGGTCGATGATCTGGATGACTGGCGCGATAAGATTCGGCCTGCAACGCGCATGCTGTTTGTGGAGACGCCCTCCAACCCGCTGACCAAGCTTGCAGATATTGCAGCGCTTGCCGATCTCGCCAACCGACAACAGGCGATGCTCGTCGTCGATAACTGTTTTTGTACCCCGGCGTTGCAGCGTCCGCTATCACTCGGCGCCCATCTGGTGATTCATTCGGCGACCAAGTTTCTCGATGGTCAGGGCCGCTGCGTGGGTGGTGCCGTGTTGGGTGATCAGCAGCGGATCGATGACGTCTTGGCTTTTTTGCGCGCAGCGGGACCTTGCATGAGCCCGTTCAATGCCTGGGTTTTTCAGAAAGGGCTGGAGACCCTGGAGCTGCGCATGCAACGTCACTGCGACAGCGCGGCACAACTGGCTGAGTGGCTGCAGTCACAGCCGGGTGTCAGTCGCGTCTATTATCCGGGGCTGGCCAGCCACCCGCAGCATGCGCTTTGCAAGGCGCAGCAAAGTGCCGCCGGTGGTGTCGTGTCGTTTGAACTTGCGGGCGGGCGCGAGGCGGCGTGGCGCTTGATTGATTCGGTAGAGATGTTGTCGATAACCGCGAATCTTGGCGATGCGAAAACGACGATCACACATCCGGCCAGCACGACACACGGCAGACTGAGTGATGAAGAGCGTCGTCAGGCCGGAGTGGGAGAGGGGCTTGTCAGGGTAGCGGTGGGGCTTGAAGCGGTAATCGATATTCAGCGAGATCTTGCTGCCGGACTCGGCTAGTCGAGTCCGGCGACGCTGCTGGCTATTCGTGCATTTCGATCAGTGCACCGTTGCGCAGTCCGCCGATGTAATCAGAGACTCTGCTTCTGATCATCGCACTGCGCAATTGCTCGGCAACTGCCTCGAACGGTTGTGCATCCTTGTTGCGCTTGTCCATCAGTTTAATAATATGAAAACCGAACTGGGTCTTTACCGGTTCGCTTGAATGATTACCGGGTTCCATTGCAGCCACCGCCGCGGAGAACTCAGGCACCATTGATCCTTCGGCAAACCATCCGAGATCGCCCCCGTTGGGGCCGGATGGGCCGGTTGAGTATTTTTTCGCAGCCTCTGCAAAGTCGGCCCCGTCGTTCAGCTCGGCGATGATCTCTGCAGCACGCGCTTCGTCCTCGAGCAGGATATGACTGGCGAGGTATTCGGATACGCGGTTTTCGGCAACCTGTCGCTCGTATTCCTTTTTCAGGTCCGCCTCTTCGATCGTGAAACCGGCGGCAACTTGTGTCAGCAGTGCGTTGGCCAACACCCGGGCGCGCATGGTTTTCAGTTCGGAGGCGACATCTGGCAGCTCATCAAGTTTTTGCTTTAGCGCCTCCTGTTGCATGACCTCGAGGTTGATCAGTTCGTCAACGATTTGCTGTTGGCTCGCCTGTTGGCCTTGAGCCGCCAGTTGCCGCGCCTGCGAATCAACCTGACTGGCAGTGATCCTGCTGTCATTGACGGTGGCGAGCAGCTTGTCACTGTCCTGGGCGTGCGCCGATACCAGCGGCAACAGCAGGCCGGTCAGAGCGATTGAGAGCAATGGTTTCATGAGGTTTCCTGGCGAACATAGATGAGAACAGGTCGAGCAGTGGGCAATAACAGTGCCTGATTGAAAACGGCAGGGTTACTGATTACCGGTATCTGCGGATGGGGCGTCGTCGTCTTCTTCGGGCTTCATGTGTCGCATGAGAAAAATCGTCTGGCCAATAATGAACAACACCGTCAGCCCCAGCAGGCCGAATACTTTCACGTTGACCCAGGTTTCCTCGCGCTGGTGTGCGAGTTCGCACAGCTCAAGGTTCGACGGTTCGAAGCCCTCGCAATCGAGATCGGTTAGCTGCTCTTCGGAGATTTCCGGCATGGCAGCAATAAGCTGATTCTGCGCATCGATATAGCGCTGTGCGAAAACCAGATTGATCGCTCCGGCGACAACGAAAAACAGAACCCAGGCGAGGTTCAGACGCCGCCACTGCAGGTCGGGCATCTCGAGTTGTGAGCCGAGCATCCGCTGAATGAGTGGTTTGCTGCCGATATAGGCGGTTGCCAGAAAACCGGCGCCAAACAGCCAGTTGATCAGTGTTGGCTTCCACATGATGAAGCGCTTGTCGCGAAGGTACAGCGTCAGGCCGCCGAGGACGATAAACAGCACCAGTGAGACCAGGTGCATTTTTTCGATACGGCGGTGCATCAGCCAGTGCACGCCCACCTGCACGACCGAGGCGGCAATGATCACGAGCGTCGCGGTGTAGATGTCGCTCAGTTTGTAAGTGATCAGGAACAGCACCACGGGGAAAAAATCAAATAGCAATTTCATGCAGAATCCGACTGGTTTGGATGTATTGTTGGTATTAAACGGTATGCTACCGAATTGCAGGCGTCGACGCGGCTTCTGTGCCTTGCCCCATGCGGTATGACCATCGCTGCTCCTCTACGATAATAATGACTCAGTATTTCGAAATACATCCCGCCAACCCTCAGGCACGGTTGATTTCCCAGACTGTATCGATGCTTGAGGACGGTGCCATCATCGTCTACCCGACCGATTCCTGCTACGCGCTGGGTTGTCTGCTCGGCAACAAGCAGGGCGTCGAGCGGATCTATCGCCTGCGTCAGCTCGACAAGGGGCATCACATGACGCTGATGTGTCAGGATCTCTCGGCGATCGCTACCTATGCGAAAGTCGACAATCAGGACTATAGATTGCTCAAGGCGCTCACGCCCGGCCCGTACACCTTCATTATCAAGGGCACCAACGAAGTGCCCCGGCGGTTGCTGCACCCCAAAAGACGTTCTATCGGCATTCGCGTGCCCGATAACACGATCGCACACGCGCTGCTGGAGGCGCTCGGTGAGCCGATTATGAGTGCTACTCTGCTGATGCCCGGAGACGAGTTTCCGCTTAACGAACCCTATGAGATGAAAGAGCGGCTCAAGGGGGCCGTCGATCTGATCATCGACGGCGGCGCCTGCGGTCTGCAGGAGACGTCGGTGCTGTCGCTCGAGAGTGGCGGGGTCGAAATCCTACGAGAGGGTAAGGGAAGCCTCGAATTCCTGCAGCATTAATGCGTAAGCGTTAGACTGTCACTTTCGTAGATTACAGTATCGAATGGCTGAAAACGAAGCAGATCAGGGCAGCGCGCAACCGGGGCTGGATATCCCCGTGGCGGTGGTGCTGGGGCAGCCATACAGCGAGTCGCCCAAAGACCTCTATATTCCACCCGATGCGCTGGAAGTTTTTCTCGAGTCGTTCGAAGGGCCGCTCGATCTGTTGCTGTACCTGATCAAACGCCAGAATCTGGATATCCTGGAAATTCCGGTCGCTGCGATCACCGATCAGTACATGCAGTACATCGCGGTGATGGAGGCCATGCGCATGGACCTGGCCGCCGAATATCTGGTCATGGCCGCGATGCTGGCCGAGATCAAATCGCGCCTGCTGTTGCCGCGCGTCGACGAAGAAGAAGACGAGCAGGATCCGCGCGCCGAACTGATTCGCCGCCTGCAGGTGTACGAGCAATTCAAGAAGGCGGCTGAGGAACTCGACAGCCTCCCGCGGATGGAGCGCGAGCTGTTCGATGTCATGGCGGGACTGCCTGAACTTGAAAACCGGCAACCGCTGCCCGACATCGCGCTGGAGGATCTGCTCAATGCATTCCGCGCGGTGGCGATGCGCGCCAATCTGCATCAGAACCACAATATTCAGCGTGAATTTCTCTCTGTGCGCGAGCGAATGTCCAACCTGCTCGCGGTTCTGCAGGAGCAGGATCTGATCGAGTTCACCACTCTCTTTACCGTCGAGGAGGGGCGTGCTGGCTGCGTCGTGACCTTCCTCGCGATACTGGAGCTGTGCAAGGAGTCGCTGCTGGAGATTGTCCAGCAGGCACCGTTCGCGACGATCTACATTCGAGCGGCGAGCGGGCGTGCCGAAGATGACGAGCCGTTTGGCGGCGGACAGGATCCGGACGCTGACTATGCCTGATCCGCAATGCCTATCGAACCAACGCACTGGAGCTGTCGACCATGGCGCTTGATGACGAGATGATCAAACGCGTGGTGGAAGCTGCGCTGATGGCCGTTGACAAACCGCTGCCACTGAGCGCACTGCGCCGGCTGTTTCGCGGCGATCCGAACGCACCCGATAAATCGCATTTGCGCGAGCTGATCGCCCAGCTTCAACGCCAGTACGAGAGCCACGGCGCCAGTATCGTTGAGGTGGCCAGCGGTTTCCGGCTACAGATTGACCAGGATGTATCGCCCTGGATATCGCGCCTGTTCGAAGAGCGGCCGCCGCGCTACTCACGCGCGTTGCTTGAAACCCTGTCATTAATCGCCTATCGCCAGCCGCTGACTCGCACCGAGATTGAAGAGGTCAGGGGGGTTGCCGTCAGCACGAACATTATCAAAACCCTGCTCGAGCGCGAGTGGGTGCGCGTCGTGGGTCACAAGGATGTCCCCGGCAGACCGGCGATGTATGCGACCACCAAAGAGTTTCTAGACTACTTCAACCTCAAGCGTATCGACGAACTGCCGCCGCTGTCAGAGCTGACCGATCTGGACAAGATCGCGATCGACCCACAGATGGATCTGGCGCTGGAGGACAAGGGTGAAGATAGCCCGCCTGACGACGATGCCGAGCCTGGGCCTGTGATCAGCGCAGAGCTGGCTGAGGATATCAATCAGGGCGAGGATGGCGAGGGCAGCGTCACGCTGCACTGAGTCAGCCTGGTCGACGCAACAGCACGTAGAGCGCGCCGGTGCCACCGTGCGCAGGTTTAGCTGAGCTGTAGGCGAGTATTTCGCGTCGCTGGCGCAGCCATCCCGCCACATAGGGTTTAAGCACGGGGGCTTCGGTAGCGGTTTTCCTGCCCTTGCCGTGAATGATCCGCACACAGCACATGGGCATGCCGCGGTTTTGTTCGGTGATGAAAGCCAGCATGGCATCGCGCGCCTCTTTCTGGGTCATTCCATGCAGATCCAGTTCACCCTGAATGGCGTAATAGCCGTTGCGCAGTTTGCGCATCACGCGCCGTTGCACGCCATTGCGCGCGTACGACAAGTGCTCGGCGCTATCCAGCGTATCCGGGTCGCGATCGTCCTGCATAGCATCGATCATGACTCGCTGTTCGTCGAGCTCGGCCTGTCTGGGCCGGGCGGGCGGGCGTTTGGGGTTGGCGCTAACGCGGTCGTTGACCACCGGTTTGACTTCGCCGACAGCTGCACGAAACAGGGCGAGATCGTCGGCTGGGTCGGTTGATTTGTCGTTCATCGGTATCGCTCGGGAATCTCGATCGCTCGTCGCTCGCACGGCTGTCTTGATTCAACCGCAACCGGCAGTATGATTCAAGCAGGTGTGGTGCCGCTGCGCGGCCTGTCGTGAAACGCCTGACGGCGGGCGGCAGCATGGCAGCTCGACTTGCACTGCTGCAATGAAGTCGGACCTATCGGGAATCGGAGCAAGGCTGGATTGAGATACAAGATCGAAGGTAACACCGGATTGCCTTTTACCGAGACGTCGCCCGGTATGCTGGCGTTTACCGTCGGCATTGCGCTGGTCGTTGGTATCGTGCTGCTGGTGCTGGGGCGGCGTGGCCGCCAAACCTGGCTTGTCGTCTGGAGCGCCGGGCTGATTCTATGCAGCATCGCCTATCTGATTTGGCACTTCAGCGTGGGTTGAATAAATGTCGGGGCGCGCCATGCGCCCCGACGGATACCACGTGTCAGGTGCTGGCGTTCGCAGCGCGGTTTTCGACCAGATCATCCACCACGGCCGGATCGGCGAGCGTAGAGGTATCGCCGAGATTGTCGATTTCGTTCTCGGCAATCTTGCGCAGAATTCGGCGCATGATTTTGCCCGAGCGCGTCTTTGGCAGCCCGGGAGCGAACTGGATGACATCCGGGCTTGCAATCGGGCCAATTTCCTTGCGCACGTGCTGGACCAGCTCGGCGCGCAGCTCTTCGCTGGCTTCGGTGCCGACCATCAGGGTTACATAGGCGTAGATACCCTGACCCTTAATATCGTGCGGATAGCCAACGACTGCGGCTTCAGCCACCAGATCGTGCAATACCAGCGCGCTTTCGACTTCTGCGGTACCCATTCGATGACCGGAAACGTTCAGTACGTCATCGACTCGCCCGGTGATCCACCAGTAGCCATCTTCATCCTGGCGCGCACCGTCGCCGGTGAAGTAGTAACCCGGGTACATCTGAAAGTAGGTCTCGTAGAAGCGTTTATGGTCGCCGTAAACAGTCCGCATCTGGCCTGGCCACGGTCGGGTGATAACCAGATTGCCGGATCCGGGGCCTTCCATCAGATTGCCCTGATCGTCTACCAGGGCCGGCACGATGCCGAAAAACGGGCGAGTGGCGGAACCGGGTTTCAATGCGGTGGCACCCGGCAGCGGGGTAATCAGGATGCCGCCGGTTTCGGTTTGCCACCAGGTATCGACCACCGGGCAACGCTCGTCGCCAACGGTTTTGTAGTACCACTCCCAGGCTTCCGGGTTGATCGGCTCGCCGACCGAGCCCAGCAGGCGCAATGAGCTGCGCGAGGTCTTCTTGACCGGCTCGTCGCCCTGCGACATCAGCGCGCGGATGGCCGTCGGGGCGGTGTAGAAAATGTTCACCTGGTGTTTGTCGATTACCTGCCAGAAGCGCCCGGCGTCCGGATAGGTGGGGATGCCTTCAAACATAAGCGTGGTGGCGCCGTTGGCCAGCGGCCCGTAGACAATATACGAGTGGCCGGTTACCCAGCCGACATCGGCGGTGCACCAGTAGATATCGCCGTCGCGGTAGTCGAAGGTGTATTTGTGCGTCATCGCAGCGTAGAGGATGTACCCGGCAGTGGTATGGCACACACCCTTGGGTTTGCCAGTGGAACCCGAGGTATACAGTATGAACAGCGGGTCTTCGGCATCCATTTCCTCGGCCGGGCAGCTTGTCGAGGCGGCTGAGACAATCTCGTGGTACCAGACATCGCGCCCATCCTCCCAGCCAATCGACTCGCCACCACGCTTGACCACCACCATCTTTCGAACGCTGGGCGTGTCTTCGCAGGCTTTGTCGGCGTTGGACTTGAGGGCGACTTTCTTGCTGCCGCGCAAGCCCTGATCGGCAGTGATGACGATACTGCATTCCGAGTCGTTGATACGGTCGCGCAGCGCGTCTGGTGAAAATCCGCCGAACACCACCGAATGCATGGCGCCAATTCGGGTGCAGGCCAGCATAGCGACGGCGGCCTCTGGAATCATCGGCATGTAGATGCAGATGCGATCGCCCTTTTTCGCCCCCAGACCCTTCAGCGCATTGGCGAACTGGCACACTTCGGCGTGCAGTTCTCGATAGGTGATCTTGCGATCTTCCTCGGGGTCATCGCCTTCCCAGATGATTGCCACCTGATCGCCGCGGGTCTCCAGGTGCCGATCCAGGCAGTTGTGTGAGACGTTCAAACTTGCGCCTTCAAACCACTTGATCTCAGCCTGGTGGTAGTCCCATTCCTGCACTTTGTCCCACGGGGTGAACCAGTCGATGTGCTGTTTTGCCTGCTCGGCCCAGAATTCATCCGGGTTGTCGACGGATTGCTGGTACATCTCCTGGTATTTCGCTTCGTCGATCCAGGCATTCGCTGCGACATCTGGATTGACCGGATAAACTTTTTGCTCAGACATGTCAGGGTGTCTCCGCGGTGTGATCACCGGCTTGGTTGCAACTGTGAAAGATAGGGGTTATGAGGGTGGCGGGTCAACAGCAGAAGGCGTGATTTGTAGCGGGTAGTCGCGCCCGGCTCCAGCTCGACTCGGCGATGCCGAGAAATTCGGCTGGCGTCTGCGGTTCGGCCGTTGGAACTTCCTGTCCCAGAAACCGCCACGCCGCCAATAAATTGTTCAAAGCATTGTCGTCATCGACGGCTGGCGCACCGGTCTGCTTGCTGAGCTTGCGACCGTCGCTATCCAGTGCCAGTGGGAGGTGCAGGTAGTCTGGCGCCCGGTACCCCAGCAGTGCCGCCAGCGCTACCTGACGCGGTGAGTTGTCGAGCAGGTCGGCGCCTCTTACCACGTGGTTGACACCCTGAAGATGGTCATCGACGACAACCGCGAGCTGGTAGGCGTATAGCCCGCCGCGTCGACGCACCAGAAAATCGCCCGGATCGTCTGCCACACAGGCCGTTTGATCGCCGCGAACCAGATCGTGGGCTGTGAAGCAGCCCGCTGGCACCGAGACTCGCAGCGGGTTGTCGGCCAGCGGCAGGCGCCGGGATTGGCAGTTCTGCGGGCATCTGAATGAAGCGTTCGGGTCGTCGGCATAGGCCCGCAGTTGCTTGCGAGTGCAGTCGCAGGCGTACAGATGGCCGGCGCGATCGAGCCACGCCAGTGCCGCGTCGTACATATCGCTGCGTTTGTTTTGCAGCATGATCTCTCCGTCCCACTGCAGGCCGTGTCGATGCAACGACGCGATGATCTCGTCAGTGGCGCCGTCGACTTCTCGCGGCGGATCGATATCCTCGATCCGCAGCAGCCATTGCCCGCCGTGTTGGCGGGCATCGACAAAGCTTGCGAGCGCTGTCGCCAGAGATCCAAAGTGCAGGGGGCCGCTGGGTGAGGGTGCAAAGCGTCCGACGTAGCGTGCAGCCACGTGTCGGCAGTCGCGGTTTCGCAGCCGATCAGGCGGTTTGTTTTTCGCGAATTTCCTCGAGTGTCTTGCACTCGATACAAAGCGTGGCAGTGGGGCGTGCCTCGAGGCGGCGGATGCCAATCTCGACACCGCAGCCTTCGCAGAATCCGTAGTCGTCTTCGTCGAGCTTTGTCATCGACTCATCGATTTTCTTGATCAGCTTGCGTTCGCGGTCGCGGGTGCGCAATTCAAGGCTGAATTCCTCTTCCTGCGTAGCGCGGTCGTTTGGATCGGGAAAATTGGTGGCGTCGTTCTTCATGTGGCCAACGGTTCGGTCGACCTCTTCCATCAGATTGATCTTCCAGTTCTGCAGGATGCGACGGAAGTGGTCCATCTGCTCCTGGTTCATGTACTCCTCATTCTTGCTGAGCTTGTACGGCTCGAATGTTTTGAACTGACTGCTGGCGGCCGCTTTCCGTGCCCGGCTGGCTCTCTTTTTCTTTACTGTCGTCATCTACAAACCCTCACCCAAATTCAAGGCGCAGTGTTCTATCAAATTTGGCGCTCAAAGGCAAATATTACAATCATCCGGTTGTGATCTGAGTGGCAAGTCTAAGTGCTTATGTGGATTGGTTTTTTCCTTTCTTTGAAGCGTGGACATGGCGAATTTCGGCACTCAGATTGCCGTCGTTGAGACGGATTTCGACGTTTTCCCCAACGTCGACCTGCGTGGCATCCGTCACCACCGCGCCGTTCACGGTCTGCACGATCGAGTAGCCTCGCTTGAGCGTATTGAGCGGGCTGACAGCCGACAATGCGCGTGCGGCAATCATCAGCCGCGAGTGTCGGCGTTGCAGGTCCTGGCCGATCAGTTGCTGCAGTCGATGCTGCAGTACCTGGCGCTGTTCGCGCCGCCGGGCCAGCAAACGGGATGGCGAACTGCGCAGCAGGCTGCGCTGCAGGTGCTGGTGGCGCACGGCGGCGCGCGACAGGCAATTGTTCATCAATCGACGCAGGCGGATCTCCAGTTCGTCGACGCGCTGTCCGCTCTGCCGCAGGCGCTGGATCGGGTGGTGACGGCGCAGTCTCGCCATGATCTCGCGCAAATTCTGTTGCTGCCGGGCCAGCCGCTGAGCGGCGAGTAGCCTGAGTCTCTGGTGCAGCGCGAGGACCGTGCCCAGCAGTTCCTGGCCGTCGGGGGTACTCAGCTCAGCGGCGGCTGATGGGGTCGGCGCGCGCAGATCGGCGGCCATATCGGCGATCGTGAAGTCAATTTCGTGTCCGACACCAGAGATAACAGGTATCGAGGATCGATAGATCGCCCGCGCCACTGCCTCTTCATTGAATGGCCAGAGATCTTCCAGCGAGCCCCCGCCGCGCAGGACCAGCAGGACATCGCACTCTGCGCGTCGATTGGCTCGTTCCAGCATTTGCGCGATGGCGGGCGCGGCGGTCGCTCCCTGCACAGGGACCGGATAGATGATCACCCTGGCCAGCGGATATCGCCTGGACAACACATTCAGCGCGTCTTGCACGGCGGCACCCGTGGGTGACGTCAGCAGGCCGATAGTCTTTGGAAAAGGTGGCAGAGCAAGTTTGTTCGCAGTGTCGAAGAGCCCTTCCGCCTGCAGTCGTCGTTTGGTTTCCTCGAACTGACGCTGCAACGCACCCGCGCCGGTTTCGATCATGCGATCGACAATCAGCTGGTAGTCGCCGCGCGCTTCATAAATACCCAGTCTGCCTCGGCACAGAACGCTCTGGCCATTGGCCGGCTTGAAGTCGAGCCGACGGTTGTCGCCGCGAAACATCGCACATCGAATCTGCGAATTGGCGTCCACCAGTGAAAAGTAGAGGTGGCCTGAGCCCGGTCGGGTGAGATTGGAAAGCTCGCCCTCCACCCACACCTGACCGAAGGTCGAGTCGAGCAGCCATTTCACTTCGCGATTCAGTTCGCTGACACCGAATACATGCTCGTGATTCGGCTGTGCTTGCGGCATGGGTATTCCCGACTGTGGATCAAAGGTCTTTGTAGAAGACAGCCGAGTTAACCAATTTACCCTGTACCGGTCAATGGGTATAATGGGGTGCTCGGCGAAAATCCGTCGGCCACCTGACTCACCGACATGCTAATTGCTCAGGATGCACTGACGTTTGACGACGTGCTGTTGCAGCCAGCGCACTCGCTGGTACTGCCCAACCAGGTGTCTTTAAAAACCCGGCTCACCCGGGAACTCACACTCAATCTTCCGCTGGTGTCGGCGGCGATGGACACCGTGACAGAGTCGGCTCTTGCCATTGCGCTGGCTCAGGAAGGTGGCATTGGCATTCTGCACAAGAACATGTCGGTCGAACAGCAGGCTGCAGAAGTCAGGCGCGTCAAGCGTTTCGAAAGCGGTGTTGTGCTGGAGCCCATTACCATCACCCCTGGCACCACCATTCGCGAGGTGCGCGAAATGACTGCGCGCCACGGCATTTCGGGATTGCCAGTCGTTGATCGCGATGGACTGGTCGGCATCGTAACCAAGCGCGACATCCGGTTTGAAACGCGCGCAGACGAACCGGTCTCCTCGATCATGACGCCCAGAGATCGTCTGGTTACCGTCGGTGAGAATGCCACGCGCGACGAGGCGATTGAAAAGCTGCAGCACAATCGAATCGAAAAAGTCCTGGTGGTGAATGAAGATTTTCAACTGCGCGGCATGATTACGGTCAAAGACATTCGCCGTGCCAGAGACTACCCGAACGCCTGCAAGGATGAACATGCGCGCCTGCTCAGTGGTGCTGCCATCGGCGTGGGAGCCGACACCGATGAGCGCACCGAGGCACTGGTGGCAGCCGGTGTGGATTTGCTCATCGTCGACACCGCGCACGGCCACGCCGAGAGCGTTCTGCAACGCGTACGCATCACCAAGAAAAACTACCCGGATGTGCAATTGATCGCCGGTAATATTGCAACTGCCGCCGCCGCAACGGCGCTACTCGAGGCGGGCGTCGATGGCGTCAAGGTTGGAATAGGGCCAGGGTCAATCTGCACCACGCGCATTGTCGCAGGTGTCGGTGTGCCACAAATTACTGCCATCGACAATGTCGCCAGCGCCATTCAGGGCAGTGGTGTGCCGTTGATTGCCGATGGCGGCGTTCGGTTTTCAGGTGATATCGCCAAGGCGATCGCCGCCGGTGCATCGACTGTGATGATCGGAAGCTTGCTGGCTGGCACCGCGGAGGCGCCCGGTGAAGTGGAGCTTTTTCAGGGGCGCTCTTATAAATCGTACCGGGGCATGGGCTCGCTGGGTGCGATGCAAAAAGGTTCCAGTGATCGTTACTTTCAAAGTGACGAAACATCTGAACGCAAACTGGTGCCGGAAGGCATTGAGGGCAGGGTACCGTTTAAGGGGCCAGTATCGGCAGTCATCCATCAATTGATTGGTGGTTTGAGGTCGGGCATGGGTTACTGTGGCTGCGCCACCATTGAAGCGATGCACACGGATACCACGTTTGTTCGCGTCAGCAATGCCGGCATGCGTGAGAGCCATGTGCACGATGTACAAATTACCAAAGAACCTCCCAACTACCGACTCGACTGATTCCTATAAGTAGCGTTACGAGTCATTCGTTCAAACAAGTGCCGGGGCTTTTGTCATAGACAAGATACTGATTCTGGATTTTGGATCCCAGTTTACCCAGCTTATTGCCAGACGCGTGCGCGAAGCTGGCGTTTACAGTGAAATCGTGCCCTGTGATGCGCCGGAAAGGGAAATATCCATCTCAGGTTTGCAAGGCATCATACTCTCGGGTGGTCCTGAGTCAGTCGGTGTGGAAGGTGAGCACGCGATACCCTCCGTTGTATTCGACTGTGGCTTGCCAGTGTTGGGAATCTGCTATGGCATGCAGGCGATGGCAGCGCATTTTGGTGCCGAAGTCAAATCGACAGGCAAAAGTGAATTCGGACCTGCAACCGTGCGCGCCCGTGGACACAGTCAACTGCTGCGTGATATCCAGGATCACGAAAACGCTGATGGTCATGGTCTTCTTGATGTCTGGATGAGTCACACCGACAGAGTCGAAACCCTGCCATCCGGTTTCAAATGTATTGCCAGTTCAGAGGCTGCGCCCAACGCGGGCATGGCTGATGAAACGCGGCACTACTACGGCTTGCAGTTTCATCCAGAGGTCACACACACCAGTCAGGGATTTAACATCCTGAAACGCTTTGTGCTCGACATCTGTCAATGTCAGCCCGATTGGCAGCCGGCGGGTATCGCATCGGCAGCGATCGAACAGGCTCGCGATCAGATTGGCGAAGATAAGGTACTGCTGGCGTTGTCTGGCGGTGTTGATTCATCGGTAGTGGCCGCGTTGCTGCATCGCGCTGTCGGCAAGCAATTAACGTGTGTATTCGTTGACACCGGACTGCTGCGTGCGGGTGAATCAGATCAGGTGATGGATACGTTTCGTGGTCGATTTGGTGCCAATGTGGTCAGAGTCGACGCACAGCAGGATTTTATGCAAGCCCTGCAAGGTGTGTCTGATCCTGAAGTCAAGCGCAAAGAGATTGGCGAAAAGTTTATTCGGATCTTCGAACGCGAGGCGCGGCGTCTGGGCGATGTCCAGTGGCTGGCGCAAGGCACGATCTATCCCGATGTTATAGAGTCAGCCGGTACGCGTTCGGGCAAGGCGCACGTGATCAAGTCTCATCACAACGTGGGTGGGCTGCCGGCGGATATGAATATGAAACTGGTCGAACCCCTGCGCGAGCTTTTCAAGGATGAAGTGCGACAGGTAGGACGCGAGCTGGGTTTGCCGCCGGAGCTCGTCGATCGACATCCGTTTCCCGGGCCCGGTCTGGCCGTGCGTATTCTGGGTGAGGTCAGCGAGAGCGCCGCCAGTACCTTGCGACTGGCCGACAAGATATTTATCGAGGAACTCCGACGCTACGATTTGTATCACACCGTGTCGCAGGCGTTTGCCGTTTTTCTACCGGTGAAGTCGGTCGGCGTGACGGGCGATGGCAGACGCTATGCCAATGTCGTCAGCTTGCGTGCGGTGGAGACCACGGATTTCATGACTGCGCGCTGGGCCCATTTGCCGTATGAATTTCTCGATCTGGTCGCGTCCAGAATCTGCAACGAAATTCCCGACATATCCCGCGTCGTGTACGACATATCCGGTAAGCCCCCCGCCACCATCGAATGGGAGTGATGCGTTAGCGTCCCCCATCCCACAGTAGTGCCTCGTTAGCCGGTCGCGAAAAGCGTCAGAAATCCACCGGCAGAAAATCGTCGTTCACATTCCTGATCACCGTCATGCGGTGACTATTCCTGTGGAGCTTGAGCTCCATCATGTTTTATTCCCGAGTTTCTGCAGTTTTGTGCGCATGGTCTATATAACTGACTGATGTGTGCAATCGCGGAACGTCGTTTGCATATTCCACACGTCTTCATTTTTGCCGATGCTGAGCTATAAGAGAAGGGTAATTCGCTAGAAACCCTTTTCGGTCGGTTCATCAAAAGCGGGTAGAAACGTCCCACTAAGTCATAGAGTAATTGACCGAGACGGGCGAACAGCAAACTAACATTACTGGGAAACAAAGAAATGAGACTTAAAAAATCCCTTGTTGCCACGCTCGTCAGTGCATTCGTGTGCGTTCCGGCAGCGGCGGAACAAAACGGGGACTT
Organism: uncultured Granulosicoccaceae bacterium; assembly: GCA_964573105.1. GTDB lineage: Bacteria > Pseudomonadota > Gammaproteobacteria > Granulosicoccales > Granulosicoccaceae > CAKZSB01. The sequence continues at coordinate 56,770 of CAZNIS010000035.1, forward strand.
CCACAAGAAACTGTACATTGGTGTCTCTGGTGGGGTATCCAAGCTGTCACCGGAAACTGCAGGCACTGCATTTCAGGTGGATGACGAAGATAGTGACGGCAGCAAGGTATTTATCGGTTGGGACTTCCACCCGCACTTCGCTTTGGAACTGGGCTACGCCGATCTGGGTGAAGCTGAAATCGGGCCAGCGCAAGCCGGCGAGATCAGCTACGAAGTCACCGAGGCTGGTCTGGTGTATCACTTCTACAATTTTGGCGGCTACGATCGTCTGATCAGACGTCGAGGTCTCGGCGCGTTCTGGAAAATCGGCGCGGGCAAAATGGACAACGAAAGCGAGCTGGACTTTCGCCGTGACAACGACTACCACGTCACTGCGGGATTTGGTGTTGAATACGGCACACCGATTGGACTCGCGGTTCGTGGCGAAGTTGAAGCCTATGATGAAGACGCGTTGTACGCTTCACTGGGTCTGTTGTGGCGTCTGGGCCGCGGTGCCAAAGACGCGGGTGCTGCTGCTGCAGCCGGTCTGATCGCTGGCGCCAACGACGCTGACGGCGATGGCGTTGACAATGATCTGGACGATTGCGCGGACACACCCAGTGGTGCTCCGGTATCTGCCTCCGGCTGTGCGATGTTTGACGGCACGCTGGATGGTGTGTTGTTCAATAGTGGTTCTGACGAGCTGACCGACGAAGCGCAGGTCGTACTGAACGATGCCGCTGATGTAATGCTGAAATACCCCGATGTAGTTGTTGAGGTTCACGCACACACTGACAGTGCCGGCGAGGCTGATTTCAACCTCGATCTGTCGAAGCGCCGCGCTCTGTCAACCGTTCGTTACCTGATGCTGCGCGGCGTGCCGTCCAGCCAGTTGCAGGCTCGCGCCTTCGGCGAATCAAAGCCGATCGAAGACAACAGCACTGCCGCAGGTCGCAAGGCCAACCGGCGTGTGGAGTTCCATGTCATCGAGCAGTAAAGGTAACCTGGCGATACTGACAACTCCGTCAGACAATTGCTAAACTCGGGCCGCGGCAAATTGCCGCGGCCTTTTTGGTTTTTGGACCCAAGCAATTGTGAACAGGCTAATGAAAGTGAATGTGGCAAAGCACGCGTCGGTCGGTGTTCTCGCGTTGCTGATTGCCAGCGGCTGCGCCACTACCGGTGAGCAGTCCGCGCCCGACGCTGTCGCTCAGCAGCTGGATGCCTACATTGCCGATGATGGCAATATCCAGCACGACATCTCAAATCGTGAAGTGGCCGCGCGCTGGCGCGAATCCGAAGATCTTCGCACTGCGGGTGATTACAGCGGCGCGCGCGCCAAACTGCAACAGGCGATCGAAGTCACGCCTCGCGATCCGGTGCTCTGGAGTCGCGCTGCAGAGCTCGAACTGGAGCTTGCGGAAAATCTGCGTGCCGAGAACTACGCAGCCAAATCCAATTTTCTTACCCCCGAGGCCAATCAGGGCCTGCGCTATCGCAACTGGCTGTTGATTGAGCGAGCGCGCGAGGCAAGGGGAGACCTGCTCGGCGCGCGCGAGGCGCAGATTGAAGCGCGCAAGTACAACCAGTAGTCGGCTGGTTGGCCAGTCAATCCGATCGCGTCGCTGAACTGCTTGGCGACGAGGGTCCGTTCGCCGAGATAAAACCGGGCTTCCGGGCGCGCGCCGGCCAGCAGGCACTGGCCGCTGCTATCGATGATTGCATCCGCGCCGAAGACATACTGATCGGCGAGGCGGGCACCGGCGTCGGGAAGACCTTTGCCTATTTGGTCCCGGTCATCTGCAGCGGCAAGCGAACCGTCATCTCCACCGGTACCCGGCACCTGCAGGATCAATTGTTCCACACAGATTTGCCAGCGGTTCGGCGCGCGTTGCGGCTCAATCCGCGGGTAGCATTGCTGAAGGGCCGGGCCAACTACTTGTGCCGCAGCCGGCTGGAAAAGTCCATCCACAACCCGGCCTTGCGCGAACCCAAACTCGCCGCTCAACTGCAGGCCATCCGAGTCTGGGCTTCACAAACCACCACCGGCGATATCGCTGAAGTGCTGGATGTACCGGAAACCTCGCCAGTCTGGCAGTACGTGACCTCGCACGATGATTATTGCGCCGATCACGAGCCGAGCGAGATGGGCGGTTGTTTCGTGTTGCACGCGCGCAAGCGCGCGATGGATGCGACGCTCGTGGTCGTCAATCATCATTTGTTTTGCGCCGATCTGGCGCTCAAGGAAGGCGACTTTGGCGAACTGTTGCCTGAGGCCGAGGTGATCGTCATTGACGAGGCCCATCAGCTGGCAGATACCGCTGCCATGTTTTTTGGCCGGCGACTGAGCAGCCGGCAGATCTTCGACCTGGCGCGCGACAGCCTCTCCGAGCATTTGGCTGAAGCCCCGGAGGTGGTAGAAATTCGCCAGCGAGCCGACGCACTGGAAAAGGCCGCGCGCGACTTTCGTCTGTCGCTGGGTATCAATCAACGCCGTGATGCCTGGGCGCTGGTCGAGTCTGATACGCGCGTCACCGCCGCGATAGAAGACATGCGCAGTGCCCTGGAGTTGTTGTTCGAGCCGCTCGAGATCAGCGCGGTGCGCGGCAAGGGGCTTGAGAGTTGCCGGCGTCGCTGTCTGGAACAACTGGAGTGTCTGGAAGCGTTCACTGACAATCGCGACGAGCGCTATGTGCACTGGTTCGAGACGTTTCGCACCGGCTTCAGCCTCAATCTCACACCGCAAAATGTGGCCGACACCTTTGCTTCGGCGCTCGGGCAGCTCGGTTCATCCTGGGTGTTTACATCGGCCACGCTGTCGGTCGGCGGCTCGTTTGATCACTTTCGCGCGCAGCTCGGTTTGACCGATGCGGGCGAGATTCAGGTCGACAGCCCCTTCGATTACAAAAAAAACGCGATGCTCTATTTGCCGGCCAATATGCCCTCACCGCAGGAGCCCGCCTACGATCAGGCCGTACTGGAGGTGGCCAACCACGTGATCGCGGCGGGCGAAGGACGCTGTTTCGTATTATTTACCAGCCATCGCGCGCTCGAGCAGGCCGCACACGAGTTGCGTCAGACCTGCCGCTATCCGGTGCTGGTGCAGGGCCAGATGCCCAAACGCGAGCTCGTCGATGCGTTTGCCTCGATGGGCAATGCCGTGCTGTTGGGCACCGCGAGTTTCTGGGAAGGGGTGGATGTGCGTGGCGAGGCGCTGTCCAGCGTGATCATCGATCGGCTTCCGTTCGCATCACCTGGTGATCCTGTGTTGCAGGCGAGAATTCAGAACATGAAAAACAATGGCAGGAACGCCTTTGTCGAATACCAGCTACCGATGGCAGTGCTGATGCTCAAACAGGGGGTTGGCAGGCTGATCCGCGATGTGACGGATCGCGGGGTGCTGACGATCTGCGATCCCCGATTGCAGACCAAAAGCTACGGCCGAACCTTCCTCGACAGCCTGCCAACGATGCGCACCGTGCAGCGGGTTGAAAGTGTGAACCGGTTTTTCGAGGCAGCCACCGACGACAAGGTAGCGCCATGAATATTCTGGCGATCGACACAGCCACTGAGGCCTGTTCCGTCGCGCTCCAGTGCGCGGATGATGCGCGGTTTCGATTCTCGCAGGAGCCGCGAGCCCACGCCCGAGTGCTGTTGCCGATGATCGACGAGCTGATGGCCGAAGCTGGCATGGCTCCCGCCGCGCTGGATGCGGTCGCCTTTGGACGCGGGCCGGGCAGTTTCACCGGCGTGCGAATCGCCACCGCCGCAGCCCAGGCAGTGGCTTTTGGTGTGGATATCCCGGCGCTACCGATTTCTTCGCTTGCGTTGGTGGCGCAGCAGGGCGTGCGGTTGCACGGCATCCAGCGCGCCGCGGTATCGATGGATGCCCGCATGGGGGAAGTCTACTGGGGTTGCTACGTCGCCGGCGGCGATGGGCTGGTGCTGTTGCAGGGGGATGAAGCGGTGTTGCCGCCCCAGGCCTTGGTACTGCCTGACGAGCGTACCTGGACGGCGATCGGCTCTGGCTGGCAGGCCTACTCCGAAGCCCTTCAAACGGTTGTCGTCAGCACCTGCCCGGAACCTGCCGTGACACTGCCGCACGCGCAGGATATGCTGCCACTGGCGATGCGTGCATTGCTCAACGGAGAAGGCGTGTCCGCCGAACAGGCGCTGCCCGTTTATCTGCGCAATCACGTCGCCCTGACCGAAGCCGAGCGAGGCACTGCAACGCGCGACTAGAGCTGCGCGCGAGCTTCGCCGGACGTTGTCCCAGACAGCTCGTGGAGAAATCGATGGCCGCAGCCTTAAACGCAGAACTATCCGACGAGGTGATTGACGAATTTGCTCGCGACGGTGTTGTCGTGTTGCGTGGCGTATTCGCCGATTGGGTCGAGCGGCTGCAGCAGGGGGTGGATGAAAATCTGGCTTCGCCCGGGGAGTACGGTCGCGTCTACACCAAGGGCGGCGATAATGGCCATTTTTTCGGCGACTATTGTAACTGGCAGCGCATCGATGCCTATCGGGATTTTTTCTTTTCCTCCGCTGCCGGTCACATTGCGTCGCGATTGCTCGATTCCGAGTCGATACGGATATTTCACGAGCATGTACTGGTAAAAGAGCCGGGCACGGCGAAGAAAACACCCTGGCATCACGATCAACCGTACTACTGTGTCGAGGGTGAGAAGCTGTGCAGCCTCTGGATACCGCTCGACCCTGTCGATAAATCGGTTTGTCCCGAGTTCATCGCGGGGTCGCATCGCTGGAACAAAACCTTTATCCCGACCAAATTCTCCGGCGTCTCGTACGAACGCGATGGCGATCTGCACACGATGCCTGACATCGACGCCGATCGCGACAACTACGACATCCGAGCCTGGGATCTGCAACCCGGAGACTGCATCGCTTTTCATTTTCTCACCGTGCACGGCGCACCGGAAAATCTGTCGGCCAATCGCAGGCGTGCATTCTCAGCGCGACTGCTTGGCGAGGATGCCACCTACGTTATTCAGACCGGCGAGATGTCGCCACCGTTTCCAGGGTTAGATAAACGTCTGACGCCTGGAGGGCCAATGGACGCCGAGGAGTTCCCGCTGATTCACACGGCCTGATGCGATCAACAAATCAAACAACATTGCGTTGCCGAACGGATATACTAGGTGCCGAACCGGTCGTGTGCCGGTGCCGATTCAACTTTGAAAAACAATCGAGGGCTGTAATGATATGAAAAAATTGACTTCTGTAGCAGCAACGCTGCTGGGTCTGGGTGCCATGGGCGTGGTCGGTGCGGCCGATCAGCAGTTTGTCTCTATTGGTACGGGCGGCATGACTGGCGTTTACTATCCGACCGGCGGTGCCATCTGTCGCCTGGTTAACAAGGATCGCAAAGAGCACGGCATTCGCTG
>CAZNIS010000036.1:0-44019 GCA_964573105.1 uncultured Granulosicoccaceae bacterium
TTAAAATGCAACGTGTATCAGCACGAGCCGTGTCGCTGTTCCCCGCCCTCTGAGGGCTTTGGGCAAATTCAGCGACAAGGGGTGGAGCGACAGGACGTCGCGCAAAGCGGTGTGGGCGCAGGGACGCGCCCTCACCGCGGCCCCGCTGGCGATGGATTTGACCAAAGTGGCGACAGCCACACCGAAGCGGGTAAAAAGCGTTTGGTACTTTGCGCTTTTCAAAGTACATACCACGCGCCCTCTGAGGGCTTTGGGCAAATTCAGCGACAAGGGGTGGAGCGACAGGACGTCGCGTAAAGCGGTGTGGGTGCAGGAACGCGCCCTCACCGCGGCTCCGCAGGTGATGATTTTGACCAAAGTGGCGACAGCCACATCCGAAGCGGGTAAAAAGCGTTTGGTACGTTGAGCTTTTCAAAGTACATACCACGCGCTTTTCAAAATACATGCTTACAAGGTAGCACCAGCCAAACCCGAAACAGACAAAGGACTCTTGCCAATCTCGGTTTTAAAAACAGGTCAACAGATCAGTCACCAAATTACCTTACCGCGCAATCGCACAAGCAAAAAGCCAGGAATGCCATGCCACCAGAGCAAAGAGCAAAAAACACCTATACCAGATACCCCTGCATCCCTTCCCAGTCAAACTCAATTCCATGCCCCGGTCGATCAGGCGCGGTGGCGAATCCTTTCTGAACCGTTAATGGCTGTGCCATAAATTTATCCAGCCCGAACGCGTGCCACTCGAGATAGGCGGTGTTGGGACAGGCGGCGAGCAGGTGTACGTGCAGGTCGTGCGCGCCGTGGGAGATGACCGGCTGGCCGTTTGCCTCGGCGAGGTGTGCGATTTTCATGAACGGTGTGATGCCGCCGCAGGTGGTCAGATCGGGTTCTGGAAAATCGACGCCGCCGGCATTGATCAGGGTGGTGAATTCGGCAAGTGTGTGCAGGTTTTCACCCGCGGCCAGCGGCACAAGGCCGAGGGATCGCAGATGTTGGTAGCCTGCAATATTGTCGGGGGCGATCGGTTCTTCCAGCCAGACCAGATCATAGGGTTGCAGTTGCTGCATCGCTCGCACAGCCTGATCGACGCGCCAGGCTTCGTTGGCGTCGGCCATCATGTCGATGTGATCGGGCAAGTGGTTGCGCATCGCCTCGACACGCGACAGATCTTCGACCAGAGTCGATTTGCCCAGGCGCATTTTTACCGAGTGAAAACCGGCCTCGATACTACGGCTGCCACCTTCCAGCAATTGTTCCAGCGGAAAGTTCAGATCGATATTGCCAGCGTAGCAGCGCACTTGGGGATCATACCCACCGAGCAGGCGCCACAAGGGCTCGCCCAGTGTATTGCCGCGCAAGTCCCACAGTGCGACATCGACGGCGGCCATGGCAAAGGCGACGGGGCCACCGCGGCCGGCGTAGTGAGTGCGCTTGTACATCTGCCGCCACAACCATTCGATACGCGATGCATCTGCCCCTATCAGCAGTGACCTGAATGATCCGTCTGCGATGGCAGCGACTGCCGGCCCCTGCCCTTCGTGCAACACGGTGTAGCCACAACCTTCGACACCCTGATCGTCGCGCAGTCGCACCGCAACCATATCAAAACCCGCCATCACTCCGGCTGCCGACGCCTCCATTGGCACCGGCAGTGGCAGGCGATAGCACTGAACCTGAATCTCGCTGACCGTCATCATTTCCTCCACTCTGCAGTTGCCGCACTGGTAACATCACTGTACCGCATCTGATCGGCGACGGTTAGCCGTCAGGCACCTCGGCCTCACACGCAACTGTGCAGGCGCCTACTCAGCCGCATACAAACTGGCGGTGCACAGCGCCACTATGGAGCCACTATTGATTCACCATCAGATTTCAGGCCCTGATAACAACCCTGATACCGACTCCAAGCCGACGCTGGTGTTTGTTCACGGACTCACTTGTGCGATGGATGACTGGACGCTGCAGATGCAGGCGCTGGCTGACAGCCATCGATGCATTTGTGTCGATCTGCGCGGGCATGGCCAGTCTGCTCACCTGCCGCCACCATACGATATGGAGACGCTGGCCGGGGACCTGGTTGCGCTGCTGTACTCGCTTGACGTTCGGCGCAGTATTCTTATTGGCCACAGCATGGGCACACGGGTGATCACTGCGGCCCATCTGCAGGCACCTGAGCGCATACACGGGTTGATCTATGTTGACGGCAGTAAACAGGCCGCCGGCGATCCACAGGTGGCGGTTGAGACTATCCGCTCGAAGCTCCAGGATGATTCGACTGTCAGCACGTTTGTCAGATCGATGTTCGGCGCGATGTTTATTGATCGCAGTGACGCTGTGACCAGGGATGTAATCATTCAACGAGCGGTTGATATGCCGGCGGCAACCTTGCGGACACTGCTTTCCAATTTGCTGGCCTGGGATGCCGGGCGTATGGTCGCCGCGATATCACAGGTGCACATTCCACTGACGGTGCTGCAAAGCACCAATGTGGATGAGAATCGCGTCAGACGCTGCCTCGAAGCCAATGAAAGCACGCCTTATCTATCACTGTTAAAACAGCACGTGCAGCAGTGCGATATTCGTGTGGTGCCTGACAGTGGGCACTTCACGCAGCTGGATGCGCCCGAATCAGTCAATAACGCGATACGGGAAATGTCTGCGGAGATCGGTAACGGCTAACAGGCGTTTAGCCCAGCACCTGTTAACGATCAAGACTATGCAGGATTGTGGCACTTGCCGGACCGAGAAAATCGGGAATGGGTTGTTCAAGCCGCATGTAATAACCTTCATCCAGGGCCGGATTGCCCAGCCTGGTTAGATACTCACGATCTCGATCATCCAGCAGGGCGGTGTCGGCCAGCCATTGCGACACATCCGGGCGCTTGTCTTGCGGCATGCGCTGGATCGCCTCGCTTAACCACATCAATTTGCTGCCGGTCTGCAATGACGCCAGCGTGTCTAGCGCATAGTGGACATCTGCATCAGAATGTAAAGCGTCGAGTACCGCTGCACCGATCGACCGCACCTGTGTATTCGATTGTTGTTCCACCCAGTTACGTGCACTGGCCTCACCCGATTGCAAACGTTGCTGCAACAGCATTGGCGCATACTGGAGCTGATCGTCAGCCGGTAGTTTTTCATACAACAGGTTGCCGGTTTCCGGATCGCGCCACGACATAGCCATAGCGGCCATCGCCCACAGGCTGTGATCGACCTCGCCGCCTGGCAATTGCAATAGCCACTGGGTTGCGGCATCGGGATCGCGATCGATCCATTGGCTGACGGCCGATGTCAGGATGCTTTGTCTCTGCGCCTGCGGCACTCTATCGGCCCATTGTATAGCGCTGTATGGGTCGATACGAGCCAGTGTCTGCGCGATGGGCTCAAGTGCTCGATCGAGCAGCGCCGGGTCTTCACCCTCCACGAAATGAATTAAATCCTCGACGTCACTGTCTGCCCAGTTATAGAGTAAGTTATCCAGTAACATCTGCTGCGTTTGCGAACTGGCATGCTGTTGCAGCACGGCCAGGCCGGTGCGCGGATCACTCTGACCTATCTGACTGATGTAGAGATCGAACAAGTGCATCGACTCAGGTCGATTCATGTCGATACTGCCGCTGGTAATTATCTCGGACAGATGAGACAGGGCTGCATCCGGATCAGAATGCTGCCAATGAATCAGAATCTGCGGCAGATAGATACTATGCCACTCTTCATCGAGTTCACTGTTAACGAACGCCAGTGCGGCCAGCGGATCCTGCCGTGCCCAGACGTCAATCGCCGCGGATAACATTTCTGCGGTTTCACGCTGCTGTGGTGATCCCGATTCCAACGCCTGGAAAGCCAGTTGCCGCGGATCTCTGCTCGCGCGTGCGGATAGCAATGTCGAGCTGAGCTGATAGTCATTGCTGTTAACAGCACTTGCCGACACTTGACGATCTACCTCATCCGGCCACAACTGCGCCAGTATTTCGATGCCATCGTATAGACGGAAACTGGCGGCCTCCGGCGCCGCCTCCAGCGCGTTGAGCAGAAACGCCAGCGCGGCGGAAAAATCGGCCTCTGCCCAACGCTGATAGACCGCCGTGTTCAACGCCGGGACAAAAGGATGATCGCGCTGCACCAGCACCAGTGTCTGCGCGAGCGATTGAAGCTCAACGGCATCTGCCCCGTCAATCGCACGCAATGCATCAATCAACTGACGATAGTCGGCAATCTGATCGATGGCCGGTATTGCCTTGCCAGATTCAACTGCAGGTACTGTAGATAGGGCAGAGCCAGCTTGCGGCGCCGTACTGGCTACCACAGGAGCCCGGTCAGTCGCAGCTGTCACATCACTGGAAGTGCCGTCTGGCGGCAGTGAACGCTCGCCAGGGCGATTATTAACGAACAATCCGATTGCCAGGCCTGCCATCAGCCCAATCATCAAAGTGAGCATACTTCTCAACGCACAAATCCCGGTGTCAGAGAAATCAGTAGCGCTAACCTGAGCCCGCCGTTGATCGGTAAATATCGATCAACAAAAGCGTACTGTCTGCCAGCGTCTGCAAAAAAGTGGCTCGCCAGCCAGTGGTCACCACTGCCAAGCCCAGCGGCGAACCCTAGCGCAGCGAAAGCCGAGTGCCTAGCAGCAGCCACTGAATCTCACATTATGTAACAACGACGGCTGGTCTCGCGGTGAATCTGTGTCAAACCGGACTCTGCCACTGCGCGAAGCAGAAATGACAACCGGGTCGCTTAGCGAAAAACTGGCGTGCGTGGTAAGCACGCGTTACTTGAAAATTTTGCAAAACGGTATTATAACTCGCACCGGTCCCGGCGATGGCGTCGCCGACTCAGCGGAACAGCATCATCGCAAACCGTTGACATGACCAGCGACCGCCGTCGCTTTTTCATCCTGCACGCCCGGAATAACTTTTCCGGGGCGTTTGAATCCCCGGCTCTACCGGAGGTTCAGATGCAACTTCAACCCACCACCGCCCGCCCCGAATTTTTCCGCTTCGACAACGGCCCTCGAGCAGTACTGCCCTTTTCTCAATCCGAGTACGACAGCCGACTGGCCCGCTTGCGCAGCGACATGGCAAGCGCAGGTGCCGAGGCAGCGATTTTCACCTCGATGCACGCGGTCGCCTACTACAGCGGCTTTTTATATTGCGCGTTCGGTCGGCCCTATGCGCTGATCGTGACTGCGACCGATGCTGTGACGCTGTCGGCCAACATCGATGGCGGCCAGCCGGCACGCCGCGGCGCGTTTGATAATCTTGTCTATACCGACTGGCAACGCGACAACTACTGGCGCGCCGCGCGCGAGGTTTGCGGCAGCATTAGGCAAATCGGTATAGAGGCCGATCACCTTACCCTCGCCCAACGCGACAAGCTGCTGGAGTTTCTGCCCGGTGTCACGCTTATCGATATCGCACCGCTGTGCATGCGCCAGCGCATGGTGAAATCCGATGCCGAAATCGCATTGATCCGCGAGGGCGCGCGCATTGCTGACCTGGGTGGTTTTGCGCTGCGCGATGCGATTGCCGTGGGTACCGGTGAGCACGACATTGCCGCGGTCGGTCGCAACGCGATGGAGGCGGAAATTGCCAGAAGCTTTCCCGATTCGGAACTGCGCGATACCTGGGTGTGGTTTCAGTCTGGATTAAACACCGATGGTGCGCACAATCCACTGACCACCCGCAAGTTGATCAGCGGCGACATTCTCAGCCTGAACATGTTCCCGATGATCAATGGCTATTACACCGCGCTGGAACGTACGCTATTCGTCGGCCAGCCCGATGCCGAATCATTGCGCATATGGCAGGCCAACTGCGATGCGCACGCGCTCGGTTTATCCTTGATAAAACCGGGTGCGACCTGCGCCGGAATATGCGCCGAGCTGAACCGCTTTTTTGCCGACGCCGACCTGCTGCAATATCGCTCATTCGGCTATGGCCACTCGTTTGGTGTGTTATCGCACTACTACGGCCGCGAGGCGGGTCTGGAACTTCGCGAAGACATCGATACACGCCTCGAGCCCGGCATGGTGGTATCGATGGAGCCAATGCTAACGATTCCGGAAGGTCAACCGGGGGCCGGCGGCTATCGCGAGCATGACATTCTGGTGATCACTGAATCTGGCGCCGAGAATATCACCGCGTTCCCCTATGGGCCGGCACACAACATTATCGATTGATCGACGGCACACGCGGGCCGTGCTGCTCGCGGGTGCTGGCTGCCAATTCTAAAATTTTTATCACACCGGCATAGTGCTCGTACCACACGGTCACTGTTATCTAATCCACTTGCACCGAGGCGTACGACCTTTGGCGCGGAACATACTACCTGTGCGCAATTGCGATCACAATTTTCCTCTCACCTGTTTTTGTCACCTGACGGCTAGTGCTCCTATGTTGTAATTTTTCTCATCTGCTTCCCAAGGTAAATTAGCGGAATCCACTGATCAAGTGGACACCAAATACCGGGAAGGCAGTGATGGGGAAGATGGAAAACAGCAAAAAAATATCGCTCGTTAACAAGCGAGCAGAATTAACCAAAACCATTCTGGCTGTAGCACTACTGGCAACCCTGGCAACCACCGGGGCCAGCGCGCGCGATTTGCCAAACTGCGCATCGGCGGCAAGCGATCCCGACGGAGATGGCTATGGCTGGGAAAACGAACAGTCCTGCCTGGTGACTATGGACAGCCAACCCGCGCCAACACCCAGCAACCCGACACCCAGTAACCCGGCCCCGACGGGTTACAGCAACGACGGCAAACCGCTGTGCACCACGCCCGATGCAGACAGCGACGGCGATGGTTACGGATGGGAATTCAACCGCAGTTGCGCGGTGCCGGAATCGCTGGCTGCTACTGTGCCGCCGAACGACGGCAAGCCGGTCTGCACCGGCGCGAATGCAGATCCCGATGGCGACGGCTGGGGATGGGAGAACAATCAGTCCTGCGTGGTGGCGGCAGCAGACAGCGGTGGCGGTTCATCTGACGACAACGATGATCGCTCGGGTAGTGATTCTGATAGTGACTCTGGCGGTAGTTCCGGCAACGATCCCGACAGCAATGACTCAAGCGATGACAGCAACAGCGATACCGATGACAACAACTCGAACGATGATAACGCCGGGGGCGACAGCGATGCTGGGGGCAGCGACGACCGCGCCTACAGCGCGCGTGACATCACCGACCTGGTGCTGATCGCCGGTCAATCGAATACCCTGGGGTCCGGCACCAGTATTGATCTTTCGAAGGACAGCCCGCATCCCCGCGTGCTCGCTTACACCGATGAGGGCTGGCGCGTCGCGGCACTCTATCAATCCTGGGATCAGGGCGCGCACCCGGGTAACGGTGACCCGAACTCGAACACCAGTCAGTACCACAATAACTTTGCATTGCACTTTGGCAAACGCCTGATCGAACGCTCTGCCGACACCGTCGTCGGCATTATTTTAACCAGCCAGCCAGGCGAAGGAATTCAGCACTGGGATCGCGGCAATACCGGTTATCAATTGGTACAGCAAAAAGTGCTGGCTGCAATCAACGAGCTGCCACATAAGTCATCAATCGATGGCTTGCTCTGGCATCAGGGTGAGACCGACTGGCTGCTCAATGGCACCTCCGACCCCGACGTACCGCAACCGGCACCCGACAACTACTACCCATCGAAACTGCGCACGCTAATCGAGAATTTTCGCAGCGAACCCTGGTACGGATTTAACAAGCCGTTCATCTGCGGTGAGACCATTCGCGCCGACGGTGTGAACACCCACTTGCGGGCACTGAACAACGATTCAGATCCCTACACTGCCTGTGTTGCCGGTGCCGGCCTGCCGTCGCGCAGCCCTGGCGGCGCGCATTTCAACGCCAGCGCTTTGCGCACGATTGGCAAGCGCTACGCGAATGAGTACTACAGTCTGACAAACTAGCTTCGCGCTTGCTGGAGTACAGGTTGTAACCCCTGTACAGCCGACGAGAAGCCGGACAGGCCTGTACTTCAGCAACCCCCCTGGCGACGGCGGCACCGATCTGCCGCGTCGTGTGCCCGATAGCGCCCGGCTATCGGCATTCGCACACCGATGACAACGGCGTGCCGCCCCCTTCTGCGCTGAGCACTGCGCAACCCGTTATTCAAGATTCTTCGCCGGGAGCCGAAACCCCGAGCTTTCAAGCATAGTGCGGTGCCCTTGGGCACGGCACGCAGAAAAGGACGTTTGAATGCCCGGTACCTCTGTTGTGACGCGACGAAGTTTTACCGGTTTTTCCCTCGCGGGCCCATTGTTCGCCCTGACTCTGACCGCCTGCAGTGGCGGTGGGGGTGGCGAAGACACCTCCTCTCCCGCCATTGCAGAAGGCAACGGCCCTGGTGTGATCACCGTCACCACGGACCCACAGGCCGGCGAATCTCCCACCTCACTGACCGCTAAATCCAGTTTCTCTGACGACGATCTGCGCCATTTTCTGGCCCGCACGCACTTTGGTGTCGTCGCCGGCAAGGCCGACGAGATCACCAACAGCGGTTTAGACGCCTACATCGATCAGATGATGACGATACCGCAGAGCACGCAAGCGTTCGAAACCGATGCGGCAGTGCTGCTGGCGGATGAGTCAGATCCGGCGGGCCTTGAGGGCATGTTTCCCTCATCGTCCGACATCGTAGCCTGGAACGTCCAGTTGATGATCGACAACCCCAATGCGTTTCAGGAAGTACTGGGCATGTTCTGGCAGGACTACTTTGGCGTCGACGCGGGTCTGCTCGGTAGTTCCGAGCGCCACTTGATGGTGGATTACATTAATTATCTGCGACGCAATGGTGTGGGATCTTTTCGCGATCTGTTTCTGGACGTGTCGCGCCACGGTGCGATGTTGATCTTCTTGAACGGCGCGAACAATAACAAGTTCGCACCCAACGAAAACTATGCCCGTGAATTCTGGGAGCTGTTCTCACTCGGTGTCGACAACGGCTACACCGAGGCCGATATCATCGAGGGTTCACGCGCATTCACCGGTTGGCGGCGCAGCTTTGACGCTGAGACGGGGCTTACGCATCTGATATTCGATCCGGAGACCAAAGCCGTCGGCAGCAAATTTCCGTTATCGACAGTTGTGGGTCACAGCCTCGATCAGGATGACTACGAACAGATGGTCGAGCTGACTTTATCGCACCGCGACGATGCCGGTCGCGACCTGGTGGCTGAGTATCTGGCGGCAAAACTCTTGCGCTATTTTGTCAGTGATAATCCATCCGATGAATTGATCGGCGCACTGGCCGCAGAACTTCGATTCAACGATCTGCATATCGGTGCCACGCTGAAAACGCTGTTTCTGTCTGAGGCCTTCTACGCCACAGAACATCGCGAGACGATGGTTCGGGACTTCTACGAACAGGCGATTGGCCTGATTCGCACCACTGGCATGACCGAGAGCCACTGGATCTATCGCCGCTATCTTGGAAACATGGACAGCATGCCGTCGCAACCACCCAGCGTGGAAGGCTGGCCCGAAGGTGCGAACAAGATCACCGCGCAAAGCAGCGGTGTAGAAATGCCGAATTTCGTCAACGAATTGCTGACCAATCGCAACAACCAGGAAGAACAAGGCTACGACATCGCGGCGAGTTTGCAGCCAGCCGACGCAAATGGGCCAGAGCCCGTGGTCGATTACCTTGCACAACTACTGGGCGTGGTGCTGGATGATACCGATCGAGCCATGATGATCGATTTCATGAACGTACACTTCGGCAATGACGGCGAACAGACACCGCTCAACTACACGCCACAAAACACGGATCACCAGTCGCGAAAGCTGCGCAACCTGTTGTGGATCATGACACAGCACCCGACTTTTCACACCAAGTAGATACGGAGAATCACATCATGAACAAAACGGCAGCGATGTACTCACGACGTGACTTTCTAAAATTCGCCGGCGCAGGTGCGGCGACGATTGCGTTAAGCCAGATTCCAGGGGTTGCCCGGGCGGTTGCCGATGATCGAAAATTCGTGGTGATGATTAATCTTGACGGTGGCAATGATTCTTTGAATACCGTTGTGCCGCTCAATCTGGGGTCCTACCATGACCGCCGCCCCGGTCTGGGGATCGATGCGCCGCTGGACCTGACCAGCGGCAGCGCCGCCAGCAACGATTATGGCCTGCATCCGGGCTTGCCGGCATTGCAAACACTGCATGCCGAAGGCGCTGTCGCGATAGTGCAAAAGACTGGTTATCCGAATGCCAACCGCAGTCACTTCACCAGTAAAGATGTCTTTCACACCGGTGACTCGAGCGCGCTGAATGCAGATCGAAAGTCTGGCTGGATCGCGCGTTATGCAAAACTCTACAACGATCATACTTTGGGGTGTATTTCGATTGGCCACAACGCCAAGGCACTGCAAGGTGACGGCGTCAATCTGCTGCAGGCAAGTAATCTGGAGAACTTCACCTATCAAAACGACGGACGCTATCCGGGTGAGAGTCAGCGCCGTCAGGAACTTGCACGCCAGATGCTCGCGCGCTATCAGTCGGGTGCGACTAATCCATTGGCCATTCGCAATGCGATACAACTGGGGCACGACAACGTCGACCTGATTCGCGGCGCAATCGATAACTACGTGCCCAACGTCGACTACGCCGACGTATCATTTTCGCGTTCGCTGCAAGGTATTGCGCAGTTGATTCAGGCTGGTGGACTGGGCACCGACATCTACTACACCGGTATGGGCGGATTTGACACTCACGGCGGACAGGGTTCGACCAGCGGCCGTCATCCATCGCTGATGTTCGAGCTCAACCGCGGTATCGAGTCGTTTGCCAACGACATGAAGTTACAAGGCAAATGGAACGACTGCGTGATCGTGGTGTTCTCGGAATTCGGGCGGCGCAACTTCGAGAACGGATCCGGCGGCACCGATCACGGCGACGGACAAACGATGATGGTACTCGGCGGCGCCGTCAATGGCGGGAGCTACGGATCGATGCTGACCGATGCCGACATCCGCGACCACGACAGCATGCCCATGGAAGTGGATTTTCGCAGCGTGTTCGGCGAGGTTATCGACAAACATCTGGGCCACGCCTCGGATGCGATATTCACCGATACCAATCGCCTGTCACTAGGGGCGCTGGGTATACTATAAATGCGTTGAATCACTCAACGGATCGGGCTAACCGCCATGCGCTGCATTTCAGGGACTATCATTGTCGCCATCGCACTGATCACCGGATCGTGCGGTAGCGGCGACACAACGCCGCAACCGGTGCCGCTGGTCGAACTAAACGATAGCCGCCTGCTCGCACGCGTTGGCGAGGCGATCACCGACACGCGCGTAATCGACACCGATGATCTGGTTGATGCCGTTTTCTCGATCGATCCGGCAGTCCCTGAGGGGCTGCGCTTTAACCCGTTGACTGCCACGATCAGCGGCACACCCGCTACTACCAGCGCAGCGCAACCCTACACCGTCACACTCAATGCAGAGACGGTGGGCACGTTTGATATCGCCGTTGGCCCTGCCCTGCCGCAAAGCGTAAGCGAACTCGACCACCGTTTCGCGGCACGCGTGCTGGTTCCACAGGCAGACGTGCCTGTTCGCATGGCAAGAGCGACGGACGGCAGGGTTTTCTATATCGAGTTGTCCAGCGGCAAAGTGCGCGTGATCGATCCACAACAGGGATTGCTGGCCACGCCAATGGCGACGATATCAATTACCAGCGGTGCCGAAAAAGGTTTGCTGGGTCTGGCACTCGACCCGGCATTTGACAGCAATGGTTATATGTATCTGCACGCAACCGTGCCTGCCGATGCAACGCGCGACGAGCGCGCGCAGATTATGCGACTGACGATCGTCGACAATATCAGCGTTGCTACCGACGTAGTGGTCGATCAACTGCCAGTGGCCGCGATTCACAACGGTGGCGAACTGGTCTTCGACAAGTCCGGTCATTTGTTCGTGGGTCGCGGTGATACTACCCAACCCATCAGCGCACAAACCACTGGCGATCTATCCGGCAAAATTCTACGCTACACCCGCGACGGCGCGATCCCCGATGACAACCCCTTCCCCGGTGACCCGGAGTGGGCGCGCGGCATTCGCAACACTTTTGCCATGACGCTGCACCCGCAAACCGGTGACTTGTTTGGAGCCGACCCCGGCCCTGCCAGCGACGACAAGCTGAATTATCTGCTGCCAGCGAAGAACTTTACCTGGGGGATGGAGACCGAGGCCGAGGGCAGTGATATCGGATTTACCATACGCACCTGGCCCGAAGTGATTACGCCGACAGGATTGATGTTTCATTCAGGAAGAGGCGCTTCGGAGCTGGAAAACAACCTGTTCATCAGCAGCTACAACGATGAATCGATCTTACGACTGGTACTGGCAGGCGAGCGTTATACCGATTTTATTCGCGAGGTCGAGTTTGCGCGATTTGTGCCCAATGGCATCGACAACAAACCATTGCACTTGATTGAGGCGGACGACGGTAGCTTGTATATCTCTACCTTCAGCGCGATCTTTCATGTGTTTCCGATAGCGCCGTAGTTACGTTTGTATCTGGTTGCCTGGCGAGTGTGTCGTCCGCGTGGATGCGCAAGCTTATCCACCCTGCTTTTTCGGGTCAGTCTTTGGTGTTTTTCGTGGGGTGGTGTAAGTCGCAAGGCGCATCCACCATAGCGCTCAACGACCTCAGGATGCTTAGGTTTCCGTTACTTTTTCTTTGGTTTTCGATAAACCTTGTGGCAGCTTTTGCAGCCTTTTGCAGCGGCAAAAAACGATTTTCTAAGCTCGGCTTCATCTTCACTGCGATGCGCTGTGTCCTGCATCGCCTGGCTGGCATTCAAAAAATCGTCAACCTCTTCAACGAAGTCATCCCACTGTTCCCAGACCGCCTGCTTTGACTGTGACATATGCCCATAGCGGCTATCTTCGCTATCCGGGAACCAGTCCTTCATTTGTTCAGCGTGCGCGACGAACTGATTGGCTGCATCCCGTACGGCTGCAGCATCAAACGCGATTTCGCCCTTGAACATTTTGCCAAGTAACTTTGAGTGATCGCCCAGTTCACTCATCGCATCCATGCGCTCTTTGACGATTCCGGTGGCACCTTTGTGGGCAAAGGCTGCCGCGCCGCCGCACAGGGTGGCGAGCACTAATGCCATTCTGGCCAGTTTCATATTCGCCATACGCAAAGGGGTTGGGTCGTAGTGATCGACTTAGCGTAAATCAGGCCGCAGCCAGCGCTTGTCCGTTGGATTGCATCCACTGCTGCAAACGGTCGCGACCTTCTACTCCCACGTGCAGGCCCTTGCGCGAGCGGCGCCAGAGAATATCCTCAGCGGTTCTCGCCCACTCAACGCGGATGAGATACCGCACCTCGGCCTCGTACAATCCACCACCAAAGTCCTCGCCCAGATCGGCAACTGAGGTTGCTCCGTTGAGTACATCATCAATGCGGGTACCGTAGTTGCGCGCGTAATCGGCAAGTACCGCCTCAGGCATCCACGACAGGCGCTGCTTGAGCGCGTTGTGAAAGGTAACAAAATCGGCATCGGCGATATCGCCACCGGGCAGGTGCGTGCCGCTGGTCCAAGCCGCGGCTGACTGCTGCAACGCGGGCAGCACAATGTCGACCACTTCTTCAGACAGTTTTCGGTAGGTGGTGATCTTGCCGCCGAAAATCGACACCATCGGCGGACCGCTCTTGGTCATGTGTATCACGTAATCGCGGGTGACGTGACTGGCGTTTTCGGAGGCATCATCGTAGAGCGGGCGCACGCCGGCATAGCTCCAGACGACGGTGGCCGGGTCGATCGGTTGGTTAAAATACTCGCCCACCGCCTCACAGATGTAGTCGATCTCGCGCTGTTCGATTTCCACCTGCCCGGGGTCGCCCTCAACTTCAATATCGGTGGTGCCGAGCAAGGTGTAGTGATGTTCGTAGGGGACGGCAAACAGAACCCGACCGTCGGCGTTCTGAAAGGTGTAGGTATAGTCGTGATCAAACAGTTTCGGCACCACCACGTGACTGCCCTTGACCAGCCGCACGCCATGTTTACTTTTGTTGCGTTGCTGCAGATCCAGCGTCTCCTCCACCCAGGGTCCCGAAGCATTGATCACGGCGCGCGCGGCGACTGTGGTCTTTTTATCCGTCGCTTTGTCCAGCAGCTCTACCTGCCAGCCGTCGTCGGTGGCTGTCAGGTCAGTGCATTCGGTCCGCACGCGGATATCGGCACCATGATCGGCTGCGTCTCGTGCATTCAGCACCACCAGCCGCGAATCCTGCACCCAGCAATCTGAATATTCGAAACCGTTGGTGTAGGTGTCTTTCAAACACTCACCACTCACGTGCGTGCGTAGATCGACCGAGTGCGAGGCCGGCAATATTTTTCTGCCACCGATGTGATCGTACAGGAAGAGACCCAGGCGAATCATCCAGCGCGGCCGCAGGTCGCGATGATGCGGCAGAATGAAACGCAGTGGCCAGATGATGTGGGGCGCGCTGCGCAACAGCACTTCGCGCTCTTGCAGCGCGTGGCGCACGAGCATGAAATCGTAGTGTTCGAGATAGCGCAGACCGCCGTGAATCAGCTTGGTACTGGCCGATGACGTATGCATCGCCAGATCGTCTTTTTCGCACAATAGTACTTTGAGACCGCGCCCGGCCGCATCGCGCGCGACACCTACGCCATTGATGCCGCCGCCGATCACCACCAGATCTACTTTTGTGGCATCAGTCATACCGCTACTCCACCGGTGTCAGAATTTAGAAGTACCGTTGTCATGGTCACACCCAGATAAATACGATTAGCGCAAAGACGATCGATATGCCAACCGCACCCCACAGCGGCGTACCCATCAGCCCAAGCCAGCCCAGATGAATGAAGGCGCTGCCAATGATCGAGATAAACAGCCGGTCACCGCGGGTAGTGTCGAGCCCGAGTATGCCGCGACGTGGGCCACCGCCGGGACTGGCACGCTCCCAGATACCCATTCCGATCAGCGCCACCACAATGCTGATAAAAAATGCCGCGGTCGGCCAGGTCCATGCCATCCATGAGAGATCCAGATGTGGCACTAGACCCTCCCCAGCGCGAAGCCGCGTGCAATATAGTTACGAACAAAGTAGATCACAATCGCGCCCGGGATAATGGTCAGCGAGCCGGCGGCGGCGAGCAGCCCGAGCTCATAGCCTGCAGTACTGGCGGTTCGAGTCATGGTGGCGGCAATCGGTTTGGCTGCGACAGATGTGAGTGTCTTGGCCAGCAATAGTTCCACCCACGAGAACATGAAGCAGAAGAACGCAGCCACACCGATGCCGGCGGTGATGGTGGGTATGAATATTTTCACGAAGAACCGTCCAAACGAATAGCCATCTATATAGGCGGTCTCGTCGAGTTCTTTGGGCACGCCGGACATGAAACCTTCAAGTATCCACACGGCCAGCGGGATGTTGAAAAGGCAGTGTGCAAGCGCCACCGCAAAGTGGGTGTCGAACAGATTGATCGCCGAATACAACTGGAAAAACGGCAGTGCAAAAACTGCTGGCGGCGCCATGCGATTGGTCAGCAGCCAGAAAAACAGATGCTTGTCACCGAGGAATCGATAGCGCGAAAACGCATAGGCTGCCGGCAGCGCCACCAGCACCGAAATCACCATGTTGATCAACACGTAGGCCAGCGAGTTGAAGTAGCCGTTGTACCAGGTGGGATCGGTAAAGATGGTGCGGTAATTCTCCAGCGTGAACTCACGCGGCCACAGCGAAAAGGTGCCGAGAATTTCGTTGGTCGTCTTGAACGACATGTTCAGCAACCAGTAAATCGGCAGCATCAGAAAAACGATGTAGATCGTGGGTACCAGCCATTTGTAGCGTCGCATCACTGATCCTCGTTACGCATCATCAGGGTGTAGAACACCCACGACACCAACAGAATGATAAGAAAGTAAATCAGCGACATGGCGGCGGCCGGCCCCAGGTCGAATTGGCCCAACGCTATCTTGACCAAATCGATCGACAGGAACGTGGTGGAGTTGCCGGGCCCGCCACCGGTCAGCACGAACGGCTCGGTGTAGATCATGAAGCTGTCCATGAAGCGCAGCAGAACGGCGATTGTCAGCACGCGTTTCATTTTCGGCAGTTGAATATAGCGAAACACTGCCCAGGAGCCTGCGCCATCGATTCTTGCGGCCTGATAGTAGTCATCCGGGATCGAACACAGCCCGGCGTAACACAGCAACACCACCAGTGAGGTCCAGTGCCAGACATCCATCAGTACCGTGGTAAACCAGGCGCCAACCGGTTGCTGGGTAAAGTTGTAGTCGATACCCATTGCGTTGATCGCACGCCCCAGCAAGCCGATATCCGGCAGCGCGAAGATGTTCCACATCGCACCCACCACATTCCAGGGAATCAACAGCGGCAGTGCCATCAGCACCAGACACACCGATACCCACGGCCCGCGCCGAGGCATCGCCAGTGCGATCGCTATACCAAGCGGTATTTCAATGGCCAGTACAATCGAGGTGAAAAGAATCTGGCGTCGCAGTGATTCGTGAAAGCGGCTGGAGGTGAGTACCTGTTCAAACCAGGTCACCCCCTCCCAGAAAAACACATTGTCGCCGAAGGTCTCCTGCACGGAGTAGTTGACCACGGTCATCAGCGGGATGATCGCGTTGAACGCGACCAGCAGCACAACCGGCAAAACAAAAAACCAGGCTTTCTGATTGGTTGCTTTACTGCTCATCGAACCGCCCAGCCATCGGCGTAGAGGGTGGTGAAATCGGTATTGAAATCGATTTTCGGGGAAGCATCCGGTATGTCGTGCTCACCGCCGACCAGCATCTTGATACGGTGCTGCGCGTGGGTGACCTCAACGATGCGATAGCGACCGACGTCATCGATTCGATTGATGCGCACCGGCAAGCCGTGCTCACTGAAGTAGACGAACTCCGGCCGGATGCCAAGTTCTGTCTTGCCGTTCACACCCGAAGCTGGATGCGGATTGCAGGTGCGAATCGGCACACCTTCAAACAGCACCTGTTCGCCATGAATGGAACACGGCAACAGGTTCATCCCCGGCGAGCCAATGAAATGCCCAACGAATGTGTGCTGTGGTCGCTCGAACAACTCGACCGGCGTACCGGTTTGCACCACCCGCCCCTCGTACATCACCACCACCTGATCGGCAAAGGTCAGCGCCTCGGTCTGATCGTGGGTGACGTAAATCATGGTGGTACCAATACGCTGATGCAGCTCTTTGAGCTTGGAGCGCAGCACCCATTTCAAGTGTGGATCAATGACCGTCAGCGGTTCATCGAACATGATCACGTTGACGTCCGATCGCACCAGGCCGCGGCCGAGTGAGATTTTTTGCTTGCCATCGGCGGTCAGGCCGCTGGCGCGATTGTCGAGCGTGTCGGACAGATCCAGCATGTCGGCGATTTCGACCACGCGCTGATCGATGATCGATTGCGCAACGCCCCGGTTGCGTAGTGGAAACTCAAGGTTCTGGCGCACCGTCATGGTGTCGTAGATCACCGGAAACTGAAACACCTGGGCGATATTGCGCTGATCGGCGGCGTGGCTGGTGACGTCGACATCGTCGAACAGAATCCGGCCTTCAGTCGGATTGAGAAGACCGGAAATAATATTTAGCAGCGTGGTCTTGCCGCAGCCGGACGGCCCGAGCAAGGCGTAGGCACCGCCATCCTGCCACTCGATATCCACCTGCTGTAATGCGTAGTCGGCATCGCTTTTCGGGTTGGCGAGATAGCTGTGACGCAGATTGTCCAGTGTGATTCGCGCCATCAGCTCACTCCGTGCCCGGCCGGCATCAGCGAGCGGCCTTCGGTGTCGAAATACAGACAGTGATCGGTGCGGATGAAGACCTGCACGTTGGCGCCAGTGGCGAACGGATGTATACCGTGCGATTGAGACACCCAGGTGCGACCATCTATGTCCAGATGTATCACGCTTTCGGAGCCGCTGATTTCTGCCACCAGCACAGTGCCATCGATCGCGACTGTCGGCCCGCCATCGGGTGCCGGCAACAAATGGTGCGGGCGGACTGCCACAGTGACATCGCGCTGATCCTGCAGCCACTCGGGCCCCGCCCATCCAGTGCCGCCTTTCAGCATCACCTGCCCGGCATTGACGCTGGCGGTGGCGATATTCATCGGCGGCTCGGAAAACACTTGCGCGCTGATCAGATCGCGCGGCTGGCGGTAGACGTCGCCGGTTACACCGAACTGAGTGACCTGCCCCTCGTGCAGCGTGGCGGTATGGCCCCCAAGCAGCAAGGCCTCTGATGGTTCGGTGGTGGCATAGACGACGGTCACGCCCTTGTCGCGAAAGAGCTTTGGCAGTTCTTCGCGCAATTCCTCGCGCAGTTTGTAATCCAGGTTGGCCAGCGGCTCATCCAGTAACACCAGCTCGGAATCTTTCACCAGTGCCCTTGCAAGGGCTGTTCGCTGTTGCTGACCGCCAGACAATTCAGCCGGTTTGCGCTTCAGCATCGGCCCCAGCTGCAGCAGCTCGGCGACCTTTTCAACGCGGCTGCGAATCTCGCGCCGAGGCGTGCCTGCCACGCGCAGCGGTGAGGCGATGTTGTCGAAGACGGTCATGTTCGGATAATTGATGAACTGCTGATAGACCATCGATACATTGCGTTTTTGCACTGCCACGCCAGTGGCATTGCGGCCATCGAACCAGACCTCGCCTGTGCTTGGCGGCTCCAGACCCGCCATCAGACGCATGAGTGTGGTCTTGCCGGCCAGCGTGGTGCCCAGCAGGATGTTGAATCCCTGCCGCTGCAGCGCCAGGCTGGTTTCGTAGATATGCTGATCGGCGCCCTCGCGCTTGCTGACCTGCTTGAGCTCAATCGCCAAATTGCGGCACTCTGATAGTGAGGTTGGACATAGACAAGGGTGCGTTCACCGCGTCGACTCGGCGCTGACAACTTCCAGTTCAACGTTATTTCTAGCACAACATTCAGCAAATTCCGGCTGCGGCTGTTGATCAGTCACCACCCAGGTCAGCGCATCGATGGGTGCAACCCGCACCGGCGCACTGCGTTTGAATTTGGTTGCATCAGCGACCAGCATCACCGCCCGCGCATTGGCAATGATCGCCCGCGTGACGTTGACTTCGCGGTTGTCGTACTCAAGCAAGGTGCCGTCAGGCTCAATCGCTGACACGCCGATCACGGCGAAATCCACCTTGAACTGGCTAAAAAACTGTTCGGTCTCGGTGCCGACTATTCCGCCGTCCTCGCGCCGTACCCGCCCGCCGGCGGTCATGAGGTCAATGCCTTCACAGTCGCGCAGAGTCGTCACCACATTAATATTGTTGGTGATCACCAGCATTGAAGTGTGATCGACCAGATGCGCCGCCACCTGCTCGGTGGTGGTACCGAGATTGATAAACAGCGATGCATCGTTGGGAATCATTTGCGCGCATCGCGCGCCGATACGGCGCTTGCCCTCGCTTGCGACCTGCTGCCGCGCGCGGTAGCCCATATTGGCCACCCCGGCGGGTGCGATTGCCCCACCGTGTATGCGCCGCAGCAACTGCATTTCGCACAGATGGTTGAGGTCGCGTCTGATGGTTTGCGGTGTGACGTCGAAGGTCTCGGCCAGCGGGTCGACCAGCACCTGGCGGTGGTTGTTGGCGAACTCGAGAATCGAGCGCTGACGCGCCGACAGACGATCGTGTTGTGGAGTGAGCGACATTCGGTCGTCAGTTAGCGTGTTCAGGAGAAGACCGGGGGAGCAAGGCTCCCCGGCCGGATGCCGTTAACTGCCACCCTCATTTGTTGCAAGCTACGTCAGGCAGCGCGGTTTACAGCGAGCGTTCACAGTGCGCCTGTCGTGCACGTGGGGTAGGAGGTCGCGCGGAACATACATGGCTATTTGAGCACGACCGACAACGCCCACGGGTACGACAGGTGCGCTGAGAATGCTTGCTAACCAGACTCGGCCCAGCGCTTGACTAGCTCGTCGTAGTTAACGGTCTCGCCTTGCGGCTTTTCATTGTCGAGCTTGGCCTTCGGTGAGCCCTCCATATTCAGCCACTCAGACGGATCCTTCTCTTCGTTCAGGCGAGGACCACAGCCGCCGTAAGTACCGGCCTTTTCATCGGCAGACTGCATACGCGCCATGACCTGATCCATTTCACTGGCCAGACGATCCATGGCTTCCTGCGGCGTGAAGGCACCGGAGTTTACGTCACCGATTTGCTGCCACCAGATTTGCGCAAGCTTCGGGTAATCCGGCACGTTGACACCAGTGGGTGACCAGCGAACGCGATCGGGCGAACGATAGAACTCAACCAGACCACCCAGCTTCGGTGCACGCTCGGTGAAAGACTCGTGGCGAATGTCGCTGTCTCGTATTGGTGTCAGACCAACGTGGGTCTTTTTCAGAGAAACCGTCTTTGAGACGACGAACTGTGCATACAGCCAGGCCGCCTTGCGACGATCAACCGGAGTTGACTTGAACAGTGTCCAGGAACCGGCATCCTGATAGCCGAGCTTCTGACCCTCTACCCAATAGGGTCCCTTGGGTGACGGCGCCATTCTCCACAGCGGATTGCCTTCATCATCCACGGTGTTGTTACCGTCTTCTTTGGAGGCGACCATCGATGCGGTGAACGCGGTGTACCAGAAGATCTGTTGCGCCACGTTACCAGTAGACAGCGCCGGTAGTGATTGATAGAAGTCGTAGCTTGCAGCACCGGGAGGGGCATACTTGCGCAGCCACTCGTCCCACTTGCGGATCGCATAGACCGCAGCCGGTCCGTTAGCGGCACCACCGCGCGACACCGAAGCGCCAACCGGATTACAAGTACCGGCTTCCATGCGGATGCCCCACTCGTCTACCGGAATACCATTGGGCAGACCCTTGCTGCCGGCACCTGCCATCGACAGCCAGGCATCAGTCATGCGCCAGCCCAGATCCGGTGCGCGCTTACCGTAGTCCATGTGGCCATAGACCTGCACGCCGTCGATTTCTTTCACGTGTACCGAAAAGAATTCGGCAATATCTTCATAGGCAGACCAGTTGACCGGCACACCCAGATCGTAGCCATATATCTCTTTAAACTGTGCCTGCAGATCTTCGCGATCAAACCAGTCCTTGCGGAACCAGTAGAGGTTGGCGAATTGCTGATCGGGCAGCTGGTAGAGCTTGCCGTCGGGCCCGGTGGTGAATGACTTGCCCATGAAGTCATCGACGTCGAGCATCGGGTTGGTGACATCAGCGCCCTCGCCTGCCATCCAGTCAGTCAGGTTGACCGCAAGTTGCAGACGCGAGTGGGTACCGATCAGGTCGGAGTCATTGATATAGGCATCGTAGAGATTGCGCTTGGTCTGCATCTGGGTTTGCACCGCCTGCACCACCTCGCCCTCGCCGAGCAACTGGTGGTTGACCTTGATACCGGTAATTTCCTCAAACGCCTTGGTCAGCGTTTTGGATTCGTATTCGTGGGTGGGAATGGTTTCGGAGAGTACGTTGATCTCCATGCCGGCGAAGGGTTCCGCCGCCTTGATGAACCATTCCATCTCTTTCATTTGATCATCAGCAGAGAGTGTCGATGGCTGAAACTCATCGTTGATCCACTTCTCGGCCTCGGCCGGACCGGCTGTGCCGGCGGTAGAGAAGGCAAGCGTTGCGGCTGCAATCGCCATTGCGAGTTTGGTTTTCATTTATCCCCCAAGTGAAGAAACCAGCGCGGCACATTATCCGCATTTTGTTCGAGTGCGCAAGGTTTTTATCATACGAACAATTTCGACCATCAAACGAACCAGAAGTGAACATACCAAAGCTTCAACGCGTGCAGATCACGCACAAACCATCGCAACGCAGGCTGTATTTAATGAACGCCTGTGCTTGAGGCGAATTTTCGACACTGGCCTGCTTGCAGGCTGTCTAAACACCTATGCCCGCGTTTGTCATCCGCGCGCCAGTCACATCAACCTGTGCACACTGCGTCGAAATGGTTATCCTGAACGATCCACCTTCCGAACAGGACAGCACGATGCTTAATCCGAACGACCGCGTCGTCATGGTTTCCGGTGCCAATCGCGGCATTGGTCTGGCGATCGCAAAAACCCTGGCAACGGCCGGTTACCAACTCAGCCTCGGCGCTCGCAATCCAGACAGTATTGACACAGCGGCGATTGGTGACGATGTGATGACCCATCGTTGGGAGGCGCAGGATGCGACGACGTCCAGCGAATGGGTGCGCGCCACGGTGACGAAGTTTGGACGCCTCGACGCGGTGGTAATGAATGCCGGGGTGATTTTTCCAGCTGACATCGAAACCGGATCGGAAGAGGAAATGGACACGATGTGGGAGGTGAACTTCAAGGGACCATTGCGATTGATCCGCGCCGCGCTGCCGGCACTGCGCGAAGCCGGCCACGGTCGTGTGGTCAATATCGTTTCACTGTCTGGTATTCGATTGATGGCGGAGAGCAGCCTTGGCTACTCGGCATCAAAGTTTGCGGCGATGGCACTGACGCACGCGATCCGACAAAACGGCTGGGACGCCGGGATACGGGCCACAGCAATCTGTCCGGGGCTGGTCGAGACCGATATGGTCGCGCACGTCAAAACGCCTGACGGTGAATTTAAAATCGATGCGCAAACCATCGCTGATACCACAGCCTATGCCCTGTCACTACCCGACAGTGCCTCGGTCGCCGAGATAAAAGTCAACAGTCGACTCGAGGCGATGTTCTGATGTACGCGCCGCGATTGCGAATGGGCGTCGTCACCCCCAGCACCAACACCACGCTGGAAGTCGATTGTCACGATGCGCGACCGACGGGAGTCACGGTGCATACGGCGCGCATTCCGATTCAAAACCGCAAGATCGCATCGGACGCCGCCTACGATGAGCACGTCAAAGCCATGCGAGCGGGAATTGGCGAAGCGGTCTCGCGGGTGATGACCTGCTCGCCCGATCATCTGATTATGGGTGTGGCACTCGAGGCGTTCTGGGGCGGCGTGGCGGGTTCCAGACAACTGCAGGCTGATCTGGAAGCTGAGGCCGGTGTTCCCGTCAGTATTGGCAGCAATGCTTTGTCGCAGGCGCTGGATACCCTGAAAGTCAGACGCATTTCGGTACTGACCCCGCATATGCCGGCGGGCGATGAACAAGTGCGCGGCTGGCTGGAGGAAGCGGGTTACGACATCTGCGCTTTTCAGGGATTAAAGTGTCAATCCCCTACCTTGATCGCCGAGGTAACTGTGGAACAAATGCGCGAATCCATTGCCGCGCTGAATGTCGAGCACTGTGAGGCAATTGTTCAGGTGGGAACCAACCTGCAGTTTGCGAGATTGGCGCCGGCGGCCGAGCAAATGCTGGGCAAACCGGTGTTAGCGTTGAACAGCGTCATGTGCTGGCAGGCACTGCGGCACCATTCTATCAATGACGCCATGCCCGGTCTGGGGGTGTTGTTCGAGCACCACTGATTGTTCCCTGGCGTGCCGTCCCTGGCCATCAATGGTGCGATCCAGCACCGCCTTGCCGGGCTGTCAAACAATTGTACATCCCGCACAATTGGTACAGCTCCTTGACGCTTGCTCGGCTGCATCCCTCGCAGCCATCACTTCAGCGCTTTGACATCCAGTCCACGGGTTGCCCGAAGTGTGTAACAAGTGTACGAACACCTTCACAGATCGTGTATCACTCAAATGCGGTATATTTGATTACCTGTGACCTGATCGTGGCTCGAATACATCTACCTCCCATTGATCGTGTGTCCCCCCTGTCGGGAGAGCCCGTGTGCACACAGTAACTGCCGGACTCATCTGCGCACTCCTCTACGTCGTGATGGAGTCGGCACAATTTGTCTATTTCGGGAAGTTGTTTCAACAACTGAGCCCCTTTTTATTTGGCGCGCTGGTGTTCGGCCTCATCGTTCTGGTCTTCGCCGGGCGCACAATTATTGTTGCGCCGCAAGAATTCAAACGGGCACTGGCGCTGCCCCGCCTGTTACTTGCGATCAATCTGGGTGCAGTCGTCACTTTCACCTGCTATTTGTTATCAGTGCGGCTGCTGGAGCCTGCCATCACCTATACCGTTTCAGCCGGCACCATGCCGCTGACCGCTTGGGTGCTGTTTAAAACAGGCATGCGCGAGCAAGGCAAATTGCGCAACCGCGCCGAGGCGACCGGCATATTGATTATTTTTGCCAGCATCGTTTTCCTCGCGGTGATCACCCTGGGCGGCCTGTCCGGTTTTGTTCGCGGCGGCTGGACTGCAGCGGCGATCGGTTTGTTGCTGACTATCGCGGATGGAGTATTTTTCACGCTGATACTGGTGTACTCGCAACGCTTGAGTGAGGCGGGCATCGGCGCTGCCGCTATTCTGGGCTTGCGACTGCCGCTATACGTGCTGGTCACTGGTGCGCTGGCTGCCGGCACTACACAAGTATTACCACCACTGGCACCATTGACGCTGGCTGTGCTCGTTGGCTTTCTACTGATCGTTCCACCCTTGTACTTACTGCAGCGCGCCGCGGCTATCTTGTCGACGCTGACACTCAGCGCCATTACGACTCTGGGCCCTTTAGTCATACTGCTGCTGCAATGGCTCGAAGGTCGCGTCGCCTACAGTACGGCGACCACCATCGGTCTCACGTTGTATATGGTGGGCGCGGCAACCGCAGCCTTCGGTTCAGTCAACGCAGAGACAAAGACCGTCGCGACCGATTAATCTACAAGCTCCCAGAATGCTTTGACCAGCGGATTGGCCAGACTGCGTTTTAGCGCGAAGAGGCCAAGGTTATAAGGTTCCAGGGTGGGTTTTATATCCAGCACGCGAATGCGATCGGCCAGCGGACTGTTGTCGATGACGATCTGTGGCACCACGCCGATGCCAAGACCCAGGCTGACCATACTGACAATCGCCTCGTTGCCCGCCACCTGCGCATAGATAGTTGGCGACACCCGCAGGGTTCGAAACCAGTCATTCACCCGGCTGCGCGCGATACCGCTCTCGGCCAGAATCATCGGCACCTGCGACCACTGCTGCGGCGCTTGCGGGATCGACAGGTCTGCCGGTTCGGCGGGGGCAATAAACAACAGTGGCGACATTCTGATCGATCGGAACACCACACTGCGTGGGACCGAACGCGGCAGTGCGGCAATGGCCACTTCCTCGTCGCCGGCGACGATGCGACTGATAGCGTGTTCAGGATCCCCGGTGTGCAATTTGATCTCGATGCCCGGGTGGTCCGGGCGCAGTCGATTAAGCAGATCAAAGAGAATGCTGTAGCTTGCGGTAACCGAGCAATACAGACTGATTTCACCCTGCAGTTGATCAGTGTTGTCTGTCAGATCGTTGCACAGCTGCTGCCACTGCCGGGTTGCGTCGCGGGCGTAGTGCTGAAACTGCACGCCCTTCGCGGTCAACCGGACCGAGCGATTGTCGCGCTCGAACAGCACCGCACCGGTAGCCTCCTCCAGTTGCCGAATGTTGCGCGACAGCGCCGAGATACTAATGTTGCAGGCGATACTGGCACGGCCGAAATGCAGGTGCTCGGCCAGTGCCAGAAAATGATTCAGCGCTTTGATGTTCACGGCCTGAAGGGTAACCCGATATTGCATAAATCAGCACATCGTGTTGCATATATTTCAATTTACGACACATTGCCAATGCGATAGAATCCTGCGATTCGCCGGTCCCGGTGTGGACCCCTCAGCCACGATCACTCGACGCCACCGCCATGTCCAACAACTACTTCAACACCCTGTCGCTGCGCGAGCAGCTAGAGCAACTCGGCAAATGCCGCTTCATGCACCTGGATGAATTCACCGACGGCGTCTCGGCGCTGAAGGGTAAGAAAATGGTCGTCATTGGCTGTGGCGCCCAGGGCCTGAACCAGGGGCTTAACCTGCGCGACAGCGGCCTGGATGTATCCTATACATTGCGCGCCGAGGCGATCGCAGAAAAGCGTCAGTCGTGGAAGAACGCGACCGAGAACGGCTTCACCGTCGGCACCTACGAAGAGCTGATCCCCACCGCCGACGTGGTGCTGAACCTCACGCCTGACAAACAGCACACCGCGGTAGTGAACGCTGTCATGCCGCTGATGAAAAAAGGCGCCTGCCTGTCGTATTCGCACGGTTTTAATATCGTCGAGGAAGGCATGCAGATTCGCGACGATATCACCGTGATCATGGTGGCTCCGAAGTGCCCTGGTTCCGAAGTACGCGCCGAATATGTGCGCGGCTTTGGCGTACCTACACTGATCGCTGTGCACGAAAACAACGATCCGAATGGCGAGGGCCTGGCGCTGGCCAAGGCCTACGCCGTCGGCACCGGTGGCCACAAGGCCGGCGTGCTGATGTCGTCGTTCATCGCGGAAGTAAAATCGGATCTGATGGGTGAACAGACCATTCTGTGCGGCATGCTGCAGACCGGTTCACTGCTGTGCTTTGACAAAATGATCGAGGAAGGTGTCGAGCCTGGCTACGCCTCGAAGCTGATTCAATATGGCTGGGAGACAGTTACCGAAGCGCTGAAATATGGCGGTGTCACCAACATGATGGATCGCCTGTCCAACCCCGCCAAGATCCGCGCGTTTGATCTGGCCGAGGAAATGAAAGACATCATGCGTCCGCTGTACAACAAGCACCAGGACGACATCATGACCGGCAAATTCTCGGCCACCATGATGGCCGACTGGGCCAACGACGACAAGGAACTGCTCGGCTGGCGCGCCGATACCGCCGAAACCGCCTACGAAAAAACACCGGCCGGCGACGTCGATATCTCCGAACAGGAATACTTCGACAACGGCATCTTGATGGTCGCTATGGTCAAAGCTGGCGTTGAGCTAGCGTTTGAGACCATGACCTCGGCCGGTATCATCGCAGACTCAGCTTACTACGAGTCACTGCATGAAACCCCGCTGATTGCCAACACAATCGCACGCAAGAAACTCTACGAGATGAATTCCACTATCTCTGATACCGCAGAGTACGGCTGCTATTTGTATAACCACGCCTGTGTGCCGCTGCTGGGTGATTTCATGAAAGGCATCAAGAAGGACGTAATCGGCGGCGGGCTGCAACTAAACGACACTGGCGTCGACAACGCACGGTTGATCGAAGTCAATGCAGCTATTCGCAACCATCCGGTTGAAGAGATCGGCGCGACGCTGCGCGGGCATATGTCAGACATGAAAAAGATCGTTTAAAGAGAAGACCCTGGTTGTACTGGATTTGAAGGCCGGGCTCTCCCGGCCTTTTTTTACGCTGAACCATTCACACGACGCCATCCACCATGTCACTCGTCTCCATCAATCTGAAGAATCTATCTGTTGAGTTCGACAATGGCTTTCGCTGCGAGCAGATCAACTGGCAGGTCAAAACCGGTCAGCACTGGCTGGTCTGCGGCGGCAACGGTGCGGGCAAATCCGCACTTGCAGCGGTGCTGGGTGGCGCCGGCGAGATCGACAGTGGCGTGATCACAGGCGTGCCGTCGCGCGTTGGAGAAGTCTCGTTCCAGGCACAGTCCGAACTGATCGCAGCCGAACGGCGCAAGGACGATGCGGACATCATGGACGTCATTTCCGAGGGTACGCCCGTATCGGAAATTATCGCCGCAGTATGTCAGGATCAAACGCTTGCCGACGCGCTGTGCGAGCAATTTGGCCTGACCCCATTACTGGATCGCGCGTTTAGAAAACTCTCCACCGGTGAGACGCGCAAGGTCATGTTGATTCGCGCCCTGACCAGCAAGCCCGAGCTACTGATTCTGGATGAACCCTTCGAGGGACTGGACGCGGCAAGCCTCGCCGCGCTGCAGCAACATCTGGTCAGCGTCGCCGCCGACACGCCAATGGTGATCGTTTTGAACCGGCTGGATCAATGCCCAGGCTTCATCACACACGTGGCGCTGGTGGCCGATGGCACGATCAGCCGCCAAGTCGAACGCAATGACGAAGATGCCTGGCAACAGTTGCAACAACTGATGCATCTGAAAACCAGCAAGCTGACGCTGCCGCCCACCAACCCCGATGACACGTTGCCGGCCCTGGATCCAACACAGCCGCTGGTGCGCCTGAAGAATGCGACGATCAAATACACCGATACGGTGATTTTTGAAAAACTGGACTGGACGATCAATCGCGGCGAACACTGGCAACTGACAGGCCCCAACGGCAGTGGCAAAACCGCACTGCTGTCACTGATAACCGGTGATCATCCACAGTGTTATGTGAACGATATTTTTGTCTTCGGCTTTCAGCGCGGCAGCGGAGAGAGTATCTGGCAAATCAAGCAATTTATTGGTTATGTGTCGACCGCACTGCAATGGGAATACACCGTCGGCACCAGCCTGCGCAATGTGATTATTTCGGGCTTCTATGACAGTATCGGGCTGTACAGCAAATACACCGACGAACAACGTGACATCGCCGATCAATGGCTGGACGTTCTGGGCATGCGCGAGCGCGCCGACCAACCGTTCAACAGTCAGTCGTATGGCGATCAGCGACTGTTACTAATTGCACGTGCGATGGTCAAGCATCCGCCGTTGCTGATTCTGGATGAGCCCTGCCTTGGCCTCGACGACATGAACCGCCAATTGGTGTTGTCACTGATCGAGATCATATGCGCCAGAAGTGAGTCGACGGTGCTGTACGTGAATCACCACGCCGAAGACAAAATCGCCGGCGTCGAGCATCATATGTCGCTGGATCGATAACTCGGCCACATCCGATCAGTGCGCACTGCGGCGCTCAGCACGCCGCTGAGTCTAACTGAGCCAAATAGGTCTGACGCGTACGATCGATATGCGTTAACAGTATCCTGCGTATGGCAGTCAGATCATTTTTACGCGCAGCGTTGGCAATCTTGCGGTGCTCGGTAAAGGATAGCTGCGTGTGTTGCGGCAGCCGCGAAAGATGCGTGCGCAGCGCGGCAATTTTCGATGCGTAGCGAGCGTAGCTGGCACTGAGATACTGGTTTTCACCGCATTCGAACAGCGCCATGTGAAAGCGACCATCAAGCGCAAGATACTTCGCTACCTGCCGACTTGCCTGCGCCTTTTCCATTCTGCCGACCATGGCATCCAGTTCGTCAGCCAGCGCCAGATGGTTACGCGCCAGTGCTAACTCCACGGCTGCGACCTCAATCGCCAGACGAAAGTCACAGATTTGTGCCACCTCGGCCGCGGTCAGTGAAAACACCCGCGCGACTTTCTGTGGTTCGATAATCACCAGCCCCTCATCGCGCAGTTGCGCCAGCGCCTCGCGCACCGGCGACTTAGACACCCCAAGCTCGGCCGAGATCTGTCGCTCGGACAACGCCTGCCCCATCTTCAACGTGCCATTGACGATATGGCTGCGCAGGTGATCAAGTGCCAGTTCGCGCAGCGACTTGGGGCGTTTGAGTGTCATCGATATAGGCTCAAATCGGGCATCACGGGTGGCATGATATCTGATATCATGCCAATTGCAATCTGATATCTCAAATACCACATTTGTCAGGATACGATATTGTCGACAAACAAAACCGCTGTCGTCACCGGCGGTACCCGCGGCATTGGTGCAGCCGTTGTGCGCGTGCTCCATGCTGCCGGCTGGCAGGTGATCGCCGCCAGCGTCTCGCAACAGGAAATCGATGATTTCGATGCACCGGCGGAGATTGAAAGAAAATTACTCGATGTCACCGACAGCCAATCGGTCGAGCAACTGTTCGGCTCGCTGACGCGGCTGGACGGGCTCGTCAACTGTGCGGGCATTTTGTTTCGCGGCGAAGAATATGACCTGGATGTGTTCCAGCGCGTGGTCGATGTCAACCTGACTGGCACCATGCGTTGCTGTGTCGCCGCCCAACCGACACTTTCGCAAAGCGGTGGTGCGATCGTTAACATGGCCTCGATGCTCAGCACTTTTGGCGGCCCGCTGGTACCAGCCTACTCAGCCTCAAAAGGCGGCGTCGCACAACTGACCAAAGCGCTGGCCGGCAAATTTGCGACCGATAATATTCGCGTCAATGCCGTCGCACCCGGCTGGATCGAAACCGAAATGACCCAGGGCCTGCGCGATCACAGCGAACGCGGTGATGCCATTTTACAGCGCACACCGATGAACCGCTGGGGCAAGCCCGAGGAAATTGGTGCCATGGTCAAATGGCTGTTGTCCACAGAGGCAAGTTTTGTCACCGGCGCTATCTATCCCGTGGATGGCGGATACCTCACCTGTTGAAATTAACCCTATGACAACCGAAAAAACCTACGACGCCCGCACCCCCTACCAACTGCCCTTTCCGGCCGAAGCGCTGACCGAGATAGTCGTGCCCGATGCGGTTCCGGAAGATGATCGCCTCTGGGTGCCACAGGCAGAGAACGTCTGGTTCCGGCCGCTGTGCCTGAATCGTTCACAGGGCTACTGGATGAACCTGCTAAAGGTGAGAAAGTCCGGTGTATTGTCCCGCCACAGGCACCCGCAAGGTGTGCATGGATTCGTAATAAAAGGCCGCTGGCACTATCTGGAACACGACTGGATGGCAGAAACCGGTTCCTACGTATATGAACCCCCCGGCGAGACGCATACGCTGGTGGTCCCCGAAGGCGTGGATGAAATGATTACGTTCTTTCAGGTCAACGGTGTGATGTGCTACGTCGATCCCTGGGGCGAAGTGTTGGGGTATGAAGATGTTTTCACGAAAATCGATCTGTGCAAAAAACACTTCGCTGATGTGGGTCTGGGCGAAGATTACGTCGATCAGTTTGTGCGCTAACGGACGGCTTTTGAAAAACGGCCCACGCTGTGCGGGCAGCGACTGACGCAGACCCGATTGGCTGCGTTCGTCGCCGGCCGCCAGATCAGCGTGCGGGTTATTGCAAAGGGTACGGGTCACTCAATATGATGTCGGCCTGTTCCACAATATACTCTGTGCCACCGTCATCAAACGACACGACGATAGCATCCTGCAACAACGCTTCATCGACAAAACAATAAACTTCATCAAACACCGGGTTCTCCGGGTAGTGAAAGCCGTGGCAGTAAGTCTCGCCTGCCAGCGCCGCATCACCCGCCAGGCGTTGTCTTATGTCAAATTCGGCGACGCTGTCGGGAAGCCCGACGACAACCACAGCACCAAAGCCAAGTGCAAGCTCAGTCTCCCCGACTTCTGCCGGACTGATGAAGAACTCGCTATTGAGTTCGGTTAAACCACAGTCAACCACATCATCTAACTGTTCACAAACGTGCGACTGTGTCAGCTCGCCATGCAACGTAAATTCTTCCTGTAAGAGCACGCTGTCATCTGCGCCCAAAGTAAAATCCAGCGTCGCTGCGTAGGCGGCATCATCTGAGGCACGCCCGTTCAACGTGTACTCGTCAAAGCGAGCACTGTACAGAATATTGCCGGTATGATTGCCATCAGCCGTAATCTCAATCTCGAAATCAGTATCACCGGTAAAGATACTGGCCGAGCTATGTAACGTCAAACGCTGCCCTGACACTAGATGCTGATAGCGGTATTGATCAACAAGACCGGGGTCGGAGATCAGACCCAATTTGTAGCTGACCTCGCGGCCATCTGCACTCCACTTAAGCTCTAGGTGACGCCCTGGCAGCAAGTCCGGAGACTCGACTTCGAGCAGGAAATCGTGCAATCCGGTGTCCAGTCGCGAGTAGAACACCGCGCCAAATTCCAACTGCGTGCCGGCCAAATGCTCGAATGACACGTTGTTACCACCGATAAAATCGTTCCCGGCCAGTAGCTGCAATTGCCGAATGACAGGCTCGCTGTACTCGACGCGCAATGCACCCGCCTGTATCTGGCACGAGGAGACACTGGCATCACACAAATGCACTGTATCCAGTAGCACCGAGTCCAGCAGTGTCAGCACCTGTTGTATCGCCATGCGGTCGGATTCCACTTTGGAAAAAGGCGGCGCCAGCAACTGCCAGCTCTGCGAGGCCGCTTGCGCATGGAACTGCGCGATGCTGCGCTTGTACCTATTGGCGTTGGCCGTGGTTTGCGTTAACACAGCGGGCAGGCGCGGGCTGATTCGCGACGGCAGATGGGTAAGCTGATATTCACCTTCTGCTTTAGGACCGGTGCTGGTACCGATCAATCCACCGTCACAACCGGACGCGGCGATACCTATCAACAGGGTAAAAACCAGTGTTCTTGCAAAGTGGCAAAAAGTCACGCGCGTTGCTCCGAATCGCCGGGGGTTTGAAAGTAATACAAGCCAATCCCTGCCCTGTTTCTCCCGTCGCCTTGCACCGCGGGATTACTGTCTCGATCCTGGGTTGCGAAGAATTTGTCGATTTCAGTCAGGAACGCCATCGCACGTTCTCTGCTAACCAATTCAAGATTCGCTAACACATCATCTGGCAGGTTGTTGTAAACCACGCTCATTTGTAAGCGCCGGTCCTGCGTGTCACAGCTGAGGTTGTGATCGAGTGTCTCAAGCAGGTCTGCACTGCAATCACCGAAGATATAAATCAGATCCTCAATGCTGTCCTGCGGTGCAAACGCCTCGACCAGTAGTTCGACCTTGCCTTCCTCTGGCCGCCGCACCGCACCGACGCGTTCGAGTTCATCAAGCACTGCCCGCATGGTGACATCGGCTCCGTGGCGGGCGACCATCACGGCGAACTCATCCTCAATCGACAAGACTCTGGCTTTGCCAGCGTCGCTGAAGTCCGGATCACTCTGCCAACCCGATATCACCCGAGCTGCGCGATTGTGGCGAGCGGTGTACGACGGCGCCTGCGTTTCACGCTTGAGGTGCTTGCCGACTTCATGGCGGTGAATGCCGGTAATGACCGCCACCCGAGACAATGACTGCTTGCGCCCCGGCACGCGAAAGTCCTGGTTGGCTACTTCGATGTAGGCCTGCTTCGCGAGATCGGCGAATTCACCATAGGCAATTCCGTTACGCAGCAGCAGGCGCACCAGCGGTTTTAGCAACTTTTTTAGCGCAAGTACCAGCGCCTGACGGGTCTTTTCCATGCCTGGACACACAAGGGCTCTAGGAACGATATTAGTATTATCGCACCAAAAAGCTAATGTTTTAGACTACATTTCCGATAGTCAGTTTGGTTTTTGGTGGTTTTTCACCAAAATCAATATTGGCGGTTATCTCTATCCTCCCCACTATCGGAAGCTACAAGAACATGAAACATCCATTGCTCATTGCCAGTGTATTGACTGTCACAGCCCTCGCGGGCTGCGATTCGGCCGATCTGTCGTTACCGGTCTCATCACCGGACAATACCCCACAAAACAACACCAACCCATTGAAAACCAGGTTACCCAACAGCCTGCTGTCACAGGACAATGGGTCTGAGGAAGATGCCTCAACGCCGCAAAACGGCAACGAATTGGCGCGTACTACTGCTGATGCACTGGAAGCCAACGCAAGCCTGGAACTGTCTCATACCCAGCCCGCAGGCGCGTTGATGATTGACAGCTACCACCTTAACGAGCGACTGGAATTCGCACGTGCCCGCCTGACAGACATCGATACGGTCTGGGCGCAGATTGTCAGTTATTGCAGCAGTGTCAGCGACGCAGAAATATGCGCCATTCCAGCTGGCACGCTGTCCGGTAACTCAGAGATGGCACCGCCCGATGACGATCAAGCGCTGCTTATCGAGAATGTCGTCACCCAGTGGGATGCCGAGGTTGCCTACACTCGAAACCCCGATGATAACTACGATCACAAAATCGTATTCAATCAGGAATTTTCCGCCAGTGACAGCGCCACGGAAGAATACCAGTGGAATGCTGATCGCAGTCGAATCCTGGTCAGAGACAATGGACAGTGGCAATTCGATGGCGACAGCGGTAGCTACAGCAGTCAGTTTCTCTATGCCAACACCGACAATGGCGATGAGATCTCACTGGTTGAGGAAAGCAGCGATACTGTTTTCGAGCACAAGCTAGCCATGCAACTGCGCGAACTGGGTGACAGCAGCAACGGCGTTGAAATCAAATCACAGACGAGTTGGGCATTCGACACAGAACGTGGCACGTCCACTTCGACCGCGGTCGCCAATGACGACGGCGGCAAGACCGGCTCTACCAGCACGTTCATCGATTCCAACGGTGTCGAGGTTAACTTTCACACACGCGAAACCTTTGATGCCGAGGGTTCAATTTCAAGCGCCGAATACTGCAGCGATGAGGGTGGCGCCGATTGCAGCACCCCCGAAAACTGGACCGTCGTCGACCTCCCCGACACAGACGATCATGTCATGATCACTCTGGAGGGCGACGAGGCGATTCTGGACATAGAGCTTGTTGGCGGTGAATCAATGCTTGACGGCGGCTTTGCGATCGCCTGCACCGAGATGGGTCTGCCTGAGGATGAGTGTGCGTTCGAGGAGATGATGGTACTGCCCGGCACTGAGCATGAATTCGAAGACCTGCAGGACTCACTGGAAGGCATTTGCGAAGCGCTTGCTATCGCCGAAGAGGATTGTCAGATGGAAGTCGTCGATGGCGCAGCGATCGAACTGCTGGAAATCGTCAGCGGTGAGGCAGACAACGCCCAGGCCGAACAGGGCGATAACTGATACGGTTCACCTGGCTTTAACTGGTTGCAGTGTTTAACAGCAAAACAAAGCCAGAGAAACAGTCACGACATGGGCTGTAGACTGCGAACGAGCCGATAAACAAACGACCGATGAAGCGCCAGCATAGGGTTGGCGCTGCACCGGGCGATGGTCCGCATTGCGCCCGAAGTGGGGTACAGACTACATCACTGCAGATGATCCGCATCAACGCGACGATCCATGATCGCTAACCGGTCTTGCCACGCAACTGTTCCAGCCGTTCAAACAGATCAACTCCGAATTGCCGAAACAGATGAATCAAATCGACGAACACCCAGTTCTCGATGTAGACCTCGCCGTCGCGCTTCCACCAATCCAGTCCATTGAACTTCACCTGCTTGTTGGTGGCCGGCACGTCGAGATAGGGGCCAGTGTGTGTGGCGATAACGCCGGCCCAGCCGGGAGCGGCGCTGTACATGCCCTCGGCAATCAGCGCATCCAGATCCTGCACTGAACGATCCGGATAGGCGATAAGCCACGGCGCCTGGTGCAACGATTCAAACTCCTCGAAGCTCAAACAAGCACCGATTCCCCCGGGGCCATACCATTTAACGTCCGGGTGAAAAAAATCCGCCATGCCCATACTGGAAAGATCAGACTGATCGTAGTTGTTCAAGCCGTCAAAGATGAATCGTCGTATGTGTTGCAGACTATAGTCTGAAATGTCGTCAGGTTGACTCTCGTGCAACAATCCGTCGCCTGCGACGGGCGCCGGATACAGGTGATCTTTCCCCCGGGCCAGTGGTAACACGTTAAAACCCGCCTGCTGCATCAGATCGATCAGATCCAGCAAAAAAAAGATTTCGACGATTTTCCCATCTTCTACCCGGCAGAATTCTCCCCAGCGGACCGAGACTTTTTTTCCGTTCGCCGGTATCGCCAGATAGTCGCTCTCAAACGTGCCATTCAGGTAACCGGTGCCACTGACCCACCAATGGTTGTCTTTCGAGATATCTCCATCGATGCGGCCATTTGAGCGGCCACCCATAAAAATATGTGTCTGGCGTGTCAGATCGGGTATGGATGCCAGTAACGGCTTCCAGAATTGCTCGACAAATGCGGTCGGCCCCATAAGATCGTTCACAGGATCCGGGCCCTGCCAATGGACGTCATCTGCCAGATATTGACCGGCCACATCGGCAAGCGCGTCCTCATCGGCCGCCTGCAGCGACTGCCAGAAACTCCAGACAAGCTGTTTATTGTGTTGATTGTTATTCATGTCTTGCTACCTGCCAATCGCCGACTGCCCGCAGCCGATGTCATTGGCGGGAAAAAACGTTGGGGATTAACTATTGCAGCCTTGAGGTATCACCGGACAACCAACCGAGCGGATCATCGCGATCCACGCCGTCCATAAAAGGCACATTGCGTTCGCGGTGAGTTATTTGATACACCAGACCAATCCAGTTACCCACCACCGCCTCGCCGCTGTCGTGCCAGGTGTTGTGCAGCCGATCGCGAATTAGATGCTCCGGGAACGCCGGCGCTGGTTGCGATGCCTGCCTGGCTGCCATCACCTGCCCCTGGTATTCAGTCAGCAGTGCCCGCGTAAAGCGATCAAAGTAGTGTTGTGGAAACGGTGGGTAGCGATCACTTTTATGATCGATATAGAGCCCGACATCACGCTTGTATTCTTTCATCAGGCTGATGGAGTCATATTCCGGATGGCCCTGAAACAACACCGTACGAAATCCATCGGCACTCACGGCCAGTTGCACGCCGGATACCTCGCCCTGAATTAATACATGCAATCCGGCGCGTGCGAATTGCTCCGGGTAGACTTCATTAAAGCGCGAATGCGGTACGAAGAGCCGGGTGTTGGTGTCGCGTATCAGTGGATGGTCAGGGCGCACAACCTGATGTTCGAATACACCCCAGCGCTTACTCGGCAAACCTTCGCGCCGCTCACCGTAACGCGCCTGCAGCAGTGCGTGAGATGCGAGACACGAACACAGCGTGGACGTGACGTTCGCATCGGCCCAGTCAAATACTTCACAAAGCTGATCCCAGAACACTTCCTTTGCCAGGTTGGACTCAGTGACATTGGCGCCACTGATGATCAACGCATCAAGGCCTTTTTGACTAATGGAATCAAATGATTCGTAATACTGGTCGATATGTGCCTGAGCCGCATCGCCGCGAGGAATCACATCGAGCGTAAACGGATGCATGTAGAACTGCGATATCGGATTACTTGAACCCACGAGCCTGAAAAACTGCCGTTCGGTGGCAGCCAGCGCGGCATCCGGCATCATATTCAGCAAGCCGATATGCAAACCGCGAATATCCTGTGCCTGCGCGCGCTCGGGCGACAGTATGCGCTGCCCTTCCGCTCGAAGCCGCTCGAACGTGGGCAGGTTTTTATGCGCAACCAGTGGCATCGTCTAGTCCAGTGCTTTGCCGATCAATTCAAGAAACTCGTCGCAATTGCCAACCTCAAACGCATCGCGTGCCGCAATCGTGTAGCCATAGGTTTCGGCGATGGCCGCATAGCGAGGCACCCGGGCGCGGAACAATTGTGGAAACACCCATCGCACAAAGTCGGCGGGGTCGATCTGGGTGGTGAATTCCAGCTCATGCAGTTGCATGTAGTCCACCAGTTGCTGATCCAGAAACGGTTCGCGATAGTACAGTGGCTTGGGGTCACTGGCAGCGCGCTCGATCAAAAATTTTTCGTCTGCCGGATCAGCCTTGATGTAAATCATCAGGGTGTCACGGGCAACCTGTTCGAGTACCTGCTGATCATCGATTTCGCAAAAGCTGCCGCTGGTGTCATTCAGAAAGTGATCATAGCCATAGATGCTGCCGGCTTTTTCGACAAAGTCGGCCACATCGAGCGTGGCCAGAATCTCTGCATCGAGGTGCAGCCGCTGCCGACGTTTAAATTCCTCCAGCGCCAGACCCTCTTTTTCCGGATTACCCAGCATACCGAGAAAGGTAGACAACGGCTTGAGGTTGTCGACGGTGATGTTGTTGCTGATGTAGATCGAATCAGAGCGCAGCAGATCGCGCAGAAACGGCACCTGCATCGCTTGCACTTTGATGTTGTCGAGAATCGGCTCATCCAGATAGCGCGTGCCGATGCGGTAGTCGACGGAATAGTGAAACCAGTCGTCGCATCGCAGCATGTTGGCGAGTCGTGTCTTGCCAACACCCGACATCCCCAGCAACGTGACGCGCTTGCGCGGCCACGCGAGGAATTCATCGCGCGTCATTCGCATGAAGTGGTGCTCTCAATGTTTGCTGTTTGGAGGCTTGCGGAAACCGCATACTATCGATGCATTCGGTTGATACTGGCTCAGTCGTCTGCCACGAACAGGTTTGGTGGCTGCCGGCTCACGCCTGCCCCCATAGTTGTATTGCCCGAGGGAGTCAGACTGGCTGCCATCCGGATCGTCGGCTGATTATAATGTAGCGTAGCCGGCATTTCCCGGCTTTTGAGAAAAGGCAAGCGCATTACTACGCAAAAGGCTCCGGCGGCGCGCGCCGGCGACAATCCGGTCAAAGCATTGATTTACATGATGCTCGCGGTGCTGCTGTTTCCATTCATGAACGCCATGGTAAAAGTGCTGCGCGATGATTTCGACCCGGCGATGATCATCTGGGCCAGATACGTCTCTCACTTTTTGTTGATGGTACTGCTGTTTTTACCGCTGCACGGCTGGTCGCTGTTTCGCAGTGAGCACCCGCGCATCCAGACCGGCAGATCAGTGCTGCTACTGATCGCAACCGTTTGCTACTTTACTGCGCTGGGACATGTCCCGCTGGCCACCGCAGCGATTATCGGGTTCACATCGCCATTTGTGGTCACCGCTCTGTCAATCCCGATTCTCGGCGAACAGGTCGGCTGGCGTCGCTGGGCTGCGGTTCTGGCCGGATTCATTGGCGCACTGATCGTCATCCGACCAGGCAGTGGCGCGATACACCCGCTGGCTGGCCTGGTGTTAGTGACTGCCTGTTGTTACGGGCTGTACCAGATCTATACGCGAAAAATATCCGCCAGCGATAAACCCGCCACCACCATCACCTGGACAGCGCTCGTCGGTGCCGTCATCAGCACGGCTGTGATTCCGTTTTTCTGGCAAACGCCGCAAACCGCCAAGCAACTCATCCTGCTATCAGCCGCCGGCATGGTTGGCGGCCTCGGCCACTATTTCGTCGTCAAAGCGTTCCAGTACGCACAGGCATCACTGCTGGCCCCGGTTGCCTACGGGCAGATCGTTGGCGCCACTTTACTGGGGCTTGTGGTGTTTGGCGACTTCCCGGACGGCTGGACCTGGCTGGGCACCTCGATTATCGTCGGCTGCGGCTTGTACATCGGGTATCGTGAGCGCGTCACGGGCGGTAGCTGATGGCAACCCTGTGGCACCACCCAGTGACCGGGCCCTCGATTGATTCCGGCATACTGATCACATCACTTCACCAAACGCTCTGGAGCAAACTGCATTGAACTCAAGTGACGGCACAACCCGCGATCTGGTTTCAGGTATTCCCGGTGCCGGTTGGGACTACAGTTTGTCGCGACATCCCTACCACGAAATCGAGCGGCCACTCGGGCCACACTACTGTGTGTACAACCGCCGGTTGATGGCATGTTGCTTCGACTCGCAATCCACTGAGGACGCCTACTGGCTGTTGCGCCAGCAGGCCGCCCTGCTGAACACTGGCGAGTTTCCACTGCAATTTGAGGGGCCAGACGCCGAGCGCTTGCTTGATCGGCTCTTCACCAAAGACATCACCCGGGTGAAAACCGGCCGCTGCGGATATGGGCTGGCCTGCTACGAGGACGGCGGCCTGCTGGTCGATGGCATTTTGTTGCGACTGGCCGATGATCGATTCTGGTACGCACAGGCAGACGGTGATTTCTATAGCTGGGCGCGCGCGCATGCGCTCGGACTGGATGTCGAGATCAGCGACCCGCGAGTCTTTGTATCGCAGGTTCAGGGGCCCAATGCGATGAAGGTGCTGCAAGCTGCCA
Organism: uncultured Granulosicoccaceae bacterium; assembly: GCA_964573105.1. GTDB lineage: Bacteria > Pseudomonadota > Gammaproteobacteria > Granulosicoccales > Granulosicoccaceae > CAKZSB01. The sequence continues at coordinate 39,571 of CAZNIS010000036.1, forward strand.
ATGGCGGCGTGCTGCCCGAACCATTCGGCTATTTTGCGATTGCGACGGTCGATTTTGGCGGCCAGCAGGTAATCATCAGCCGAACCGGCTACACCAACGAGCTGGGCTGGGAGTTCTACACGGAACCCCACCACGATGCCGATGCGATCTGGGCACACCTCAAAGCGGCCGGTGAATCATACGGGCTCGAGATTTTTGGACTGGACGCGATGAATATCCGCCGAATCGAAGCCGGCATACTCAATGCCGGCTCCGACTTTGACCTCACCACCACACCGTACGATGTCGGGCTCGGTCGATTTGTCGATCAGGACAAGGCCGACTTTATCGGCAGTCACGCACTGACTTCGGCATCGCGTGAGCTGCGCCTGTTCGGCGTTCGATGCGACGGTGGCGAACCATTGATTGCCGCACCGATCGACGGCAAGAACGATACGACAGGCATCGTCACCGCCGGTGCGACCTCACCCTATCTGGGGTACGGCATCGGCATCGTCAGGCTCGATCGCGCAGGTGCCGCAGCCGGCGACGAGATCCATGTGGGTTGTCGCGACGGCAGCATGCAACGCGCTGAACTGGTGGAGATGCCGTTCTACGACAAGCTTGCAGAGATACCGCGCGGCAAGCGAATTGACATACCTGAAAGAACGACTTGATGCAGTAGTGAGTTTTGTTCCCGTATCAGCTGGTAACCAGGTCTCATTTTGTAAAAAATAAGTCACCGCGATCAACGACTTGCAAAGTGCGAGTCAGATAGCACCCACCCCGCTATTTATACTGCCACTGCAGCTTGCGTGCGCACCACGGTGTCAATCGTGTACGCGCACACGCCTGCAACTACAACACGACGTATCCCGCTCGCACGCCCCACCGCCGCTCTCTGCCAACGGGTGTGGTCGTTGACCGCGAGCGGTGACAACCAGACGTGGCAGCGTAAACATCGGGTATTCAAGTGTCAGTTCAAGCAAGCGTTCGAGCCGGTATCCTTCTACTGTGTGCATCCTTTGCGTCCACCGCATCAGCACAGTTCTCCTACAGTGTATACAACGGCGCATATAGCGTACTGCCAGACTTCACCAGCCTGACGCCGGTAGCCACCGGCACGACCGACGTCATCGATCTATCGGTCATCAACAGCAACCCGGATAACATCGCGCTGGTATTTACCAATCAGCTCACGGTCACGACGGCGGCTACCTACGAATTTCAAACGACTTCCGATGACGGCTCGAAACTTTTTATCGACAATATTCTGGTTGTCGACAACGATGGTTTACACGGTGCGGCAACGGCCAGCGGTGAGTATTTTCTCAATCCCGGCGTGTACTCGCTTAGAGTTGAATTCTTCGAGCGCACCGGCGCGCAGGTGCTGGAAGTGCTCTACCGAGTGGAAGGCGGCGTGTTCGGCAGCATTCCCGCCAATGGCCAGCTGGATGGAACGATTCAGGGCAGAGCGGAAATTGGAGAGTGGAGCGATGTGATTCAGTGGCCGCATATCGCGATTTCTGCGGCTAACCTGCCTGATGGCAGAATACTGTCGTGGTCCTCAACGGAAACCAACGCCTTCCCGTCCAATCGCGAGTTTACGCACGCCTCACTTTTCGATCCAACCAACAACACCTTTCAAAATGCCGACAGCAATTTTCACGACATGTTCTGTGCTGGCATATCCACACTGGAAGATGGCACCATCGTCGCCTCGGGTGGCAACCCCGACGACACCAGAACCAGCCAGTTTGACCCGATCAGCATGACCTGGTCGCCGCTAGCGAACATGAACGACCGGCGCTGGTATGGCACCAATATCACGATGCCGGACAACCAGATTTTTTCTACCTTCGCAAAGTCGGCCGGCAATCGATCGGAACTCTATAACCCGGACAGCAACAGCTGGGTGCGAACACCGAATACCAGCATGCAGACACTGCTTAACGAGCAGGTTGCGATCAACGCTGCATCGAGCCCGTCGGGCGCCTCCACCATGCAGTGGTGGGCACATTTAGCGGTAACACCCAACGGCAAGGTCTTTCACGGCGGGCCCAGCGAAACGCTGCATCTGTTTGATCCGCTAAACAACAACGGCAACGAGGTTTTGGGGCAGCTTACCGACGGCAAGGCGAGAATGTGGGGTAATGCCGTCACCTATGAGGCGGGCAAAGTACTAATGATCGGCGGCAGTGATCGACGCGTATCGCCCGCGGTATCAACTCGAGACGTCTACAAGGTGGACCTGCTGGGTCCAACTCCCCTGGTGACGCGCGCCGCTCCGATGAACCATGCGCGCACACTGAGCAACTCCGTCACGCTACCCAACGGTGAAGTGCTGGTCGTCGGCGGAAATGCGACCGGCAAATTGTTTAACGACGCGCAATCGGTATTTCCCACTGAAATCTACAACCCGGATACGGATAGCTGGCAACAAACCGACGGTATCTCCGTTCCGCGCAACTATCATTCAATCGCCCTGTTGTTAAAAGACGGACGAGTATTGTCGGCAGGTGGCGGCGCCTGCGGCAATGGCTGTGCCGCCAATCATCTGGACGGGCAGATATTCTCACCGCCATACCTGTTTAACAGCGACGGCACCCTTCGCAGCCGACCATCGATATCAGATGCGCCCGAACAAGTGGCGGCTGGTTCGCAGATCGTCGTGGGTGCAAGCGGCGACGCCAACCGCTTCAGCATCGTGCGTTTATCCGGCACCACGCATCACATGAATACCGACCAGCGATTCCTATCGGTCGCCAGCCAGGATATCGGCGGCGGATTCCACACCCTGGATTTCGAACCCAATCCGAACATTCTTATTCCCGGCTACTACTGGCTGTTTGCACTTAACGATGATGGCACGCCATCTGTCGGTCGCACCATTCAGGTAGTTCGCGCTGAATCGCTGCCAGATACCGATGGCGACGGCGTCAACGACGCCGATGACGACTTTCCCAACGATCCGACCGAAACCACGGATTCCGACGGCGATGGCGTCGGTGACAACGCAGACGCCTTCCCAAACAATCCCAACGAAACAACCGATAGCGACGGTGACGGCGTCGGCGACAACAGCGACGCCTTTCCCAATGATGCCACTGAATCGATCGACTCGGACAGCGACGGCGTCGGTGATAACGCTGACGCCTTTCCAAACAATCCCAACGAAACAACCGACAGCGACGGCGACGGTGTCGGCGACAACAGCGATGCGTTTCCCACTGATGCCACTGAATCCATCGATTCTGACGGTGACGGCATCGGAGACAACGCCGACGCATTTCCAAACAATCCCAACGAATCGACCGACAGTGACGGTGACGGTGTGGGCGACAACAGCGACGCCTTTCCCAATGATGCCACTGAAACCGTCGACTCGGACGGTGATGGCATCGGCGACAACGCAGACGCGTTTCCAAACAATCCAAACGAATCCGCCGACAGCGACGGTGACGGCGTCGGCGATAACAGCGATGCCTTTCCGAACGATGCCAGTGAAACCGTCGACTCGGACGGCGACGGTATCGGCGACAACGCCGATGCTTTCCCCAACGATCCGAGTGAATCGGCAGATACCGACGGTGATGGTATTGGCGACAACACCGATCCTACACCCTACGGTGATTCAATCATCGCCCGCTACGTGCGGTTGACCTCGCTGTCTGAGATCAACGGTAAGCCCTGGGCGTCTGCAGCAGAAATCTATTTACTGGATGCGAACGGACAATCGCTGAACCGCGACGGATGGACGGCAACTGCCAGCAGTGAGGAAATCGGTGAATTCGCCGCACCACCCGCCGCGGTGCTGGACGATGACCCAAACAGTATCTGGCACACAGCCTGGTCTGTGTTCGACGGTACCGATCGCGATCCCGCTCATCCCCATCGATTGATCATCGACATGGGCACGTCCAATTCACTGACCGCCCTCACTTATCAGCCGCGAGCCGATTACGGAAACGGATCGATCAAGGGCTACGAGATTCATATCAGCAGCAACGGTACTGACTGGGGCGTGCCTGTGCTGTCCGGTGAATTTGACGGCCCCGGATCGGACACCGTCTTTTTTCTGCAGATCGATTCCGATGGCGATGGCGTCGATGACCAGAACGACGCTTTTCCAAACGACCCGACTGAATCCGCTGACAGCGATGGTGACGGCATTGGCGACAACGCCGATGCATTCCCCAATGATGCGACTGAAACCACCGACAGCGATGGCGACGGCACTGGTGACAACGCCGATGTATTTCCCAATGACTCGACTGAAACCGCTGACAGTGACAACGACGGCATTGGCGACAACGCCGACGCATTCCCCAACGATCCAACAGAAACTACCGACAGCGATGGCGACGGCACCGGTGACAACACCGACGCCTTCCCTAACGATGCAACGGAAACTACCGATAGCGATGGCGACGGCACTGGCGACAACGCCGATGCATTCCCCAACGATGC
>CAZNIS010000036.1:44119-61168 GCA_964573105.1 uncultured Granulosicoccaceae bacterium
CCGATAGCGATGGCGACGGCACTGGCGACAACGCCGATGCATTCCCCAACGATGCGACTGAAACTGCCGACACTGATGGCGACGGCACCGGCGACAACGCCGATGCATTCCCCAACGATGCAACGGAAACTACCGATAGCGATGGCGACGGCACCGGCGACAATGCCGATGCATTCCCCAACGATGCGACGGAAACCACAGACAGCGATGGCGATGGCACCGGTGACAACAGCGATGCGTTTCCCAACGATCCGTCAGAGACGCTCGACTCAGACAACGACGGTGTTGGCGACAACAGCGATCCCACACCATTTGGTGATCAAATCAGCGCGCGCTTTGTACGCCTGACAGCGCTGTCCGAGATCAACGGCAATCCATGGGCGAGTATGGCCGAGCTCTACATTCTCGGCGTCGATGGCGCGCGCCTTGATCGCAGCGACTGGACCGCTACAGCCAATAGCGAGGAATCACTCTACGCAGCACCGGCCGGCGATGCGCTGGATGGCAATACCACCACTATCTGGCACACAGCCTGGTCAGACATCGAAGGTCGGGAAAACGACTTGCCGCACCCGCACTGGATCGCGGTAGACATGGGAACATCCCGGACCATTTCCGGCCTCGTTTACGTGCCACGCATTGACTATGGCAATGGTTCAATCAAGCAGTACGAGGTACACATCAGCCAAAATGGCGTCAATTGGGCAAAAATTGCCGAGGGCGTTTTTGAGGGTCCGGGCGAAGATACGGCGCAATTCGTTACTCCGGAAGCGCCGGCTGTAACGCCACTGCCGGCACCACCTGCCAACTCTGGCACTATTTTAGTCGAGCAATCCTCTGGTGAAGATCGCATCTGGAACGTCAACCCTGACAATCGATCAGTGTCCGTATCCAGTGCAAACGGTACATTGATTCAAGAGATCACTGTCGGCTCACGACCGTGGGCATTGGCGGCGGCGCCACAATCCAGCAGCATCTACGTGGTCAACAAGCGAAGTGCGTCGATCAGCATCATCGACAGCGGCACCTTATCAGTTAGCCAGAGCGTGCCCCTGCCGGCAGGCTCAGAGCCTCACGGGATCGTGTTTAACCGCGACGGCAGTGAGTATTTTGTCGTGCTGGAAGCCACTGCGCAGGTGCAGCGACGCAGCACAGCAGACCAGGGCATCCTGGGTACGGCTCAACTCACTGGCACGCCAAGACACATCGCCATGAAATACGATGACAGCCGTCTGCTGGTGAGTAATTTCATCACCCCGGCGGTTCCCGGGGAAAGCACCGCATCGCCGGATATCAACAATGCCTACGCGCAAGTGTTTGTCATCGACCCCGCATCCATGACGCTGGCCAACACGATCGAACTGGGCTACGACACGCGTGCGATCAGTGAAAGTTCCGGTCCGGGTCTGCCCAATTACCTGAACGCGCCGGTGATCTCATTTGACGACACGCTGGCCTATGTACCATCGAAAAAGGACAACATCGGCGCTGGCACGCTTCGCGGCGTCCCCGGTATGACGTTCGAATCGACGGTGCGCGCCAATGGATCGCGAATCACACTGGATGGCGAAATCGAAGCCAATACCATTCGCATCGACTTCGACAACGCAAGCCTTGCCACCGGTGCCGCACTGACTGGCGACAGCCGCTATCTGCTAACGGCACTGGAGACCAGCCGCGAGCTGTCGGTATTCGATACCGTCAACAACTTTGAGTTAATGCGTCTGCCGACCGGTCGCGCGCCACAGGGCGTAGCGTTATCAAGCGCGGGCGACATCGCCTACGTGCACAACTTTATGGACCGTTCAATCTCGCGATTCGATCTCACCGAAATGATTGAAACCGATCTGCCGGCAACCAATGTCCTGCCATCGATCCAGACGGTCACCTCAGAGACCTTGCCTGCCAGCGTGCTGACAGGCAAACAGTTCTTTTATGATGCCGCCGATGATCGCCTGGCGCGTGACAACTACATGAGCTGTGCTTCCTGCCATAACGATGGCGGTGGTGATGGCCGGGTGTGGGACTTCACGCAATTCGGTGAGGGACTGCGTAACACCATCTCGCTGCGCGGACGCGCCGGCATGGCTCAGGGGCTGCTGCATTGGTCGGGCAACTTCGACGAGACCCAGGATTTTGAAGGACAGATACGGGCCTTCGCCGGTGGAACCGGATTGATGAGCGATAGCGATTTCAACGCCGGTACGCGCAGTCTGCCACTGGGCGACTCGAAAGCCGGTATCAGCACCGAGCTGGATGCATTATCGGCATACCTGGCATCACTGATAGAAACTGAAGCCAATCCGCTGCACACGCTGCCACCATCAGACAGCGCGTTGCGCGGCCAGATCGTATTCGATCAGCAAAACTGTGCCGCCTGCCATAGCTATCCGGCATTGACCAACTCAACCAGCGGACAGCGACATGACACTGGCACCATAACAGCGGCCAGCGGCTCGCGCCTGGGAGCGACGCTCGACGGGTTCGACACCCCGAGCTTATACGGACTCGCCGCAAGCGCACCCTATTTGCACGACGGTTCAGCCACGACAATCGAGTCGGCAATCGATGCGCACAGCGCAGCCCAACTGGCACCGGCTGAACTTGCAGACCTTGCGAACTTTCTGCGCGAGCTGCCACAGATCGACAGCACTGACGACACCACCAGCGTGCGGCTTTCAACGACGCTGGAATCTGGTGTCTGGCGCCAAATTGCCATTCCGGCAGACACCTATGGCCTGACCATCAGGCAGATTTTCGGCGCGTCGTTGCCGCAGGAAAGCTACGGCAACAATTGGACACTATTCGGATTCAACGCCGAGAACGGCACTTACCGCAGCATGCTGTTGGATGAAGTTCTGGAATCAGGTAGAGGCTACTGGGTCATTCAGTTTACTGATACCGATGTGACGATCTCACTGCCCACCGGATTGAACCGCACGCAGACGACCAGCGATAGCAATTGTACCTCTGCGGGTGGATGTGTTGCGATCGCGCTTGGCAAACGATCTGATCCGGACGCGGTATCGTGGAACATGATCGGCAATCCGTTCCCCGCCAGTGTCAATGCATCGGGTATTCGTGTGGCACAGGGCGACGCCAGCTATACGCTGGATGAGTCCAACAACGCCACACTGACTGCCGATGTCATATTCGTTTTCAGCGGTGAGCAGGGTTATCGTCAGGTCACAGGCACCGGTCAACTGAACCCCTGGGATGGAGGCTGGATGGCCGCCTATCCACAGACCCCGGACGATCTATCACTGCTGATACCGGCGACTTCACCGGACGGCTAACAACACCGCCAGGACATCGATCTGTGCGATCACTTGTATCGCCTCACAGATCGAGTAGCGGTACTGGTCGTTAGAATGCGAGTTGCGCTTGTCTGAGAGTCCGCAATTGAACGTTTAACGTCCAGCATCCTTTGAACGGAGCCACGGGTGCAGGATAATTGACGGCCGTTTACCTGGCACCCATGCTCCTATGGACACCACGGCGCGCAGCCAACTGCTGCTGACCGGTTTGGCAGGCCTTGCAGCTGCTATTCTGGTTGGCATTGGCGAGTACCTACTGCACTTCGACCCGCAGGCGCGATTCGCTGCCGGCGGTTATACCTTCCTGCAGGGCATAGACCCTAAACGAACCACCACGGGGCACTTCTTTGGGGTGCTTGGCGCCACGCTCTACCCGATCGGCTGCTACCACATCTACCTGATGTTGCGACCTGCAAGCGATCGGGTGGCGCGCGCGGCCTGTCTGCTGGCGGCTTTCGGCTTTATCGTCGGCACCGTCTGGATCGGCTCACGCGCGAGCATTTCCGCTCTGGCACAATTGCCGGCAAGCGCTGCGGTAAGCGAACTGATCCAGCTGTACGAAGTGCGCTACGAGACGCTACTGCAGATCACACGTCTCACCACCCTGTTGCTTTCACTGGCCATTGTCTGGCTGTCACTGAGCGGACGCTCGCGCTACCCCAGGTGGATTGCGATCGTCAATCCGATTGTACTGTTGCTGGCGAATTTTGCTCTTTTTGTCGTCGTGCCCGCGATCGGCAAACACACTATGCCGATCGCGCTAAACGTGGCATTTGCCGTATTTTTCACGCTATCAATCGCCATCGCCGCCCGCGCCGACTGCCCGGATCACCCCAAACCCGTGAGCCCGTCATGAGTATCAAACGACTATTGACTTCTCTTTTACTGGCGGTCATCTTTTTAGCGATTACCGCAATCGCGATTATCGCGGGCTTGAGCATTCGCGATCGCGCCATCGACTACGATGTCGCGATAGAGGGCTCAGCGATACCGGTATTCAGCCGGCAGCAGATTGACTTCAAACCCGCCTACGATAAAACACGCACACTACCCTTCACCGCTAGTGCCATCATCGACATCGACGGCGATGGTACCGACGAGCTTTTCATCGGTGGTGGAATCGATCAGCAGGATGCGTTCTTTCGCTATCAGGAGGAGCGCTTCGTCGAGATTACCGCGTCCACCGGATGGAGCAAATCTACACCCGACGACACCTACGGTGCGATTAGCCTGGACCTTGACCGCGACGGCGATAACGACATGCTGGTCACCCGGCAATCCGGCGTCTGGCTGTACCTGAATGACGCCGGAAGGTTCGCAGCTCGCCAGCTCGAACTCGATCTGGACGACCGGTCGGTGCCGCTATCCGTCGCTGTTGCGGACATCAATCGCGACGGGGAATACGATCTCTATGTGTCGAGCTATATCGCACGCGAGCACGTCGAGGGACAAACCATCTTTAACGAAACTTATGGGGGCGTCAGTGCGCTTTTCCTGAATACTGGCGATCATACGTTCAGCAACATCACGCGCAAGGCCGGACTCTACTATCAGCACAATACCTTTCAGGCGATCTTTATCGATGTCGACGACGATGCACTGGAAGATCTGATCGTCGCACACGACACAGGCCAGGTGCGAACCTGGAAAAACAATGGCGACCTGACCTTCACCAATATGCCCAACCCGAGCAGCGACTACTTCGCCTATCCGATGGGGATTGGTGTTGGCGACTACGACAACGATGGACGTACCGATTTCTTTTTCTCGAATGTCGGTTCGACCGGGCCGGATGCGCTGGTGCGCGGGGACTTGCGCGAGGATCAGGTATTAAACAAGGACTGGCTGTTGTTCAATAACGCGGGAGGGTTTCAATTTGTGGATACCTCAGAGCAGGCCAAAATCGCCAACTACGAATTCTCCTGGGGCGGTGTGTTCGAAGACTTCAATCTAGACGGCCGTGACGATCTGGTGGTATCAGAAAACTACATTGAATTTCCCACCCACGCGATCGCCGCACTGCGACTGGACGGCCGTTTCCTGATACAGAATAGTCAGGGCGAGTTTGCCGCCGTCGGCAAGCAGGCCGGAGTGCAAAATCGCTATTTCGGCATATCGCCGCTGGTCTCTGACTTCAACGCCGACGGCTATCCGGATCTGGTGCACGTCAATCTCGAAGGACCCCAACAGGTATTTATCAGCAATGCAGGTGATCATTCCTGGTTGAAAGTGAAATTGCCGAACACTGTAGACTCAATTGGCGCCAGTGTGACAGTCACCCGCAGCGACGGCAGCCAGTTGCTGCAAACGTTCGTCGTCGGTGAAGGCCTGTGCTCGGATCAAACGCACACGCTTACCTTTGGACTGGCCAACGGCGAAGCTCACTCGGTTGAGGTGGCCTGGCTGGACGGCAGGACCGCAAGCCGCCAGGGCAACTACAAGAACACCGTACTTGAAATCGCGAAATAGCCGGAGCCTCACATGCCGCGCAATTACTTTGTGTACGTGCCGCTGGTGGCACTCGTGCTCGCAGGCTTTTGGGGCGCGTTGAGTATCAGTTACGACAATCTCAACGGCACATCGTGTCCACATGTCTTTCTGGTGCCGGTGTGTTATGTGGTGGCGGCGGCCTATGCCTCCATGCTCGCAGCACTCGCGATCCCGCAGATTCATTGCAAACACTACTTTTTCGTCGCGGGCTGGGCAGTTGCTTTTATTATTGCGGTGGCCGGATCACTTGGCGAGTTGTTCGCCGGTGGCGGCGTATGTCCCACCAGCGGAGGTGGTCGAATGGGCAGCTCGTCGGCTGGCGGCATACCGATGTGCTACCTGTCACTGGCCATGCTGCTGGTGATACTGGCGCTCTTTATCATTGGCCCGTACCGCCGCGCCTGTGCTCGACAATCCAGCCCAGTCACCTGACGCCACCCGCCAGCGAACAGAAACTAAAACGGTATGCGCACACCCTGCGCACTCGTGAGATCGCAGTTGCCAGCAACGGCTAACCTCGGGTAGGTTTAGCTATCGCCAGAGTGCGCAGCTGAATGTGAGCAGTCACAATGAACTATGTCGATGGGTTTGCCGCAGCCGTCGCAAACGATAACCGCGAACAATACATCCGTCACGCCAAAGAAGCGGCGGCAGTATTCAAGGACTATGGCGCGCTGCGCGTGGTCGAATGCTGGGGCGACGATGTGCCAGACGGCGAGCTCACGTCATTTCCCCAGGCGGTCAAGTGCCAATCGGACGAGACCGTTGTATTTTCATGGATCATCTGGCCTGACCGCGACACGCGCAACCAGGGCATGCAAAGAGTTATGCAGGACCCGCGCCTTGCGGACAACCCGATGCCATTTGACGCCACGCGGCTGATTTACGGCGGATTTCAGATGATCGTCGACGAATAGCGTTCGCAAGGCATCGCGCCCCGCGCGCCACACAAACAATCAGAACGGTGCACTTCTCGGCGTGCGCGGAAACGGTATCGCATCGCGAATGTTTTCCATACCGGTGATGTAGTTGATCAGGCGTTCAAAGCCCAGACCAAAGCCTGCGTGCGGCACGGTGCCGTAGCGACGCAAATCACGATACCACCACAGTTCTTCTGCAATGCCCTGGGCGGCGAGCTTCTGATCCAGTACATCCAGCCGCTCTTCGCGCTGACTGCCGCCGATAATTTCACCGATACCCGGCGCCAGAACGTCCATCGCCGCGACGGTTTTGCCGTCATCGTTTTCACGCATGTAAAACGCTTTAATTTCTTTGGGATAGTTGCGCAACACAATCGGCCGGCCAACGTGCTCTTCTGTCAAGAAGCGCTCGTGTTCGGATTGCAGGTCAAGCCCCCACTCGACCGGGAATTCGAATTTTTTCTTGCTGTTGCGCAAAATCTCGATGGCGTCGGTGTACTCCATTTGCTCGAAGTTAGAGTTGACGACCTGCTCCAGCCGATCGATACAGGTTTTATCCACACGTTGTGCGAAAAACGCCATGTCGTCTGCGCGTTCATCGAGCATCACTTTGAACAGGTGCTTTAGAAAGTCTTCAGCCAACTCGGCGTTTTCATCCAGTCCGGCAAATGCGATTTCCGGTTCGATCATCCAGAACTCGGCCAGATGCCGACTGGTGTTGGAGTTCTCGGCGCGAAAGGTGGGGCCAAAGGTGTAGACCTTCGACAATGCCATCGCAAACGATTCGACGTTCAACTGACCGGATACGGTTAGAAATGCCTCGCTGGCAAAGAAGTCGCGATCAAAATCCGGTTTGCCATTGTCGCCCATCGGCGTGTTGACCAAATCCAGCGTGCTGACGCGAAAGAGCTCGCCAGCCCCCTCACAGTCACTGGCGGTGATGATCGGTGTGTTAACCCACTGAAATTCGCGTTCGTAGTAGTAGTTGTGAATCGCATTAGCCAGGGTGTTTCGAACCCGGCTGATCGCGCCGAAGGCGTTGGTGCGCGGGCGCAGATGAGCGACCGAGCGCAGGTACTCGAAGGTGTGTCTTTTTTGCGCAACCGGATAGGTCTCGGGGTCCTCTACCCAGCCGACGACCTCGACCGATTCGGCCTGAATCTCGAACGCCTGACCGCTACCCTGCGACTCGGCAAGTTTGCCCTGCACGATGACTGAACAGCCGGCGGTGACCCGCTTGACCTCGGTTTCGTAGTTGCCAAGCGCCTCGGGGACGACGGCCTGAATGCCATCGAAACAACTGCCATCGTGCACCACCAGAAACGAAATACCGGCTTTCGAGTCGCGGCGGCTGCGCGCCCATCCCTGCACGGTGATCACCTCACCGGCAGCGAGATCACCGCTGAGAAGTTTTTTAACCGAGTGAACCTGACTCATGGTTATTCCTGACTACCGGAAAATTTGTCACACTATTGTAGTCGCAAACACCTTGCCTGTTCGTCGGCCCGCTGAATCGGCGCCTGACATTGCCGATAGGTATTCAACCCTTTCAAACGGAGCCGCCATGCCACTCTCACCCGCCTCTCCACGTGCGCTTCGCCACCAGCGCCAGGTGCATGTCAACGGCTATGAACGACAGGACGGGCTGTGGGATATCGAGGCGCACATGCAGGATACGAAAACCGCCCCACTCGATACCCTCGATGGGCGGGAAATTCCAACGGGTACGCCGTTGCACGGCATGTGGCTACGGCTCACAATTGATACCGACCTGCAGATCGTCGCGGTCGATGCGGCGATGGATCACACGCCCTACCCGCACTGCAACCAGATCGAACAGGCGTTTCAGAAGCTGGTGGGGGAACGCATCGGCAGTGGCTGGCGACGCATGATTCGCGACAAACTCGGCGGCATACAGGGCTGCACACATCTGGTGGAATTGCTCACACCGATTGCAACGACGGCCTACCAGAGCCTGTACGAAATTCTGCATGCTAAATCCGGCAAGGTGCCGTTAAACGGCTGCCACGCCTGGGCCGACGATGGCATTGTGGTGAAGGAACACTACCCGCAGTTTTATCGCAATCCGGCTGACGGGCCGGCATCCTTTTGAATGTTCGACGCAAACACTGGCCGCAATCGATCAGCACAAGACTTTAACACCCGGGGCGATACATTCGCCCCGGGTATGTTGTAGCAGCCGCCAGACGTGCGCACGTATAACGGCGGGCCCGAGGCTTATCAGGCGAAGCGTGCGCTGGCTGCTGGCGCAAATACCACCGCGCGTCGCTGTTGCAAGGTGGCCGCCAGCGTCACAATGTCGGTTTGCTCAGTCAGCGCAGATACTGACTGCTGAGCCCACAGGTAGTCGCCGGTCTCGCCGTGGCCTAGCGGCTGGAATTTGATCGGTGCTGACACCGAGTGCCCCGCTGGCACAACGCGCCCGTTCAGCAGTGAGCGGGAAAAGACATCGTTAAGCGACACCCACTTGTCGTTGAAAAAAATCGTACCGGGCAGAAAGTCGTCTATCACGACATCGCCATTTGTCAGGTTAGTGATCAGCGCTGTATCTTCCGGAAGCGAACCGGTGTCGATGATCATCACTTCGAGGTCGGCGCGCAGCGGTGACACGGCCTGCGTATCTGCCGCGCCGGCCAAACTGGTACCGAGCAGTGACGCCGATGTTGCGGTGGCGGCCACCACACCCGAACCACCAATCAGTTTTAAGGTGTTACGTTTTTGCTTGTCAATCATACACTTGTCTCTGGTGTTAACCCGATTACCCTACAGGCTGAAAGCGTCCGTACGCCGATGTAGACACAGTGTTTAACGATCGCGATCAACTGCGCCAGCCGAGCAAACGCGCCTCGATCATCCCCAGCAGCGCGCTGACCAATACCCCAAGCAGCGACAATATCGCCACACCGGCAAACAGCCGCTCAAGATCATAGAGCGACCCGGCTTCGAGAATGTAGGCGCCGATGCCGTACTCGGCGCCGAGCATTTCGGCGGCCACCAGCAGAATAATGGCGATCGCCAGACTGATGCGAAGCCCTGAGAGAATACCCGGCATCGCACCGGGCAAAACGATCTTGCGCACGATCGACTGCCAGCTCAGGCCAAAGCTCTGCCCCATTCGAATCAGCGTGCGATCGACGTTATCGACCGCGCCATAAGTGGCGACCACGGTGGGTGTGAAAGTGCCGAGCGCTATCAGAGCGTATTTCGATCCCTCATCAATGCCAAACCAGATCACGAACAACGGCAACAGCGCGATTTTGGGTATCGGGAAAATCGCCGCCAGTAAAGGCACCAGGCCGGCGCGCACGTAGGAGAACAGGCCGATCATGATACCGATCAGAATGCCGGCAGTCGCGCCCATCACAGCGCCGACAAAAAGCCGCGTCAAGGATGGCAGCAAGTGCTTCCACAATAGACCACTCGACCACAGTTCGCCAAAGGTGGTGAGTACGTCGCTTGGGCGTGGCAGCGTCAGCGGTGTGATAAAGCCGCTGCGCGTACCCCATTCGAGCAGGCCGATCAGCACAATAAAAACCAGTGGCCCGATCCAGCGGATCCGACGCGGTGAAAAACCGCCACCGCGATAATCGACCGCGCGGCGCGTGGTGGAATCAGTCACCGACGAGCTCCTGATCGGCGGCGATCGCCTCCGCGCGCATCAACTCCCACAGATGGCGCTGCTGCAGTTCCAGGTCGGCATCGCCAAAGCGGCGCGCCTCCAGCGGTTTATCAATCATCACCACCTCGCGAATTTGTCCAGGCCGCCGAGACAGCACCACGATCGCGTGGCCAAGCCGCACCGCCTCTTGCAAGTTGTGTGTGACATAGACGGCGGTAAACGGCTGCCGGGTCCACAGGCCGATCAGATCATCCATCAACAGTTCGCGAGTCTGGCTGTCGAGGGCGGACAGGGGCTCGTCGAGTAACATGACGGCGGGATTCACCGCCAGCGCCCGCGCGATCGCAACGCGCTGCTTCATACCGCCAGACAATTGCCTGGGCAGCGCGCGCCTAAAGTCGCTTAACCGGGTGCGAGCCAGCACATCATCGATAATCGATTTCGCTTGCGCACCGCGAATGCGATGATCCTCCAGCACCAGCGAGATGTTGCCCTCGACAGTGCGCCAGGGCAGCAGCGCAAAGTCCTGAAAGACATAGGTCAGCGGATTGATACTGTCCGCCGGTGGCTGGCCAATTTGTACCACCTTGCCCGATGCCGGGCGCTCCAGCCCGCCAATGAAACGCAGCAGCGTGGATTTGCCACAACCCGATGGCCCGACAATGCAGACAATCTGCCCGGCCGGAATCTCGAGGTTGATATCGCTCAGCACAGCCACGCCGGCATAGGCGTGGCTGATCGATTCCAGATGCAGCTTCAATGATTAGCCTGCCAGAACCTGGGGATCAAATGGTTTTGACGTAGCTGTCGTCTACCAGTGTGTCGAAGGTGATACTGTCCTTGACGAGCTTTTCCGCCTGAAACCAGGCAAGCTGATCTTTGATCGACGCGGCATTCATCGCGGCCCCGGCGTTAATCCGCATCGCGCCATTGATAATGCTGTTGCGCGCTTTCTCGTACGGTCTGTCGGTGTAGACGTACTTGTGAATCAGCTTGACCATCTCTTCGGCCGCCTCATCGCCAGCAGTTTTATCGACCAGTGCGGCGTTGAAGTCATCGGCACCTTTTGCGAACGCCTGCAGGAAAGCTTCGGTTTTGGCGCGCTCGTTGGCGGCGTTTTCAGCCGAGGTGAACACGGTAGTGACCTGATAGTTGGGGATGTAATCTGCGACGTCGCCAATAATATGCACTGCACCGGACTTTGCCAGCGGCTTGGCGATGTGCGGAACGATCGACCAAGCATCAACCTGGCCCGATTTCATCGCCCCGATAATCGCACCGACTTTTTGCAGCGGTTTAAAAGACACCTCCACACCTTCGGCTGCAGCGATCTTTGAGCCCATGTAGTGAAACGATGATCCGGACTGAGTGACCGCGTATTTTTTGCCAGCCAGTTGTGCCGGTGTTGTCAGCCCGGCTTGAAACGCCGCATCGGAGGCGAGGATCTTTTGTCCATCGATGCCGCTCTCTTCCGACAAGGCGCCACCAATCACCTTGGTGGCCCCTTTTTCAGCCAGCGATATCAGACCGCCGGATATTGCGGTGACCGCGTAGTCGGCATCGCCAGAGGCAATGGCGACAGCCATCGGCTGTGCGGCCTGGAAAAACTTGAATTCGACGTCGAGGCCGGCATCGGCAAAGTAGCCGCGCTCGAACGCGACAAAACTTGCGGCGTGACTGGTAAAACGCAGTGCACCCACGGTGACCTTGGAGTTGGCGTAAGCCGGTGCACCCGCAAGCGGCAGCACGGCAGTGGCGCCCAGCATTTTCAGCAACTGGCGGCGATCAAGATTATTCATTGGATTCCTCAGCGGTTGGTGTATCGGCGATATGCCTGATATGAGGCGGCAAGTCGCTTTGAATGTCTGCCTTCAAAGCTGCCAGTGCCCCACTCGTGTCGTGCGCCAGAACCGCATCGTGCAACTGTTGCTGATACGACTCCAGCGTATTGAAATCGATATTCCCCTCACGAAGATTCGCAAGCCTGAAGCGGCGCGACTGATCGTACAAAGTTTGCTGCATGGTGATCAGCCGGCTGGAGTCGCAACCGCTGACGAGCGCGAGATGAAATTCACGACCGGCGTCGTCCCAGGCCAGCGCGGCGGCTTCAGCGTCTGTCTGAACCTCCATTTGCACGCGTCGCAGCGCGTGGTGGGCGGCGATTACCCGCCCCTCCCAGTCGAGCGTGGCATCGGTCATCGACCAGCGCAGCCCGAGACACTCGATCTCCACTCGCAGGCGCGTGATGTCGATCAGGTCCTGCTCGGTTGCCGAGGAGACGCGAAACCCGCGCTGCGCCGTCGCCTCGACCAGCCCTTCGGCCGAGAGCAGCGTCAATGCCTCGCGCACCGAATGTCCGGATCCGCCGTAGCGGGTGCGCAGTGACTCTATCTTGAGCTTCTGATCCGGCGGCAACTCGCCAAATGCGATATCGCGCCGCAGCGCGCTTGCGATCAGGCCGACGACAGTGGCGTTTTCATCGTGCGATTTACCGAATAACACCTTAAGCGTACTTTATTGAGCAAAAGGAAAAATATTGAACGTTTCTGAAAATACACCCTATTACGAATAGTGACAGCATGCAAGCGCTGTTGTGCCATCGGCAGTAAACCGCAGGTCAATCGACTGGACGAATGCACTCCTCACCTTCATTGCTGGATTTGTTGACGTAATCGCTCACACGCGTGAACACCAGCGCATCGTTGCCAGCCGGTTGCATCAACTCATCGAGTGATTCGCGGTCGTTGTCCTGAATCCACGCCATCGCCGCATTGTGAGACCCCAGTATTACCGGCATGCGATCATGTACCTGGCTCATCGCCTCGTTGGCACGGGTGGTGATGATCGACACCTCAAAAGATTCGTCGTCGTTTTTCGGCTTGCGGTAGATGCCGGCGAAGAACATCGCATCGGCGTTGGCGGACGTAATGTGATAGGCCGCGACCAGCTTTTTGTTTTCGCGCTTCCATTCGTAGAATCCGTTGACCGGAATCAGCGCTCGCTGCTCGGGGATCAGGTAGCGCCACAGATAGGATGACCAGACTTTGTCATCACGCGAGTTGGTTACCCGTCGCGTGATCGGCTGCCCTTTCTTGCCTTTGGTGGTCATGCTGACTCCCCAGCTCATGGTGGTCAGAACCGGCTCGTCATCCATCATCACCACATCGAGCGTCTGCGTTGGCGCCACATTAAAACGAGGCTGTGTACCCGGCGTGGCTGTGATCCCGAGTATCTCGAGCAGCGACTGCACGCCCTCGTGATCCGATATATTCATGCGACCACACATAAGCTGATAACCTCCCGACGTTGAGCGTCGATCGATTATACATCGCCGAAATTCCAGCCCGTCAGTCTCAAAAATACCCGCGCAATTTCTGTCAATGCAACAGTCCACCGACCCGGCACAATATGATTTTGTTGTGATTGGCGCAGGCTCAGCCGGCTGCGCAGTCTCGGCGGGACTTGCCAATGCGAATATCGGCAGCGTCTGTGTACTGGAGGCAGGACCTGGCGACGCTGTACCGCAAGTAAAGATTCCGTTTGGATTGCTGTACACCATGGGCAGTTCGCGTGACTGGCGATTTAAATCCACACCGCAGGCGCACGCCGGCAAGCGTTCAGTCAACGTCAATCGCGGTCGCATGATCGGCGGTTCCAGCTCGATCAACTCGATGGTCTGGTTTCGCGGCCGCACCGATGATTTCGACAACTGGGCGCAGCCGGGCTGGCGCTGGCGCGATGTCGAAGCGGACTTCCAGGCTATCGAGGCGCTGATTCAACCGCAGCGGCTTATCGATCCGCACCCGTTGTCCGATGCATTTGGCCAAATGTTCAGGGCCAATCAACCGGCGGCGCCAACACCGGAACGCGAAAGCGCTGGCGTCTTTATCACCAATACGCGCAACGGCCGCCGCTGGTCCGCCGCCGATGCCTTTTTGCGCCCGGCGTTAAAAACCGGTCGCCTGCAGGTGCTGCGCCGGGCGAATGTCGATCGCATCGAGTGGCAGGCTGGCGTCGCCCGGCAGGTGAAGCTGACCGACGGACGAGTCATTACGGCGCGCCGCGGTGTGGTACTGAGCGCGGGTTCGATCGGCTCACCGGCGATATTGATGCGATCCGGCGTGGGCCCGGTCGCAGCGCTTGCACGTCTTGGTATAAACGTCCAACACGATCTGCCCGGTGTCGGCCGCAATCTACACGATCACCCGTCCGTTGGCGTGCATCATCAGGGCAAACACTCAGGCTATGGGCTGGTGCCAAGCCAGGCGCTGCAGTGGCTGTGCTCACCCGCCCGCTGGCTGCTGCAGCGTCGCGGCAGACTGACATCGAATTTCGTCGAGGCCGGCGCGTTTTTTCGCGCAGCGCCCAGCGACGCCACAAGCGATGACAAACCTGATTGCCAGATTCATTTTATGCCCTACATGTTGGGCTACAAAGGCAGGCAGATAACTTTTGGCTCAGGCTATTTTGCCGATGTCTGCCTGTGCCGGCCACGCTCCAGAGGCACTTTGACGCTCGCGAGTGCCAATCCGCAAACCGTGCCGAATATCGATCTTGGACTGCTGAGTGACCAACGAGACGTCGACTTGCTGGTGGCGGGTTTCAAACGACTGCGTGAGCTGATGGCTGCGGCCCCTTTTGAATCGATGGCCGCACCCGAGGTCTATCCCGCCGATCGCGTCCGCGCAGACGTTGAAATAATTGAGCATGTCCGAAGTCGCGTGGCGACCGCCTATCACCCGGTTGGGACACTGGCGATGGGTGATAACGACGCGCCGGTGACCCCCGAGCTGCAGGTGCGCGGTGTCGGCAATTGTTGGGTGGCCGATGCGTCGGTGATGCCACGCATTACCTCGGCCAATACCAACGCGCCGAGTATGATGATTGGCTACCGTGCGGCCAGCCTGATTGCGGCACGTGTCGGCAACACTACCTGAGCTTGCCAGTGGACTGTTCAGCATCGATGGCGAATTGCCGCGGCCGGGATAGACAAGCGGCGATGCCAGATTATCGAAAGCCGTGGCAGGCCATGCACAGGCCGGTGATATTTCCCACGGCATAGTCATTCGGATCGGTGACGTATCGCGCGCTGATTTGGCCCAATGACTCCAGAAATTCTGCGAATGTCGAGTTGAATTGTAAATGCGTGGCGGTCAGATCCTCGATTGATCCGATGGCCCGGTTCGCCAGATAGCGCTCGGCCACCAGCGCCATTTTATCCAGCTCACCGCCAATCACCGCGCGACTGTCCGCGCCGCCAGCTGTAGCCGCTGCATCAATCCTGCGCACGCCGGACGCCAGTTGGTGCATGACCGAATGCAATTGATCCGATTCGATCCAGACAAAATAGCCGGGATAGGAAATTCTCTCAGGTGTCGCGCAAGCAGCCAGGCCAAGCAGGCAGGCAATGCCGATACAGCGGCTGATCGAGGCGATCACGTTGGCGCATGATTTCATTCTTCAGACCTGCGTCCAACAAGTTTCGTTAAAGGCTCTTGTGACAAAACAGGCAGCTGTTGATCAACTTTCTAGAGGGTTCAAAGTTGGGTGGCGTATCGCTGGCAAACTCTCGCGCCATATCGATGTCGTGCAGGAATGATCCCATATACGGGTTTCTGTTGGTATAGCTGTAGACTTCACCGTCATCATCGATCGCACTTGCAAGTTCCTGCAATGTGTCAAGCTCAGTCAATATGTGCGTGCGTTGTTCATCAGTCTCAAGCTTGTCATCTACCGCGACAACCAGAATCGTTCTCAGGCTGTCGGTCATCTTGAGCATGTCCGCTCGAAACGCTCCCTCGTGATACCGCTCGACGACATAGTTCTCGTAGTAGTCTCTGGCTTTTTTCACGCCGTCGTTCGACATTGTGCAGCCGCTGATCATTGCCAACAGACAGACGCTCAACGGGGATATCAGCCCAAAATTACTTATGCTTTGCCGTGTCATTGTCTGCCACACCGGTTGCGATTGATGGCTGATTGTCGCAATAGACCCGGTGCGCGCTTTTGATCAGGATCAAACGCGCGGGCGCCAATATCATTCAGGCGCAAGTGGCTTCGACGTGCTTCAACCCAGGCGTACGCCAGTGTCACGATCAAACAAATGACAGGCCCCAACCGGCACTGCAGCATTGACGAGGTCACCGATTTGCGCGGAGTAATCCTTGTCGGCCTTGATTGCGACAATCGCGCCGCCAGCGCGCATCGTGACCATTGACGCCTCGCCCAGCAATTCCATTGAGTAAACCGGTGCGCTGATTTGCGCCACTTGATCACTCAGGCTCGCGTCTTCGGCTCTAAAACCCAGTGTGACCGGACCGGAATAGTCGCGAGTCAGGCCATCGATCTGCACCTTGTCTGCGCTGAACGTGCCGTCACGCAGCTCACCCTGCAGCAGGTTCATCGCCGGTGTGCCCATGAAACCGGCCACGAAGGTGTTGGCCGGATTGTCGTAAATCTCGCGCGGGGTGCCGACCTGCTGAATCAGCCCCTGATTCATCACGACCACGCGATCGGCGAGTGTCATGGCTTCGATCTGATCGTGGGTGACATAAATCATGGTGGTCTGCAGTTCATGCTGCAGGTTCTTGATCTGCGCGCGGGTGGAGACTCGAAGTTTAGCATCGAGATTGGATAGCGGCTCATCCATCAGGAACACGGTCGGCTCGCGCACGATCGCGCG
>CAZNIS010000037.1:0-60857 GCA_964573105.1 uncultured Granulosicoccaceae bacterium
GGGCCCTTGAGCATGGAGACGATTTCCAGTTGTGTCTCGTGCAGCGGGTTATCGGCAAGATTGCAGGAGGTGGCGAATTCACTTTCCATAAATCGCGCGCTGTGGAAGGTGCGAATCGTTTCGTGATGGGCGACACCGGGGGCGATGACTTTTCTGCCACCCGAGTAGCCTGCCATAAAGTGCGGCTCGACGAGGCCTGTGGCAATTTTGATATCGGCATCGACGAATAAGCGGTTCAGACCAACCGGCACCTGATGTGTTGTGGTGGTGCCCAGATGAACGTGCGCTGTTTCGTCGCGCGCATAATGATTTTCGACGCGCACATGCTCGCTAACCCACGGATCACCGAGCAACTCCTGCAGTTCATCGCCGAGGTTGGGCCGATGCAGGCCGGTGGCCACCAGCACTGTGATCCCTTGTGCCGATACGCCCGCGCTCATCAGGCGTTCGATCAGCGGGCGCAGAAACAGTCCGTTCGGTACTGGCCGGGTGATATCGCAAATCAGGATACAGGCGCTGCTGGCACTAGATGCTATTGTTGCCAGCGGATCTGATTCTATGGGGTGTTCGAGTGCTTGTTCGATCAGTGCCCGCGGATCGGCCGGGCGCGGTATCTCGGGCTTGCGGACAATTGTCGCCTGTGCCTGCGCAGGCAATTCCACTGGCAGACCCTGCTGCCCGTAGGACAATTCGATTTTCATGCGCTCTTCCCGCTTGCGTACACCATGGCAGGATTTTACCGCGCCAGCGGCAGGATTGCCGATCGCTGGACACAAAAAAGGCCGGATTGCCCGGCCTTTTTCGTAAACAAATTGCGGCGCTTTAGGCGCTGCGGTAGAGCTTGGTCATGACGAACTCGCGGTGACCCAGTGCCTCGGCGGCGGTCAGGCGACCGTTGGCGGTGCGCAGTGTCACGTCGATCAGCGCGTCGCCGGCCTGATCGATGGTCATTTCGCGACGCAACACGCCGGTGACGTCAACGTCGATGTGCTCGCTCATGGTGCGCAGGGTACGCGGGTTACCGGAGATTTTGATCACCGGTACGATCGGGTTGCCGATCACGTTGCCCTGGCCAGTCGGGAATGTGTGGATGACATATCCGGCTGCGGCCATCAGGGTGACACACTCGGCGGCGGCCGAGGAGGTATCCATGAAGTACAGGCCTTTGCCCTTCTCGGGTGCTTCGGCCGGGCCGAGCGCATCGATGTAGGTTGAGGTGCGGCCGATCTTTTCAAGATTGCCGAGCGCCTTTTCTTCGATGGTAGTCAGTCCACCGAGGATGTTGCCTTTGGTGGGCTGGCTGTCGGACAGATCAGACGTTTTGAACTGCTCGATAACGTCGTCCTGGTAGGCCTTGAAGATCTTCATGAACTTGGCGCCGGCTTCCGGGTTGGCCGCGCGCTTTTCACAGATGTGCTCTGCACCGGTGATCTCTGAGGTTTCACCGAAACAACCATAGATGCCGTGTGGCAGCATTTTATCGTACAGATTACCGACTGCCGGACAGGAGGACAGACCGGTGGTGGTGTCGCTCTCGCCGCACTTGGTGGAGATCCACAGATCGCTGGCCGGACACTCTTCTTTCTGCAGCTCAGTTGCCCAGTGGACGAATTCTTTGGCTTTCCAGCTCGCCTGGCGAATGGTTTCGAAATCGCCTTTCTGCTCGATAGAGAATCCGGCGACCGGCTTACCGGTTTTGGCGATGCCATCGACGATCACCTGAGTCCACTCAGGCTCGATGCCGATCACAATGACAGCGGCACAGTTGGGGTTGGCACCGGTGCCGATCATGGTGCGAAAGTGCAGCTCCAGATCTTCACCGAATTGCAGGCGACCGTAGGCGTGCGGCAGGGCCATGGTGCCCTTGACGTTATTGGCGACGGCTTCACAAGCGGCGTTGGAGATGTCGTCTACCGGCAGGATGGCAACGTGGTTGCGCACGCCGACACGGCCATTTTCGCGGCGCCAAGCCTGTACAGTTGTATTGGCAATATCGATAGTCATGATCGGCCTACCACCTTTTAGTTTTGCAGTTGTGAGTGTGAACGTGCCCGCCCTGCTCTGCCGGGCCGACCATCTTGCCCATGTCTTCACCGTATTTCATGACGGTGTCACCGGCTGACAGATCTTTGAGTGCGACTTTGTGGCCGATCGGGATATCGACCTTCGCCACGAGTTTGAAATCTGAATTGTCTTCAGTGACGACACACAGCATTTCGGTACCAGCGGTGAGGTTTTCCACCACCACTACACCGACGTTGTCGACTTTGTCGTGAACAAGCAAATGTGGCTCTGACACTTTTGTCTCCAGGGTTGGCACAACATTAAAGGGAACAGCCCGACGCCGCGCATGGAACCGTGGGCGATGCAAACCAGTGGCTATTCAAACTCACCGAAAGCGGAGTATACTATATCTTATATAAGAATATAAGGTGCGTGATCTGATCGGCATTCGCTGTGCCAGCACGCCCGTATTCACCGACTACTGATCCGCTTCATGAGGCCAGTTGCCATGACAGTCAGCTCGTATTTCCGCCTATCGGGCACACCGGCAGGCCTGACAGGAACGACTCATCGTTGCACGGAACAATCTCGCATCGTTCTTTCGCCGCGCAGGCGTTACATCAAATGAGCGATCGACTAGAGGCGGCCCCGCTGTACCGACAGGTGGGCGATCTGCTGGCCACACGCATTGATGAGGGCTTCTGGCAGGCTGGCGAGATGCTGCCCAATGAGTTCGAACTGGCAGATCAGTTCAACGTCAGCCAGGGCACTGTGCGCAAGGCGCTGGGCACGCTGGAGACACGCGGCATCGTTGAACGGCGGCAGGGCCGCGGCACGTTTGTAACCACCAATACCGATGAGCGCTCGTTCTATCATTTCTTTCGTCTGGCACATCCCGGTGGCGAGCGGGTTAAGCCCGAGCCGTTCAGCGAAAAGATCAGGCGCCGCAAAGCCAACAAGCGCGAACGCGAACAGCTTGGCACCGCACAGGCCACCGAGGTATTTGAAATCATTCGTGTGCGCAAGGTTGGCGATCAGCACGCCACGCGCGAGACCATGCTGATCCCCTGCGATATCGCCCCTACGTTAAGCGAGATTAAGGGGAACTTGCCGAATTCACTCTATCCGTTTTATCAGCAACAGTTTGGCACCATGGTACTGCGCGCGGAAGAATACATTGCGGCGGTAGCCGCCAGTGAGGTAGTAGCGCAAGCGCTGCAAGTAACAGCCGGCACCCCGGTTCTGGAGGTAACGCGCACGGCACACGATATCAAAGACCGTGTAGTGGAGTTGCGCGTCAGCCAGTTTCGCTCTGACACCTTCAATTATAATGTGACGCTGCGATAGCGTTCGATCGACAACGAATACAATACATCAAACAGGGCGTTTCTTTGGCGCACACTGGAACCTCTTGATTCCACCCAGGGCTTAACACCGTGCACAAACCGCTGAGCGATCGCGGCTGGTCTGCCGATTTTTCGAACATCCATCCGGCATTTGAACAGATACCCGCCGAACCCCGGCAATTGCCGACTGACAGCTGGCCTGGCTGTGATTATCTCAATAGTTTGTTGCTACCCGATGTTTGCAATCTGGCGGGTGCACCGCTGCGTTTTGCGCCACAGGATGCCTCGCTGCCCTGGCCGGCGCTGTACTATGAACAACGCATCGCGCAATACGGCGTCATTGCCACTCGCAATAACTGGCATGACTTTTTCAATGCGATGATCTGGTGCCTGTTTCCCAACTCGAAGGCATCGATCAGCGCTTTGCATGCGGCGGATTTCGATCCCGCTGCTGCCCATCGAACCAGACAACGAGATGCGCTAACGCTGTTTGATGAAAATGGTGCGTTGATTGTCTCGAGCAGTGTTGAATTGTTACAGGCGATTATCAATTTCGACTGGCAGACGGTATTCGTTTCTTTCCGCAATGCGTGGCATAGAAAAACAGAATGTCGAATCATTGGCCATGCGCTGTTTGAAAAACTGCTTACGCCATACCTCGGGCTCACCGCCAACACACGATTGGTTCTGGTGCCGGACGCCTATTTCGAAATGACAGCAGCGCTTCAACGTCAATTTCTTGATCGTTGCGTTGCCGATGCACTTGCCAAAAAAGACTTTCAATCGCCCAAATGCCTGAGCCCTTTTCCGTTACTGGGCATACCTGGCTGGTGGATTAATCAGGACCGACTTTTCTATGCCAATGCCGATTACTTTCGAGCAAAGTCATACGAACGCGAAGCTACTATATTGACACTGTCACTTTAAAGACGTTCTACCAACAGACGTACGATGACTATCATAAATAGTAGCTACAGATAAGGGATTCCTGAACTTTACTCCATTGTATCGATTGATAACCGTGGAGTTACATTATGTCTCGACTGCTATTGGGCAGACCTTCAGATAGCGTTATTAGCCCGGCTACGCTTGCCAGTATGTTCCGATTTAGATTCGAAATCTTTCACGCAAAATTGGGATGGCAAGTGGCAACGCAGGGAAACCAGGAACGCGACGAGTACGATGATCTGAACCCGTATTATCTTGTCTCTCTTGACACTGACAATAAAACCAACGGTTGCTGGCGTCTGCTGCCCACGTGCGGACAATACATGATTCAGGATACGTTTCCCGAGTTGTTGCGCGGTGAGTCTACTCCACATAAAACGAATATCTGGGAGCTTAGTCGATTTGCTGTCAGCGCATCGAATGGTGATCAGGCAGGTCAGATCGCTCTGAACAGAATTACATTCAGGATGATGGGCGAATTGATCGACTTTGCCGATGCCAACAACATCAGCCACTATGTGACGGCCATGAGTGTTGCGGTTGAACGCCTTATGAAAAAGGCCGGAATTCCCATGCAACGATTTGGTGATGGCAAAGCGAGCCGGGTTGGCAACACCTTATCGGTGGCGAGCTGGATTCCGATCAATGAGGAGTTGCGGGAAGTGGTTGGTATTGCTAACGGCACATTGCATGAGGAAGCGGCCTAGACTTTGGGCAAACTCCAGCTGACACTGTCGTGTTTGGAGTTTAATCGTCACGCTGCACTGACGCCTGTAGTGTCGGTGTCTGCGACGATTAGAACAGTTTGATTTTTGCCAGTGCCACCGCTTTGGCAACCGCCTGGGGCCGGTTGCTCACGCCCATCTTTTTGATCGCATTTTTAAGATGAAAAATTACGGTGCTTTCGGAGACGCCGAGGATCTTGGAGATCTCCCACGAGGTTTTGCCCACCGCTGTCCATTTTAAGCATTCGCTTTCGCGACCGGTCAGATCATTGTCAGTGAATTTACGCCCGACAGTGACATGCTTTAGTTGCTCGTGCAGTGATTGCGACACCATGCGTATCAGCGGCATCGACACCTCGTTGACACATAGCCGATTGTTGCTGACAAAACTGATCATCCCGGCCTCCGCACCTGCGCCATGCACCGGCATACTGATGCCGTCGCACAGGCCAAACGAAGCCGCTTCTTCCATTAGCGCGCTGGCGGCTTTGCCGCTGGGTGACTTTTCATTTTTAATATCACGCCACAGCAATGGTGATGTTTCCACCATGCAATGCAGGACAGTTGGGTCTATGTCGATGTAGTTGGCGTTTTGATATTGCTGGCGCCACTCCGGAGGAAAACCATCGACACTGACGATGTCGCCAATCTGTGGGAAGAAGGAGCCA
Source organism: uncultured Granulosicoccaceae bacterium (assembly GCA_964573105.1). GTDB lineage: Bacteria > Pseudomonadota > Gammaproteobacteria > Granulosicoccales > Granulosicoccaceae > CAKZSB01. The sequence continues at coordinate 5,692 of CAZNIS010000037.1, forward strand.
AAGATATAGTGATCAAAGCCGAGCGTCTCGGCAATGGAACCGCACTGTGCGCTAATCTCGCCGAGGCTGTCGAGGCCCTGCAAGCGGTCTACAATCTCAAAATACTGATCAATCTTGAAATCATGCATCAGGTTTCGGCTGTTCGTACGTTATCCCCTCAATCGCGGCATTCATGTGTCTGAACCTGGCCGCGTGCAGATGCGAAAAGGTTTTCAGCTTCACATCGGCAGTATTTGTAGCTTCACCTGATCCTGAGAGGCACATCAACTTTGTATACATTAAAACACCAAAGTTCTCGAAGCGGCAACTCGGACATACACCTAGCGACTTGTAGACAATGCAATCCATTGAATAGCCGGTGCCGAGCGCTGGATCGAGCGCGGACAACCTGACAGTACACGCTTTCAAGCGGCAATTGCGAACTTTCGATCGGATCGTTGATCATGAAGTGCGATAACCAGAAGTTCTGACATACGGAAAAACCAAGAGCCATAGTTATCAGAATATTTACCGACTCTGAGGCCGGACAACGGTATCGAAACTGCAACTCGTTGGCCTATGACGGCAGTTGACTTGGCGGGCCAATAAACCCAATGTTCGACTGTCGGCGTGCCGCCGCGTGAGCGGGCATTCCGGCCAAACCTGAGGAGAACCCATTTGAGACGAAGACAATTGCTGACTCTGCCGCTAGTCGCGGTTGCGGCATCGCTGCCACCCGTGTCAGCCAACGATGAGTTTATCGAATACAGCCGCGAACTCTATGAGCAGTTGCTGGCCAGTGGCGAGCCTTTCATGCTGGATTTCTACGCCTCCTGGTGAGGTACTTGCCGAGCCCAGGGGCGCACCGTGCGTGCTCTCATCGCCGACAATACCCAGTACCAGGCAGTGAAGTTGATCCGCGTCGATTGGGATATGCATCGCGACGACCCGATTGTCGAAGAATTGGACATTCCGCGTCGCTCGACGCTGGTGTGGTTCAAGGAAGGCGCTGAAACCGGGCGGGTGATTGCCAAAACGTCCGCCGAGCAAATCGAACCGATGTTCGCCGCGCTGATGTAAACCGCGATCGCCGGGTGATGCCCGGCGGTTGTATAAGGCTAGACCTCCAGCCACTCCTTGCGCACTTCATCCTGCTGACGCAGATCGGCTGGCGTGCCTTCATACACCATTGACCCGTGCCCCATCACGTACACGCGGGTGGCGATATCGAGCGCAATCGCCAGTTTCTGCTCGACCAGCAGGATCGAGATACCGCGACTGGCAATCGCGTTGAGCAACTCGGCCACGCGAGCGGTCATTTGCGGTGACAAGCCCTCGGTGGGTTCATCGATCATGATGAAGTCGGGATCGCCCATCAGGCTGCGGCACATGGTCAACATCTGTTGTTCGCCGCCGGACAGAACCGACGCCTCGACATCGGCGCGCTCACGCAGATTGGAGAACAACTCGAACATGTCTTCGGTGGACCAGCGCCCATCGCCGTCGCGCTGGCCGGACTTGAGCCCGAGCATCAAATTCTGGCGCGTGGTCAGACCCGGGAAGATATCGCGATTCTCCGGCACGTAGCCAATCCCGAGCCGGGCAATCTCGTAGGGTTTCATGCCGGCCACGTCGCGCCCTTTGAAATCTACTCGCCCAACCGGTGTGACTTCACCCATGATGGATTTGCACAGGGTTGAACGCCCTACCCCGTTGCGCCCGAGCAGGGCGACAATCTCGCCGTTGCCAACGTGCATGTTGACGCCTTGCAGAATGTGGCTTTTGCCGTAGTAGGCGTGCAAATCGACGACCTGCAGCATATCACTCATGCCGATTGCTCCTCTTCGAGCGCCGCACCAAGGTAGGCCTCCTGCACTTTGGCGTTGGCTCGCACCAGCGCAGGCGCGTCGGTGGCGATAATCTCGCCATAAACCAATACGGAAATTCGGTCGGATAGATCGAACACTACGCCCATGTCGTGCTCGACCATGATCAGTGTCTTGCCCGCTGTAACGTCGCGGATCAGGTTGACGATGTAGTCGGTTTCGGAGTGACTCATGCCAGCAGTGGGCTCATCGAGCATGATGACATCAGCGCCGCCGGCGATGGTGATACCAATCTCCAGCGCGCGCTGTTCGGCATAGGACAAGAGCCCTGCGGGTATGTCGCGCCGGTGCGTGAGGTTAATGCTCTCAAGCAGTTGCTCGGCCGATTCATTCAGTGCTTTCTGGCGCGATACGATATTCCAGAAGGAGTAGCGAAATCCCTGCGGCCACAGTAACGCACAACGCACGTTTTCCAGTACCGACATACGCGGGAAAATATTGGTGATCTGAAAACTGCGGCTCAACCCCAGGCGGTTGATCTCGTAGGGGGCAAGACCGGCCAGGTCTTTTCCGTGCAGCTGAATCGTACCCCGCGAGACGGGGAAACGACCCGTGATCAGGTTGAACAGCGTCGACTTGCCCGCCCCGTTGGGGCCGATGATCGCGTGTCGTTCGCCGCGGCCTATCGAAAGATCGAGCCCGCGGATGATTTCGGTTTTGCCGAATGACTTGCGTACCCCGGACAGTTCCAGTGCTATACCACTCATGATGCGCCACCCGGTGTGTTCGCGTCTGCCCAGGACTCTCGCAAATCGGCAGCGAAGTGACGCGCTATGCCCAGGCCGATAACCGCTATCGCGATACAAACCAGCCAGGCGAGAATCGAATGCGAGGAGAAGGCGATGCCGAACAGTGACATTTGATCATCACCGGCTGAGGCGTGGCGATAGTGAAACAGAATCTCCAGCAAGCCCGCACAACCGAGGATACCGATCGCGCCGGGTAGCAAAGTCTTGAAGTAAGGGCCAATCAGTGACAAGAATTTCCCATTGCGCCACGGCCCGACATGCATCGCCAGCAACCCGGCGAGCCCGGATGGAAAAAACATCACGGTGGCGACAAACAGGATACCGACGTAGAGCTGCCAGATCTCGGTATGCAGGCTTAGCACCGTTTGCAGCAGTGTGAACACAATCGCGCCGATGATTGGGCCGATAAAAAAACCAACGCCCCCAAGGAAGGTCACCAGCAAAATAGATCCGGACGTGGCGAGATTGAGATTTTCTTCAGTGAGAATTTCGTAGTTGATGGCAAAGAGCCCCCCGGCGACGCCAGCAAAAAATCCCGATACACAGAATGAGTAGTAACGAACATAGCGCTGCGAGTAACCGAGAAATTCAGCGCGCTCCGGGTTATCGCGCACCGCATTGGCCATGCGCCCGACGGGCGTTTGTGAAAACAGGTACATGGCTGCAGCCGCGATTAGCAACCAGGCTGCTGTCAGGTAGTAGACTTCGATCTGACTGGAGAAGTCATAGCCGAATACGGTGGGCCCGTAAGTACGATCGCCACTGATGCCCTCTTCACCGCCAAAAAACACCACGATAATGATCGAGCACGCGGCAATGAGCTCACCGATGCCGAGCGAGATCATCGCGAAGACGGTGCCAGCTCGGCGTGTGGAGAAAAAGCCGATCATGATGGCAAACGCAAGACCGAAAAGACCGGCCAGAAATGGCATCAGCGGTAGCGGTATCCACCATTCATCGTACTCGACGTAATTGAACAGGTGCATGCACATGAAACCACCCATGCCCATGTAGACGGCATGGCCAAAACTCAACATACCGCCCTGACCGAGCAACATGTTGTAGCTCAGTGCAAACACAATTGTGATCGCCATCTGGTTCATGATGGTGATGGCACTTCGTTCTGAGAAAATGTACGGCAGGAACAACAAAAACACCGCGCACACCAACCAGGGTGCCATTGTGGTCAGCCAACCGGACTGACGGCGTGGGTTGATTTCACTGGCGTCACGACTGGCCATTTCATTCATACGTCACGCTTCCCGAAAAGACCAAAGGGACGGAACACCAGCACGATGACCATCAGCAGATAGGGCAGGATCGGGCCAATCTGCGGCAGTGTCAGCGTCCAGGCATCGCGCAGTTTGCTGGAGGCGAGATCGGCAGGGCGCTCGAGGCCCATCGCGATTAGAAGATCGGCAAACTCGAAGTTGTAGGCGGCGGCAAAAGTTGTGATCCAGCCGATCAACAGCGATGCGACAAGCGCACCCCACAAGGACCCCAGGCCACCGATCACGATGGTGACAAACACAATCGAGCCGAGCAGAAACGCCATACCGGGGAAGGTACCCAGTACCGGCCCGGCTATGACACCAGCCACACCGGCCAGCGCCGTGCCGACCCCAAACACGCCCATGAACACCTGCGGCACATTGTGACCGAGGTTCTGAACCGTATTCGGATGGCTTAGGGCGGCCTGAATGATCATGCCGATTCGGGTGCGGGTGAGAATGTACAACAACACCATGAAGATCAGCATGGCGACGAAAATCATGAAGATGCGATAGGCCGATACCGCGTTGCCATTGATTGCGAACAGTGCAAAATTGAGAATCGCCGGCTCCTCGTAGGGGATCTGATTCTTGCCCCAGAAAAACTGTACGACCTCTTCGATTAACAGCGCCAGACCAAAGGTGAAGATCAGCTCTGGCACATGGCCATACTGGTGAACGCGGCGCAAACCGTAGCGCTCAATCAGCGCACCGGCGATACCGACAATGATCGGTGCGACCAATAAGCCGGTCCAGAAACCGAACGAGGTAGAAATCTGGTAGGCAAAGTAGGCGCCCAGCATGTAGAAGCTTGCGTGCGCAAAGTTGAGCACACCCATCATCGAAAAGATCAGCGTCAGGCCACTCGACAGCATGAACAGCAACATGCCAGTGACGAGACCGTCGATCAGATTGATAGCGATCAGATCCATAAAGTAGGCGCCGATTATTTGATCAGAAGCGGTAAATTGCGAAAACGCCGGTGTGCGAGAGATTCACACACCGGCGTATCAGGAAGGTGATCACCGACGTGAAACCACACCGATGATCGATTCTTCAGCCAGCTGCGCCTTTAGGGACGCTTCATCTTGCAGCTGGTGGCGCTGTCAGCCGAGGCCATTGTCACTGTGGACTCGGTCATCAGACCATAGCCTGAGTTGTCGCTGTCGTGAACGATGCCGTCATCGGTGTGAACAGAGATGTGCACATCCTGGATCAACTGGTGATCATCAGCGCGCATCATCACTTTGCCGCCCCAAAGGTTGTCGTGCTCCATACCCTCAAGGGCGGTGGCAATGCCGACGATATCATCGGCGGCACCGGCCGCCTCTATTGCCTTGGCCAGCATCTCGACAGCGTTGGTAATACGCGCCTGCGTGATGTCAAATTCAGGGTTCTTTTCCTTAAATGCATCGACATAGGCCGAGGCGGCATCGGAGGCTGGCGGATTGACCACACCTTCGTGTACCAGGCGAATGGTGTTTTTACCAGCCTCGCCAAAGGTCTTGGTGATGCCGTTGTTGGCTGCATAATAGGTGAAAATCGGCCCCTTGAAGCCAGCTTCGATCACCGCCTTGCCAAGACCTACCATGTCTGATCCCCAATTGCCGGTGATCATGGCATCGGCGCCGGAGTTGACGATCTTGCGTGCGTAAGGCGTGAAGTCCTTGACCTTGCCGATCGGGTGCAACTCGTTGCCGACTATCTCAGCCTCGGGCATCTTCTTGGCGATATTGGCCTCGGCAGCGGCGGCCACGGCCTTGCCGAATGAGTAGTCCTGACCGATCAGGTAGACTTTTTTCAGGCCCTCATCCTGCGCCATGACATCAGTGAGTGCATCCATTTTGATGTCAGCGTTGGCGTCGAAGCGAAAGTGCCAGAAGTTGCATTTGTCGTTGGTCAGCGCCGGATCGACTGCCGAGTAGTTGAGAAACAAAACGAGGTCGTCAGGGTTGCGCTTGTTGTGCTTCTTGATGGCATCGGTCAGTGCGTTGGCGACACCGGATGAATTGCCCTGGGCGATGAAGCGTATGCCCTGGTCGATCGCAACCTGCAGTTGAATCAGGGATTCCTTGGCGCTGATTTTGTTATCAAAGGCGACAATTTCGAAGTTGTTGCCGCCCAGTACGCCACCCTTTTTGTTCACCAGCTCTTCAGCGGCGAATTTCCACTCTGCCAGACCGTTGGTGCCGGTGGTTGCAAACGGACCCGACAACGGATCGATGAACGCGATCTTGACATTTTCAGCGGACGCAACGCTTGCGCCAGCGAGTGTTGCCATCGCGACAACAAGCGCTTTTTTCAGCAATTTGCGCATAGACTTTCCCCTCAGTATTGTTCGTAGTTTGCGCCGGCGTGTTGGCGCGCGATTGCGGGTGTTGACCGTGGTGCAGGTGACTTTGGCTCAAAGCCCGCAGAGCTAGACTCACCGCGAAAACGGTTACACGCGACTCAGTATAAGAACACTTAGCCCTCGCACGCAAGGCGCACCCCGACAGGCTGTTATAGCCACAAAGAGGACAGGGTTATCAGATTCGAGCCGCTTGTCATTTCGCGCATCGAAACTTTCTGCAATGAGTTTGTCGGCTTTGTACGCATCACCAGTCGCTGCGGGCAGCAGGGCTGGGGTCAGGTGTCGACTTATCACAGCGATATCACCTGTCAGGTGCTGCACCGGCAAGTCGCGCCCTGGGTACTGGGCGAGGACAGCAGCGATCTGGACGACCTGCTCGACCGCGTTACCGAGCGCGAGCACAAGTTCCCGGGGTCTTACCTGCGGCGCGCGATGGCCGGTGTGGATACCGCGATCTGGGATATGCGCGGCAAACAACGCGAGCTTAGCGTCTGCGAATTGCTGGGTGGCTCGGCAGGGCCGCTGCGCGCTTACGCATCGTCGATGCGGCGCGACATCAGTGCTGCGGATGAGGCGATGCGCCTTGCCCGGTTGCGTGACGAACAAGGTTTTGACGCCTTCAAGTTTCGAGTGGCGGCCGAGTGCGGTCGGGATGTCGATGAGTGGCCCGGCCGAACCGAGGAAATCGTGCCAGCGGTACGCCGAGCGTTGGGCGATGACGTGGCGCTGCTGGTCGATGCCAACAGCGGTTTCTCGCCAGTGCGTGCGATCGAGGTTGGTCAAATGTTGCAGCAACACGGTGTCGGCCATTTTGAAGAGCCCTGCCCGTACTGGGAGTTTGAGCAGACCAAACAGGTGACTGACGCGCTGGACCTTGACATCACCGGCGGCGAACAAGACTGCGAGCTGCCCACCTGGCGGCAGATGATCGAGCGCCGTATCGTCGACATTGTGCAACCGGACATCTGCTACGTTGGCGGCATCGCCCGCGCCATGCGGGTCGCGCGGATGGCGCAGCAGGCTGACCTGCCCTGCACACCACACTGCGCCAATCTATCGCTGGTGACTCTTTTCACCGCGCACTATCTAAAAGCGATACCGAACGCCGGCAAGTATCTGGAATTCTCGATCGAAGGCCCCGAGTACTATCCCTGGCAGCAGGCGCTGTTCGTCGAATCGCCGTATACCATCACCGACGGACAGCTGAGCGTGACCGACGCGCCTGGCTGGGGCGTTGAGATCCACCCGGAGTGGCTGGCGACATCACAATGGCAGTGCAGTGAACTGTGAACTGCGTCACACTGCCGTTTGATCAGAATGTCGGCCGCTGAACCCGCGGCTGGCACGAATTTCGACAGGCTTTACCATCGCGACTACTCCACCTTCGCGTTCGACCATTTGCCTAATCCAGCCTGGCGCCTACACAGATATTTCCCGATGATTGACTCGATCCTTGCAGCGACTCGACCGATATGCTGAGCACGATTGCGCTGGTGCTGGGCACCTTGTCGGCTCTGTTGCTGGTCTACGTGTATGCGGGCTACCCAGCGGTGCTGGGCCTCGCCGCCCGCCGACTCGGAAAACCACACGCCACTGACGACACCCTGCCATCTGTGTGTATTGTGGTAGCGGCCTATCAGGAGGCGGCAGTAATCGGCGACAAGCTCGAGAATTTCGATGCGCTCGACTACCCTGCGGACAAGCTGCGCATGCTGATCGTATCTGATGAATCGACCGACGGCACTGATGACATCATTGCCGCACACGACAACGATCGAATCCGTCTGCTACGCCAGGTGCCGCGCGCCGGCAAGGCCTCGGCGCTGGGGCTGGCGCTACCGCAAATCGATGCCGATATCATCGTATTCACCGACGCCAACGTGATCTTTGATGCGAAAGCCATTCGCCAATTGGTGCGTCACTTTGCCGATCCCGCCGTCGGTGCGGTAACCGGTGTGGTACATCTGATCGATGAGAAAACCGGCTACGCTGAATCCGAAGGTGCCTACTATCGGTACGAGCGCTTCTTACAGCAAAACGAATCGCGACTTTTCAGTGTGGTGGGCGTCGATGGCGCACTGTACGCTGCGCGCAGAACACTCGCGACCGCCCCGCCTGGCAACGCCATCCTCGACGACTTTGTGATTTCGATGGAAATCGCCAAACAGGGGTATCGCATTATCTATGACGACAGCGCACAGGCCTGGGAAGATGCCGCACCGGGCCTTGCCGATGAATTCAGACGCAAAACCCGCGTAGCTACCGGTGCTTTTCAATCGCTGATGAATGGCTGGGGTGTACCCGGCACGAAGACAAAACGGCTGCTGTTTTGCTATTGGTCACACAAGGTGCTGCGCTGGTTCGGGGCGGTATTGCTGATGATTATCTTCGCCGCCAACGCTGTACTCGCACCCACATCCATTTTCTGGCTGTTGGTGTTTCTGTTGCAATGCGCTTTCTACGGCCTTGCTATCGTCGGTTTGTTAAACCCCGACAGTCGCAGCCGAACGGTTGTAGCCATACCCTTATACTTTGTGTTAATGAACGCCGCGTTCGCCTACGGGCTCTATCGGTTTTTGTTTGTTCGAAGCAGTGGTCAGTGGCGGCCGGTGCAGCGGACTCAGATTAAACAAAAAGAGGGCTAGTCAGTCAGCGCGTTGCGGCTTTCTCGGTGGCGAACAGTCGATAACAATAAACCACCGCGACAACCGACGCAGCGCTCATCACGATTGCAGCAATCAACGACGGCAGATACGACTGACGATTGTCGAACAGCCAGCCACTTGACCATGGCCCCAATAAACCGGCACAACCCCAGGCGGTAAAAATCTGCCCATAGATACGCGCCGCTGCAATCGTGCCGAACAGGTCTGCCACTGCCACCGGATAGACCGCAATCAGCGCACCGTAGCTGAAACCGACGATCGCAAGCCCTGCCAAACCGCTGAGCTCTCCCACCGACAAGCCAAGTAACAGCAGACCCGCGATCGACCCGACCGGCAGCCATTGCAACACCGCGCTGCTTTGAAATTTGTCGGCCAGAAACCCCGCTGCGAAACCGCCTGCCATATTGCCAATCGCGACGACTACCGGTGCGGCAGACACCGCAAAAGGCGATAAGTCCAGCCAGCGCGCGATCGCATAGGCATGGCCGATGATCATAAGCCCGGCTATGACACCGGTGCCGTAGCTGACCCACATCAACATTCGCGCGCGTTGCAGCGAGGCGGTTAGTGCGACAATCGTTTCAGCCGATTCGCCGGAGAAGTTTGCTCTGCTTAGCGATAGTGTCAGCGCAGCCAACAGGCACACGCCGAGTATCACTAGCGCTGCGACCGACAGTGCCAGACCATTGCCGGACGCGTTGATGAGAGAGAGGAAAAGCATGGGTGCGAGGGTGGCGCCGACGGCGTAGAACGCCGTGACAATCCCCATTGCCCTGCCGCGCGATTGCGGCATCGCCTGCCCCGCCAGTTGCAGCGCATAGCCGTAGCCCAGTCCGTTGCCGGCACCAAAAAGCAAACTATAGAAAAGGTAGAGCCCGATAATCGAATGGGGTTGCGAAGCGCCAAAAAGCCCCAACGCCGAGATCACGCCACTGATGCACACCATTGCGGCGGGTGACAGGCGAGAGTAGAGCTTGTATCCAAACAGTACGGCGATGGTCAACGATACCAACGCCAGCGAGTACACCAGACTGACCTCTGCACGTCCGGCAGATGTCGCGGCTTCCCACTGTGGCACAAATACCGAAAAAGCGTGAATACTGCCAAGCACCAGCGTGATCGCCGACGCGGCGGCGACGGTCAGCTTTGGGTTCATCGACGCTTGCTCCCTGCGTTATATCTGCTCTGATTCGTGGGCGCTGCCATACAGCCACGCGCTCTGCCGCAACGGTTCGCCGACGCGTAGCTGTGCATCGCGCTGACGTTGTTGTTCACCATCTGGCAGATGGTTTTGCCGCTCGCGACCACGGCTCATTAACATCACCCGATCGGCACGTTGGCGACGAATATGCTCATACTGTTTCAACGCCGCCGGGGTTTCACTCTGTGGCGTCGAGCGCAAACAGCTCGCCAGCGTCTCTGCATCTTCAACCGCCTGTGCCGCACCCTGTGCGAAAAACGGCAACATCGCATGCGCCGCATCGCCGATGAGCCCAATGCGACCAGCACACCAGCTTTGCAACGGGTCGCGATCATAAAGCGCCCAGCGGCTGGTCTGCTCGGCAGCGTCGATCAGATCTGTGACGCGACGGTCCCAACCCGAGAATTCCTGCGCCAGATCGGCCACTTTACCCTGCGCCACCCACGATTCATCGCGCCAATCACCCGCCGGTGCTATCGCGACAATATTAACAAGCTGACCGGCACGCACCGGATAATGCACAAAGTGCCGCTGCGGACCCAGCCAGATGGTCTGAACCGGTCGCCTTGCAAAGTCTGGCGCGGTGTCTGCCGGAACCAGGCAACGCCAGGCGCAAAGGCCAGAGAAGCGGGGCTCGACTGGCTGGCTTACACTTGTGCGCACCCGCGAGTGGATACCGTCGGCGCCGATCGCAAGATCAACTGTCTCGAGCGTGTTGCTGCCCGCCGTTTCAATCTGCAACACCACCCCGCTATCGTCTTGATCGAGCTGGATACAACGGCAACCCAAGCGTATCTCAGATGCCGGAATCTGCTCTGCGAGGCAGTCGATTAGATCGGCGCGATGAGCGGTATAGCAGGCGGCCCCATACAATGCCTCGCACTCGTCACCCATCGGCTGTGACGACAGCACAGCACCGCTTTGCCAGCGCCGAAATTCCCAGGCCGCTTCAAGTCGAGTCGAGACTGCCTGCAATCGTTTCAGCAGGCCAAGTCTTTGCAACGGTCTGACCAGATTCGGCGGCACCACGATGCCGGCACCGGTCTGCTCGATCGACGAAGCCTGTTCGTAGATCGTCACCTGGTGGCCGTCGCGCCGCAGAAACAACGCGGCAGCGAGCCCGCCAATGCCGGCGCCGACGATGGCGATTTTCATGCGGCCAGGATGCTCACGCGCACTGCGATTAGCCGGTAGGCAAGGAACTTTGCAAGCAGTGGCGGCGTCTGACTATTATTCATCCTTAACGCGTCCCATCTACACGACAAGCTGATTATGAATTTGCACTCGATTTTGCCCTCCAGTCTAAAAATGCTGCTGTTTCTCGCCACCTTGATCGGTCTGTCAGCCCACGCCGACTCAACCATCTGGAGCGCAGACAAGGCAGCTCAGGCCCTGCAGGACGATGAAATCATTTTGCTGGACATCCGATCACCGGACGAGTGGAAAGAAACCGGCCTGGCCAAGGGTGCCTGGCCTGTCAGTCTGCACCAACCGGGTTTTGGTGAAAAGCTCGGCGCGATCATGCGTGCCAACGAAGACAAAACCGTTGCACTGATCTGCGCGACCGGTGGCCGCAGCGCCAGTGTGCTATCTCAACTAAAGGGCATGGGTATCAGCAACTTTGTCGATGTATCAGAAGGCATGCTGGGCTCGCGAGCGGGCCCGGGCTGGATCAAGCGCGGCTATGCCATCGTGCAAACCGACGAAGCAAGGGCAACGCTTGCCGAGGCGATGCCGCAGTTGCCCTGAGCTGCGTAGAGACTATCTCGCACGCCGCAGTTCCAGTGCGTCTGACTCCGTCGGGCGAATATGTCGTGAGGGTCTTTTCTCCGCGTACTCGCGTACCTATGCGTTTAAAACCTCGTTCTTGGCAAGTCCACGCAAAGCGCAAAACGCAGAGGAACCAGTCGCGAACCAGTTGCACACGCCGCCCTTGTTCTCTGATCGGAGATCTGGTCCCACCTGTGTTGCTGACCGGCGTGGCACGAACATGTTCTACAGACTTGCACTAGGCAACTCTGTCTCCTTTTTTCGCAACGACGGCTCGATTATCCACGGCCGGCAACATGCGTGCGGGATCGCGGGTGACCATGACGTCGATGACCGTGGGCCGCTTGCGCTCGGCAAAGCCTGCCTGCAGTGCGGCTGGCAATTCGTCTGGTGAGCTGACGCGAATGCCATGACAGCCCATGGCGTTGGCGATCTCTGCGTAGTTGGTATCGGCCAGATCGGATGACTGGTAGCTGCCTTGTCCATACATCAAGTGCTGCAGTGCTTTGACATAACCAGACGCTGCATTGTTAACGACGATGATGGTCACGCCCAGCTCCATGCGGCGCGCGGTTTCCAACTCGCCGATGACCATATTAAATCCCCCATCGCCCGTCAGACCGACAACCGTTGCATCGGGCATGGCGAGTTGCGCGCCCATCGCACCTGGCAATCCGTAGCCGATCGATGCGAAGCCGCGATCGGGCACGAAGCTGCGGCCAGGTTTTTTAGTATCGAACAGCAATCCGCTCCAGTGGGCGGCAAACCCACCGTCGGCGATCAGATAGCCATCGGCGGGCAGATGCTGATTGAGCTCGGTGATCAGGCGCGCCATGTGAACAGGTGATTCATCGGAGCGCAGGCGCTCGGCGACGTCGCCTCGCCATTGATCCATCTGTGGTGCAATACCGGCCACGTAATCGGCGCGTCGGGCGCGTTGTTGCTCGACGGAGGGCAACATATGTTCGTGCAACTCTTCTATCCCGGCGCGCACATCACCCCATAATTTTAATGCCGGCTCGAGGGTGCGCCCCATCTCTTCAGCGACTATATCCAGGTGAATAATGTTGGCATCACTGCCAGGTACGGTGTAGCGCTTGGTGGCGATCTCACCCAGTTTGCACCCGGCGACCAGCAGGCAATCACTTTGGGCGATTAAATCATTGGCGATTCGATCATAACGACCGAACAGCCCGGCATTCAACGGCGACACACAGGCTATGGCCCCTTTTCCGCTGAGCGTGTGCGCCACTGGTATCGAGAAGGTTTCGGCAAACTGTGTAATCGCGGCTGAGGCGTCGGAGATCAATGCACCGCCGCCGCACAGCATCAATGGTCGGCTGGCAGCAGCGAGCATGGCTGCTGCCTGCTCGGTGGCTGCGCGATCAGGCCGGCAGCGCAAGGCCGGGGCCGCAATGTGTTGCGGGTTGATGACAAATTCAGACTCGGCAAACTGGTGTTCGCCGTGGCAGACATCTTCGGGCACATCGACTACTACCGGCCCCGGCCGCCCCGAGGTGGCAACCGCATAGGCATAGCGGATGATCTCAGGGATGCGAGCGATATTTTCGATCCGCAACAAGGCTTTGCAGGCCGGGCGCAGGATAGCGACCTGATCGGTCTCCTGAGTCATGTTTTTACCGGCGTGATCGCGATGTGCATCGCCGACGATCACCACCATCGGTGAACCGGCGTTCAGCGCCTCGACAAGCCCTGTGACCAGATTGGTCGCCCCCGGGCCGAGTGTGGCATCGGCAAGCCCTACCCGCCCTGACACCTTTGCGTAGGCGTCGGCTGCGAAAATGGCGCAGCGCTCGTCGTTGATCAGGTTGTGGTTCAACGCCAGACGGCGCGCGGCGTCGTAGAACGGCAACAACTGAAAGCCGCCCATGCCGAACATCGGGCCGGCCTCGAACGCCTGCAGCATGCGCACCAGTGCCTCGCCACCGGTCATCTGCGATTCGATATCGTTGCGATTGGCTGCACTGGTATCAGTCATGAGGGTTTGCTCGGTTATTAGGTGTGGCGATGATCTCGCGCGCGCATTGCTCGATCATATCGGTAGTGACGCGGACGGTATCTTCCAGATTCGGCGCATAGGATATCAATGCCCGCGGTGCAGCGAGTCGTTTGATCGGGCTGTGCAGCGTCGTGGCGGCGTGTTCGGCGACGGTGGCGGTGACTTCGGCACCGAAACCGCCCACCTGTACCGATTCGTGCGTGACCAGCAAGCGACCGGTCCGGTTGACGCTGTCGATCACGGCTTGATGATCCCAGGGCCACAGGCTGCGCAGGTCGATCACCTCGGCGCCGATGTCGTCGGCTGCCAGACGCTGCGCGGCCTCGGCGGCGCGGTTGGCGGCATCTGACCAGCTGACGATGGTGATGTCATCACCTTGATTGCGGATGCGGGCGCGGCCAAATTCGAAGGATTGCTCTCGATCTACCTCGCCCTCCATCGCCCAGATGTTCTTGTGCTCCAGGTAAACCACCGGATCATCGCAGGTGATGGCGGCTTTCAACATGCTGTAGTTGTCCTGCGGCGTAGCGGGACAGGCCACCACCAGACCGGGTATGTGGGTGTACCAGCTTTCCAGTGACTGACTGTGCTGGGCCGCAGACGAGCGCCAGATGCCGATGGGATGGCGGCTGACCAGCGGCACACGGCACTGACCGCCGAACATATAACGAGCCTTGGCAATCTGGTTGACGAGTTCGTCGGTGGCGCACAGCGCAAAATCGGAGAAGCGCATTTCGACCACCGGCCGGCTGCCGGCCATCGCAGAACCGAGTGCGACGCCCATGATCGCGGCCTCGGATATGGGTGCATCGCTGATGCGTTCTTCGCCAAATTCTTCGCGCAAGCCTTTGTACTGGCCAAACACACCGCCACGACCGAGATCTTCACCCACGCACCAGACGCGCTCGTCTGCCAGCATCGCATCGCGAATCGCCTCGCGGCTGGCTTCGCTGTAGGTCATGACCGTCATGCGCGAAACTCCTGCTCCGGGCTGCCGATGTCCTGCACGTCGCGCAGCGCCTGTGAGACATCCGGAAACGGCGTCTCTGACGCCTCTGCCAGTGCTTTTGTCATCTCCTGTTGAGCGTCGCTGTGTATTTGATCGAGCGACGCGTCATCAAGGCCAGCGAGCGTCAGCAACTCGCGCTGCCGATCGATTGGATCGGCGCGCTGTTGCTCCAATGCTGCTTCATTGGCGGGTCTGTATGCGGCGGGATCGAACGAGGTGTGGCCGGTGCGGCGGTAGGTGATCGCGTGCAAAAACTGCGGGCCATCGCCATTGCGGATGCGCGCAACACACTCGTTGGCTACATCGGCTACCTCTTCTACCTGGTTACCATCGATGGTTTGTTCGGCGAGGCCGAGTGCACGGGCCCGGCTGGCAGCACCATCGCCTGCCGTCATCGACGAGGTTTTGGTGGTGGCCGAGTACTGGTTATCCTCGCAGACAAAAAGAATCGGCAGCTTAAACACGCCGGCCCAGTTCAGGCCTTCGAGAAACGGGCCGCGATTGATCGCGCCATCGCCAAAAATACAAACCGCCAGGCGATTGTCGCGTTGCAGCTTCATGGCATGTGCCGCGCCGGTGGCGATTGTGATGTTGGCTGAGACCACCCCGTTGGCGCCCAGCATGCCGACATCAAAATCGGCGATGTGCATGGAACCACCCTTGCCACCACAGCAACCGCCTTCGCGTCCCAGCAACTCGCGCATCATCGCCAGCGGGTCTGCCCCCTTGGCCAGCGTGTGGCCGTGGCCACGGTGGGTCGAGAGCAGAAAGTCATCGCGATTAACGGCCTGCATGATGCCGGCTGCGACTGCCTCTTGTCCGATCGACGGGTGAATCGCGCCGAGCACCAGTTTGTCGCGCTCGGCCGCCAGGCAAGCCTGCTCCTCGAACGCGCGGATGCGCTCCATCATAGTCAGCAAGGCGACTGCCCGCTCGAGATTCAGATTGCCCGCACGGCTGGACGATGGAGGCTTCATAGGCTTTCCAGTTTTTTTACGCGGCCATCAGGCAGGCCGTTGGCGGTAGACGCCAAGTTTACATTGCCTTAGCTATTTGCGGTGTACGGTTCGTCGCGGGAAAACGTCGGAAAATTCAGCCGTATCAGGTCTCCCCGAGCAGCGTCGCAGGTGCTGCACGCCATTCGTCGCCCGCGTCATATCAATGCACATCCGCACACTTGCCGATTAAATTACGCTGATTTCCAGTCGATACGCCCGCCGTCCTGCGTTTCCATTTGAAAGGTGGTTTTCCATGTACAAGCCAATCTGCCTGTCAGCCGCTGTACTGCTGACCGCCTGTGTCTCCGAAGAAGGGCATAGAACTGATTGACGAGATGCACGGGGAGACTTCACAGGGCGGCAGTGAAACAGTTACAGGGCCAGACAACAGTCAGGCAATGAACACGAGCACAAACCCAGACGTTACCGAAAACCCGACAACCAATCCTCAACCCTCGCCGGCAGCACCGGAAACCGAACCCGAACCCGAACCTGTTCCCGAACTGCTGGCGACCTTCTCAAGCCTTGCCTTTCCAGTAAAATCGAACGAGTCGTCATCAGATCCGAACGACGGGCCGCAATCAGTGTACGCTGGCAAGGACAGCAATTATCCCGGGCTTCGTTACGGAGATTTTTTGCTTAAGAACAACCTGTGGAATCACTGGAACACCGGTTACTCGAACTGGTATCAAACCATTGCGCTTGAAACCTCGGGTGATAACGTCGTTGGCAAGGTCGACTGGGATCTGGGCACACAGTATGACCTCAACAGCATCTATGCTGTGTCGTCCTACCCTGAGCTGATCTACGGTGTGAAGTCAGGCAACGAAGTGTCGGCTGATCAGAGTGCCACGGGCCTGCCGGTAACGGTGGAACAAAGCCCGGTCTGGACAATCGATTATCAGTACCGCGCCATCGCCCGCGACTCGGAGAGTTCAGCGGCGGTCAACTATTCTTCGGTGTCTGAATTCAACGTTGCAATCGAAACCTTCTGGCACGCAAGCTGTGACATACAGCGAACCAATAATCCGTCAACCGACAACACGGTTTTTGAGTTGATGGTGTGGCCAAAGGCGGGTATACGCAAACCGTCTGGTCAGACGCCGCAGCATTCGTTCACGACATCTGATGGGCAGGTGTTCGACATCTACTCGAATTACGATAACACCAAATACATCGCCTACGTTGCGCGCAACGAGCAGCCCAGTGGCACGATTCAGTATTCGGAAATTCTGGATGATGCCTACGACAATGCGAGCACCTATGGCGTCTACCAGTTGCGCGACCGCGACTGTATAGCGAATATTTTTTTTGGTCCGGAGATCTGGCACAGTGCCGGTACTTTTTACTGAGACTTCTTTCAGATAAACCGAAGTTACTACTAATTAAAATACCCCGGCAGCGGTTAGCCGCTACCGGGGTTTGCCAGTGTGTACTACTTAAACATCAATCGCTAGCCACCAGTGCCGCTGCCACCTGTAGTCAGCACTTCACAGGTCTGTGGAAACCTGAAGGTTGCGCTGTTGTTACTGGCATCCAGCGCAACATTGGCTGACTGGCTGGTCCATCGCCCGTCTAGATAGACGCCACTGCTGATAGTGAAATTGCCTTCAGTGACCTGCACACCACCCAGATTAGTCACGCCAGTAGCATCGGTTCTATCGTAGGCGTAGACATTCGGCTGGCTTCGAAACAAGCTGACGTATGCGCCGTCGACAGGCACTGGATCAGCGTCGGGTATGTTCGAGCAAAAAGTTTCCGCCGATACGGTCACTGGAAACGTGGGTGTCTCAACGGGAATCTCCAGAGAGACATTGACCGTCGCACTGTTGGCACCGCCGCAACTGAACGATGATGGGTTTGCGATAATTTCATCACCTGCCGCGTTGCGCAGATTGGACAGGGTCAATGTCTTGTCCGACGGTGCACGGCGAAAGCCTTCAAAGTCAGGTCGAATACGGAAATAGCGACTAAATCCCGTGCCCCTCAGGATACCCGTGAAATTCGTCAGCGGAGCGCCAGAGTCGGCGCGTACAAAATTCAGGGTAATGGTACATAGATTTCCGCCATAGAAATCCAGGTTGTAGTATGACAAGTGATCTGTGGTGAATTTGACAAACAGCGTGCCGTCACCCGATTGCTGCACGGTTCCAGTCTGTTCATATGACCATTCGCCTGTCGTTTCATCAAAGCTCCAGATTGGAATCTCGTCACCGGCTTGAATTGCGCGGGCCGGATCAGCGGTGGGATGCGGGGTGTTCGGTTTGATCTCAGTGGTGATTTCGATCGGCTGATCGAAAGTAGAGGCGATGCGATCCTGCTCATCACGCACTTCAATCGCGACAAAACCGACAGACTCAAATACCAGCCCATCATCATCTACCGCTTCACCGCCGTCGATTGTCGCGAGCCCCGAGCCGGCCAGCTCATCGGGATTGGCAATGCGCGTGGCAAAACCACCGGGAAACGCCAGCAGCGAATCTTCCTGATCGGCATCGTAATGCACCACGCTCATGGTGAGCTGATTACCCAGCGGCGTGCCATCACGAGTTTGTGCGGCACTGTTTTGCGGGATCATTACCGTGCTGGAGGCCGGATTGGTATTTTCAGTGGCGCTGGACATGCCAGTGGCTGTTGCCGTCAGCATCGACTGGGTGATGTCGGCGGCATCATTGGCGCTGCCAATACCAATCACATCATCAGTCAGATCCGCAGTGATGGTAATAACCTCCAGGGTGTCCTGCCCACCGGCAACTGTCACCGGCACGTTGTTGGCCATGAAACCATCTTTCGTCACACGCACCTGAATCTCATTGGTGCCTTCAAACGGTTCGACTTCCAGTGTGACCGTGCCGTTGTTGTTGGTACCTGTGCTTTCGCTCAGCGAATCAGTACTGATAATACTGGCAGGATTGCGAATAACCTCCACCAGGGCATCGTCCTGTGGCGCACCGTTGGCCGCGATGACCTGCAAAGTGACTACCGGGTCACTGCTGAAAATCGTTGTATCGGGCGTGCCTGGGGTGTTGCCGCCATCACTGGTGTTATCGCTGTTTGAACAGCCGTAGGCCAAACTACAGCAAATAGCCACCGCTGCCAGTTTGCATTTTTTTGCGCTCAATGCGCTGCTGAATTTCATCGGGTAACGCTCCTGATTAGAAAGAACAACGGACTCCACGTACTTTCTGTAGATGCTGCTTACTATCGCGTTGTGATCAGGTTGGCAATATCGATTGAATTGAATCAATACAAGTTAAAAAACGTGCACTGTAGATCCCGCTATAACCTATGTGGGTGACAGTTTGAATCGTCGTGGCAGCAATTGCACAGGCATCGTTTCACCCGGTAATGAGTGGCTATCGAAATGACCGCCAGCGCGGCTCGCCGAGTCAAAGACATCGCACGCGACTTGCAGTGCTGGAAACCAGACGCCCATCCAGGTGAGCCGCAAAGGCACGGCATACAGCTTGCTGACCTCTGCGGGGCTGGCCTCACGCGGCACCCTACCCTCCGGCTTGCAGCAACGCTAACGTCACATGATTGAGCACCAGTCTACCTCTGCCACATCCGATTCGGGTCTGTCACCGCAGGCACCTCAAAGGCAGTTGCTGGCCGCTGTCGCCGCGCTGCTGGTAGAGACAGGCTTCTGGCTGCTGCCTGCTGGCCTGTTTTTGCTGATCAGCGGTCTTTTTTACGATCGCGGCTGGAGTGCAGTCGCCCCCCATCTCTGGGTGGTGTTTCGACTCGCGCTGGCGCTGCTGGCTATTCGCCTGATACTCGCCGGTCGATTCAACCGTCTCTATATTGGCCTGTGCTCGCTCGCGTTTGCCGCTCTGATCGGTTTTTATGTGCTCACGCTCATTGGCTATATGTTCTGGGGCAGAACGCCCACACTGTCTATCCTAATTCCCTATGTCAGACACTTCGGCGATTTGTTTTCCACGCTGCACGTCACCAGGCTGGAGGCGATCATCGCCACGTTTGTTTTCGTGTTAGGCGCTATCGCAGTTTGCAGCCTGTTGATCAGCAAGACCCGGCGTTGGGTGGCAAGCCTGACCGCCAGCACATCAAGGCTGCTACGCCAGCTTGCGGGAGCGGCAATGCTGGGACTTTGCGGATTTGCCATTGCCGATGTATCCACTGCCAGTTTCGCGTGGCAAGGTGAACCTTTCACCCTGATGTTCAACGCTGACGCGATTGCGGTCAGGTCGGCCAACTCGCAACGGATTCGCACCAGGGAAAACAGGCTTGCGCTGGCAGATCGCGAGCGCTATGTCGCCTCCGACGCACGCCCCACCCGCAACGTCATCGTATTTATTGGCGACGCACTGCGACATGATCGGATGAGTTTGTTCGGTGCCAACCGACAGACTACGCCTGAGCTGGATAAACTGGCGGCCACTGATGCACTGGCCTACCAGGGGACAATCACGACATCCTGCGCAGAATCATTCTGCGGTTTGATAACGATCTCGCGCTCACGCTATACGCACGATGTCTCCCGCCACGATTTGTCGCTGAGCGAAGTGCTCGCTATGCATGGTTACAAACGCCGCATGATACTGGGCGGTGACCATACCAATTTTTACGGTCTGCGAGAGTGGTTTGGCGAGGTAGAACACTACTGGGATGGAACCTATTCCGACCGATACGCCAATGACGATCGAGCGGTACTCGAAGAACTTCAGACACTTCCACAGTGGAATGGTACGCCCGAGTATTTGCAGCTGCACTTGATGT
This sequence comes from uncultured Granulosicoccaceae bacterium, assembly GCA_964573105.1. GTDB lineage: Bacteria > Pseudomonadota > Gammaproteobacteria > Granulosicoccales > Granulosicoccaceae > CAKZSB01. The sequence goes on from CAZNIS010000037.1 coordinate 26,334, forward strand.
CAACGCACGCAATGGGTACTCGCGCGCGGGATAACCTCAAGTGGACCCCAACCTACAATTACTATCGGGCGTCAGTTTATCAGGCAGGCAGTGCTGAACACACGGAGCAAAGTCTCAACCACTACGACAATGGCCTGCTGCAATTCGATGCGTATTTTAGACAGACACTGGACATCCTGAAAGCGCGCGGCTACCTGGAAGATGCACTGGTTATTGTCACCGGTGATCATGGCGAGATGCTGGGTGAGCAACAGCTCTACTCACACTCCAATGGTGTCTATCAGCCAGCGATCGAAGTGCCGTTGCTGATGTTTCGCTTTGGCCATAGCGGACAACGCTACCAAACGCAGGCTGCCGCTGCACAGATCGATATCGCGCCAAGCGTTCTGGCAGAGCTTGCTCTACCGGCGCCCGGGCGCTGGCAGGGCAGCCGGCTGGATGACGTTGAGCAAAGGGAATTTGTTTTCTTTGAGCACGCCAATGAATTTGGACTGATTGATTTCTCAGTGCCGACAGTACGCTGGAAATACTGGGTCGATCGAAAAAGTGGCCAGGAGTACGCCTTTGAGCTGCACGCTGACCCTGGCGAAACCAATAATCAAGCCGCAACCATAGCAACTGAAATAAAGGCCTCGTGGCGGCAAAAACTCAAACCATCGCTGGCATCTGAGCCATTGCGGTAACACTGGCTTAACCCGCAGCCGCCATGGTTTGCCGGTACTGTGTGTGACACGACGAGCTGGTGCTTCCGGCTGGATGGTTACAGATTTACCCGCATCGTGGCACCCCGCGCGCGTGGCCTCAAACCGCATCGGCATATTGTTGGTCCGGCAACCCGGCCGACTGAGCGGACGCTGCCTGCAAATCAAATTGAAAACTGGTGCCGAGGTGTCGCCGACTTCGCACCCTGATTTCACTGTTGTGCAAATCCAGGATACTGCGCACTATGGCAAGCCCGAGACCGGCGTGTTGCTTGGCGAGTGCATCAGCTGAGTCGCCGTCCCGGTAGTGGCGATCGAACACGCGCGCTGCAACGTCGCTCGCCATACCAACCCCGGTATCCGAAACCGTTGCACAGATGTTGTACTCGTCAACGCGCTGAATTGAAATAACCACACTGCCGTTCGGTGGCGTGTAGCGCAACGCATTGTCGAGCAGGTTTTCAAAGATGCGCTGTATCAACGAAATGTCAGCCACGACATCGAGGTTGCTTTGCGTATCTGCCTCAACCCGCAAATCAACTTCGCACTCGATTGAGCGGATTTGAAAATCCTGAATGCAGTCATGCGCGAGTTCTACCAGTGAGAAACGTTCCAGGCACAGCTCGAATTCACCCGAGCTGAGGCGAGACAGTTCAAATAACTCGCCGATCAACTCGTTGAGCCTGATGGACTGTCGCAAGGCTACATCGATACAGGCCTGTTGCTGCTCCTCAGACAAGCTACCGCGTTTGAGTTGCAGTGTTTCGAGGTAGCCCTGCATTGTGGTCAGTGGTGTACGCAGGTCATGAGAGATGTTGGCAAACAACTCGCGTCGGACACTGTCACTGTGCTCAAGCGCCTGGTACTGTTCCATCAGTCGCTGAGCCATCGACTCATAGGCGTGCGCCAGTTCGTCGAGTTCATCGCGTCTATCGACAGCGGCACTGCGGCCGTGTTGTGCCAGAGCGTCAGCCTGTAGATGCTGCACTCTGCCGGTGAGTTGCCGCAGGCGTCGCGTGAGCATGAAAAAAACCACTACGCCTGCCAGCAGTGCAACAGCGAGCACGCTGATAGTCGTGATCCAGATTGCCTTGAGTGTGTAACTGGAAGACACTGCCTGCAACACGGACAGGTGACGTTCCCCGGTTAGCACCGCATAGACGTATCCCACAACGCGATTGCCCTCCTCCAGCGGATGCACAGAAAACGTGCGCGTTTGCCGGGGATCGTTGGGATTATCACCCAACAGCGGATAGGACTGGCGTCCGTCCAGAAATTGTTTGATCGGCTCAAGCCGGACCTGTTGCAAGGCGGGTGTGACGGATTGCGAATGCCCTACTACACGTCCATCGGCATCTAGCAGATAGACCTCGACGCTCGGGTTGACCATCATCACGTGCTCAGACAGGCGCGCCAGCGCATCGGCGTTGGGCGTGCCATCGGTCAACAGGTTTGCGTTTTGCGCCATGTACATGGCGATTGGGCTGTTGAGCTCCTGATTGAATTCGAGAAAGTACTGGCGCGCAGATCGATCGGCAAGCCAAAGAATGAAAAACCCCATCAACAGCAGTACGATCAAAAAAAACAGGCTCAATCGCGCATACAGCGAGGTCATGTCTGCGCACTATCCGGCATGCGATAGCCAACCCCCCAGACAGTGCTGATGTATTGTGGATTAGACGGATCGGGTTCGATCTTCGCACGCAGGCGATTGATATGGCTGTTGACAGTGTGCAGGTAGCCGCTGTGTGTGTATCCCCAGACGTCCTGAAGTAGCTCAGTGCGTTTAAATACCCGGTTTGGCGCGCGCAGAAAGTACTGCAGCAACTCGAACTCTTTGGCCGTCAGAGACACGGGTGTGCCGCGAACAGTCACGCTGTGATTGACCGGGCACATTTCGATATCACCCACTTTCAGCATCTGGCTGACCGACTGTGTTGCCATTGCATCAACACGGCGAAACAACGACTTGACCCGAGCGATCAATTCACTGATGCCGAAAGGCTTGCTGATGTAGTCATCGGCTCCGGCATCGAGTCCCAGCACGCGCTCGGATTCTGCCGAGCGAGCAGTCAGCATGATGATCGGTGTCGAGGCGCTCATTTCGCGCACCTGCTGACAGATCTCCAGGCCATTGCAACGCGGCAGAGACAAGTCAAGCAGGATCATATCCCACTGTCGACTAACGGCGAGATTCAGCCCCTGCAGCCCGTCGGCGGCATGCGTGATATCAGCACCCAAATCACTCAGATGAATGGCCAGCAGGTCGGCGATTTCCTGCTCGTCTTCCAGTATCAGTATCTTTTTCACCACCCGCTCCCCAGCAAACACGGCGACACACTGGCAGCACAACCAGCTTGCTCGCATTGCTTCGACGGATTGAGAGCAAGGGAGTTCAGATTTCGGCCGCATCAAGCCCGGCAGCTTGACGACACAATCACGTTTTGCCCGCTACCGGCTGATCGCGGAGGGTGGTGACGATGGTGGCGGGCAAAAAAAAGGCGGGTGAAACACCCGCCTTTGGATACTGCTTGCAGACGTTCCTAGTGGATGACGTCAAACTGGTGCAGGGTGAAGGTGCCGTTGCCCCAGAAGGTTTCGGTGCCGATTTCGATCGCACCCATGCAGGTGTTGTTGCCTATGCTCGGAACGCCCGCGCTCGGTCCCTGAAAGCGCACCCACTCAACAAACGCGTTCCAGTCGAGCGAACCCTGGTTCTGCGGGTTGTCGGCGACAAACGCGACATAGCCCCAGCCCAGCGAAGGATTGACGTGTACTGACCAGTCCTGACCACTGATGCGCGCATCGGCTACTTTGGGGCCCGGGATTCTGACCACTGGCTTGTCTACCCAAACCATCAGTTCGAAGAACTTGTTGTGCTCCTCGGCTTCGCAGCTGGTGTGGAAGAAGGATTCCAGCGCTACGTTGCGCTCGGCGTTGCCGGTTTCAGAGTAGCGGTAATTGACGGTGAATTGCGGCATACCATTGATGCGAACCGGCATACCAGTCTCAGCCACGGTGCCCGAGATGTTAAAGCGAGTCTTGCGACCGTAATAGACCTGCGGATAAGACTTCACCGAGAATTCATCACCTTCGGAACGGCCGAGCCAGTTGTAGTCCCACTTGGCAATATAGTTGCCGCGATTGCCGGTCACTTCGATGCACTGATGCCAGTTGTCGGAATAGACCGCGTCAGATGCCCAGGTGTTGTTCTGCAAGCGGTAGTTGCCGTACTGGATTTCAAACCAGGGCTCGCAGACGCGAGTGTTCAGCAACGGGTTATCAGGTGTTGCAGTTACGCCCGGCACTACGGCGCAGGTCTGGTTGTTCTCGTAACCGAAACCGGTGTTGCCGACATCGCTGCTGTCGGTCAGGCAGATCGGACGACCATTGACTGAACCATTGCTGGCCGCTGACACCGGCGGTGGTGCCACATTCGCAGCCGATGCATCGGCGTTGGAGGTTGCCGACGTCACGCGGCAGCTTTGACCACCCTCGTGCCCCCAGCCATCGCCGTCAAAGTCTGATGCGGTGGTGGTGCACACCGGCACGCCGTTGACGGTCGTTGCTGAAGATGAGGAACTTGAAGCGCCGGAGGAAGAGCTGCCGCCAGAGCTACTAGAGCTGGAGCTGGAACTGCCAACCCGGCACGATTGTCCGTTCTCAAATCCCCAACCGTCACCGTCCGGATCAGTGGCGCTGGACGCACACACCGGTGTGCCGCCAGAGGACGAGCCACTGCTCGATGACGAGCTGCTACTGCTGCTGGATGAAGAGCTGCTGCCAATGCGACAGGAGGTACCGTTCTCCCAACCCCAACCGTCACCATCAGGGTCAGAGGATGCCGATTGGCAAAAATCTGAACCGGATGAAGCGCTGTTAGAAGGTGAACCACCAATGAACTGGCAGCTTTGATTATTTTCCCAGCCCCATCCATCTCCGTCAGGATCGACCGCAGAGGCAGAACACACGTTCATCGCCACGGCGGGAGAAATGCTGAACAGGTTGAGACTGGCGGCGAACAACACGCCACCAATGTTAACAATTTTGAGTTTCATATCTGCTCTGATTCGATATACAGTCTGAAGGCTACACTGTTTGCAGGCAGCCTGGCTCCACTACAATGTAGGGTATGACGGCAAATTATCTTCTTTAGAGCATTAACGATTGGTTAGAAACCGCTATATCGATGCTTTGATTAACAACTGGAAATATTCGCCCACCTTTGTGTGATCCAGTTGTTACCCGCTTTATGCGTGTTTTCCAATCCCCACCAAATCACTACACTGGGACGTTTAATTGGCGTATCACGCCTCTACCGTTCTGAACTCAGCCACGCGGCGAAGGTATCGCCAAACGTACTCGGCAAAACTCCAGCGCACCTGAATATCGAACGCCGGACTGGCATCCTGCATGATCAATATCACTGACGCTGTGCCAAACCGCGTTTGTACACAGCTGCCCTCTTTGAAATTTCGCTGATGGATATCGAAGGGTGTACCGGCAGCCAACACCTGGCGCGCATTGATACCGGCAATTCTAATAGTAGTGTAATAATCACTGACGTCTACTGCACTTGATCGCCCCACAGGCAAAAGATGCTGTATTCCATTCAGTAGAACCTCGGGTTCGCTTGAATACGAGTGAATCATCCGCTCATCTGGACCAAGCCAAAAAACCGACGCCTGATCGCTCTCTGCGAAGGTGTTGGGCTCCAGATCCAATGGCAGGCCGATCTGACCGCTCAGCTTTGACACAAGCTCGTTGTCCGCAAAGTCGGCGCGCACAATCACTTTGGCACAAAAAAGATTTTCGCCCATCACGACACCGGCACCTGAGTAGGTAGCGTGTTGCAAAGGCGTGTGAATGACAGGTGTATGTTCAGCCACGGGCACGCTCCCCTTTTTCGTCGACGAATACCGTGTTGGACACTTTGGCGTCGATGACTCTGCCGTCCATCAACTGCACTTTCACCGCGTCACCTTTTTTATTCTTGCCATTCTGCAATAAAGCCAGCGCAATAGAGCGTCCGAGGTTCGGACTTATATAACTGGATGTGACGTGACCGATGGTGGGCATCGGCGGTTTATCGAGCACTTGCGAAACGATGTGCGCGCCCTCGGGCAATACAAACGCCGGATCGTCAGTCAGCAACCCAACCAGTTGCGGTCTGCCCTCGCGCGCAGTGTCCACTCTGGACAGCGAGCGCTTGCCGATGAAGTCGTGCTTTTTGCCAGAGACGATCCAGTCCATATCGACATCGTGTGGCGTGACGGTGCCATCGGTATCCTGACCCACGATGATAAAACCTTTTTCCGCGCGCAATACATGCATGGACTCGGTGCCGTAGGGGCAGATATCGAACGCCTCGCCCGCTTGCATCAGCGTATCCCAGAGGTGGCGACCATAGCGCGCCGGCACGTTGATCTCGTAGGACAGTTCGCCAGTGAAACTGATGCGATAAACACGCGCCGGCACACCGGCAACCCGACCACTGCGGGTGCTCATGAACGGAAATGCCTCTGGCGACAGATCGATGTCTGTAAGACCGGCCAGCAATTCGCGCGCGCGCGGACCGTTAATCGCTGCCACCGCCCATTGTTCCGTGACGCTGGTGCAGTAGACGTTCATGTCGGGCCACTCTGTCTGCAGCCACTCCTCGAGCCAGTTCATCACACGCGCCGCACCACCGGTGGTCGTGGTCATGTGAAAGTGATGCTCGCCTAACCGGCTGGTGACACCATCGTCGAAAATCATGCCGTGTTCGTTCAGCATCAGGCCGTAACGGCAACCACCGACGGCCAGTTTCTTCCAGCCGTTGGTGTAGATCATCTCCAGAAACTCGGCTGCGTCTTCACCCTGGATATCGATCTTGCCGAGCGTCGACGCATCGAGAATACCCACTCGATCGCGTACAGCGGCACACTCGCGCTGCACGGCATCGTGCATGTCCTCGGCACCTTTCGGAAAGTAACGCGGTCGCTTCCAGTCACCGACATCCTCGAACACGGCGTTGTGTTCGACGTGCCAGCGGTGCATCGGCGTCTGCCTGATCTGCAAAAACAAATCACGAGTTTCCTGACCGGCGATGGCGCCGAGTGTGACCGGTGTATAGGGTGGCCGAAACGTGGTGGTACCGACTTCCGGGATTTGTGCTCCACGAATCTCTGCCATGATTGCCAGCGCATTCAGGTTTGATGTCTTGCCCTGGTCTGTCGCCATCCCGGTGGTGGTGTAGCGTTTGAGATGTTCGACCGACAGATAGCCCTCCCGGGCCGCGAGATGAATATCGGCAGCGGTCACGTCGTTTTGGAAATCGTGAAAGTGCTTGGCCGCCCCCTCACCTACCGGGTGCACCGTCGGCACCAGCCACAGCGGATGGATAGCACCCTGACCAGGATCGTTGCCATCAACCGACGGCAGATCGATCGAATCACCGGCAAAACCGGCCGCCGTTGCGGCGGCACGCCCGGCTTGCGCGCCTTCACTCAAACAGTCGGCGGTGCTGAACACGCCGTTGCAGGCTCCGGCAGAAAAATTCGGATTGACTCTTCTTACCGTTTTTGCATCCGGGACAAATGCGGCGATGTCTTCACGAAAGGCGAGCTTGCCACCGCTTTGGCTGAACAGGTGAACACTTGGCGTCCAGCCGCCAGAATTGGCCACGCAATCGCAGCGCAGCTCCCAGGCTTGCCCGGCAACGGATTTGCCATCTTCCGATAACGGCATGATGCGAACCGCGTTCACCGCGAGCTTGCCTTTGACCGCCACAATCGCGTGACCGGTGAAATGTTTGACGCCGGCGGACTCAAGTTGCCCGCCAAGCTCGCGATCGACATCTGAACGCGTGTCGACAACAATGACTTCGGCCCCTTTGTCAGCCGCATTCAATGCGGTGCGATAGACACTGTCATTGTTGGTGAAAAATATAATGTTTCGACCCGGCAGAACCGCGTAGCGATTGATATAGGTATCGACAGCATTGGCCAGCATGACGCCGGGACGATCATTGTCGGCAAATACCAGTGGCCGTTCGATCGCGCCGGTTGCGATCACGACCTGACGCGCGCGAATTTTCCAGAATCGCTGACGCGGGGCGACGGGGTCTGTGCCCGGAGGCAGGTGATCTGTCACCTTTTCCAGCGCCGTCAGGTAGTTGTAGTCGAAATAGCCGGTTAAGGTGGTGCGCGAAAGAATGGTTACATTGGCGTTGGCACGAAGCTTTCGAATGGCATCGTCAAGCCAGGCGCGCAATGCGTCCCCAGCGTCTGCGGGCGCTGATAAAAGCGAACCACCGAGCTCGTTCTGCTCGTCAATTAACAGTACGCGTGCATCGCCTTCGGCTGCGGCCAGTGCTGCCGCAATGCCAGCGGGCCCGGCACCGACGACCAGTACTTCGCAGTGCGCATGGGTGTTCTCGTAGCGATCGGGATCGGGCTCGGTTGGGCTGACGCCTAGCCCCGCCGCCTTGCGAATGAATTTTTCATAAGTCAGCCACATCGACGCCGGCCACATGAAAGTCTTGTAGTAGAAGCCAGCCGGAATAAATCTGGCCATCAGTGAGTTGACCGCGCCTATGTCAAAAGACAGGCTCGGCCAGCGATTTTGTGAACTTGCCTCCAGCCCGTCGTAGAGCTCAATGCAGGTAGCACGTGTGTTGGGCTCTGTTCTGGCACCATTTTCAAGTTGCACCAGTGCATTCGGCTCTTCCGATCCGGCTGCAATCAATCCGCGCGGACGGTGATATTTAAAACTTCGGCCCAGCAACACCACGCCATTGGCGAGCAATGCCGACGCCAGTGTGTCACCGGCATACCCGCGGTAGGGCTTGCCATCAAAGGTAAATGACAGCGGCTTGCCACGATCAATCGCGCCGCCCGCAGCAAGCCGATTCGGTGCCTCAGTCTGTTCGCTCATTGGCCATCACCGACGTCTGGACGCGCAGCGCCAACCTCATAGGTGGCGAGGATTTCGTCCTGTACCGTATGACGCACGGCGTTGAACCAGCGCCGGCAACCATGTACGTGCACCCAGCGCTCGTAGTGAATGCCCTTGGGGTTGGTGCGAAAGAAAACATAGTCACCCCACTGTTCATCGGACAGCGAAGCGGTGTCGGTCGGGCGCGCGATATGCGCCTCGCCATGACAGGCGAACTCGGTTTGATCGCGCTCGCCGCAATACGGGCAGTTAATCAGTAACATGGAAAATTCTCAGTGGGCGACGGCCGCCGCCGCCCCCTCGTCAATCAGTGCGCCGGTATTGAATCGATCGATTGAAAACGGCGCGGCAATGTCGTTCATTTCGCCGGCGGCGATCGAGTGCGCGAACGCGTGGCCACTACCTGGGGTGGCTTTGAATCCGCCAGTTCCCCAACCGCAGTTGAAAAACAGATTCTGTACGGGTGTTTTCGACAGAATGGGCGATCGATCGACAGTGACATCCACAATGCCCGCCCACTGACGCAGCATCCGCAATCTTGAAAACAGAGGAAAAAGTTCAATCAACGGACCGACCGTGTGTTCGATCAGATCGAAGCTGCCGCGTTGTGAATAGGAGTTATAGGCATCAGACCCGGCACCGACGACGAGCTCGCCTTTGTCGGATTGGCTGACATAAACGTGAATGCCGTTCGACATCACCACACAATCGATAATCGGCTTGATCGGCTCTGACACCCAGGCCTGCAGCGGATAGGATTCCAGCGGCAACTTGAAGCCTGCCATCTCTGCCAGCACACTGCTGTGCCCGGCAGTCACGACGCCTACCTTGCCGGCCTTAATGCGCCCGCGCGTGGTATCCACGCCGACCACCTTGTTGTTCTCGATCTGAAAGCCGGTGACTTCGCAATTTTGAATAATATCGACACCCGCCGCATCGGCCCCGCGCGCGTAGCCCCAGGCCACCGCATCGTGGCGGGCAGTGCCACCGCGTTTTTGCAACAACCCACCCATGACCGGATAGCGACAATTCAGATTGATGAACGGCACCATCTGCTGGACTTGCTGTGGTGTCAGAAATTCAGAATCGATACCATTGAGATGGATCGCATTGCCGCGCCGCCCAATCTCCTGCATGTCGTGCACACTGTGCGCAAGGTGCAGCAGGCCACGCTGCGAGAACATCACGTTGTAGTTGAGCTCCTGACTGAGCCCTTCCCACAATTTCACGGCGTGTTCATAGATACCAGCTGACGCATCGAGCAGATAATTGGATCGGACAATCGTTGTGTTGCGGCCGGTATTGCCACCACCGAGCCAACCTTTTTCGATCACCGCAACCTTATTAATGCCGCATTGTGTCGCCAGGTAATAGGCCGTTGCCAGGCCGTGGCCGCCACCGCCAACAATAACGACGTCGTAGGATTCTGCAGGATCGGGACTGCGCCAGGCGCGCTGCCAGTCCTTCTGCCATGACAGGCCGTTGCGGGCCAACGCGAGTAGTGAATAGGCTTTCATGGTTGTCGGTTTCGAAAATCCGGATGCGCAGGGGTTGGCATTGCCGTATTGCGCGCATCCTGTGCAATATTGACCGGCGAAGGTGTTCCAGGAACGACTCGTCTGACTACGCAGGCGATACGAAATACGGCGCAGCCCGTCATTTGGGCACTGATTCGCAGCCCGATCGATGGACGGGTCGCAGCGTCACCCCGATGTTCGAGGTGTCAAACCTGATTGGTCACCAAAGTTGACTAGGCAGGTGACACACCGCGTAGTCGCTCGGAGCGCCGCCGCAGCAATTCCAGCGTCGTCAGCAAGGCGATAGAGATGACAACAAGAATAGTGGCCACGGCGAGAATGGTTGGTGATATTTGCTCGCGGATGCCCGAGAACATCTGACGTGGAATAGTACGCTGCTCCACCGAGGCGAGCTGAATGACCACGACCACTTCATCGAACGAGGTGATGAACGCAAACAGCGCGCCGGAGATAACACCGGGCAATATCAGCGGCATTTGAACCTTGAAAAAGGTACGGACTGGCCCGGCTCCCATGCTGTAGGCAGCTCTGACCATGCTTTGATCAAACCCGACCAGTGTGGCAGTGACGGTAATGATGACAAACGGAATGCCGAGCACAGCGTGCGCCAGTATGACGCCCAGGTGCGTGTAGGCCAGGCCAAATTCACTGAAGGCCCGAAAGGTGCCAGCCGCCGTGATGACAAGCGGCACAATCATCGGCGAAATCAGCAACGCCATAATCTGTTTTTTATATGGCATTTCAGATCGGCTTAGGCCAACGGCCGCCAGCGTACCCAGTGCGGTGGCGATTAGTGTGGCGATGATGCCGATAAAGAAACTGTTGCGCATCGAGCGCACCCACTGCGCATTGTTCCAGACATCTGCCCACCAGCCTGTGGTCGCCTCCGGGTTGACCATACCGTTGGTTAAAATATCTTTGTACCAACGCAGTGAGAACGCATCCGGATCCAGTGACAACATGCCAGAGGTAAATGAAAAATAGGGCTCGACGTTAAAACTTAACGGCAGAACGATCAGGATCGGTGCGATCAGGAACAAAAAAATCAGCCCGCACAATACTCTGAAAGTGTAGTACCAGAGCCGCTCGCCCCAACCGGCATATGCTGGAAGACTCATCCGGTTAACCCATTTTCATGTTGTCGATACCGACAATGCGATCGTACAGCCAGTACAGAAACATCACGATCACCAGCAGTACACCACCGAGTCCGGCGGCAAGGTTCCAGTTCAGCGATTTGCGCATATGAAAATCGATGAAGTTTGAGATCATCTGACCATCCTGCCCACCCACCAGTGCTGGCGTGATGTAGTAGCCGATGGCCACGATAAACACCAGAATCGCGCCGGCCCCGATACCGGGAATGGTCTGCGGCGCATAGACGCGCCAGAACGCAGTCCAGTTGGTTGCGCCTAAGCTTTTGGCGGCGCGAACATAACTGGGTGGTATGCCCTTCATGACCGAGAACAACGGCAGCACCATGAACGGCAGCAGAATATGGGTCATGGCGATCAAAGTGCCGAGCTTGTTGTAGATCAGCGAGAATCGCCCGTCGTCATTGGTGACGCCAAAAAAGACCAGCAGATCGTTGACCACCCCCTGCGATTGCAGCATCGCGATCCACGATGTGGTGCGCACCAGGATTGAGGTCCAGAACGGCAGCAGCACCAGAATCATCAACAGGTTGGAGGTTCGCAGCGGCAGTGTCGCCAGCAGATAGGCAATCGGGTAGCCCAGCAACAGACAGAACACGGTCACCATCAGCGATATTTGCAGGGTGCGCAAAAACAGTAGCTGATGAATGCCAAGGTTGACGGTAAACGACCAGTCGCCAAACCCGACGGTTGTGTCGACACGCCGGCTTGCATCCTGACGCTGGAAACTGCCATCGGCATTCTGTCGATAATCGAGTGCGTTGGCGTAATAGCCAAGCGTCCAGGTGTTTGAGGCGGTTTTCATCGCCTCCCACACGGTGGGATCGGCCCAGTTTTTCTTGACGCCGATCAGCGCCTCTTTGTAGGGCGGTTCCAGTTTGGCTGCACGCCGCGCGGACGACGTAAAGACGGAACGGGTGCCGGCTTTTTCTCGATTGACCCGCGTGGCGACCTTGCCAATGGTTCTGGACTCGCGTGCGGCAATCAGATCGGCCACCAGCGCGGCGTACATGTCTTCATCCGGTTCGCTGACGGTATCCCAGTCGGCCAGGGCGGCGCTGGTCTGCGGCATTAGTTTGGAAAAGGTGGGATCGTAGAATCCCTGGAACAGAAAATACAACACTGGTGCGACGAAGGTCACCAGCACAAACAGCAGCAACGGCAGCACCAGCAGGAACGCGCGCCTGCGGCTCGCGAACATCGCCTTGTCGAGGCGCTTTTTCAGCGAGTCGCCGTCAATTTCAATCGTTGTCTGGGCTGTCGTCATCGGCGAATCAGGGGTGGTGCAAAAACGGACCGCCCCGGCGCACCGGGGCGGTCGTTACTGGGACTTGCAGTGCAAGCCCTGTTTTTTACTTCGCCAACCAGGCGTTGAACTGTTCGTTCAGCTGATCCTGGTTATCCGCCCAGAATTCGAAGTCATTCTGGAGCGCGTTCTTCATGTTTTCTGCAGCAGTCGGCATGTGCACGTCCATCGCCAGGTCGGGCTTGTCGTGGAATGATCCAACCAAAGCTGAGGAAGACTTGCGAACCGGACCGTAAGAGATCCAGCTTGCCTGAGCGGCGAGACGCTTGGTGTCGGTGGAGAACTTGATGAAGTCCATTGCGGCTTCTTTGTTCGGCGCGCCTTTCGGCATGACCCACAAATCCAGATCCCAAACCTGACCGTCCCAAACAATTTCAAACGGCTTGTCTTCAGAGGCGACCGCGTTGAAGATTCGGCCATTGTAGGCAGTGGTCATGACTACTTCGCCGTCGGCCAGCAGTTGCGGCGGTTGTGCACCGGCCTCCCACCAGACCACCTGGTCCTTGATCGAATCCATCTTTGCCAGCGCGCGCTCAACGCCTTCGGCTGTGGCCAGTACGTCGTAGACTTCGTCAGCTGGAACGCCGTCAGCCATCAGCGCCATTTCCATGTTGGCTTTCGGGTTTTTGCGAATGCCGCGCTTGCCAGGGAATTTTTCGGTGTCGAAGAAGTCGGCAATGGTGCTTGGCTTCTCGTCTAGCTTGGTGCTGTCGTAGGCGAAAATAGTAGACCAGACGATGGTGCCGATCGCGCAGTCGGTGTAGGTACCGGGGAGGAAATCCTCGATTGCCGGTGTGCCGTCGTCGCCGGCTGGCATTTCATTGATGTCCAGTGTTTCCAGCAGGCCTTCATCGCAGCCGCGAACCGCATCAGACAGTTCGACGTCAACGAGATCCCATTTGACGTTGCCCGCTTCAACCTGTGCTTTCACTTCTGACAGACCACCGTTGTAGTCCTCAGATACCACAGTGTTGCCAGTCTCGGCAGCCCAGGGCTTGTGATAGGCCTCAACCTGGGATTTAGTGTAGGCACCGCCCCATGATACGACGGTGATCTCTGCAGCGTTCGCGACGCCCAGTGTCATACCGACAGCAAGTGCTGCAGGTGCAAGCTTGGTTACCAGTTTCATATTGCTCAAGTCCTCAGTTGTTAAAGACCGGAATCACCGGCCAATTGCGGTAGTGCGTTGTGCAGGTCTCTCCGACCAACGGGAAACTTAACGCTCCCTTGTCATCTCCCATAATTCACATGGCCGATACAACAGCCTGTGTTCATTGCGGCGCATCGAGCGCCCGACAATCATCGCGCTGCCAGCCTACTACAACCGTGTCGCCCTCTCGCATCGCGACGTGGTTGGCAGAGTTAGGCACCTTGACGATGAAATCTTCCCGTCCCAGCAGTGCTACGCGGGCGCGAATATGATCGCCCAGGTAAATCAGTTCGAGCACCCTGGCTTCAAAGACGTTATCTACTGTGCCTGCCGGCGGCGAGATCAATACGCGCTCGGGGCGCAGCGACAGCGTGGTGGCCTGCCCGGGTTGCGACACATTGACCGCCAGCGCCTGTACCTGTTGTCCATCGTCGGTGACGACGGTGCATAAGTTCTGATCAAGTGATGTGACCTGACCGCGCAATTTGTTGTTCTCGCCGATGAACTGCGCGACAAACGCGTTTTCGGGTTTTTCGTAGAGCACATCGGGTGCGGCCAGTTGTTGCACTACGCCATCATTAAACACCGCAATGCGGTTGCTCATGGTCAGCGCTTCGGATTGATCGTGCGTGACATAGACGACGGTGACGCCGAGATTCTCGTGAATGTGTTTGATCTCGTACTGCATTTGCTCGCGCAGGTTTTTGTCCAGCGCACCGAGTGGCTCGTCCATTAATACGAGTTCGGGGTCGAATACCAGTGCGCGCGCTACCGCGACACGCTGTTGTTGCCCACCGGACAATTGCGCCGGACGCCGCGAACCGAATTCGCCCAGTTGCACCATATCGAGTGCACGCTTGACCCGCGATTCTCGTTCGCTGCGCGACATGCGCCGAACTTCCAGCGGAAAAGAAAGGTTTTCAGCGACTGTCATGTGCGGAAACAGCGCGTAGTTCTGGAACACCATGCCGATGCCGCGCTTGTGTGGCGGGACGTTGTTGATCGGCTGGTTATCGAGATAAATCTCGCCGTGGGTCGCCGGCTCAAAGCCTGCCAGCATCATCAGGCATGTGGTTTTACCAGAGCCGGACGGCCCGAGCATAGTCAGGAATTCGCCACGCTCGACATCGAGGTTGAAGTCCTTGACGACCAGCACCTCGCCGTCATAGCTCTTCTGAACATTTTCAAATCTGACCAACGGTGTAGCGGCGGACATTATTTCCCTACACAACTCTGGCTAACATTATGTGTCATAAACGATACAGTTCGAGCGCGCAATCGGGCTAGTGTGCAGGACACCTTGAGGCCGCGCAACAGTGTGTTTGCGATAGGCATATGCCCGTCGTATTCACTACAGATTATCACGGCAATGGCGAGGCAATTGCCGCGATACAGGCCACTATTTTTTCAGTCGCGCGATCAGACTTGAGGTGTCCCAGCGATTGCCACCCATGTTTTGAACATCGCCGTAGAACTGGTCAACCATCGCCGTCACCGGTACTGACGCGCCATTGCGACGCGATTCATCCAGCACGATAGAAAGATCCTTACGCATCCAGTCGACCGCAAAGCCGAATTCAAATTCGTTGTCAGCCATGGTCTTGTAGCGATTTTCCATCTGCCAGGACTGGGCAGCACCGCCAGCGACCACACCCATGACTTTCTCGATATCAAGCCCGGCGGCCTGAGCGAAATTCACACCTTCCGACAGCGCTTGCACAAGGCCTGCGATGCAAATCTGGTTGACCATCTTGGTCAATTGGCCGGAACCGACCGGTCCGATCAATGAGACATTTTTACCGTAGGCTGCCAGCACCGGTGAGACTGCGTCAAAGGTGGCTTGCTCGCCGCCGCACATGATGGCCAGCACGCCGTTTTCGGCGCCAGCCTGGCCACCGGATACCGGCGCATCGATAAATTGCACGCCTTTCTCAGCGGCAGCGGCGGAGATCTCGCGCGCGACTTCGGCTGATGCGGTGGTGTGGTCAACCAGGGTCGCACCACTGGCAAGCCCGGCGAGCACGCCATCGTCACCGTAAATAACAGAGCGCAGGTCATCGTCATTGCCCACGCAGACGCAAACGATATCGCAACCGTTCGCTGCCTCGCGCGGAGTCGCCGCAGCCGTGCCACCGTGCTGTTTAGCCCACTGCGCAGACTTGGCTGCGGTGCGGTTGTAAGCACTGACGCTGTGACCGGCTGTGACCAGATGACCGGCCATCGGATAACCCATCACGCCGAGCCCGATGAAGGCGACCTTTTTGCTCATGATTTCAAACCATTTTTTTGATCAGGGATGCGAGTTTCTCGATGCCGGGCGCAATTTGATCGGCAGGGATCGAGGAGTACCCGAGACGCAGGAACGCGTCGGACGGACTGGGATTCATGAAGTAGGGATCGCCAGCGACCACCAGTATACTATTCTCGGCCGCCACCCGTGCAACGTCGGACGCGATCACGCCCTGCGGCAATTTGACCCAGAACGCGCTGCCGCCAAACGCCGGCGCGCTGCTGGAATCAGGGAGAAATTCGGCCAGTGCACTATCCATCGCCTGCCAGCGCGCGCGGTAGCTGTTGGCAATGCGATGCACCAGCGCATCGTGATGCCCCAGCGCCAGAAAGTGCGCCACCGCGTTCTGGTTGTTAGACGGCGGGTGCCGCAACATCAGCCGGCGCAAGGCGCGCACTTCATCGATCAGCTCAGGCGGGCCTATCATGAAACCCAGCCGCAGACCGGGCGCCAGTGTTTTCGACAGACTGCCGACGTAGATCACGCGTTGATTGCTGTCGAGACTTTTCAGAGCCGGCGTTGGCGCACCATTGAAGTTGAGCTCGCTCTCGTAGTCGTCCTCGACGATCAGCATGTCGTGATCGGCGGCCATCTGCAAGAGCTGTTTGCGCCGCTGCAGCGACATGGTGGCGGTCGTGGGTGACTGATGACTCGGGGTGCAGTAAACGAGGTTACAGCCTTTGAGTTCATCGTCGACGACCAGCCCTTCGCGATCCACCGCCAGCGGTCGCAGCTTACAGTTGCGCTGCTCGAATATATTGCGGGCGTCGGGATAACCCGGATCCTCGATGCCGACGGTGTCTTCGCGATCGACCAACAGCCGCGCCAACAGATACAGCGCGTTCTGAGCCCCCATGGTGATCAGGATTTGATCGGGAGAGACCCACAGGCCACGTGGCGGCAAAATGCGGTTTTGTATTTGCTCGAGCAGCATCGCGTCGTCGTTGTCGACTGAGTCGGGCATCCAGTCGGTGATCGCGCGCACGCCCAGCGACTGGCGACAGCACTCGCGCCACTCGTTGATCGGAAACATCGCCGAGTCGGTTTGACCGGCGGTGAACGGGTAGTCGAAGTCACGCCAGTCGCGCAGGTGCGGGGCGAGGTTGCGCTGCTGCGAGGGACGCACCCGAAACTTGTTGCCCCAATCGGGAAAGCGCTGCTCGCCAGCGACGGTTTCGGGCGCACGCGAAACGCGGCTGTTGACAAGTTCGGTGTTGACAAAATAACCACGCCGTTCCTCGGCGATCAAATAGCCCTCGTCCATCAGGTGCTGATAGGCGTGCACAACCGTATTGCGAGCGACGCCGAGCTGACGCGACAGCTCACGTGAGGACGGCAGTGGACGATTGTGCGGAATATGACCGTCCAGTATCGCCGTGACCAGCGATCGGCGAAGCTGGTTTTGCAGACTCGTGCCCGCTTCGGGGGCAAGCCTGATCAGTTGCCGCCACATCGGCTGAGCAGGCTTACGATTGCTATTGTCTGGTTCTGGGCTCAACGAGTGACCTTTGCGTCAATACGGTTAAAGGTGTTCATAATGGGACCTCGCGAGAATAACTCACCCACCCGCTTCGAGGCGAGCAATGAAACCATCAGATCAGATTATGCCGCAGATCACCGCCCACCGTGGCGCGAGTGGCGATGCGCCGGAAAACACCCTGGCAGCCATTCGACTGGCCGCCGAGCAAGGCGCAACCTGGGTAGAGATCGATGTCAATATCAGCCGCGACGGTGTGCCGGTGTTACACCACGACGACAGCATCTCGCGCTGCAGCGATGGCGATGGCCTGGTGATCGAACGCTCGCTCGACCAATTGCGCCAGGTGGACAGCGGCACCTGGTTTGATCCCGCCTTTCGTGGTGAACCGATTGCTACGCTGGATGAGTGTCTGGCGCTGTGCCTGGAACTCGATCTTTCGATCAATCTGGAGATCAAACCCAGCAGTGGCTGGGAGGTACCGACAACGACAGTAATTCTCGAGACCCTGGCGAAACATCCAACCCTGCCGACGATCGTGCTGTCGAGCTTCAGCCACCTGGCGCTGCAGACCGCAGCCCGCATCAACCCGGCGCTACCGCGCGCCTCGCTATTTGTCGTGGCGCCTTCGGATTGGCAAACCTTCACGCGGGAGATCGACGCCTGCAACATCCATTTGCACTCGAACTCCTTGCTGCAGCGCGAGCACGTCGAGGCTTTCCATCACGCCGGTCTGTCTGTGTACTGTTATACGGTGAATGACGCTGCCGAAGCGGCCAGCCTACTGGAACTGGGTGTGGATGGCGTGATCACCAACTATCCCGGAAAGCTTCTGGGACAGCTGGCCGGTTGATCCCTCATTGCGCAGCCAGCGCAACACATCGGGCCAGATGTCGGACCAGCAACAACCGTGCGTGTAGCGTTCGAATCGCCAAACGGTTGCGCCACTCTGACGCCGCAGCGTCGACTCGACAATGGTCGGCGGAATCTTGCGATCGCGCTCTCCCAGCAGGTGCAACTGTCTGATTCTGGCCGGCAGCGGCGGACGATTAGACGGATCTAGCGAGCCGTGCAGCGGCGTGTAGCTGTGGTGGCTGGTCCAGCCATCGACGTTCAGGTTGCCAGCCACCGTCACCACCGCGCTGACGCGCCTGAGTTGCTCGGCCAGCATCATCGCCAGTGCGCCGCCACCGCTGTGGCCGAGCAGCACGAGCTGGTCAAAGCCGTCAGCCTGGCGGGCAATCGCCGCCGCCATACTGTCGACAACCTGACGTGAATAGCGCGAGAAAGTCCAAACGTCCGGATTGCAGTCGGCATCTCGCGCCAGACCAAAGTAACACGGCCTGCCTACATAGATCGCCGGGCCCGGGTCGCGATCCATCAGTCGCAGCATCAGGTTATTAAACGCAGTGGGATCAGAGGCGATCACGGTACGCTGACGCCATGGCACGCCATCGCCCTCGATATAAACGTGTAGCGTCCTGCCGGGTGTTACCCGATGCGGTCGGTACACCACGTGGCGAAACGGTTGTCCCTCGACGACCAGTCGC
Organism: uncultured Granulosicoccaceae bacterium; assembly: GCA_964573105.1. GTDB lineage: Bacteria > Pseudomonadota > Gammaproteobacteria > Granulosicoccales > Granulosicoccaceae > CAKZSB01. Next base: position 45,438 of record CAZNIS010000037.1, read on the forward strand.
TGCAGCCCAAAATCGAGCGCTTGCTGATCGACTGCCAGATGGACCGTGCTGGCACAGGCGGACAGCAACAACGACAGCACCGCCGTCGCTGTCAACCTCACAATGGCGCGATGCTCGCCAACAAGGCGGCCAAACAGGCACTGTCTACTCAATCATTGCTCCGCATTTCAAAAGGCGCACGCTACAGCAAAGCGATGAGTTTAGTGCTTGCGCGGCACAATGCCATATCCGTCAAACGGTTGTGTAAACCTCCAGATCGCCCCACCATACCGCTAATGCAGATTTTTTCGCCCGCTATTGTCGGCAGTTCGAACGGTTTTTCACCAGCGCTGCTAAGCTGAATCTGTCAATCCAATTATTCGCGGAAACCCAGTCGGATGAACCGATCAATTTTCATCGCTCTGCTCGTCATCCTTGCCGTTGGAGCGTGGATGGCCAGCGGCCAGTTCGGCGGTGCACCGCAGGCGGACTCAAGCCCTACCGACAATGGTGACGCATCCGGTGACTCGGCCGAACCGCGCGTTGTCGCCATGAAGGTGCAGGTGCGTCGCCAGCAGGCGCAAAACACCACGCGCGAGATCGTAATACAGGGGCAGGTCGAACCGCTGCGCATGCTGCATTTGCGCGCTGAGACCGCCGGCAGTGTGATCGACAAGCCCGCCAGCAAGGGTGAGACCGTCGCCAGTGGCGATCCAATCCTGCAGCTTGCCGTCGACGGCCGCGAGGCCGATCTGGCTGTCGCCCGTGCGAACGTTGTCCAGGCGACCAACGAATACGAGGCCGCCAGGAAGCTGCAACGCCAGGGCCTGCAATCGCAATTTAGCCTGGAATCGGCCGCGGCCAAGCTCGAAGCCGCCAAAGCCCAGGTGACGTCAGCCACGCTCGAGATTGAAAACACCAGCGTAGTGGCGCCCTTTGACGGGGTACTGGAAGACTTACAGGTTGAGGTGGGCGACTTTATCGACCGTGGCGGCGCCATCGGCACACTGGTTGATCACAGCAAACTGTTGATCACCGGCGAAATACCGCAACAGAACATCGCCGATGTCAAAATCGATCAACAGGCCACCGCCAGCCTGATCACCGGCGACGAAGTCAGCGGCACCGTGCGCTACGTCTCCTCGATGGCCGACCCGGCCACCCGCAGCTTTCGCGTTGAGGTGCTGGTCGACAACCCACCTGAGCGGGTGATGACCGGTGTGAGCGCCGAGATTCGCATTCCGACCGCGCAGTTGCGCGCCCATCTGATCTCCCCTGCGATACTCGCGCTGGGCGATGCCGGTGAACTTGGGGTAAAAGCCGTCGACGACGAAAACAAGGTAACCTTCTACCCGGTAGAAGTAGTCAAAACCGAGAGCCAGGGCGCGTGGGTGACCGGCATTCCCGACGACGTGAATCTGATTACGCTGGGCCAGGGTTTTGTCAACGCGGGCGAGCTGGTGCAGCCCGTCACTGATCCGGACTCTTAACTATGCACACCATCATCGAAGCGGCTTTCAGTCGCAACCGGGCCGTCATAATGGTGCTGATGTTCTTTCTGATCAGCGGCCTGTTGTCGTACTTCGCGATCCCGAAAGAGGCCGAACCCGACGTCGCCATTCCGATCATCTATGTCTCGATGAACCATGACGGCATCTCGCCAGAGGATTCCGAGCGACTGCTGATCAGACCGATGGAAAAGGAACTGCAGTCGATCGCAGGTGTGCGAGACATGACCAGCACCGCCTCGGAAGGTCACGGCTCTGTGATGCTCGAGTTCGACCCCGGCTTCGACCCGGCGACTGCGCTGGTCGATGTGCGCGAAAAGGTTGACGCTGCCAAATCCGATCTGCCCGGCGACACCGATGAACCCGCTGTGCATGAAATCAACGTCGCCCTGTTTCCAGTGCTGACAGTTTCACTGGCTGGCCCCATCCCCGAGCGCAGTCTGCTGCGCATCGCCCGCGATCTAAAGGAAAAGATCGAGGCCAACGCTGGCGTGTTGGAGGTGAAGATCGGCGGTGAGCGGGAAGAGGTGCTGGAGGTGATCGTTGATCCGGTGGTGATGGAAACCTATGGCGTGCGCTACGACGAACTCTTCAGCCTGATCCGCAACAACAATTTGCTGGTTGCCGCCGGCGCGATCGATACCGGCGCCGGGCGCATGGTGCTGAAGGTGCCGGGGGTGGTCGAAGATATTCAGGATGTTCTGAGCCTGCCGGTCAAGGTCAACGGCGACACGGTGATCACCTTTGCCGATGTGGCAAGCGTCAGACGGACCTTCAAGGACCCGAACGGATTTGCCCGCGTCGACGGCCAACCCGCGCTGGCACTGGAAGTATCCAAGCGAATCGGCGCCAATATCATCGAGACCAACCAGGCGATCCGCGATCTGGTTGCCGAGCAGCAAAAGCTGTGGCCCGATTCGATCAAGGTGGCCTTTCACCAGGACAAGTCGAAACAGATCCGCACCATGCTGTCAGATCTGCAGAACAACATCATGTCGGGCATATTGCTTGTGATGATCGTCATCATTGCCGCACTCGGCGTGCGTTCGGCGGTGTTGGTCGGGCTTGCGATTCCCGGCTCGTTTCTGGCCGGCATTCTGGTGATGTACAGCCTGGGTTTCACGCTCAACGTGGTAGTGCTGTTCAGCCTGATTCTGGTGGTTGGCATGCTGGTCGACGGTGCGATCGTCGTGACCGAGCTATCCGATCGCAACCTGCGTGACGGCATGACGCGCCGCCAGGCATTCAAGGCCGCGGCGCAGCGCATGTCGTGGCCGATCACCGCCTCGACCGCGACCACGCTCGCGGTGTTTTTCCCGGTCATCTTCTGGCCCGGCATGGTCGGCCAGTTTATGAAATACCTGCCGATGACGGTGATCATCTGCCTGATTGCATCGCTGTTTATGGCGCTGGTATTCATACCGGTACTGGGCGGCAGCTTTGGTGGCGACAAACCCATGAAAAACGCCACCCCGGTGTCCAGTAAAAAACCCGGTGTGCTGATGCAGTTTTACGCAAAGACACTCGGTACGCTGTTGCACTGGCCCAAAATGACGCTGCTGGCGGCGATCTGCGCGCTGGTAGGCACCTATTGGCTGTACTCGATCGTCGGTCGCGGTGTGGTGTTCTTCCCCAACACCGAACCGGAAATCGCCCAGGCGCAAATCCACGCGCGCGGCGACCTGTCGATGACCGAACGCGACCGCATCGTGCGGGCGGTAGAAGAGCGCCTGCTGCCAATGGATGAAATCAAATCGGTCTACGCAAAATCGATGGGTGGCGTGGTTGGCGAACCGGGCCTCTCTGCCGATGTGATCGGCGTGATCCAGCTCGAATTCATCGAGTGGAACACCCGCCGTAAGGCGCGCGTCATTATGGACGAAATGCGCGAGCGCACCGCCGATATCCCCGGTGCGATTATCGAATTTCGCGAACAGGAAAACGGCCCTGCCTCTGGCAAACCAATCAATATCGAGATCAGCTCTGCGCGCCCGGAAAAACTCGACAGCGCGACCGAGTACGTGCTCGGCGTGATGCGCGATGTCGGCGGTTTTGTCGATACTGAAGACAATCGCGCCCTGCCCGGCATAGAGTGGCGTCTAAATGTCGATCGCCGCCAGGCGGCGCGCTACGGAGCCGATATCTCGCTGCTCGGCAACGCCGTACAAATGGTGACCAGTGGTATTCGCGTGGCAGGCTACAGGCCAAACGATTCATCAGAAGAACTCGATATTCGCGTGCGCTTTCCGTTTGATGAACGAAAGCTCGATCAACTCGATCAGCTGCGTGTGCCAACGCGCAACGGCATGGTGCCGATCAGCAATTTTGTCACCCTGACGCCGGCACCGAAAACCGGCACCGTCAATCGCGTCAACACCCAGCGCGTGATCACCGTGCAATCCGATGTGGGCGAAGATCAAAACCCGACTGAGCGCCTGGGCGCGCTGCAAAAGGCACTGGCAGAAGGCCCGATTGATCCCGAGGTGAATATCAATTTCACCGGCGAGAACGAGGATCAGATGGAGACCATGATGTTTCTGATGAAGGCCTTTGGGGCCGCAATCTTCCTGATGGCGCTGATACTGATCGTGCAATTCAACAGTATCTTTCAAACCGTTGCTGTGCTGAGCGCTATTGTCTTCTCAACCTCGGGCGTGCTGCTCGGGTTGATCATCACGAAACAGTCATTTGGCATCGTGATGGTGGGGTTGGGGATCATCGCGCTGGCCGGTATTGTGGTGAACAACAATATCGTCCTGATCGATACCTACAACCGCTTTCGCAGTGACGGCCAGCCACCGCGTGCCGCGGCACTGCAAACCGGACTGCTGCGCGCACGACCCGTTTGCCTGACTGCGATCACGACGATTCTCGGCCTGATGCCAATGGTGCTATCACTGAATATCGATCTCTTCAACCGCGTTATTGAAGTTGGCGCGCCATCGACGATGTGGTGGACACAACTGGCCAGTGCAATCGCCGGTGGACTGGGCTTTGCAACCATCCTCACACTGATGCTCACGCCCTGCCTGCTGGTCTTGGGCGACAGTTTCGGCAAACGCCGGGAACCGGCAGCCGACCCCGCCAAACCGTTGAACCTTGCTGGCAACGAAAGTTGAATGAGCCACATGCCCGATGCGCGCAGTTGAGATTACAACTGTAGCGGGCGAGACTATCCGCCAGGGCAACAGAAGGGCGTGAGGAGATGGGCAGTTAAAAAACCTGTGGCAGACAGAAGGAAATTCTGATCGCTGCCACAGGAATGCTGGAGGAATACATAAAACCGTTACTGCTGCTGCCAGGGTGCCACGAGCCTCCCGAACAGCCTAAGCTGGACGTTCTGTCATACATTCGCCAATGCATTCGGAACGCCTTGAAAACCACGATTTCATTGTATTCATATCCGCACAGCGCGCAATCCATTACATAGTTGCAATTCATTTGAAATATTTTCACATATAGTTCTCGCGACGCTGCTGTTAACCTGCTTGTCAACAGAAGTCAGGTGTTTGCTCACCGCCCGCTAAGCCTTTTGAGCACACACCCATCACGCACACCGGACCGCAATGCAGGACAAATACAACGAGATGCTGGTCTTCGCGCATGTCGTGGACCTCGGCAGCTTTTCTGCTGCTGCGCGTGAACTGGAACTCACGCCATCAGCTGTCAGCAAGCTGATCTCCAGACTCGAAGATCGCCTGTCTGTTCGCCTGTTCCAGCGCACCACTCGCCGGCTTCGCCTGACTGACGAAGGCGCCGTGTTCTTCGAGAGTGCGCGCGCCATATTAAATGACATCGAACAGGCCGAGCTACAGGTCACAGCGCTGCAAAGCAAGGTCACTGGCACGCTGAATCTGACCGCCATCTCGGTTTTTGCGCGCACTCAGTTGTGCCAGCTATTGCCTGAGTTCATGGCACTGCACCCTGAATTGCGTGTTGAGCTGTCACTCACTGAACGCCACGTCGACCTGGTCAGCGAGCGTATCGATCTGGCTATTCTGATCAGCGAAGAAGTGCTGGATCAGTCGCTGATCAGCCGCAAGCTTGCGACCAATCGGCGAGTGATCTGCGCCTCACCTGAATATATTGAACGCTACGGCGCGCCGAAGACTCCTGAAGATCTGCTCAAACACAATTGCCTGACGCACTCGTCGATTCATCATTTTAATGACTGGGAGTTTCGCGACGGTGGTGATGTACGAGTGCTCAGCATCACGGGTAACTTCAGAACCAACAGCGCGTCGGCACTGCACGAGGCGGTAAAGGCGGGTATTGGTATCGCCAGACTGGCGACGTTCGTCACCCAGCCATCGCTGGATTCCGGTGAATTGGTACCACTGTTGTCCGAGTACACACACGATTCATCCAGCATCCTGGCCGTCTATCCGCATCGCCAGTATCTGAGCATTCGCGTGCGAGCGTTTATCGATTTTCTGATCGGCAAATTTACACCGGTTCCGCCCTGGGAAACTCAGGCCGAAAAGCCTAAAATGACAGACTCGCAAGGCTAAAAATAAACGTGAGTGCCGTCACATCAATGGCAACAGGATTCCAGCATTGTGACCAAACTTGCAGCGCGCTTCCTCTGCCACACCACGCCACGGACTTTGGTTCAATCCTTGAATGATCACGATTATGTGCTATCGCCGGTTTCCTCGAAACCGTTCGCACCATGCCAGCGCGCCGTCGCAAGTCTTGTCAGCCGCTGCCGCTATCCACTACTGACCCGGCGTGAATATCGGGCAGTCAGCGAAAGCGATTTATGAACGATCAAAACAATAAAAAGGTGTCACAGCGCCGAGCGGCGTGGCCATCGCTGGCGGCGATAGCTGCACTTAGCGCGATTGTTTGTATCAACACCGCAGCCGCACCGTCGAACGCCTCTTGCGCTCGCGTTGACGCATACTGGAACACCAACCTCAGCACGTTAAAAGACAACATAACCGGCTGCACGGTTGACGGGCTCTGGCACAAATGCAGCCAAGCAGCAGCGATCCACTATGATCTTGAAAACGGATCTCTGGGTCAGCGCGCGCGTTCCTGTGGCCTGTTAAAACCAATCGTGCCGGGTGATGATTTCACCACGCCAACCAGCGACGATTCCACTCACTGCAAAACCGCACGCTATCAGTTGCGCTCGGCGTTTGAAAATCGAGCGCTGGCCCGACTCGCGTGTGCCGCCGCTCGAATTGGCGGCGACAACCAGGAAGCACTCAATGCCAAGTGCATCGAATATCGCGCACGGCTGACCAACTACCATGCACCGTTTCGCTCGGTAGCAAAACACTGCCAGCTCGACTACGAGCAAACTTACGAAATTACTGCCTCACGCGACAACTGATCAGTTGAATCGCTGTACCATTGAATCGGCAAATCCAGCCGCCTCAATATCCCGCTGAACCATCTGCATGTCACTGTGACGACCTAGCTTGCGCAGCGAATCTGCCAACAGTAAAAAAAACAATTCGCGCTGTGCGTGACTGCCCCCCATCTGCCACAGCGCACGCCGCGCTGGCATCAACCAGTTGACAACCTGCTCGTGATCGCCTTTTCTGTGCGCCACCGCGGCCATCGCCGATGGTAGCGCCGCCGCTGCAATACGCGGTGCCAGCGTGCCATCATCCACTGCCCATTCACGCATTGAGTCGAGTAACGCCGGCACTTCTTCGGTGCGCCCGGCAGCAGCGAGCATCAGCGCAAAGTGAGCACTGGTAAACGGGTTTGAGTGATCGTACTTTCGTTTGCTGGCGATCTCTCCCAGCTCCTGCCAACGGGATTGCACATCGTGCCCCAGGAGCTCGAGTCGCATCAGCAACGAGGCGGCGTTCTGCAAATCGATATATAAATCCGGCAGATCGACAATCATGTCGAGTTCGAGATTGCGCACGTAGTCGTCATAGATCTGAAGCGCACCGGCCAGATCGCCCTGTTCAACAGCGAACAGCGCCCGGTGCCACCACAAATGCAATTTGATCTGTGACAGTGCTTCCCAGTTGCCACGCAGGCCATCGAGCCATTGGGCACCATCTTCAAAACGGCCCTGCATAAACATCACGTGGGCCACGGCATGCGTGCCCCAAGGATCGGTGGGGTCGATCTCGACCGCCTGCCGACCGCAGCGTTCGGCCTGCTGGTACTGCCCGGTTTCCTCCAGATCAAAGGCGCGGACGGACAGGTAAGATCCATACTGTGGGTGCGAGTCATTCCAGTGCGGCTCGACGCTGCCGGATATCGATGCCGACCATTGCATCTCGCCGAGCCAGAACAATTCTCCCTGACACATGCGCAACGCGAAGACGTCCGTCGGGTTTTGCATCAGTACCTGTTCAAAGCAGCAGACCATCCGCGTGAGCTCGCCTTTGGATGCCGCCTCTAATGCCGCGACGTACTGCCGCTCGATCGGATCATCGCCGACACTGGCCTGCGCGCGCGTCAGTGCCGCCTCGATCGCCGGGCGATGACTGACATCGCGCGCCATGTGCATAAACAGCCCTTCAACGGCGTGTGCCATGGCGTAGTCGGGGTCGTGTTGTTGCGCCGTTTTCAGGTGCTGCATGGCGTCCCGGCGCCAGCGCACATAGCTTTGTTGCGCCTGCGCAAGCGCTGAACTGGCGGCGCTGCTCATGTGCTGGCCGCCCGCGCCTGATCGATACTCTGCTGCGGTGTCAGCATTTGCGGATCGACGACAAGTTCTATCATCGCGCCGGATGCACTCTTTTGCGCGCGCTCAAAAGCGGCGGCGAATTCGTCGGTCTTTTCTATCCGCTCGGCGTGATAGCCATAAGCCCTGGCCAATTGCACAAAGTCCGGATTGGTGATTTCGGTGCCGCTGACGCGAGTGGGGTAGTTGCGCTCCTGATGCATGCGAATAGTGCCGTACATGCCATTGTTGATCACCAGCACGATCGGCTGCACCCCGGCCTGCATCGCACTGCCCAGCTCCTGGCTGTTCATCTGGAAGTCCCCGTCACCACAAAAGCACACCACAGTGCGTTGCGGGTAGCGCGCCTTGGCCGCGACCGCGGCGGGCAGACCATAACCCATCGCACCGCTTTGCGGGGCGAGCAGCCTCGCCTCTGCTCCATAGACCATGTACTTGGACGGCCAGATGGTGAAATTGCCGGCACCGTTGGTAATGATCACGTCTTCCGGCAGATTGTTTCGCAACCAGGCCATGACCTCGCCCATGTCCAGATTGCCGGGTTGTTCAGGCGCGCGCAACGCAGCGTGCCAGCCGTCGCGTGCCTCCTTGCACCAGCCCGACCAGTTTTGCGCCGGTTCGAGTTTGGCATCGATCAGCGATTGCACCGCCAGCGCGGGGCTTGCCTGCACGTGCATCGCCGCCTGGTAGACCTTACCCAGTTCATCGCTGTCCGGGTGTACCTGAATCAGCGTTTGCTGCGGCACCGGACAATCAAAATAGGTGTAAGCGCCGGTGCTGATCTCACCCAGCCGAAGCCCCAGAGCCAGCACCAGATCGGCGGAGTCGATCAGTTTTCGGGCCGCTGGCGTGATGCCAACCCCGGCCTCTCCGACGTAACAGGGATGGTGATTGTCGATCAGATCGTTGCGTCGAAACCCCGCCATCACCGGGATGTCGTAGGAGTCGACCAGCGATTGCAAAGCCTGGGTTCCAGCCTCGGTCCAGCTTGAACCGCCGATCATGATCAGCGGCCGCTGCGCTTTCTCAAGATGCGCCTTGATGGAGGCCGTTGTGTCCGCCGATATCGATGGTGGCGAGACGATAGTAGCGGCGCACGGGGCGACGTTTGTGGCGGCGGTCAGCATGTCTTCCGGCAACCCTATAACCACGGGCCCCGGCCGCCCTGAACGCGCGACTGCAAAGGCCCGCGAGACGATCTCCGGGATGCGCGCCGGATCGTCGATCTCGGTCGCCCACTTGCAAATAGGTGAGAAGAACGCCCGGTAGTCGATTTCCTGAAACGCCTCGCGCCCCTTCTCGCCTACCCCGACCTGCCCGATGAAGAGGATCATTGGACTGGAATCCTGCATCGCGGTGTGCACGCCAATCGAGGCGTTGGTCGCGCCCGGACCTCGGGTCACGAAACAGATGCCGGGCTCGCCAGTCAGCTTGCCCCAGGCCTCCGCCATGTAGGCCGCCCCGCCCTCCTGGCGACAGCCAAGCAGGGCGATCTCGTCGCGGACATCGTAGAGTGCATCGAGCACGGCCAGGTAACTTTCACCCGGCACGGCAAACGCCTGCTGGACGCCGTTTTGTCGCAGGCAGTCGACCAACAGCGTTGCACCTGTGTTTTCAACTGTCATCTTGTGGCTCACCGAACTAGAATTCGACACGGTATACGCGGCGGCACACCGTGAATGTGACTTTCGAGACTGCGGCAGATCACGGACGCTGTCGCACATTATCTTCGCTCAATGGTACACCATTGGCGAACTACCCAAGCCCAACGGAGCACAGCAGATTGATTGTCGTCGATGGAGTCAGCAAGTATTTCGGTGGCGTACACGCTGTCGACAATGCCTCGCTTTCGATTGAAAAAGGTTCCATAACCGGCCTGATCGGTCCAAACGGCGCGGGCAAGACGACGCTGTTCAATATCATCGCCGGCAACCTCGCGCCCACCAGCGGACGAATACTGCTGGATGGTCAGGACATTACCGGCCTGGCACCGCACCAGCTATTTCAGCGCGGCCTGCTGCGCACGTTTCAGATCGCGCACGAATTCAGCACGCTAACGGTGACTGAAAACCTGATGATGGTACCGGGCGAGCAACATGGCGAGAAAATCTGGAACACCTTCTTCAGTCGCCGACAGATCGCGCAACAGGAAGCCGAGATTCGCAGTCGGGCGATGGACGTTATCGACTTTCTCAACCTAAGCCACATTGCAAACGAAGTGGCCGGCAATCTGTCGGGCGGGCAGAAAAAGCTGCTCGAACTGGGACGCACGATGATGGTGGATGCCAAAGTCGTGCTGCTCGATGAAGTCGGCGCAGGTGTTAACCGCACCCTGCTAAACGACGTGGGCGACGCGATCATCCGCCTCAATCAGGAGCGCGGCTACACCTTCTGCATGATCGAACACGATATGGATTTCATCGGCCGACTGTGCGACCCGGTGATCGTGATGGCTGAGGGTGCGGTGCTCGCCACCGGCACCGCCGAAGAAGTGAAAAACAACGAGCAGGTCATCGAGGCGTATCTTGGTCGCGGCCTGAAAAACAAGACAGGTTCCGCGGCATGACTTACCTCAGTGGCAACAGTCTGGTTGGCGGCTATGGCGGTGCCGACATCCTGAACGGCTGCACGATCGCGGTCGAACGCGGACAAATCGCTGTCATTGTCGGCCCCAATGGCGCCGGTAAGTCCACCGCGATGAAAGCGATGCTCGGTATGCTCGAGCTGCGCAGTGGCAATGTCGTGCTGGACGGCGAAGACATTACCGCGCTGAGCCCTCAGGCACGCGTCGCCAAAGGCATTGGTTTCGTACCGCAGACCAGCAACATCTTCACCGGCATGACAGTGGAGGAAAATCTGCAGATGGGCGCCTATCTGCGCAACGATGACATTAACCCGACAATCGAACAGTGCTACGAGCTCTTCCCGATCCTGCGAGACAAACGCAAACAGGCGGCCGGTGAATTGTCCGGCGGCCAGCGTCAACAGGTTGCGGTGGCGCGCGCGATGATGACCGAACCTTCGGTGCTGATGCTGGACGAACCCACCGCCGGCGTGTCGCCGATCGTGATGGACGAGTTATTCGATCGCATCATTGAAGTCGGCCGCACCGGAGTTGCCATTGTGATGGTCGAACAAAACGCCCGCCAGGCCCTGCAGATTGCCGATCAGGCCTATGTGTTGGTCAACGGTGAAAATCGGCACACCGGTACGGGTGAAGAATTACTGGCCGACGCCAACGTGCGCAAATCATTTCTCGGGGGTTGAGCTCATGCCGGAATCAATCGATCTACTAAACGCGATCACGCTGCTTGGCAATTTTGTATTGCTGCCAGCGTTATCTTACGGATCACAACTGGCACTGGGCGCGCTCGGCGTCACGCTGATCTTTGGCATCCTGCGCTTTGCCAATTTCGCCCATGGCGACACCATGGCCTTTGGCACCATGATCGCGATACTGATCACCTGGTGGTTTCAGTCGCTAGGCCTGTCGCTCGGGCCACTGCCGACTGCATTGCTGGCACTGCCGTTTGCGATTGTGGCAACCGCTATCATCGTGATCGTTTTTGATAAAACGGTTTTTTCGTTTTACCGAAAACAAAAGAGTCCACCGGTAATGCTTGCGATCGCATCGGTAGGTGTGATGTTCATGATGAATGCGATCGTGCGTTTTATTATCGGGCCGGACGATCAGCGCTTTGCAGACGGTGAAAAATTCATTATCAAAGCGCGTGAATTCAAAACCATGACCGGCCTGAACGAAGGGCTTGCGATCAAATCCACCACTGTGCTGACGCTCGTTATTACACTGATGGTAGTCACCGCACTGTTCTGGTTTTTACAGCGCTCGCGTACCGGCAAGGCGATGCGCGCCTACTCTGACAACGAAGATCTAGCGCTGTTATCCGGCATCAACCCCGAGCGCATCGTGCTGGTGACATGGATCATTGCCGCCGCGCTGGCAACGATCGCTGGCGTACTGTACGGGCTGGATAAAAGCTTCAAGCCTTTCACCTATTTTCAGATGCTGCTGCCGATCTTTGCTGCGGCTATCGTCGGTGGTATCGGTCAGCCGGTCGGTGCGGTGATCGGCGGTTATATCATTGCGTTTTCGGAGTTATCGGTCACTTACGCCTACAAGAAATTTTTTAAGTATCTGTTGCCCGAGGAATCACAACCCGAGGGTCTGGCACAACTGCTGTCGACCGATTACAAATTCGCTGTCTCGTTTATTATTCTGGTTGTGGTATTGCTGGTCAGGCCCACTGGCATTTTCAAGGGGCGCGTACTATGAGCAACGCCATTCGCGCCACCCTGGCCTTCAGCCTGATGGCCGCTATGCTGCTGGCGGTCGGCTACTACCAGTCCTGGAACGTCGCGCTGACGATTCTGAATTTGTGCCTGATTTCAGCGGTAATGTCTCTCGGCGTCAACATTCAATGGGGCTACGCTGGTCTCTTCAATGCCGGTGTCATGGCATTCACGGCCCTTGGCGGCCTGGCCGCGGTACTGGTATCGGTCAAGCCTGTTGGCGAAGCCTGGTCAGCGGGAGGTCTTGGCATGTTGATCAGTGCTGTCATTGTGTTGATCGGTATCGCGGCCATCGTCGCACTGCGGCGTTTGCTCGCGGCAGGGTTCCTGCGCAAGTTATGTACAGCGCTCGTCGTCATCGTCGCGCTGCTGTTATTGCGCACGTACTACTACGACGCGGTGGAATCGATTGAGGCTGTGAATCCGGCCAAGACCGGATTTCTCGGCGGGCTTGGCCTGCCCATTTTATTCAGCTGGATCGTCGGTGGTTTGTTTGCCGCCGCCGTGGCCTGGTTGATCGGCACTGTCGCACTGGGTCTTCGCGCCGACTATCTCGCCATCGCAACGCTCGGCATATCTGAAATTGTCATCGCCGTCATCAAAAACGAAGATTGGCTTGCGCGCGGCGTGAAGAACGTCAGTGGCCTGAGCCGACCCGTGCCCTATGAGTACCAATTGCAAAACAGCGACTGGTTTATCTCGCTGGTGCAGCGTCTCAAGGCAGACAAACTCGAGGCCCTCGCCGAGAGCGAACGTCAGGCCGCGCTGCAGCAGATGGTGATCGAGGGATCGAGTCTATTCGTGAAGCTCTGCTACAGCGCCTTGTTCACGGTGATGTTGCTGTTAATTCTGTGGCTCTGCGCGCGCGCGCTAAATTCCCCCTGGGGGCGAATGATGCGCGCAATCCGCGACAACGAAGAAGCTGCCAGCGCAATGGGCAAGGATGTCACTCGCCGGCATCTACAAGTATTTGTGCTCGGTTGTGCGGTGCTTGGCATTGCCGGTGCGATGCTGACCACCCTCGACGGACAATTCACGCCGGGCACCTACCAACCACTGCGCTACACCTTTCTGATCTGGGTGATGGTGATCGTCGGTGGCAGCGGCAACAACCTGGGTGCAGTGCTGGGTGGCTTTTTGATCTGGTTTGTTTGGATCGAGGCAGAACCGGCATCGCTATTCGTCATGCAGTGGCTGACCAGCAATCTGGACGCCGCCAGCGCCTGGCGTGCACATCTGATTGATAGCGCACCACACTTGCGGCTGTTTCTAATGGGGTTGGTACTGCTGCTGGTATTGCGTTTTAGCCCGCGCGGGATATTGCCGGAACAGGTGCGGCGCAGCTAGCCCAATCAGCCACCGGTCAGCCTATCCTGGCGGGCACGTGGTTCGGGCAGGCGATCTGCTGCCCGCGCGTGGCCAGGGCGCGCCGTTCACCGCGCGACTGACGAATGGATATATGCTGGCGATTGCGCCAGAATAGCGGCCGATACCCGGTATGAACCGCGCGATTCACGCCGCGCCGTCTTATCGGGGCTCGCTATTTTTCATCCCTAATCAGGAAATTATCCAATGAAGAAAACGCTTACCGGCATCGCTTCGGCCCTGCTATTGGCAGGCGCCGCTCCCGCTATCGCCGACGATGTCAAAGTCGGCATCCTGCTCGGCTTCACCGGCCCAATCGAATCACTGACACCGGACATGGCTGCCGCCGCCGAGCTGGCACTCAAAGAAGCCACCGACTCCGGCAAGTTCATGGGCGGCAAAAGCATCAGCGCCGCGCGCGGTGACTCTACCTGCACCGACTCTGCTGCAGCACAAGCCGCCGCGGAACGCCTGGTCTCAGCTGAAAACGTTGTCGCCATTATGGGTGCCGACTGCTCCGGTGTGACCACCGCTGTGGCCAACAACGTCGCCGTGCCCAATGGCGTAACCATGATTTCGCCGTCAGCCACGTCACCGGCCCTGACTACCATCGAAGACAACGGTTTTTTCTTCAGAACCTCCCCGTCCGATGCACGCCAGGGACAAGTGCTGGCTGATATCCTGAAAGCCCGCGACATCTCTGAAGTGGCCGTCACCTACACCAACAACGACTACGGCAAGGGCCTGGCAGATTCATTCGCCGCAGCCTTCGAAGCCGCTGGCGGCAAAGTGGCAGTCACCGCGGCACACGAAGACGGCAAAGCCGACTACTCGGCTGAAGTGGGCGCACTGTCGGCTTCCGGTGCACCGGAACTGGCGGTTTTCGGCTACGTTGATCAGGGTGGTCGCGGCATCATTCAGGCATCCATTGATTCCGGCGCATTTGAACGCTTCATCTTTGCCGACGGCATGGTCGGCGAGTCACTGATCGAAAACGTCGACGGTGACCTGACCGGCTCATTCGGCACCCTGCCCGGCTCTGATTCTGACGGCGCTGCCAAATTCACCGAACTCGCGAATGCCGCCGGCGCCAAAGGCGACGGCCCGTTCACCGGTGAAGCCTACGACGCCGCGGCGCTGCTGGTGCTGGCCATGCAGGCTGGCAATTCAACCGATCGCAAATCCATTGCCGACAACGTCATGGGCGTTGCCAATGCTCCGGGTGAAAAGATCTACCCGGGCGAGCTTGCCAAAGCACTGGAGATTCTGGCAAGCGGCGGTGAAGTCGACTATGAAGGTGCCACCAACGTGCAGTTCTCAGACGTCGGTGAAGCGGCCGGTTCTTACAAAGAGCTGGAAATTAAAGACGGTAAGTTTGAGACAATGAAGATCCACTAGGATCAATGTCTATGCGGCCCTGTCACGGCAGGGTCGCATACCTGACCCGCGGGACGGCTAAGTGCAGCTTATGGGGTTGGGAGATTTATCATTGCACCCGGATGAATTCCAGTTGCAAGCTGTGCCGGATGACGCCAGTGGAAGAATGGCGTCCCCTAGGGGATTCGAACCCCTGTTACCGCCGTGAAAGGGCGGTGT
>CAZNIS010000038.1:0-58186 GCA_964573105.1 uncultured Granulosicoccaceae bacterium
AACGACGAGGACATCTACGCCGCTGGCGATGTTTGTCAGGGCAAGGATTTTTCCACCGGCGAGTATACGGTTCAGGCGATTCAGCCCACCGCCGTTGAGCACGCTCGCGTGGCTGCGAGCAATATGGCGCGCGGACATCACTCCGAGCACGTCGGCAATGTAAACATGAACGTGCTTGATACGATCGGTCTGGTGTCTGCCTCGTTCGGCTCCTGGATGGGGGTCGACGGTGGAGATTCGGTTGAACTAGTCAATGACGAGGCGTTCAAATACCTGAATCTGCAGTTCGATGACGACGTGCTGGTGGGCGCCAGCAGTCTCGGGCTGACTCAGCACGTCGGTGTTCTGCGTGGTCTGATTCAGTCCCGCACCCGACTGGGCGAATGGAAGGAAAAGCTTCGCGAGGATCCTTTGCGGATTATGGAAGCTTACCTGGCGTGCGCGCAGGGGCAGTCGACTGCGATGACCTGACCTGCCGGCGCATCGCCGGTAATATGTCGACAGTCTGATCCCGAGTGATCCGCCGCTGAAGATTGCGGCGCGGGATTTCCAACCTCTGACCTTTGCCAGATAATGAAAATTACGTTCAAGCTGTACGCAACGCTGCAAGGGTACTTGCCCGGAGATGCGGTCAACAATGCGATCGAAGTCGACATTGATCCGCAGTCGACGCTGCATCAGGTTATCGATCGATTTTCCGTACCCAGAAAGGATGCTCACCTGGTGTTGATCAACGGCACCTACTTCGGTTTTGACGAGCGCGATGAACCAGGTGCGCTGAAGGAAGGTGATGTGCTCGCGATCTGGCCGCCTGTAGCTGGGGGCTGAGTTGTCGCAAATCAGCTTTAGCCGTGAGATGGGCTTCACGCGGGCAGAATTTCTGCGCATACTGCCTGCGGCGCTCAACAATCATCAGGCCCGCATAGGTGAGCACGAGGCGGATGTGACGATCGACGACGGCGCGCTTCGAATTAACATTGGCGAGCAGAAGTTTCGCAAAATCGCGTCGATCAGCCTGCCTTACCTCGACGTCGATTTCTCCTTCACCGGGTTGCCACAGCCGCGGGTAGATGAATTTATGCGATTCTTTGACCTTCGATACCAGCGCGGCGGCGGCTAGCGCGAGACACTGGCGTCTCGGCGATTGCTGGTGTGATTGACGAGCAGACGAGTCAATAAGATGCACGTGTCGACGATGCGGGTAACGGAGTGTGCAACGGTCAGCATGCCTGCGTCATTGGTTCTTCGTCCACTGCACACTACATAACATAATCGCGCGGCCACGCCTGTCAAACTGGGCCGTGATATAAGCTCAACGGGTGAGATTGATGGCGGGGTCTGAACAATCGGGGTTGCATGATGCGCTGGGGCGTGAGTTGCACGATCTGCGGATATCGGTGACTGATCGCTGCAACTTCCGTTGTGTTTACTGCATGCCCAAAGAGCATTTCGGCCCTGGCTACAAGTTCCTGGCCAAGCAGGAGCTCTTGAGCTTTGAGGAAATCGAGCGTCTGGTCAAATTGTTTGCCGGGCTCGGCGTGCGCAAAATCCGCATCACCGGCGGCGAGCCACTGGTGCGCAAGGAACTGGAAACATTGATCGAGAAAATTGTTCTGATCGATGGCATCCGCGATATCAGCCTGACCACCAATGCTTCCCTGATTACCCCAAAAAGGGCGCAAAGTCTTCGCTCAGCCGGGCTGGGCCGGATCAATGTCAGCCTCGATGCACTCGACGATGAGACCTTCAAGGCCGTCAATGACGTTGGGGTTTCGGTGCAAAAAGTACTGGACGGCATCGATGCGGCAGCAGACGCCGGATTTGAATCGATCAAAGTCAATATGGTGGTCAAGAAAGGCCTGAATGAGCAGAGCGTCCTGCCCATGGCGCGGTATTTTCACAATTCCTCGCGAATTCTGCGTTTTATCGAGTTCATGGATGTTGGCAACACCAATCGCTGGGATGACGGCGCAGTTATGACCGCAGCGCAAATAGCAGAACTCATTCATGCCGACATGCCAATCGAGCCGATCGAGCCCAATTATCCCGGCGAAGTGGCCAAGCGCTGGCGCTATCTGGATGGCGGCGGGGAGATCGGTATTATCTCTTCCGTGTCGCAACCCTTTTGTGGTGATTGCAGCCGCGCGCGCCTGTCGGTAGTCGGCAAGCTGTACACCTGTTTATTTGCGGCGGATGGCTACGATCTCATGTCGCCAATCCGAGCCGGCGAGACCGATCAGCAACTGCTGGATCGAATTACCGATCGCTGGCGGCGCCGCAGAGATCGTTATTCCGAAACAAGAACGGTGGAATCTGTGCTTCGCCCGAAAGTCGAAATGTCACACATCGGCGGCTAGTAGGATGAATGACCAACAGCGTGAACACGCGCGTGACACCCTGCGTTGCTTCAACTCCATGGAGACGACCAAGCGTCGCCACATAGAGTTGTTGACGGTGCTCGACAACAAGAAAAAGCGCTTCAATCTCGACCCCACCAGTGCAGAAAAGACACTGCTTGCTGCGCTGCTGCGCGATCACGATGAAGAGGTGGCTGCCTTCGCTGCGGCCAGTTCGGCATTGAAAACTCGAGATCCCGCAGCACACACCGCCTTGTTCGAGTACATCGGCAATTTGACTGCTGCACTGTCGCAAGCGGAAGGCAGAGTCGAACATTAGGCCGCCAAAAGACCAGCGGCGCATATAGTTGTAATCAGGCTGGCAATACGCAGGCTGCCTGCTGCCATCAGGGCAGGATGGCAGCATTATGCGCGCGCTTGATCGAACGGCTCATCGCGCGTTTCGATAGCTCGACCTCCCTGTGCACGAGTCACCCGGCGAATCTTTATCGCTATCCGGGCAGAATAGACCGGCCTGCCGGGCTGGGCTCTGGTGGATTTCAATCACTGGATTGTAACCCTCACGCGCAACGACTGCCGCCGCGGGTGCAGTATGCTACCAGCGGTTGGTCGCGGTGCGTCTACGGCCTGCAACTCTGATCCGCGTTTACGAAAAAATACAAAGGTTTAACGAAAATTCAACGATGGGATTGGATCGCGGCCGCTAATTGTTTGAGCATTGGCCGCCCGGATTGTCACTCATCCCGAGTGGTGAATGCCGGGGCAGAGTCTGACGCGTACCGTGGCAGCAACGGGAAGACAAATCGGCGAAATAGCCGCAATGAGAACCAGTCTACCCGTCGCGTTACCAGAGTCCAGAGGTTAAATGGATACCGGTCATCTAAAAGTTGCCGAGCCTGTCGCTACATGTGACAGCGACTGTGAAACTGGTGGATTCAGTTGGGAGTCAGAGCCAGTGGTCAGACTGTCCGCAAAATCGAGCGAAGGTGGCCAAATTTTGATTAATTCAATTACATCTGTATTTCAGGCAATGACAAGGCTTGCCGTTCTGGCGCTAGCCGCAACTGTCATGTTTGGGCAAGCCAGTGCGGCGACGTACAAGTTGAGTCCTGGCGATGAAGTGTCGATCGTTGTCTTTGGGGAAGATGACTTATCAATAACTGGTCGTTTGGATGGTAACGGAATGCTCAACTATCCTCTGTTGGGCTCATTGCGTGCTTCGGGTAAGACCGCGGCTGAACTGGAAACGCAGATCACCCGCGAATTGAAAGGCAAGTATCTGGTCGACCCGGACGTTCGCGTCTCGGTTGCAGAGTACCGCCAGGTTTTCATTAATGGCGAGGTCAACAACCCGGGCGGTTACACATATCGACCTGGCTTGACCCTGGACAAGGCGGTTGCGCTGGCAGGCGGCTTCACCGAGGAGGCGTCGCGCGAAAGAGTGACACTGACGCGGGTGGTCAACGGAACTTCCCAGCAATACAGCATGCGCTTGTCAGATGTCGTGCTGCCGGGCGATATCATCTCTATCGCAGAGTATCTGCAGGTCTTCGTCAACGGCGAAGTCAACAGCCCCGGGAATTTTCGTTATCAGCCTGGTCTGACCGTAGAAAAGACAATCGCACTGGCTGGCGGTTTTACCGGCCGCGCCTCAAAGAAACGCGTCCGAGTGTCGCGCGAAATCGAAGGCCAGCAGCGCGAAGGTAAAATTCGTATGCGTGATCCGGTCTATCCCGGTGACATCATTTTGGTGCCGGAAGGCTTCTTCTAGAGAATATGTCAATGAAATCGCTCCATCCTCTGGACAGCACCTACGCTGATCTCAAAAAAGACGAGATCAATTTCAATCTACAAAG
The DNA here is from genome assembly GCA_964573105.1 of uncultured Granulosicoccaceae bacterium. GTDB lineage: Bacteria > Pseudomonadota > Gammaproteobacteria > Granulosicoccales > Granulosicoccaceae > CAKZSB01. The sequence goes on from CAZNIS010000038.1 coordinate 4,214, forward strand.
ATACTTCCAGGCCATTTGGGATAACAAATGGCGCATTGCGCTGTTTGTCGCGAGCGTGCTGGTGGCGGCTTATTTTGTCATCAATAGCCTGCAACCGCAGTACCGTGCGACCGCGACCATCCTGATCGAACAAAAAGATGCAAACGTCATCTCGGTCGAGGAGCTGTACGGTCTGGACAAGCAGAGCGAAGAATACCTCGCCACTGAATTTGAAGTGCTGCGATCACGTCCACTGGCTGAAAAAGTCGTAGACAAGCTTGACCTGGGCAACCACCCGGTCTTCGCAGCCTCTCACGACGGCAAGCCGACGCTGGCATTCCTGCACAGCTGGAAGCAAAAAGCGCTGGCGCTCGTGGGTGTTGAATCCGATGAGCCGGCTAACGTCGATTCACAGCTCGTGGCCAGTGAGATTGCACGGCGCGAGTTGATCAAGGATTATCTGGAGCGTTTGAACGTCAACCCGCTGCGCGACACGCAGCTGGTCGAAGTCAGCTTTGAAGCCGAAACGCCGGTTCTTGCCAGAGACATCGCCAACGAGCACGCGCAGTCCTATATCGAGGCCGACCTCGAAGCGCGACTCGAGCGCACGCAGACGGCGGCAAACTGGCTGGCTGGTCAGGTAGACGGCCTGAAGGACAAGCTGACCACCTCCGAGCGTCAGTTGCAGGAGTACACTGAGCAGGAAGGTGTGATTGATATCGAGGGCGTTACCGCGCTGAGTTCTCAGGAGCTGAACGACCTGACCACCAAACTGGTCGACGTTCGTCGAACGCTCTCAGAGGCGCGAGTGCGCCGAGCGCAGGTGCAAAGTGCCCGTCGCAACGGCACACTGGAATCGTTGCCGTCGGTGCAAACTGATAGCGTCGCGCAAAAGCTGAAGCTGGATGTGATCAGCGCCAGCCAGATCAGAGCTGAACTGGGCAAACGCTACGGACCGCAACACCCCAGAATGGTTTCGGCCAACTCGGATCTGGCCACGGCTGAATCGGCGCTGCGCGGTCACATCGAAAAAATCGTCGAACGGGTAGAGTTCGAATTCAACGCAGCTCAGGCCGAAGAAGCCGAACTGCAGCGTTCCATCGCGTCTGCGAAGCAGAATTTCTTCCAGACCAATCGCAAGGAATCAAAGTACCTCGAGCTGCAGCGCGAAGTAGAGCAGAACCAGAATCTGTTTGATCTTTTCTACAAGCGGACCAAAGAAACGACAGAAACTATCGATCTGCAGAGCGCACACGCCCGTATCCTCTCCGCTGCTGAGGATCCGCTGCAGCCGAGCAAGCCCAAGAAGGCCATGTTGTTTCTGTTAGCGGCACTCGGCAGTCTGGTGTTGTCAATGCTCTACTACATCATGCGAGAGCTCTTCAACACGGGTATTCGCGACGGTGATGATGTCGATCAGAGAATCGGCTTGCCGCTGCTGGGATCCTTGCCGAGTATCCGCAATAGCTTCATCCGGCCTGCCATCCTGAATACCCAGGACGACAGCGAGCGGTCAAAAGATGGCGCGATCTTCAAAGAAGCCGTCAACACGGTGCGCACCGGCTTAATGCTCGATCGTGTCGATCGACCACACAAGACCATCATGGTGACCTCAACGATTGCCGGCGAGGGCAAGTCCACCATCGCGGGTCACCTGGCATACAGCTACGCCAACGTCGGGCGCACCTTGTTGATTGACTGTGATCTGCGAACGCGTGGTGTCAGCACCATGTTTGGCGTCAACAAGACCGATATGGGTCTGCGTGAAGTGCTGTCTGCTGAAGCATTGCTTGAGCAATGCGTTATCGGCATTGATAACAACCTCGATTTGCTGTGCGCGAACTTTACGCCGCTCAATCCGCTGAAATTGATCAGCTCGCCGCGTTTCCAGGCGCACATCAAAGAGGCTGCCAAAAAGTACAACTACGTGGTTCTGGACGCACCGCCGGTGTTGCCGGTCAGTGACCCGATGGTACTGTCAGGGTACGTTGACGCTGTGATCTATGCCGTACGAGCGCGATCCACGCCTTATCACCATATCAGCCGTTGCCTGACTCAGCTAGAACGAGTTGAAGCGCCGGTTGTGGGTGTGGTGCTGAACCAACTGGATATGGGTGGCGCTTACTACTCATACTACAGTTACGGCAATACCTAGTTATTGGCCGATTGGTCAGCGTAAAGGTGCGAACTGGTGCATAGCGCGCATAACAGGGCTCCATTGTCGATACCTATGTCAACGGTTAGCGGATTGCTGAAAGGCATTCCGATCGTACTGTTGATCATTTGGGTGGCAAAGGTTTTCAACCCTGACTTGAATCGGAAAGCGGGCCTGATGGCCCGCGATCTTGAAGTGACACTGGAGATTGTCAGCTCCGGTGCCTCACTGACTCAGCAGCTGATGCTGCCATTGTTTCTGATGTGTTGCCTGCTGTTCATTGTGCAATCGAGAACCATGGTGACGCGCTTCATGCTGGTAGTCGCGCCAATGATATTGCTTGGCGTATTCCTGCTCGCCACGTTACTGTGGTCAGAATCGCCTGCAGACACACTCAGACGCGCGGCCCGTCAGATCTTTCTGTTTGGAGCCGTAGCAGCTGCCGTCGTGATATCGCGATCGGATGGGCGCTTTGTCAGTTATTTGCAGGTGTCGTCGATAATCGTATTGCTGGTGGAAGCGTCTTTTCTGCTTATGCCTTCAATCTCGATTGACCCGTACGGGAATTTCACCGGTATCCACACCTCGAAAAACGAGTTTGGCGGGATTGCCGGGACGTTTCTGCTGATGTCGATCTGCATATTGCGTTATTACGCGGAGACGCCGGTCGAGAAACGGTTGGCGATGGCTACGATCTTTGGCTGGATTGTACTGCTGGTATTGAGTGGCTCAAAAACGCCTATTGGCCTGGTGGTATTTCTGTTGCCGTTTCTGCTCATTCACCACAAGTATTTGCGGCTCGTCTCGCTGGGTGTAATAGTGGCCTGGCTCTGTATTCTGGTCTTTATACCCATGGCACTGATTGGCTTCGGTGAGGCGCCAATCGACTTTTACAGAAGCATCTTGCCAGAGGAAATGCTGACGGGTCGAACCGGGATCTGGTATCACCTGCTATTTGATCTAAAGAAAAGCTGGATGTTCGGGACTGGCTACGGTGCCTATTGGGGCGTTGGCAAAGTACCCGAGGCTCTGGATATCCAATGGAGCTACTATCAATTGCTCAACACCGGGCATAGCGGCTTCGTGGATCTGTGTATGGAGATCGGCGTCATTCCAACAACGGCGCTGTTGGTCATCCTCGGGGCGTTCATCGTGCTCGCGCGGGAATCTACCGATGCGATCTCTGGCACATTGTTGACATTCGCCCTTTTACACAACTGTCTGGAGACATCCTTCTTGCATGGTATGCATTTCGTATGGGTGATTATGCTGATCGCTCTATTTAACATCCTATGCACCAGCAGCCAAAAGTTTGGCATTGTGACGCGCATGCGGCGACCTGCCTCGGCGCGTCGCAAATCGATCGGTGGTGCTGCCTCTGGAACAACTTGAGACAATATGGGTCGAAAATCCTCGATATTGGTTATTGCATCCGCTGGGGGGCATCTGACCCAGGCGATTTGCGCGACCAGTTTGGTCAAGCAGGACCTTGTGCTCGTTTGCAACAAGAACATGTTGCAAACGGACCGCTTCAAACGTATCCATACGATCAGCGATACACAGCACAACGCGTTCATACACGGACTGAACCTCATTAGAGGCATCTGGATTCTGCTTAGAGAGCGACCCAGTGCAATGTTTAGCACCGGTGGGCCGATTTGCCTGCCGTTCGCGTTGCTGGCAAAAATCACCCGAACCCGATTTGTATTTCTCGACACGCTCTCGCGTGTCACCGAGTTGTCAAACTCGGGAAAGCTGATCGAAAAGTATGGCCTGGCTGACACCTTCCTCAGTCAGTGGGAGCCTGTCGCCAATCAATACAGTGGAGTTGAATATCATGGTCAAGCCTTTGATCTTGGTGACCATGGGCACCAATGACTACCCATTCAATCGCCTGTATAACTATATAAAGCAAGATCCACTGTTTCAGTCCGATGAGTGCGACTGGTTTGTGCAGTGTGGCTCGTGCGAAATGGACGAACAGCCAGTCAGTGGACAAGTACACCGCCTGATACCCAGGGCAGACATGGAGGCGCTGATCAAGCGCGCCGCACTTGTGATTAGCCACTGTGGTATCGGCAGTCTCAATCTGGCGCTGCAGTATCGGAAACAGGTAATTTTTGTTCCGAGGGTGAAAAAGCACGGAGAGTTCTCCGATGATCATCAGTTGCAGATTGCCGAAAAAATTGCCAATCGAAATATGCAGGTGGTGGGACCGGAAGATAAGTTTCCAACGCTTGATCTGGCAAAGATCAGGGCAGCGGTACCTCAGGCAGAGCCAGTAGACATCACCAACTATGATCTTGCCAGAATTATCAACTACAAGTTGACGGCCTGAACGACATGTTGATCTCGGTATGCCTGTGCACCTATAAGCGCGAAACACTGCGCAAAACGCTGGATAGTCTGGTAAAGCAACAATTGCCGGCCGACGTTCAGCTGGAAGTCGTTGTGGTGGACAATGACGCAGAGGCGTCGGGCAGAGCGATTGCCGAATCGTTCAGCGATCTGGACATCAATTATCAGGTTTGTACTGAACGCAATCTTTCAGCTGTTCGCAACGCCACCATAGAAGCCGCTAAAGGCGAGTTAATCGCATTTATCGACGATGACGAATGGGCAGAGCCAAACTGGATTGCGTCATTGTATGCGGCAATGGATCGCTATCAGGCGGATGCTGTCTTTGGGTATGTCGATGTGCAATATCCCAGTGATGCGCCGGACTGGATCGTAGCCGGCCACATGTTCCGTAAAGACCACTGCAAAACCGGCACAGTCCTGACCAAGGGGGCTACGTCCAACGCACTGTTGAAAGCCAAATGGGTGCGTGACAACAACCTGCGTTTTGACCCTGTGTTCGGAAAGAGCGGCGGTGAGGATACAGATTTTTTTCACCGCATTTACAAAGCGGGTGGAAAGCTGGTTTTCGAGAACGATGCTATTGTATCCGAGGTAGTCGAATCACACCGGCTTAACCTGGATTACCTGAAGAAGCAGAACGTACGTATCGGCCAAACTCATTGGTCTTATCTTTGGTCAAAGCAAAGTGGTCTGGCCTTCTGGAAAACTGCAGCCTTTGTCGTTGCTCAGGTCGTGGCATCGGCCATTCTGTACGTAGTCAATTTGCCGTTCGGCAAAAATCGGTACGCACGTTGGTATTTGTTGCTGGTGCGGAATCTGGTGAAGCTTAAGACCGCATGGGCAGGTGAATCACAGCCGGTTGAGTTGTACGGCAACCACTAGTCTTTGTAAATCACATCCGAGCGGGTAATTGGGATAGTGGCGCTGAGGTGTGGCAGCATCAATTGCACCTGTGATCGGTGCCAGCTGACTTAACAATATACGCTTTGTCGGTATTATCCCCGCCAAACTATCGCGCGGATTACAATTCGTAGCGTGGACATCCTTTGGTTTAGGTTTCTTCGGCCAATCTGATGATTGGCCGGATTGAGCGATGAGGTTGGAACAGGGAATCTGTTCACGCCATACCAGGCGCTTTCTCGGTGGCTGTTCACAGTGCGTCTGTCGTGCACGTGGGGTAGGAGGTCGCACGGAACATACATGAGTATTTCGAGGCGGCCGGCCAGGCTACGACCGACACCGCCCACGGGTACGACGGGGACGCCCAGTCAGGCGTGCTGTGAACAGGTACGCTAACAGGCTTTCTTCAGCAACTGCGCGTCATCTTCGACATCGGCAGGCTTTTCAAATTCGCTACACAGATTGGCACTGACTGCCCGCCAGTCATACTGCGCTTCCACCAGGTCTCTGCCCGCTCGCTCGAGTTGTGCTCTTTTGGCTTCATTTTCCATGGTGGCTACCACAGCATCGGCAAAGTCCTGAGGCGTATCGCGCAACAGAATGTTCTGATCATCAGTGACGTCAATGCCTTCGGCGCCGAGACTGGTTGAGATAACGGCTTTTTCCATCGCCATTGCTTCCAGTATTTTCAGGCGTGTGCCACCACCTATGCGCAGCGGAACCACAAATACCGATGCCTTTGCGTAGTAGTCGCGCATGTCGTCGACTGAGCCGGTCACTTCTATTGAGCTGTCTTGTTGTGCAAGCTTGCGAACCTCATCGGGTGGAGCCTTGCCGGCGATACAGAATGTCGCTTCAGGTTTGGCCTTTTTGATCAGCGGCCAGATGTTTTGCGCGAAGTACAGTACTCCCTCTGTATTGGGGTAGTAACTGATAGTGCCGGTGAAGAGGATCATATTCGGATCTATCTGCGTATCGGACTTTGAGAAAAACTCACTGTCTACCCCGTTCGGTACGACGTGGCATTTCATCTCCGGTGCACGCTCCTGCAGGATTTGCGCGTCACGCTCAGAGGTGGTGAGGCAGGCGGTGAACTTGCGACAGTTTTCAATTTCGTGGTTGCGGTACTTCCGCCATTCCGACCAGGCCAGCAGCTTTCGCAATGGATTGCGTTCTGACTGGAATGTCCGCAGCATGATTTCGTATTCGACGTTGTGCTGGTCGACGTAAGTCGGCAGATCGGTTTTGAAATCGTAGTATCCCATCTGCGAGAATTCCACGATCACGAGTTCATATACACCCGAGTTCAGATGGCGATCGATGGCATCCTGCATCATCTGTGAGTGGTACTGGTAGTATTGGTATGTCTTCGATGAGAAGAGCGATCGCAGCTGGTACTTTCTTTTATTGCTGATCAATTGATTGGCTGCAACCGGGACAGTTTCTACCGTAATGCCGCGGTCCTGGAGGACGGGGATACCCGCAGACTGTGCATCGTTGTCGGGTTCCATGCACAGCATCGTCACGTCGTGGCGGTCGGCGATGTTGACTGCGAGCTGATGCACCCGGATCAATCCGCCGTTGTTAAGCGGATAGGGCAGGTAAGGGGTAACGAAAAGAATTTTCATACGGGGTGAAGACGTTATTTTGAAGATTCGGTAGGCTGGTCGCTGATTGTCGTTCCGTGTGGCAAACCAAGGTTGAGTTTTTGCCGAATCATAGCGAACACAATTGCAAGGTCTGACCTTAGTTCTGGTACGACCAGCAGGCACAGTCCAATGAATATAGGGAATGCGATTAGCGCGTAGGCGATACTACCGTCAAACCAGTACACCCAACACACACACGCCAGACAGATGAGTAGAACCAGCACAATGGGTGTGTGCTGGATGCGTAAGCCTTCGCGTCGCAAACCAAAGTAGTAAAGGAAATTCATTAGTAGTTGGGTGAAGACCAGGGCGGCGATAGCCCCCTCGTATCCGTACCAGCTAAACAAAAGCGCACACAGCGCGATATTGAATACACTGGAAATTGCGCTGACCTTAATCGGCAGGAACTTCAGTCCCGCTGCCACGCCATGATAACCCATCAGTGTTTGCAGCGAGCGAAGCAGTAGTACGCCAAAGAACATGACAGCAGCATTGGCTGCGGACACGTAAGTCGCAGTAAAAAGTAACTCCATGATCGGTTCGCGGATAGCGGCGAACAGCACAATACCGCCGCCGATGATCGCTCCGATCCACAGCATTGAACGATTGGCAAGTTCTGCCGCCTTGTTGCTTGCCGAGTTTGCGAAATGACTGGTTTGTGCCGGTAGATAAACGTTTGCAAACGCTTCAAACAATCGGGTGCCAGCTTCTGACAGACGTTCGGCAAATCCGAAAAAGGCCATGGCTACCGGGCCGCCAATACCAGCCACTATGTACTGGGACACTTTTTCGTTGCCCAGATTCAACAGCGCATTGAGATAAAGTGGGTAACCGAACCGTACGAGCTCAACGCCGCCTTTGGTCGGTGATTGAACCGCAGCGCTTAGTTGTGGCCGCAGCCGTATTGATGCGTAGATGATCGACACAATGAACGCGACGATTTCAACCCCCAGAACATGGGCCACACCAATCTCTGGTAGAAGCGCCAGTGCGAGAATCATTACAGCTTTTAATACTGCTGCAAGCACTTGTGTGCCTGCGTAGACAGGAAAATTCTGCTCGGCTTGAAGGACACGCAATATCAGTTCGCGGAAGCTGTGCATCCAGTACAGTGCCAGCGTCAGTGTCGTCAGATGAGCGATGTCTGTTATAAACGGAATTATCCCGCTGGCTTCTACTGCGATGTATAGCAGGGATACTAGCGAGCATGAGAGCAGTCTGATGAAAATCGCACTGCGTAACAGCGATGATTTGCCACGTTGGTTTTCTTCGGGGTATTGCTTAACAAATGCGAGATCAACGCCGAAGTCGCTCATCAGTTTGAGCAGAAACGTCATCATCAGCGCGATAAAATAGACGCCCACAGCATGTTCGTCCAGCAATCGCGCCAGAAACATGATGGTGAAGAAATGGCACACCATGGTGACTAGTGAGCCGGTAAATGTTGCACCTAGGGCTTTAAAAATCGATTTGGTCTCGGTTGTTGCCGTCCCGGGCGATGTGTATCGGCAATGGGCGAACTGTTTAGACTACGCAGGCCATAGAATTATGCCGTGGCCCCGAGTACGAGTCAGCCGGTTCAGCGTGTGAGTCTGGTAACCCGCTGCGGTTTTCCGGACGAGGCTTTCGATTCCTCTTGGGCACTGCGCTGTTGCCGTTTCACGAAGTTGGCGATCTCAGTGCGAAATCGTTGCGCGGAAAACGACGTCGCGTGTTTGCGTATCTGCGCAGGATCGAAATTCTTTTGCAGTCGTTCGAACCGGGCTATGGCATCAGTCAGTGACTCGACAGTCTGATGCGCAAATAATAAGCCAGTGTATTTGTCCAGCACAGTTTCGCAGGCGCCGCCTTTGCCGTAGGCGATGACGGGCGTGCCGCAGGCCTGTGCCTCGACCGGCAGGATGCCGAAGTCCTCTTGCGCGGCAAATACAAATGCCTTGGCGCGGCGCATGTAGTCGACCATAACGCCGTCGCCCTGATAGCCGAGAATTTCGATGTTTGGCGCAGATGCTGCGATAGCGCGCACCTTAGCGTGTTCCGGGCCATCGCCGATGACGACCAGGCGCTTGTCGGGCATGGCAACGAACGCCTGTACAATCAGGTCGATGCGTTTGTACGGCACCTGCCGTGACGCGGCAAGGTAAAAATCTTCTTTCTCTGTCTTGATCTGGAAGCGGTCTACATCCACTGGCGGATGAATGACTGTTGACTCCCGGCGATAGGTTTTCCTGATTCGCCGCTGGATGTAACCGGAATTGGCGATAAAAGCGTCCACCCGATTGGAAGACACCGCGTCCCAGATTCGGATTCTGTGTAGCAGGTACCGGACTATGCTTGACCTAATGCCAGAGCCGATGCCGGTCTGGTTTAGATATTCTTCCTGCAGATCCCAGGCATATCGCATCGGTGAGTGACAGTAACAGACGTGCAGTTGGTCCGGGCCTGTCAGCACCGATTTTGCCACCGCAGAGCTGGACGAAACCACCAGATCGTAGCTCGACAGGTCGAAGTTTTCGATCGCGATCGGCATTAGTGGCAGGTAGTTGCGGTAGTGCTTACGCGCAAACGGAGCGTTCTGGACGAAGCTTGTGGTAATTTTGCGGCCAGCCAGAAAGCCGGCGTCTTTTTCGTCCAGAAAGTTGAACAGCGTGAACAGATCGGCGTTGGGATAGAGCTTCAGCAGCTGCTCCAGCACACGCTCGGCGCCGCCGATGAGTGGCAACCAGTCGTGGACTATGGCAACGCGCTGATCCCTGGATGCCTGCTGTTCGTCTTTTTCGGTGCTCATCGGTAGTTCTGGAGTCCGCATCCCGGTGCTGAACTGGCAATCCTGATCATAGGCGCTGTCCGGCGAATTCGAAAGCCAGATTAACCCTGGCGCGTCATTGAACTGTCAAATAATGCTGCGCTGGAGCTATTCTGGGTTCCGTCGGCCGCTACAGCAACAGCTTGGCTGTCTAGAGTTTGGTAAAAAACGGGCACATCTCATGCGCAGATTTCTCACGCATCGGTCCTTGCGCCCGTGTATGTAGAGTCGTATCGGCATTGCAGCTAATTTCGATAGGCGTGTTTGACCCGCCGTCCGGCCGTGTTGTGAGCTGCGTCGGGGAACGGGCGGCAAGTTGACAGGTCACTGCATTTGTTGCACCGGGCAGGGCCTTGCCTGGATTGTCCACAGGCACGGGTTTGTGTGTAGAATTCGTAATGCTTTATTACTCTAGATAATTGAATTAGAACGATTTACTGGTTTTCAGCTGGTAACATGTTAATTCGGTAAGCTCATTTTCCTGACGACAGCAAAATTGATGAAAAAGGTCTACCTGACCGGAATAACCACAACGGGTACACCGCATCTTGGCAACTACGCCGGTGCGATCAAACCTGCCATTGAAGCCAGCAAGCGTGAAGACACCGAAAATTACTACTTCCTGGCTGATTTGCACGCCCTGATCAAAAGCCATGAACCCGCTGCGGTAGCGCAGTCGAGAATCGAAATCGCTGCTGCCTGGCTGGCGCTTGGGCTCGATGCCGACAAGGCCGTGTTTTATCGACAATCCGACATCCCGGAAATTCCAGCGCTGACCTGGCTTTTAACCTGTGTGACCGCGAAGGGCCTGATGAATCGTGCGCACGCCTACAAGGCGGTAGTGCAGGCCAACGAACAGGCCGACGATCAGGATCCGGATCGTGGCATCAACATGGGCTTGTACAGCTACCCGGTGCTGATGGCCGCGGACATCCTGATGTTCAAGGCGCATGTGATACCGGTCGGGCGCGATCAGATCCAGCATATCGAAATGGCGCGTGACATCGCCCAGCGCTTCAACCACCACTACGGCGAGCATTTTGTGCTGCCCGAAGCCCAGGTAGACGACACGGCGGCGGTTCTGGCCGGTCTTGATGGCCGAAAGATGAGCAAGAGCTACAATAATACGATCCCGCTGTTCGTGCCCGAAAAGCAGCTCAGAAAATTGATCATGCGAATCAAGACGAATTCGCAGGAACCTGGCGAGCCCAAAGAGCCTGATGGCAATACCCTTTTCGAAATCTATCGCGCCTTCGCAACCGCAGATCAAACCGCGGAGTATCGGCGCCAATTCGAGGAGGGAATCGCCTGGGGCACCGCCAAGCAGACGCTTTTCGAGTTGTTGAACTCGGTGTTGGCTGAACCGCGCGAACGCTATCTGGCGTTGCTGGAAGAGCCGGCAAAAATAGAGGAGGTATTACAGCAGGGGGCCGCGCGTGCGCGCGAGCAGAGCAGTGTTTTTCTGGCGCAGCTGTATAAAGCGGTTGGGCTGTCCTCGTTCAGCTAACAGGCGACGAATATCACCATGTTGACCAACAGCTACGACTCAAAGCCCCGCGCTCGCGCCCAATGGCCATCGCTCGGCTGGAAGCCGGCTCTGGGGTACGTCCTGCTGGGGTTGGCGCTGTTGGCGCTGATCGCAGTCTCCTTCGCCAGGCCGATCGATCGATCGGGCGAATCACAACTGGACGATGCCTTCACACGCGCGCTGATCGGCTTTGGTATCGCGCGGACACTCAATGGCGTGATCTCCGTGGCTCAGGGGACCGAGTTTGCCGTGCAGCCCGCCGGAATCGGGGTCAATTTCTCCCCCGGTGAGATCCTCGATCCGGTCAACGATCTGGTCGAGCGTTTCAGCTGGGTGATGCTCGCTGCCAGCACCTCGCTGGGCATCCAGCAGATACTGCTCGAGGCCAGCAGCTGGGACGGTATTTCCTATCTTTTCGCCGGCGCCGCAATATTCTGGTTTCTGGTCCGGCTGCAGACCGGCAACGCCGGACGGCTGGCCCTTATCGCCAGCCGGGTGCTGCTCGCTATGGTGCTGATCCGCTTTCTGATTCCCGTCGGTGCGCTCGCTAACGACTGGATATTCCAGCAATTTCTGGAACCCAAATACGAGGAATCCTCTGAACAGTTAGCCACCGCCAGCGATCGAATTCGCGAGATCACCGCTCGATCGCGTGAACAACCGGAAGCGGCCGACAGCATCGGCCAGAAAATCAAAATGGCTTACAACTCGGTGACCAGCAAGTTCGACCTCACCGGTATGCTCGACGACTACAAGGCTGCGGCCGAAAACGTCAGCGAACATGCGATTAACATGATCGTCGTGTTCACGCTGCAGACGATTATCTTTCCGCTGTTATTCCTTTTTATCGTCTATCGATTGTTTCGCGCAGTCATGTTTTTGCCACCGTCGCCGAAACACGCTTGACGATGCAGGTTAATCGGCGGCGAGTTCGTCGGTAAAGTACCGGTCGAGCAGCTCGTGGGCGTCGTCGATACCGGTTTTGTGCAACGCTGAGAACAACTGCAGCGTGCTCTCAACGCCGGCCTGTTCCAGGCTTCGCATCGCGCCCAGCAACGCCTTTTGAGCGGCACCCCTGCTGAGCTTGTCGCTTTTGGTCAGCAGGCAGTGCAGCGCGATGCCCCCGGATTGTGACCACTCGATCATGTTCCAGTCCTGCTCAGTCAGCGGGCGACGCAGATCCATCACAATGACCAGGCATCGCAGCGGCTCGCGCGTCAGCAGATACTCCCCCAGTGTGTTTTGCCAGTGCAGGCGCTGGCTTTTCGGCACCTTGGCGTAGCCGTAGCCAGGCAGGTCTACCAGATAGCGACGCGGCGCCACCTCAAAGTGGTTGATCAACTGGGTTCGGCCCGGCGTTTTGCTGATGCGAGCGAGCTTTTTGTTGTGGGTGATCACATTTATGGCACTGGACTTGCCGGCATTGGAACGACCGGCGAATGCCACTTCAACCTCACTGTCCTGCGGCAGTTGCGAGAGCTTGTGGGCGCTGGAGGTGAATTGGGTTTTGAAGTAGAGCGGGTTGGGCATATTCTTGGCTGGCATGGACGAACCAAACAAGCCTATCAGGAGTGTTTCCGAGTCGGTATCCCGGTCAAGTATTTGATACACTGCGCGATCAAACTTTCCTGCGCTTTCAACCTGTTGAAGCGAGCTCCCTGAAATCTAGAATTCGGATTTTCGAATAATGAGAAATTCATTGTGTCTGTCCCTTTTGTGCCTTTCACTGCTGGCCGGACCGCTAGCGGCAGAGGATGCCGCCAAGCCGGACGAGAGCAATTTGCCAACGACACTGGCCGCCGGTGACGCCGCCGCTGGCGAGGCCAAGGCAGTGACCTGCGCCGCCTGCCACGGTGCCAATGGTATGGCCAGCATACCCGCCTATCCGCACCTGGCGGGGCAGGGCGCGGCCTATCTGAACAAGCAGTTGATGGAATTCAAATCCGGCGTGCGCAACAACGCGGTGATGGCCGGCATGGTTGCCGCGCTTGAGCCGCAGGACATGCTCGATCTGTCGGCCTTCTACGCAGGCCAGGCACCGGCGGAAGGTGTCTCCAGCCCAACTGACATCGAACTGGGTGAGTCCATTTACCGCGGTGGTATCACCAGCGCGGGCGTGCCCTCCTGTTCTGGTTGCCACGGCCCGGCCGGCGCCGGCATGGATGCGGCAAAGTTCCCGCGTCTGGCTGGTCAGAACAGTGAATATACGGTACTGGCGCTGAAGAGCTTTCGCTCCGGCGAACGAGCTAACGACCCGCAGGGCATGATGGGTCGCGTTGCCAAGCGTATGACTGACCAGGAAATAAATGCCGTGGCCAACTATATTCAAGGGCTTCACTAGAACGCCACCGAAGCATCCATGACCGTGTGCTGCGCCAACGCTGGATTGGCGTTGCATCCGGATTCATCCCCTGGAACCTCAACTCCGCAAAACTTGTCGTTTCGTATGCGACGAGCCACGGGTGGAAAGCAACGGTTCAGGTCGTTTCTGAAATAATAGCGCTCTGCGTCAATTCAAAAATCGACCAGTGCAGGTCGACTGCGGACGCAGCATGCCGATAATTTGCACATAGTCAATTTGGGGAGATCCCATGGGATTTATCAGGAAAGCGGTAGCCACTGTGGCGATGATGTTCGCCCTCGGCGTGGCACAGGCCCAGAACGGGTACGAGGAACTGGCAGCACCACAAAAGACTGCCTCGGAAGGCAAGGTCGAGGTGATCGAGTTCTTCTGGTACGGCTGTCCGCACTGTTATCAGTTCGAGCCCTACATTGGTCCCTGGCACGATGAAGCGCCGGACAACGTCGAATTCATTCGCATGGCACCGCCGCTGAATCCAGCGTGGAAAGTTCACTCGCAAGCGTTCTATGCGGCTGAGCTGATGGGCGTGACCGAACAGTTCCACGAGCCGTTCTTCAATGCCATCCACCGCGACAAAAAGCGCATGCGCAAGCCCTCGGATATCGCAAGTTTTGTCGCGACGCTGGGGATTGACGCCGAGCAATTCGAAAAGAATATGAAGTCCTTCGCCGTCGATGCCAAGATTCGACAGTCGATGCAGAAAGCGCGCGACTACAAAATCTCTGCTGTGCCGTCAGTGATCATCAACGGCAAGTACAAAACCAGTGGCTCGCATGCCGGTTCCTACCCGGAGCTGATCAAGGTGTTGAACATGCTGGTCAGTCAGGAGAGTGCCGGCTAAACAGCCAGCTGGCTCGCGAGAAGCGCAGCCTTGCAGTAAATACAAAAGCCACCTGGCCAGAGCGGCCCAGGTGGCTTTTTTTTCGCCTTCGAATTAGTTGGCCGACCGCTTGTCGCGTTCAGGGCGGGGCGGGTGAGTGGTGCTGCACTGTGGCTTCGGTTCTATCGCATTGCAGTGGCGATACCGGCAGTTGCAAGTTACCACTGCAGATAGTCTGTTGCCGCCCGACTGGATGGGTCGGGGGCGCTATTGAATGGCGCGAGCGCAGGTGAGTGTTTGCGCTCGCATTTCCCTGGTCGGAGGTACCTGGGCGTCAGCCCGGCTAGCTGCCCAGTGCGTCCTGCAGCTCTTCTATTTTGGCGGACATCAGGCCTTTCTCGGCAGACATCTCAGCGAGCTGGCGGCGCAGATCGTTCAGGTCCTGAGAGGGCGCCTGTCCGTTCAACTGTGATGTCAGGCTGGCGATGCGCTGCTCGTAGTCTGCGCTTCGCAGTTTGAGTTGATCCCGTTCGTAGGATACTTCTCGCACGGCAGCCTGCAGGTCGGCGTGAGCGCTGTAGTCGTTGCCAGCCGGTGGTGTTGACTGGCGTGCTGCCAGTGCCTGATTTTCGTCGCGCAGCTTATTGATTTCGGCATTCATGGAGGTGACCATCGGGCGCAATCTGGATAGCTCGATTTCCATGTCACTGACATCGCTGCCACTGGCGCGCAGCGCCTGCTCGACAGCTTGCTGGGTTCGCTCCTCGGTGCCGGCTTTTTCCTGTTCCAGCGTGGTGGTCCACTGGCGATACTCGTCTCTTTCGCGCTCGGCATTGGCGAGCCGCTGCTTGAACGCGTGCAGTTCAGCCAACGCCTCTTCTTTCTCGCGAGCCTCCAGCGCGACGCGCTGGTGCAAATCGGCATTCTCGCGAATCGCGCCGCGCATTTCTGCGTTTTCTGCCTGCAGCGCCTTAAAGCTGGAGTCGCTCTCGATCGAGCTGGTGCGAACTTGTGATCGGGCCGTTTCGAGCTCCACTGCCAGTTGGCGAGACTTCTTTTCTTTTTCGTCGGATGCCGTCTTCAGCGCCTTGATCAGCGTTTGCAGCTTTTGGTTTTTTGACTGCTCTTCGGCCACGCGCGCGTTGGAGGATTCGAGTTGTGCTGTGGCGTCTGCGACCTGAGTGGTCTGTTTGTCCGATGCCAGCTTGACGCGCTCGTATTCTTCGCGGTTCGCGTCGATCTTGCTGTTGAGGGCGGCTATTTTAGTTTTGAGCGTGTTGTTTTCCTCATCGAGGATGTGATTATTCTTTTTGAACCGCTGCACCAGCCGCCGATGCTCGTCATCGTTGTCCGCCAGCGTTTGCCGCCAGTTGGCCTCGATTCGATTCGCTTGTCTGCGGCGTCCGAGTTTGCCGATCAACCAACCGATCAGCAGACCGATGAATCCGGCGAGCGCCAGATAAATCAGCATCTGTCCAAGCAGGTAGGATGTTGACGGGCTGAGGGACGAAAGGAATGACATCGCTGTCTCCACTAAAGATTGATTTCTATTCTTCTATTGGTGGCGCGCCCTTCGGGCGTGCCGTTGTCGCCAACCGGCTTGGTCTCTCCGTAACCAATGGCGCGAATCCGTGCAGCGGGTACACTTCGCGCGATCAGATACTCTCGCACAGCATCCGCGCGTTGCTTACTCAGCTCCAGGTTGGTGAATGCGTCGCCCACCGAGTCGGTGTGGCCGGCAATCTCTACTGCAGGCTTAGCGTAGTCGAGAATTGCGTCGGCGACTGAATCCAGTGCACTTTTTGCGTCTTCGGTCAGCCTGCTGCTGCCGCGCTGGAATCGAATCTGAGCCAGATCGATCTCAGCCAGACGGGCCGCCAGCATTCTGCTTTGTGTTTCTTCATCGCCGTCGGCCTGTGCAACCGCTTGTGGCGTTGGCGTGGTCCCGGTGCCAGCGGCAATGCCGGATTCGAGTGTGGCACTGGATTCCGGGTCGCTGGTTTCACGCGTATCGTCTGCCGGCAGGCCGGCCACGACGGTAAAGGTGTCAATGACATCTAAAGAGCCGTCCATCGTCTGTCGCACCGAATCCTTGGCGGCCTCTGCGATTTCGCGACTGGCCACATCGCCGCTCAATACAAGCTGACCGCTGTTGACGCTCAGACCGAGATTGTCGACGTCACCCAGGTCGTTGGCGGCGGTGAAGAGTTTGTCGGCCCAGTCGATCGGCTGCACCGACTCGTCCACCTTGATGGCGATTTCCAGTGCATTGGGTTGGTAGATGTCTTGTGCCGCCTTGATAATGCTGCCCAGTTCGTCCTGACTGCTGACGACGCCGCTGAGGATTTGCCGACCGTCGCGATTCGCAAGCTTGAGCGAGCCCGGGCGCTTGTTGGCGACCACATTCGGTTTGGCGCTGAGTGAGGCATTGGCTGACGGCTGGCGTATGGACAGATTGGATTGAATGTCCACGGCGTCGCCGAACAGCCGGCTGGCCAATGCGACCTTTTGACCGCCGAGTGTTTCTGATGAGACATCGCCCGACAGCCGAACCTTGCCGTCGGAGATCAGCAGCCCGGGGTTTTGAATGTTGTCGAACTGATCGATCATCGCGATTGCGCTGTCCAGCCAGATCGGAGCTGCCGCCGCGTCGACCTCCAGCTGGCTGTCGATGTTGGCGGCGCCGAACTTACCGCCTAGCGCAGACGATACGCGCTCGATATCGGCTTCGCTTGAAAGGGTTCCGCGAACCGTCACTTGTTCACCGTCGACTGCAATATCCAGATTGGCGCTGTTGGGCAGCGCCGGCACAGATGTCTGGCTGGACGGGGCGGTTTCGCTACCCGCGGCGTTGTTGCCGGCGGTGGGCTGACTGTTGCCATCGCCGAGGCTCAAACGGTTCTGCACGGCCCGTACACCTGTCACCGACTCGACGATCTTGCCCGCCTCATCTCGCAGTGGTTGTGAGTCGATATCGCCTTTCAGCACTACGTCGAGTCCGTCAACGTCGATGTTGTCAGCGGTGATCCCAGTGCCGCTGAGCGCCAGCGCACTGCGAGTTCTGAGATCACTTTCGATCTTCGGTACCAGACTGTCCACCGCGACCGCGAACACGGCCAGGATGAGTATTGCGCACAACAGCCAAAGCAAGAGCGTGGTTCCCATTCCCCCTGTTTTTGGTGGAGTACTGTCGAAACGTTGCATTGCCTTCACTCGTCGATGGTTTTTGTGTTTGATTACCCTGCCGCGGTCGAGCCGCATTCGCGCGCGAAGCGACGGGATCGGTGGACCGTGCCACGCTGGTGATCGTGGGAATTAGTGTAGTTGAAGGAATCGAAACCCGGCGAGATTAGCAAAAGTGTTGTGTATCAATTCTGACCACAACGAAAGTATCCCAATGACCGGACAACGACCCACGAGCAGCGGTCAGCCGAACACTATGCCCGCAAATCGGGCTGAGCAGTCACAAGTTTGACGAAAGTTGACAAAATTGCGACTCAGGCTGGACTGATCGTTCCGCAGCCAAGGTGGTTTTCGTACAATTCGATTGTGCAGGAACGTCCACACCCGAATCGCCGGGACGGACGGGTACCGGCGCATTTTTCCATCAGAAGAGAACTCTATGATGTTTCGTTTTAACCGATGGATAGCCTGTGTTATCTGCCTGTCGAGCGGCCCGATGGTGCATGCATCATCGGCGCTGCAGCAATGTCGCGAAGAACAGGCCGGCGATATCGCCGTCGCCAACTGCCTGTCGCTGCTGCACGAGGAATCGGAAGTGGCGCTGGCCGGGATCGAGGAGAGCCTTGGCAATACGCTGGGCAGTACCTACCTCGACAACAGCATCGGAGGCACGCTCACCGACTTCTGGAACCCGGCGCCAAAGTCGGCCCAGTCCCCAAAGCCTTCCGCCAAAACCGGCCGACAGGTGATTGCCATCATCGATGGCATTGCGACGGCAGTAGATGAATCAGCGCTGCGCGACGCCGCCGCCGACATTCGCGCGCCGCAAGAGGATCTTGCGCCGCAACCCGATCTTGCGCCGCAACCCGATCCACTGACCGACTTCGACGCCGAGCGCCAGCATTTTCGCGTCTTTCGCGACAATCGCTGCCACTGGCAGGCTCGATTGTTTGAGCCCGGCGAGACGGCCTGGCGGGAAATTTCCTGCCGAGTTGAGTTAAACCGCCAGCGCATGGATGACCTGCGCGCACTGCTGAACCGACGGCTCGCACAGAAAGAGCTGGGTTTTGCCGTGCGGGGATTTTTGAGCAAGGTCGCCACCGGGCTCAATTTTCAACCTTGTGGTTCCTCGCAGCAGTGGCCGGTATCAGCCGACAGCGAGTTGTCGCTGGCAGATCGTCTGCAGTCGGCATCCGGCGATGCTGGCCAGCCAGTATTTGCTGAATTGTCCGGCAGCCGCTTGCGCACCGGCACAGGCTCAGGTCTCGCGGCAACTGGCGTGTTGCAGCTCAGAGCGGCCGTCGCTGGCGATTGTGAGCTCGATACCACTGTATCGTCACTGGCCTCGTCTCAGCAGTTGCCGGCAGATCGCCAAATGGCGGCCACCGCCTCCGAGCTACCCGAACAAGAGCTCTCCGGCACGGTGAGCGATCGCAGCCCAGCGGCAGACGCGCAATATAGTGATGCCGACATCGACCCCGCGCCAGCGGTAACGCCACCAACTGTGTCTCCCAGCGCGGCGCCGACGAATCCCGTCGTCACCAGCCCCGGCACGCTGGCTAACGCCGCCGACGATCTGTTGTATGGCTACTTTCAGGGTTGGGCGGCTGCTTGCCCGGTAGGCAAAAATCAACGTTGTCGTACCTTCACGGACGCGGAACCAACGCGTGACAACACCTGGCAGTTGCAAATCAATCCGCAATCCGACGGAGGCTATGAAATTGTTTTGCTGCCGCGATCACAGGACGTTCGGATTGGCCGGGATGTTGGTATCTACGTGGATCGCAAACCGGTCGCCGACCGGCGTCTCAGCCCGGCTGAGACACGTCTGCAGGTGAACCGCGGTGTGGTGCTCAAGCGCGGTGACGACGCGGGCGCTCTATTGCGTGAATTGCGCCGCGGTACGACTCTGTTGGTGCGCTGGATTGACTATTCAGAGGTGCAGACTGACGTGAATTTCACGTTGTGGGGGCTGTCCAGAGCACTGGAGTTCAAGCCTGATCCCTGATCTCAGCTGCGCGCTGGCTGTAAAGCTGGGCGATGATACTGACCGCGATCACCGAAGGGTGGTTGCTGTCGATGTCAGGCAGGCCAACCGGGGTGATGATGCGTGCGGTGCTGGATGGATCAAATCCGGCTTGATGGAGTGATTCGCGCAGCAGCGCCGCTTTGCGCGCCGATCCCAGGCATCCGATAAATCGTAGATCGGGGTGGCGCAGTGCCCGTCCGCACAGCACCACGTCCAGCTCGTGATCGTTGCTCGCGATCACCAGGTGAGTTTGACTGGCGAGGCTGTCTACCTCGCTCGCGGTGAGTGCTGCGACGGGTACACCACTGTCCAGCGGGGTGCCGGATGTCAGCCACACAACGCGGCATGGCAACAGCGCTAGGTGGCGAATCAAAGCCGATGCAATTGCTCCGTTACCGGCGACGGCCACGCGCAACGGATTGCCCGGCAAACGCAGCAGCAGACGGTCGTCAGTGGTTCGAACGCCGTTGGGATCAGCAGCGGCCAACAACTCATCGAAAAGTTTATGCAGCGCCGGTTCGATATCTGCGTGATCGTAGGCCAGGGTCGGTGTGATGTCGGGTTTGCACACCAGTACCGCGGCACGATTCTGTGCCACCGCCACCTGAGCGTCGTTGAGCCAGCCGGCAGCGGCGCGCTGATCGATTGACTGAAATATGAATTCGCAATCGCCGTTCTCGGTGCCGACGATCGGGCTGAGCGCGAATGATCGTGTGGACCATTGGCGCCTCTGGCTCAACATCTCGCGCGCGTGGGTGACGACCTGGGCGAGCCTGTCGGTATTGTTTAACACCCCGAAGATCTGATCCGTGCTGATTAACAGCTGGGTGCCAACCGCATCGGGTGAGTGACCATTGCGCCGCACCAGCGTGGCGAGAATCGCGGTGCGACCCTGCCGCAGCAAACGTTCCAGACTGTTCAGCCAGTTTTGCACGAGGTCTAGCCCTGACTATTCATCGCAGGGCGAGATTATCGCGCGGAGAATTGTTTTCACGGCGGTTTATCTGAAGGCATCTAATACACGCTGTTATTTGCAACTGAAAAAAAGCCGCCTTGGGAACAAGGATCAAGCGAGAAATCGTCATCGTGGTGAGTAGTCCGGGCTACCGGTCCCTGTGAACGCGATTGAGTCGCCAGGGTCATCTGGCGCGTTTTGTGTGATGCGAGTCGAACGTTGGCATGGTGCTTGCGCCCCTTTCGGCTTCCGGTGATGCCTGAACCGGCGACATCAGTGCCGACAGGCGGGTGCGGATTCTGACGATACTGCGCTGTGATTCAACAGCGACCACGACTGCCTGGTATCTGCAGTGCAGTGTTGAAATCAGCCCCGGGTCACAAGCGTGTTCTGATGGCGCCAGTCAAATATACAGAGATCCAGAGACGTAGCAAGAAAATGAAACTAACAAGCAAGATTGCGATCGCCGCTGTCGTATCGGGAACGATGGGACAAAGCGCACAGGCCCAGCTGAGCGATGGCGACTGGGACTATCGATTCAACAGCCGGTTCTACATTGGTTTGGGTGCTGGTATATCGACGCTTGAACCGGACACCGGCGACGATCTCGAGCTGTTGGAAAGTGAAGATACAGGCTCGCATGTCGTGCTGGGCTGGGATTTCAGCCGGCGTTTAGCGCTGGAGCTTCAATACACAGACCTCGGTGAGGCAGAGCTCTCTGACGACGGCATCATCGGCTACACCGAAACCTCGTTGAGTGGCCTGTTTTATCTCTGGAACAGTCGCATCGACGACCAGTATTCTGATCTGGATGGCCTTGACCTGCGCGAGGGATTTTCACTGTTCGGGAAGCTGGGTGTCGGGCAAATGGAAAACGAAGCCAATCTCGAATTCACCCGTGAGAATGACGTGCAACTCGTGGCTGGTATCGGGGTTGAGTACGCGGGCAGCAGCGGCTTTGCGATTCGAGCCGAATACACATCTTTCGACACTGACGCGAAGTACGCAAGCCTTGGCCTGCTGTATCGATTTGGCGGCGCCTCCGGTTTTGGCAATGACCCGGTCTACCTGCCGGAGCTTCCCGCACCTTCTCCGCGTGCAGAAGTACCTGCGCCTTCGGCGCCACTGCCGTCTGCGCCGACAGCACCAGCACCGAGCTCTACCCCGGCCGCACCGAGCGCACCGCAACAATCAACTGATGCGGCAGCTCAGGCCGACGGTGCCGACAGCGACGGTGATGGGGTTGCCGATTTGATCGATGATTGTGCCAATAGTGCACCGGGCGCACGCGTCAACGAATATGGCTGTGAGGCATTTGGCGGAACGCTGGAAGGCGTCACTTTCCTTTCTGGTTCGGATACGCTGACTGCTGAATCCCGACAAATCCTGAGTGGCGTTGCCGAGCGCATGCGAACTACTTCAGTACGGGTTTCGGTCGAGGCGCATACCGACGGTAATGGCGAGCCGGAAAACAATCTGGAACTGTCCCGCCGCCGTGCTATCGCGGTAGTGCGCTATCTGGTCGGTCAGGGTATCGAGCTCGATCGCTTCAAGGCGCGAGCGTTTGGCGAGTCACGACCGATTGCCTCGAATGATACCGTCGAGGGACGCCGCGCCAATCGCCGGGTAGAACTCAACCCGGTTCGCTAGTCGTTTCCCGCCAACCGGCATCTGACAGCACCCGCTCGAATTGCGGGTCGCTGGCAGGGGCCACCAACTTGAGCGGTCGACCGTTCGTTGGATGAGTAATCGACAGCACCCGGGCGTGTAACAGCAACCGGGTGCAGTCGTATCTACTGGCAAACAATCGGTTGTGCAGCGATTTGCCGTAGCTGGTATCACCCAGGATCGGGTGGCCGATATGCTTCATGTGCAGTCGCAGCTGATGCCTGCGGCCTGTCAGCGGTTGCAGCTTCACCAGACTGTAGCGACTGGTCGGATAGCGATCGACGCGCACCGGCAACTCAATCTGTTGCAGCGTCTCAAAACGCGTGCTTGCATCCTTTTTTGGTTTGTGTGGCTGATCCTTGTCTTTTACCGGGTTGTCGATCGTACCTTGTAACGGGCTGTAGCCGCGCACGACTGCCAGATAGGTTTTTGTAATTTCGCGTGCGTCGAACTGTGCCGCCAGATCGCGGGCAATGGTGCTGCTTAGTGCGAACAGCAATACACCCGATGTCGGTTTGTCGAGTCGGTGCACCGGAAACAGCGACTGCTGTAACTGAGTCTGCAACAAATCGACGGCATTGTCGCGAGTGTGTCGATCCAGTGCCGAGCGATGCACCAGCAAGCCTGAAGGTTTGTTAACGGCAACGAGATGCTCATCCCGGTACAGCGTCTCCAGTCTCATTCAACCAGATCAGGTTCCGTCGTCGCGCCGCTCCGACACGATGGTCTGTTCGTTTTCCTCTCGCTCCAGCCGTGCCCAGAGTTCCTCGATCCAGCCTTTAAGTGTCTGTGCCTCGCTCCATCGATCGGACATCTCCTGTCCGTCAGGCCCGGTCATCGCATATTCGGGCGGCCCCATCTCGGTCTGAAAAACCAGTACGTCGTCGTCCTCTGCGTTGTTGCGCCAGTGCCTGAAACCCTGCTCCCACCATTCGAGAAACTGCACCACCCAGTGCTGGTGTTGCGGAAAATCGATTTGCAATTGAATCTGCTGGCCTGATGCCACGCGTCCCTGGTAGGAGACAGCGCGGCGCAAGACCTGATCGATCAGTTCAGCCTGGTGGTCATTCACGGGCAATGTGATCTCATGATCGACCACAAAATGCGACAGGTCTGCACAAAGATACATATCGGGCACCGCATCGAGTAGCGCTGCGGTAAAGCCCAGGCCATTAGTGGCCGAATTTCGATGCGTCTCGAAACTGACCGCAACGGCTTCCTTTTCTGCCTCTTCGATCCAGTCTTGAATAAAGATGCTGGCCTCATCAACACTGTTAGGGATAACCCGCGCAACGATATTGACGCGCTCGGCAGAGAGCTCCTGAGCGGCGGCAAACATGGGCTGCATATCGTCCATGCTTGTGGGGAATGCGTTGAGCTGACAGGCCAGCCCATGCTTGCGAAAAAGCGGCTTGCAGCGATTAATCAGCTCTTGCGAGTGTTCCTGCAGGTCGAGGACCATGCCGTGAAAGCCTGCGTCGGCAACCATCGCGAATGCCTCTTCCAGGCTGCGCGAGGAATCGTTGGCAATATCGGTATCCATTGCCCAAAGTGACTGGTAGACGGCGAGTCTGGACATTTGATTTCTCGATCTGAAAGTGTGAATTGCCGAGGTGGAAGTAAAAGGACGTGTGGCTGCGGCACACTCAACTGTGGCGGATGTTAATCGTTATCGGGCTTTCGCAGCCCAAGCATTGCTAAACGATTATGTTCGATAGCGAATTGTTTGCGTAAAATCGGGCAAACCGTTGGTACCGTTAACAAATATTTACGGCATCCCGCTGTTTTGATCGTTGAATTTGACTAACATCTGCCTGCCTATCCGAGCAGGAGCGGTTCTTTGCTCTTGTAGATGAAGTGAGGGGAGCATTTATTCAAGGGTCTCGTCCTGCACTCCATATGTCTTAAAGCCTAAAGGAAAGTCTATGCATTTTCACAATAAATATCTGGCCGAATTTTTCGGCACATTCTGGTTGGTGCTCGGCGGTTGTGGTACCGCCATATTCGCCGCCACCTTTGGTGGTGCCGATGGTGTCGCCGTTGGTCTGGTCGGTGTGTCACTCGCGTTCGGTCTAACCGTCATGACGATGGCCTATGCCGTCGGTCACGTCTCCGGGGGTCATTTCAACCCGGCCGTCTCAATTGGTCTCTGGGTGGGCGGTCGCTTCGGCTTTGGCCACCTTATTCCGTACATTATATTCCAGGTGCTGGGCGCCATTGCCGCAGCATTCGTCCTGCAGTGGCTGGTGACCGAGGCGGGCACGACTGACGCGGTCAACGCGCTGAACGCTGGTGCGGCACCTTCACTCGCTTCTAACGGTTACGACGCTCTGTCACCCGGCAAGTACAGTCTGCAGGCGGTTGTGGTCATGGAAGTGGTGCTGACGGCGTTCTTCCTGATCATCATCATGGGTGCTACCGATGAGCGCGCTCCGGCTGGTTTCGCACCGATTGCTATCGGTCTGGGCCTGACCCTGATCCACCTGATCTCCATTCCGGTCTCTAACACTTCTGTCAACCCGGCTCGCAGCACTGGTCCCGCACTGGTATCGCAGTTCTTCGGTGGCAACGAAGGTGGCCACGTTGAGCAACTGCCGATTTTCTGGATTGCGCCGATCGTCGGTGCCGTACTGGGTGCGATCATCTATCGTCTGATCGTCTCTGGCAGCCGCACTGAAGAGCCGCGTGTTCGCGAGCAGGTAGAAGTTCGTGAGCCGCGTGGTCGCGACGACTACCGCTCACGTGATGACTATCGTGACGACTACTATCGCGAAGACTACGATCGCGACGAGTACCGCGACGAGCGCTACTAATCGTCTTCAGTCAGTAAATTGTGGTACAGAGAAACGCGGCCTTCGGGCCGCGTTTTTTTTGCGCCGATCAATACCCCGCGGTGGCATCTACCAATCCGGGTGGTGTGCCATTGCTATCGAGCACCTTGATTGATGCGACGATCTGCTCAATCGATTCGCGCTGTTGCGTGGGGCCCGCAACATGGGGTGTGAGTGAGATTCCCGGATGCCGCCAGAACGGGTGATCTGCCGGTGGAGGTTCAGGCACGCAGACATCCAGCAAGGCACTTTGCAGGTGACCGGAATCGAGTGCCTGAATCAAATCATCGTCGACCACGTGCCCGCCGCGTGCAGCATTGATCAGGTGGCCGCCAGCGGGCATTTGCTGCAATACCTGGCGATCAATGATGCCTGTGGTAGCGTCGGTCAGCGGCAGTAGACAGACCAGCACATTCAGCTCGCCTAAAAATTCGTTGAGTTGCTCTGCACCAAAGTAGCAGGGCACACAATTGTCACCACTGCGTGAGCGACGCCAGCCGGTAACCTTGAAGCCGGTTTGAGAAAGCACCTCTGCGCAGCGGTTGCCGATCACCCCCAGACCCATGATCCCGACCGAAAATTCGTGAGCGTGAATGTCTGCCAGAGGTTGCCAGACTTGATCGCGCTGTAATTGCTCGTAGCGATAAAATCCCCGTTGAGCGCGCAGAGTGCCGTAGAGCACGTACTCGGCGATCTTGTCAGCCATGCCGGCATCGGTCAGGCGAATGATGGGCACACCGGCGGGCAGACCTGGATTTTTCAGCAGGTGATCGACACCGGCACCGAGTGACAAAATCGCTTGCAGGTTGTCCATACCTGCAAAGAAGTCGTCGGGTGCGCCCCAGGCAATCGCATAACGCACGGCCGCCGGATCGGGACAATCCGGCCACTGATGCAAGGTGTGATTCGGCAGCTTTTGCTGCAATAGCGCCAGCAGATCGGAATCTGATTTCGAAAAAAACGCAATGCTCATGAGTGGTCTGGCTGTGGCTTGTGAGCGGTCAAGCTTAGCCAGAGTCCAGACAATCTTCCAGAGTCAGCGTGCGGCGGGCAACGACCGCTATCAAAGCATGAATTGCGGCTCGTCAGAGAAGTTCGATAAGGTCGGCAGAGCGGCGTGCAGCTCGGTATCGGTCAATCCAATCCAGCGCAGCAGAGTGGCCGCGTATTGCGAGACCGCAGTCGTGGGAATGATCCTGCCGTGACCGGCGTCGTCGGGCCCATCGATTGCCAGGCGCGGCATGTTGCCGTAGACGTCACCACCTTTGACTGACCCGCCCATCACCCAGTGATGACTGCCCCAGCCATGATCGGTACCGTCCCCATTGCTGGTTACGGTGCGGCCAAAATCTGACATCGTGAAGCTTGTAACGTTATCCAGCTCGCCGAGTTCGGTTAGCACCTCGTTGAAGTACACCAGCGCCTCTGCCAGCTGGCCGAGCAGCCTCGGTTGATTTTCCAGTTGATCATCGTGCGTATCAAAATCGCCAAAATTGACATAAAAGAGCTGACGGCTCATGCGAAATTCGTCTTTTATCGCAATAAGTCGCGCGACCATCTGCAGCTGATCGGCCAACGGGTTGTCAGCGGGTACCGGGGTTTGCAGCTCACCCAGCCGTTCGAGTGCGGCACCCACATTGGCCGATAGCACCATCGCACGCAACTGAAGATCGGCGTAGGCTTGCTCGAACACGTTGTCGTATTGCAGATGTAACAGCTGGGTGAACGCATTGCGTCGCGCCTGCTGCCACTCTGACCCGATATCATCCATGCCACTGTAGTTGTTCACACCGTAGCTGCTGATGTTGTAGGCCTGATCGACGCCGCCCACTTGCCAGTCGTTGCTGCCATCGAGGCTGATCGACGCCAGACTCCGATAGGGCTGTTGTTCAGCCAGCACGTTTGCCGCGCGAGCGCCCCAGCCACTGTGCGCTGACTGTCGATGGTTGAGTTTGTGCCACTGACTCGACTGATCGTGGTGAGAATAGAGCTGGGTTGGCAAGCTCGCCGTCTGATTGCGCACAGCCTCAGTGGTAACCGGTTGTACCAGTGTGCCGACATTGGCAACTGCTGCCAGTTGACCTTGCTCGAACAAGCTCGAAAGGCCGCTCATCTGCGGATGCAGGCCGATCGGTGTGGTATTGGCAGTGGCTGTATACAACGGCAGTAAGTCTTCCCGCGGAACGGCCAGATGGCCGCGACCGGATCGGAACTCGGCATATTCGGCACTGCCCGATGGCACCAGCATGTTGAACCCATCGTTGCCACCTTGCAGGTTGATGCAAACCAGTGCGCGATAGCTGGCGCTCAAGGCGCTGCTATCCTGCGCAAAAGCCAGCGGCGCATTGGCCAGCAAGCCGGCACCGGCAATGGTTTTACAACCCAGCTTCAGGAAATGTCTGCGATTATGATTTGGCATTCAGGTTTCCGAATCGATAAAGTTTCAAGCTACTGTTGTATCGCAGCTTCGGGAGAGCTTGCGAACAGAAACAGTAACTCTGCCGCACGATTGTTGGCATCGGCATAAACGCGTTCGCTGCGCAGCAATTCGGCCTGCGTGCGCAGGCCGTCACTGGCCGGCCGATTCAGGATCAGTTGACTCAACAGGTCGATTTGTTGTGCTGGTGAGTCGTCCAGTGCACTCAAAGGTGCCAGGTCGACTGGTGCCCGCGAAGGATCGAAATTGCCGTCGCCGGTGTTGTGCCAGAGCGAATGGGCCAACAGCGTGTTGGTGATCGAGATAATGCTGCTTTCGTTGTGAATCTGAAAAACGGGTGACTTCAGCGCAGCGTCACGAACAGCGCCGGGCTGGCTGAAATCCGGTGAGAAAAAATTAAACACCGTGGGTGACTGCAACGGGGCTTGGGCCAGCTGTTCCTGTATCCAGCCGTATTCGAAGTCGGGGTGATCGGGATTGCCACCAAACGCTCGCCACATCGCGACCAGCCTTATCAGTGGTTCGCGCAGTTTCCCGAATGTCGTCGGCATCTCGCGATAGCCGTTGAGTGCCTCGGGGTCGAGTAGCATGGCGCTGACGACTGCGGCCAGGTTGCCGCGGGTGCCGGTGCCGTCGTCGTTGAAGATTGCAGCTGTTCTGGCAATGTACTGCGGCGACGGATTGCTGGTCACCAGTTGGGTGATCAGGTGTCGGCTGATAAAGGGGCCGGTGTTGGGGTGGTTGAAAATGTTATCCAGCGCGTCCTGCATATCTTGTTCGGCGCTTTGGCCAGCGGGCAATGTGTAACCGTCCAGCAGGGTTTTCTCTTCCGTGTCGTGAAATTGCTCGTAGGCCTGCATCGGGCTGAACCAATCGGCATTGTCTGGATAGTTCCAGTTGTCGACATCCTGAAAATGCCAGCCGGTAAACACTCGGGCAAATGCCTCGACAGTGCTTTGATCATAGGTCGGGACCGGCACGCCATCGTCATCGGTCACTACAGTGCCATCCAGATTCAGTTTCGATAAGCCAATCGAAAACAGCTGCAATATCTCGCGCGCGTAGTTTTCGTCAGGGCGAATGTTGTTGGCCGGATCAGCCTTTTGGTTGCCTTTCATGCTCAAGTAGTCGCCCATTACCGGGCTTAGCGTGACCTCTTCCAGCAGTGTGCGGAAGTTGCCAAAGCTGTTGGCGATCAGAATGTCGTAATAGTTGGCCAGCGCCGCCTCTTGACCGGACAGCTCGTTGCGATCAGACACCACCATCAGTTGCGACAACGCAAAGGCGGTTCGCTGGCGCAGTTGATCCGGCGCGTTGACGGCGAGCTTGAACCAGCTGTTCACGTGTTCTGCCCAGCGCGGCTCGGCGCGCGAGCGGGTGGTGGGCAGCATGAAGGTGGGGGGCAGGGCTAGTTGCATCGACAGCCAGTCGGCGTAGCCTGTGCGCAGCACGGCGTCGATGTCGTCGGCGCGCGGCCCGAAACTCGTGCGGTGCAGAAATCGCACGGCTTCAAAGGGATCATCCAGCGGTGCGCTGGTAGCGGCGCCAATCGCCGGTTCTGGGGAATTGTCGGGCTGGTAGTTTGCGCTGGCGCTGCCCGAGTCGATACCGGGTGCGGTAAACGGTTCTTCTCCGCCGCCGCCACTGCAGCCCAGCAGCAGACTCGACAGCAAAATTGATGTACAGACGAGTTGCCGCATGGTGGTAGTCTTCCTCCAGCCCCGGTGGCCGCAGCAGTTCCGTGCGCTGCGTGAGTGCGAGTTACAATGCGGGCGCAGTTGCCGGATCTTGGCTGACCTCACCCGCGACTGCGTATCCCGCTGGGGTTTCGGCGGATCGACAGGCAACTTGAATCGGATCACTCTTGACAGCAACAGAACCTTCGGCGCGCGATATTCTTCAGCAGTATTTCGGCTACGAGGATTTTCGCGACAATCAGCGCGATATCATTGAATGTGTAGCCGGTGGCGGTGATGCGCTGGTGTTAATGCCGACCGGCGGTGGCAAGAGTCTGTGTTTTCAGATTCCGGCGCTGTTGCGCGAAGGCGTGGCAGTCGTGGTGTCGCCGCTGATCGCGCTGATGCAGGATCAGGTGCTGCAACTGAACCAGAACGGTATTCGCGCCGGGTTTATCAACTCAAGCCAGTCCAGCAGTGACAATCGTCAGATTGAACAACGTGCCTTTGAAGGGCAACTGGATCTGCTCTACATCGCCCCCGAGCGATTACTCTCGGGGAGTGGCTATGATCTTATCGGCAGATTGAAAATCGCACTGTTTGCGATTGACGAGGCGCATTGTGTGTCGCAGTGGGGGCACGACTTCAGACCGGAGTACACGCAGTTGTCGCAACTTGCCGAGCGTTTTCCGCAGGTGCCGCGCATTGCACTGACCGCTACTGCTGACCAGAATACCCGCAACGACATCATCAAACACCTGCAGTTGCAGGATGCACAATTTTTTTGCAGCAGCTTCGATCGACCGAATATTCAGTATCGCGTCGAGGGCAAGAACAATCCGCGCAATCAGCTGCTGCGATTTATACAGGGCGAGTATCCACGTGCGACCGGCATCGTTTACTGTATGTCGCGAAAGCGCACCGAAGATACCGCGAAGTGGCTGTGCGATCAGGATCTCAACGCGTTGCCTTACCACGCCGGCATGTCATCGGCCGATCGCGCGCGCAACATGCAGCGCTTTATCAACGAAGACAACATCATCATGGTGGCGACAGTTGCCTTTGGTATGGGCATCGATAAACCCGACGTGCGGTTTGTCGCACACCTGGATATGCCGCGCAGCATAGAGTCCTATTATCAGGAGACCGGGCGCGCGGGGCGAGACGGTTTGCCGTCAACAGCATGGATGGTCTATGGCCTGCAGGATGCGATCACCTTTCAACAGATGCTGGGTGATTCTGATGCCGATCTCGAAGTGCAACAGATTGAACGTCTGAAGCTGACTGCGATGCTCGGTTTTTGCGAGGCGACTGACTGCCGCAGAATAACCTTGTTACGATACTTTGGCGAGGAGATGGCGAATCCCTGTGGCAACTGTGACACCTGCCAGAATCCGCCCAAAACCTGGGATGCCACCGAGGCTGCACGCAAGGCGCTGTCGGCGGTTTATCGCACCGGTCAGCGCTTTGGCACCAATTACGTCATCGATGTTCTGATGGGCAAACAGGATGAACGCATTCAACGCTTCAAACACAACACACTGTCGGTTTACGGAATCGGAACCGAACTCGATGCAAACGGCTGGCGCAGTGTGTTTCGCCAGCTGGTCGCGCGTTCACTGCTGACCACCGATATGGACAGCAAGGGTGGGCTGCGTCTGACCTCGGCGGCGCGCCCGGTGTTGCGCGGTGAACAGGATCTGTGGTTTCGTATCGAGGAAAAACCCGCCACGCGCAAAAAGTCGCGCTCTGCGCGCGGGGTGCCATCGGGAGAAGACGGCCTGCTGTGGGAAAAGCTGCGCGACGTGCGAAAGCAGATTGCCACAGAGCAAGGGGTGCCGGCCTATGTCATCTTTCACGATGCCACCCTGATGGAGATGGTTGAGAGACGACCTGTGACGCTTGAGGCGATGTCCGCGGTCTCGGGGGTCGGTGCCGCCAAGCTCGATAAATACGGTGCCCGCTTTCTGGATGCGATAAACGATACAGCCCAGCCTGCCCAAAAATCACCCGATGATAACGTTGATCAAAAAATTGAGACGCTGTTGGCAAAAGGGCTAAGTGTGGAGGAGATTTCAACCGGACTGGAACTCGACGACGCGCAGTTCAATCGGGCACTGGCATCGTTACTACAGCGCGGTGCTGTGCCACTGTCCCGGGCGTTGACGATTGATGAAGAGGCGCTGGGTGATATACAGGCGGAGATGCTCGCCTGTATGGATGAAGAGCCGATGAACCTTAAATCACTGGCAGATACCTTCGGTGGCCTCTATACCGTGGATCAGCTTCGTCTGGTGTACGCGGCCATGCAATTCGAAATAGGGGCAGAGTAAAAGTTTCCGGTCAGCGGCAACTCATTTCGCCCGATTTTGCAAAGTGTGTCGTTGGTCCGCGAATCGACAAAAACTTTGCGACATGCTTCGCCCATGTCAAATTTATTACGTCTTTGGGGCTGTTACGCCTGTCGCAAAATTTTTCCGGAGCACCGCGCTGCCGGATTGGCTGGCCGCAGTAAACTGCCGTTGTGCCCCAAGTGCAATAGCTCTGCGGTGACCCGCCAGCTCGATTGGCTGCTCGATCGAAAAGATGACGATGGCGCTGGCAAGCGCTCCTCACCGCGAGTCGTCAGCCTGCACAGTAAGCGCTCGGTGCCTGCCGATCAGGCTTGAGCTGAACCTGCCACCTGCTGCGTCGGCGACACCAGCCGACGCATGTCGACCCGCCAAAACAGTACCGTACACAGAAGCATCCAGACAATACTTCCCGCCAGTATCGATTGCCATCCGGCCCCATAGTCCAGCAATACACCAAATAGCGGCGGCCCCAGCGCGGAGCCGAATACCATCAGTGCGTGAGTGAATGATCGGATAGCGCCCAGATGGCGCGGCCCGTAGAGTTCCAGCCACAGTGCGCTGACCGCTGGCACCGCGATACCGACAGTAATGCCCATCGCACCGTAGTACAACGCGGGAAGGATGGTCACATCAAGCCAGCCGGCAAACAACAGTGATAAGCAAAACGGCAGCAGGTAAAGCCGCACCACCGGTGCCGCGCCGTGTCTGTCCACCAGATAACCTGCCACCACCGAGGTGCAGACGGCACACAGCGAATAGCTTGCGATATTGCCGGCCCACAAGGTAAACGAAAACCCCTTCCAGCTCGCGAGGCTCTGCTGATGAAAGAACAGCGCCGTCGAGATGATCGAGGGTGCAAACAACGCCGGTGCCATCATCCAGAAGCGTTTATCGCGGATAACATCGGCTCTAGTCCATGACGAATCATCATCTGGATCGGCACTGCCGTCACAGGCGTTCGCACGTTTGGTGATCGGCATATAGTGCAGCAGCGCCTGCGTGATGATTGTTATGGAGATGGCGGTGATCAGCGCACAGCTGATCCACACGTTGCGCCAGCCAGCGGTTGCCACCAGCGGCACAATGATCCAAGGCAGCACTGCCTCTGCCACCGAGAACCCGAGCCCGGATACACTGACGGCGCGCCCGCGCAGGCCCTGTCGCAGTCTCGACACGGTGGTGATCCCGGTGTGGCTCGACAGTCCCTGGCCAAACAGTCGCAGCAGGTAGAACGCCAGCGCCAGCATCAGCGCGCCCTCAACGTTGGCCATAAAGGCTGCGGCCAGCCCCAGTCCAATTGTGACCATCAGCGTGTAGATCCGCAGATCGACACTGTCAACCAGCTTGCCGAGCCAGAACAACGTGATGGCGCTGGCCAGCGTACCGGCGAAATAGAGGCTGCCGATTTCCCCGTGGGATAGTGAAAACTCGGCGCGCAGGCTGTCGTTGAACAGTGAGATGAAGAAAGTTTGCCCCAGGCCTGAGGACAGACACATCACGAACCCGAAGCCCACGGTGCCAAACAGGTGTGCTCTTGAGTTCAAGCTGGATACTCCCGCTCAGGATTAGTGGTGGGGTCGCAATCGCTCTGCAGAGTCGGCGAGAGCGTAGTTGCGAGCTTTGCGGGCGCGAGTACACCGGATGCAGGGGTGGGGATTATAGCCTTGGATAGTCAATCGGGCAGGGGCCAATGCAAGGTAATGGCAGCCCTGGTGGCAACATTACCGCGGTGCAAGCATAATCCGGGTCGGTCGAATCTAATCCGGTGTCCCATGAGTGATCACAGCAACTGGTCTTTCCCCACCAACGTCAAATTTGGCAGCGGCAGAATCATCGAACTGCCCGAGGTCTGTGAGTCGCTGGGTATGCGCAATCCGCTCTGGGTAACCGATCCGGGAGTCGCCTCGCTGCAGTCGTTTGAAAACGCGCTCGCCGTGTGTCGGGTCGCCGGCATGAATCCGAGCGTCTTTTCCGACGTGCGCGGCAATCCGGTAGAGGAAAATGTTCAACAGGGTCTATTGATGCTGCGCGAGGGCAGACACGATGGCGTGATTGCCTTTGGCGGTGGTTCGGCGCTCGATGTGGGCAAAGTCATCGCCTTCATGGCGGGCCAAACGCGCTCGATCTGGGATTTCGAAGACATCGATGACTGGTGGACGCGCGCCAACGCCGATTCAATTCTGCCGATAATTGCAGTGCCAACCACGGCCGGCACCGGTTCTGAAGTCGGACGCGCCGGTGTGATCAGCGATGCTTCCACCCAAACTAAAAAAGTGATTTTCCACCCGGCAATGCTGCCGGCGGTGGTTATCAGTGATCCGGAATTGACGGTCGATCTGCCGGCCAACCTGACGGCCTGGACCGGCATGGATGCGCTGGCGCATTGTCTGGAAGCCTATTGCGCCCCGGGTTTTCATCCGATGGCTGAGGGCATTGCAGTTGAGGGAATGCGGCTGGTGAAAGAACATCTACCGCGTGCGGTATCACACGGCAAGGATCTGAAGGCGCGCGGAGCGATGCTGGCGGCGGCCTCGATGGGGGCGACCGCATTTCAGAAGGGTCTGGGTGGCATTCACGCGCTGTCGCATCCGGTCGGCGCGGTGTATGACACGCACCACGGGCTGACCAATGCGGTTTTCATGCCCTACGTGCTGGTGCACAACCGCCAGGTGATCGAGCGCAAGCTGGCGCGGCTTGCGGCCTGGCTGCAACTGCCCTCGGCCACCTTTGAAGCGTTGCTCGCCTGGATACTGGAATTGCGGACCGAATTTGATATCCCGCACACCACCGAGGCGCTGGGGATTGGGCGCGACCGTTTTGACGAGCTGGCGGCGATGGCAATCGTTGATCCGACCGCCGGTGGCAATCCGCAGCCGCTTGGTCACAACGATGCAGTGCGGCTGTACGAACATGCCTGGGTTGGCAAGTTGTAGCAGTGTTAGTTAAAGCGGGCCGGATGAACCGGCCCGTTTTTGTCTGACGGCGCTTGTCGCGCAGTGACTACTGGTTGGCTGCCGCCTGGCGCAGACGCGCTTTCTCGCGCAGGATTTTTCGCTGGTAGCGGCCTTGCACCACATCTGACAAGGCCAGCACCACAATCACGAAGTAGAACGTCGCCTTGGTCATCTGCGTGACCTCGGTGCCCATGATCTTCATGTGGGCCAGGTGTCCGCCCTCCGAGATCAGCATGATGCCGACAACAAAAAGAATGAACAGCCCCAACACCTCGTACATGCGATTTTTCTGCAGAAACTCGGATACGTGATCTGCCAGCAGGATCATCAGCGCACCGCTGATAACGATCGCGGTGGCCATGACCAGAAAGACGTCAGTCAGTGCGATAGCGCTGAGAATCGAATCGAACGAAAACACCAGGTTCATCAACACGATCCAGATAATCACCGTGACGGCTGAACGGCTGTTTTGGTCGCCGTGGTCTGCCTCCTCGATCGAGATCATGTGAAAGATCTCTTTGGTGGCGGTGTAGATGATAAATATGCCGCCGAGCAGCACGATGATCGCGTGCAGGTTAAATTCGAATTCCAGTATGCCCTCGATGTGCACGCCATAGATGGGATCCTGGAACAGCGAAATCAGGCGGGTCAGCAGGAACAGCAGCACGATCCGCAGCGCGATGGCAATGCCGATCCCCAGTTTGCGCACCTGTGCCTGCTTTTCGACCGGTGCGCGTTTCGATTCGAGCGAGATGTACAGCAGATTGTCAAAGCCGAGCACCGCCTGGAGCAGGGTCAGCAGTGCCAGGGTAATCAGGTTGTCTAGAGTGAATAATTCCATTGCCGTCTCGTGTGATGCAGCGAAAAATCGCGCGCCGGCTACATAAACCCGGCTTGCCGGGGAATTATAGCGTCACCACGGCGTTGCGCCATCAATGATACGCCGCTCGCCGCCTGTCGGAATGACGCTCCCGAATGGATTTGCGATAATTCACGCATGATCATCCCGTCTGTCAGCACAACCGACATCCTCGCGCCACTCGCGCGCGTGTTGGTGTGCTGAGGCCGATCGAATGACAGCTGGTTCGGGACGCAGCCCGCTGGCGCGCGGCGATCGAGTGGCTTGGTATCGCATCGAGCGGTTGCTCGGCAGTGGCGGTTTTGGTCTGACCTATCTCGCCACCGACACCAATCTCGACAGACCGGTGGCAGTAAAAGAATTTTTTCCACCCGGGCTTGCGACCCGTCTGCCCGATAACCGCCTCGAGGCGGCCGGACCGGCGAGCGACCAGCCGTTTCGCGAAGGCCTCGCGCGATTCCTCTCCGAGGCGCGCACGCTGGTTAAATTCAGCCATCGCTCCATCGTCCGGGTGTACTCGGTATTCGAGGCCAATCAGACCGCCTATCTGGTCATGGAGTACGAAGATGGCGAAGACCTGAAAACCCACCTCGCCGCATCCGGCAGGCTTGACGAGCAATATTTGAAAGGGATTTTTCTGCAGATCGCCGACGGTCTGGAGCAGGTTCATCAGCGCGGCTTCATTCACCGCGACATCAAACCCGCCAATATCATCGTGCGCCGGGACGGCACCGCCGTATTGCTTGATTTCGGTGCGACGCGCCCCGCCGGTGAGGTCGGCCACACGACTTTTGTCTCCGGCGGCTATTCACCGCTGGAACAGGTCCAGCGCGACCTGCCAGTCGGGCCCTGGACAGATATCTACTCGCTGGCAGCGACGCTGTACAGCATGATTACCGGCAAGGCGCCGGCATCGGCCACACGACGGCTGGCGGCCCTGGCGCGCAACAGTGAAGACCCGCTGCAACCGGCGGCGGCGCTCGAAGGCCACCAGTACAGCGCCGCTTTTCTCGGCGCGATCGATGCGGCGCTGGAGTTCCACGCCCAGGATAGGCCGCAAACGCTGCCCGAGTGGACCGCGCTGTTCAGCCCGGAGCCGGTTGATGATGTGGTTGCGCAGCCAACTCATGCCAGTGCTGCGAGAACGCGCTCGACGCAGCCCACCCGGCCACTGGCCTGGCGACAGCGTCGTCGCCGCCGGCGTGTGCTGGGTGGGCTGGCTGCTGCGTTGCTGGGTGGCGGGCTGGTGGTTGCGTTGCAGCAATGGCAGTCCCATCGCCAGATCGCAAGCCTCTGGGAGCAGGCCGAGGCAGGTTACGAGAATGGTGAGTACGTCGATGTCGCCTTGCCGATCTATCGCGAGATTCTGGCGCTAAAGCCTGCCCACAACGATGCACTCGAGCGCATTGACGAGATACAGCGACTGCAGGAGGCGTTGATTGGCCGGCTGTTGCGACAGCAACGGCTCGACTCGGCCGGCTCTGCCTTGCGGGTCTACATCGACAGTGGCGCAGAGCCCAGCAGCATTCGCAAATTCAGCGAGGCGTTGGCCAGCGCTCGCGATGCACAGCAGATCGATGCCGAGTTCGAGACCATTGGCCTGCTGATACAGGCCGACGAGCACGCCGCAGCGGCGGCGCGTCTCAACCAGCTGTCAGCGCGGGCGCCGGATGATTCGCGTATCGCGAGCCTCGTGGCACTGGCCAGTGAAGGTGTGTCACGCCAGCAGCGCGAGCGGGTGATCGCCAACCAGCGTGCACGCGAGGCGGAACTGGCGCGACAGCGCACCGAAAGTGAGCTGCAACGCCGGATCGAAGCTGCCAATCGACGGCAGCGCGCACGCCGCGCAGCCTACGATGACAGGATCGCCAAAGTTGAAATCGCGCTGACCAACGGTGAAATAGTCACCGCACGCCGTGAGCTGGATATTGCCGAGACCTATCAGATCGACGACGTCGAGCTTCAATTGCTGCGCGTCCGGCTCGAACGCGAAGAGGCATTTCAGCGCGACAGCTTCAGCGACTCGGATCGGCGCTACGCACAACAGCAGTTCGAACAGCTCGAGCGTGCGATTGAGCAGAACAACACTTCTGCCATCAGTGTGTTGACTGGCGGCACCGGCAGTCGGCGACAACTGTTCACTCAGTTGCTGCGCCAGTACAGTCGAGTAGAGATCGATCTTAAGAATTTCCGCGTCTCGGAGAATCCCAAGCTCGCACGCGCTGAGCTTGAGATTGTCAGTCTGACTATGCCCAATGGCGACACGGTTTACCCGTCGCGGAGCTACCAATCGACCAACCTCGAAATACGCCGTTACGTCGATCGCTGGACGCCGATCCTCTGGTAGATAGCGTCAATCGCGCAAGGCTTGTGACGAAGAGTTAACATCGTCGCCGGCTGGTTTCGCGTCCCGGCCGGTCGCGGTAGGCTTCGCCGTTTGGGTGACAACCGCAGGCTTTTGCACCCGCAAAAGAACCGATCGGAGCGCAAATGGGTTTACTCGCCAGAATCAGAATTCGCAGGAGTGCCAACACACCGATGCCGGCCAACGCCGTCCAGGCGCTGCTGTTTGGCGCGTTGCTGACGCTGTTCACCGCGCAGGCAGTGCAGGCCGATGACCTGCCGATCGCCGGCAGCCTCGAACTTGCCGACAGCGAAATTGTGCCGATTGATCTGGAACCACCACTGATCGATCACGAGGCGCTGATCAGCGGTCAGGCAGGCGAGGTACAAACCTTCAGCGCGCTGGTTCGCGACGAGCGCGGCGTCGAGAGCGTGCAGTTTTTCTTTCGTATGGGCACGAGTGGCGACTTCGCGAGCATCCCGATGCGGCTGATACCGGGCACCTCAAATTTTGTCGTCACTATTGAAACCAGCGCCCAGCACGAGCTGATCGAGTACTACATTGAGGCGCGTGATACCGGTGGCAACCGGGTGCTGAAAGGCTTCCCGTCACGCCCGCTGGTGCGTGATCTGAGCGCACCGGCAGGGGTAACTCCGGCAAGCCCGGTCGTCGATGCGCCGCCCGCTGAGTCGGGCAGGCCGAACTGGCTCTACGTGTTGCTGGGTGTCGCGGCGGTTGGCCTGTTGCTCTCGCAGGGAGACAGTGGCGGAGGCGGCGAACCGTCGGTGCCCACAGTGCCGCTGACCATTACTGCCACGCAGCCATGACCCGATCAGTATCTCTCATCGCTTTGCCCGGCCGCATCTTTGGTGTGCTGGTGGTGCTGTTGCTCGTCGCTTGTGGCGGCGAACAAGTGCAGATGCGCACTGACATGATGGTGCCGACGCCCACGGCGATTCGCCAGGTTCAGGCAGTCGACCCGACGGCACTTAGCGCGACGGTGAGCGTCAATGGTGCCAGCTTCAACCTGTTGCCGGACAGTGAAACCGGCGACTGGTCTGCCACCGTCGATGTGCCGGCCAGTGGCGTGACTGACGTCACCATCACCTGGTTCGAGATATACCAGGGGGTGAGGCTGCAACTGGCACAGCAAACCCGCAGCGTGGATATCGGCATCGATGGCGCGACAGTAGAATTTGGCGATGCCTATGTCGTCAGCGGCGAAGGGTTTGATCGCGACAATGATGGTTTTTCCAACCTCGATGAGCGCAATCTGAACACCAGTCCGATCGACTCGGCCGACCGGCCAGACAACGCCACCATGTTATTGACGGTCAACCTGCCGCCGCAGTTTGCGCTGCTGCGCGGCGGTGTAGTTGCGGTGGCGATTCGCGACGGCGTCGATGTGCCACTGATCAAACAGTCCGATACTCTCTACACCGGCAGTGTCAATGGCCTGCCCACCAATACCGAGATCGCGCTGACTGTCAACGTCAATTCACAGCGGTTCAGCAATGTACCGGTGGCCCAGGCCATGCGTACCATCAACCTGATTGCCGGTGAAAACTCAGTCACCGTACTGGCTGGTGATTTCTCTACCGCCGCCGACTCTGATTCTGACGGGCGCACCAACATCGAAGAGGTTCGCCAGAACCGCGACCCGTTGAACCTGGTGGATTATTCAATCGCTAAAACGTCCAATACCGCTGTGATCGACGGCGTGTTCGATGATGTGCTGTGGAGTGGCTTGTTTCAGGCCAACGGGGCCACGTCGGCGCGAACGATCGACACCCTGGTATTTTCTGAAGGCAGCGGGCTGACCAGCGATGGACTCTTTAGCGAGTGGGCGGCGATTGCGGACGATGCGAACCTGTATATCGCCGTGCGCATTATCGACAATGTCGTGAGTTTCGATTCCGGTCTGCAGTGGTGGAATGACGATAGCATCGAATGGTTTGTCGACGGCGACTACAGCAGGCTCGCCAGCTACGATGGCATCAACGATCTGCATCTGACCTTTCGCGTTGGCGATGAACAGGTCTTTCGCAACCAGAATTCCATCGACATACCAGCCGGGCTCAACTACATCATCAGCCAGGCCGGGTTCGACGCAGACATTGCCTCGGGTAACTTTGATACCGACGTCAACGGCGACAACGTTACCGACACTGGCTACAACCTGGAGTTGTCAGTGCCGCTGGGCGAACTGGATCTGCAACCCGGACAGCCTTTCGGCATCAACTTCGAATACAACGATGACGACGACGGCGCCGGCCGCGACTCGAAGTATTCATGGGTGGGGGAGACCGGCGCCGATATCGGACACATCGATCCTCGCGCTATGGGCACCGCACAGATCGATAACTAAGCCGCGTGCCAATCGGCTCAGGTCGCGATTTCTATCCCGATGCCGGTACTGAATTCATCGCCCGGTGCGAGTCGCTGCATCGACGGTTTGTGCTCGAATTCGATAGCGTCTGACACCGCCGAGTTATAGCCGTACCACGGTTCAATGCAGACGAAGGCTGCCCCGGGTATTGCCCAAATCCCCAGATGCGGCGCGCCGCCGGTATCGACACTCAGTCGTTTGACGTTGTTGTGTGTGAGATGAATCAGTCGCGATTTTATGTTTTTAAATATCAGCGCGTCATCGTCGAATAGATGCGGCGATAACTCGATACGATTGCTGTTGTTCAACATCGCAGTGCCGGTATCTTCCAGCAGGCCGTCATCGTTCAGGCGATAGCGATCGAGTGTTTCGTTTTCCGCAAACTCGATAGCGTAGTCATTCAATGAGGCATCGGTCAGCGGCAGTGCAAATGCCGGATGCGATCCAATGGTGAAAATCATCTCGCTGTCGTCGCGATTGATCACTCGATAGTTCACCTGCAGACGGTGGCCGTGCAGCGAGAATTCACAGCGCAATTCAAATCGCCACGGAAAACTCTTTAGCGTCTGTTCGCTGGATAGCAGTGTAAAGGTGGCACAGTCATCGTTATCCTGTTGACTGTTGAACTCGGCTTGTCGCGCCAGACCGTGTTTGGGTATTGAAAGGGATTGTCCGTCGTGTACCAGCGTATTGTCGCGCAGCATACCCACCAGCGGAAACAGCACTGGCGCGCGGCCTGACCAGACATCCGGGTCACCCTGCCACAGGTACTCTTCGCCACTCGATAAAAGCACCAGCGATTGCAGCTCTGCACCTTGCTCGCTGACCCGGGCCGACAGCCATTCGTTTTTAATCTCGATCGTCATGGGCGGATTGTCCGAGGTAAAACAGTAGCGTAGATCAACGCAGACGATTTGTGCAGGCCAAGAACAACACTGCCCCTGAAGAGGGGCAGTGGGGTAACCGCTTAAATCGCTTTATCTAGCTTGCGCCGGGATAGTCGCGTTTTGCGTGGCCGGTGTAGATCTGGCGCGGGCGTCCAATGCGAAATTCCGGATCGGAGTGCATTTCCAGCCAGTGCGATATCCAGCCGACGGTGCGCGCCATGGCAAACATCACGGTGAACATGTTCATCGGGATATTGAGTGCACGCAGAATGATGCCGGAGTAGAAATCGACATTCGGGTACAGGCGGCGATCCTGAAAGTACGGGTCAGCCAGCGTTGCCTGCTCCAGTTCGCGCGCCAGATCGAACATCGGCTGGTCACCGTCCAGATCATCCAGCAGATCGTGACAGAGCTTGGCGATAATCTTCGCCCG
Organism: uncultured Granulosicoccaceae bacterium; assembly: GCA_964573105.1. Taxonomy (GTDB): domain Bacteria; phylum Pseudomonadota; class Gammaproteobacteria; order Granulosicoccales; family Granulosicoccaceae; genus CAKZSB01. The sequence goes on from CAZNIS010000038.1 coordinate 45,773, forward strand.
CGGGTCGAAGTTCTTGTACACCCGGTGGCCAAAGCCCATCAGGCGGAAGGGATCGTTTTTGTCCTTCGCGCGCGCGATGGTCGTCTCGATGGTCTCACCGGAGTGATAAATGTTCTCCAGCATGTTCACCACTGCTTCGTTGGCGCCGCCGTGGGCGGGGCCCCACAGGCTCGCGATGCCAGCTGCGATCGAGGCAAACGGATTGGCGCCGGAGCTGCCAGCCAGACGAACCGTTGAGGTGCTGGCGTTTTGCTCGTGATCGGCGTGCAGAATCAACAGCACTTCCAGTGCACGGGCGGCAATCGGATTGTGCTGGTATTCCTGAGCCGGCACCGAGAACATCATCTGCATAAAGTTTTCTGTGTAGCCGAGTGAATTGTCCGGGTACATGAAAGGCAAACCGCGGTGATGCTTGTAGCAGTAAGACGCAATCGTCGGTAGCTTGGCGATCAGCCGGTGCGCCGAGATCTCGCGGTGTTCCGGGTTCGAGATGTCTGTGGAGTCGTGATAGAACGACGACAGGGCGCCAACGGTGCCGACCAGCATCGCCATCGGGTGAGCGTCGTAGCGAAAGCCGTTGATAAAGTCGCGGATGTTCTCGTGCACCATCGTGTGGTTTTTGATGGTCGCCGAGAACGAGGCAAACTCTTCGGTCGAGGGCAGCTCACCATAGAGCAGCAGGTAGCACACTTCCAGGTAGCTGCTTTTCTCGGCCAGCTGATCAATCGGGTAGCCGCGGTGCAGCAGGATGCCCTCTTCACCGTTAATAAACGTGATGCCGCTCTTGCAGCTGCCGGTCATTCCGTAGCCGGGATCGTAGGTGAAGTAGCCCAGCTTCGAATACAGGCCAGACAGGTCGATACAGCCGGGGCCATGAGTTCCCTGCAGGACATCAAACTCAGCGGATTTGCCTTCGTCCGAATTGATGGTGATTGTCTTGTTGGTCATGTTGTTGTCATGTCCCCTGGTTTGACCACTGCCCGGTAAGGCGTGGCTACAGCGATGGTCTGCGATCTGCGAACAGCGCTATAGAGTGCTTCGGTTGCTCGCGGCCTGAAAACAGCTGGCCGGAAACTGGAGCTCCTGGACGCCCGGTGGGCGCGGCACAATCCATTGATAAATCAATGAAGTAACGCCGGGAGTATAAATGCTGGTAAGGGTAAAGGTTAGTAATTATGTCTATTGTAGTGGTTAATATTGTGGTGATTATGCAGCCAGTTGTAGAGTGAAACCCGCCCCGATTAGTTCCTGTGGGAGGTGCCGTGTGGAGCGTCTCAGCGTTCAACGAGGTGGTGCCAGAAGTCCGTTGTGGGCGTCCGTGCATTGTACTCTGCTGGCGGTTTGCTTTCGACTGCCTGGTTGAAATTCGGGCTTGCAGTGCCGGACATCGGTGTAAAATAGCCGGCTCGCGACGTGAGCTGATCCGTGCCGGGCTTGCTGCCCGCAGTAATGCGATCTCCGTGCCGCAATTCACATTATTCCCTTCCAGACTGGCTCGCGCCAACATCGAAACAGGACCGCTCGAATGACCTCAGTGAACAAAGTCGTATTGGCCTATTCGGGTGGTCTCGACACCTCCGTGATCCTGCGCTGGCTGCAGGACGAATACCAGTGCGAGGTCGTTACTTTTACGGCCGATCTTGGCCAGGGTGAAGAGGTAGAGCCGGCGCGAGACAAGGCAAAGCTGCTGGGCGTCAACGAAATCTACATCGAAGATCTGCGCGAGGAGTTCGTCCGTGACTTCGTCTACCCGATGATGCGCTGCAATACCATCTACGAAGGCGAGTATCTGCTGGGCACATCGATCGCTCGACCGCTGATCGCCAAGCGCCTGGTCGAGATCGCCGCCGAGACCAACGCCGACGCGATCTCCCACGGAGCGACCGGCAAGGGCAACGATCAGGTGCGATTTGAGCTCGGCGCCTACGCGCTCTCGCCCGACGTAAAAGTCATCGCACCGTGGCGCGAGTGGGATCTGAATTCGCGCGAAAAACTGCTCGCCTACGCCGAGCAGCGGCAAATCCCGATCGAGCAGAAACGTGGCGGCAAATCGCCGTATTCGATGGACGCGAACCTGCTGCATATCTCCTACGAGGGCGATCAACTCGAAGACCCCTGGGTCGAGGCAGAGCACGACATGTGGCGCTGGACAGTCTCCCCGCAGGACGCGCCGGATACCCCGCGCGACATCGAGCTGACCTTCGCCGCCGGCGATATCGTCGCACTCGACGGCGTTGCCATGTCACCTGCCGAGGTCCTGACCGAGCTCAACCGAATCGGTGGTGAGCACGGCATCGGTCGCGACGACATTGTCGAAAATCGCTATGTCGGCATGAAGTCGCGCGGTTGCTACGAGACACCTGGCGGCACCATCATGCTCAAGGCGCATCGGGCGATCGAATCGATCACCCTGGATCGCGAAGTGGCCCATCTGAAGGACGAACTGATGCCTCGCTATGCCAGTGTCATCTACAACGGCTACTGGTGGAGTCCCGAGCGGCTGATGTTGCAGGCGGCGATCGATCACTCCCAGCAATATGTCAACGGCATCGTGCGGCTGCAGCTCTACAAGGGCGGAATTATGGTCTCGGGCCGCCAGTCTGATGACAGCTTGTTTGATCAGAAAGTCGCCACGTTTGAGGACGACGGCGGCGCCTATCACCAGCGCGATGCCGAGGGGTTCATCAAACTCAATGCGCTGCGTATGCGCATTGCGGCTCGCAGGCGAGGCGTCTAAGCGCTTGACACGAAAATAAAAAAAGTGTCAACAACTTTGTTTTGGCGCGTTCGAATGGGTTAAAATCGGCGGGTAACCTTTTCGGAACCAATCAATCAGGAGAATGTGATGGACGAGTCGTCCAACGTCAAGAAAGTCGAAAGTGGCAGCCCGCAGTTCAAAGTGTCTGACATGAAAAAGAATGTCGGCGTAACCGATAAGAACATCCGCCTGGGTGCCGGTGGCGCACTGGTACTGGTGGGTATTTTCGGTTCCAAGCTGTGGCTGGTGCTGGGTCTGATACTGCTGGCTACCGTGTACTTCGGCATCTGCCCGGTGTACCACTTCGCCAAGCACGACACCCTCTAGGCCGTACACCCGTATGTTCCAGGCGTCCCGCAACGGGGCGCCTGTGTCAATCCCCCTCGCAGTTCGTTTCACTCCGCAAGCACAGCCTGTGCTCGTCTATCGCCAGGTCGATCAGTCACGAATTCATTACTTATTGTTTCAATATATTTACATTGAGTGCCGTCGGTGCCATTGTAGGCGCGAAAGTTGTTGTTTCGAAAGATAAGTTAACTGATCCCCGGTTGATGCAACTGCGAGCGCATCATGAACGCAAAAACCCTGTGCAGAATGGCCCACAGCCGCATTTGGTGGATGTTGCCGGTGGCTGTTTTCTGTTCGTCCTGTGCCCTGATTCCTTCTCCTTCAGGTGATCGCGGTGGTGTGAGAGAGCGCATCACCGGCGGTGTCGCCGTGGGTTTTGTCGTCAACCAGTCAGGCGCAAAAAAGCTCAAGGACTATGAACGTCGGCGCTACGCTGACCAGATTGCCGCCCAGATACTGCTGGCACATCCGTCACTGGATGGGCGAATCGACAGCTACGGTTATGTGTCGCGCAGGCTTGGCGATGGGTTTTCCGATCTGGTGTCCGGCTATCGTCAAAATGGCTCGCTCGGACCCCGGCAGCGCTCCACCCTGGTTGACAGCAAACTCCGACGCCGCTATCTGATACTGGCGAGCATCTCTCCCGTCGATGAGGAACTTCAGTTGCCGCCGGTGGTGCAGCCCGTGCCGCACAAGGCGAACGGTCGCATGGCCGACTACGAGCTGGTCCGCTTTCAGACCGCGCGTGTCAAAACGGTGGAAGTGCAGGTCTATGACACCACCAATGGCCGGCAGATACTCAAAGAGGATTTCACCAGTACCGATGGCGGCAAAGCCGTGGTCAGCGAACGCACTGGCAAACGCTACAAAGGTAACTCGCTGCTGGCCGCGGTCACCAATTCGCTTGGCAACAAACTGCGTTACGGTGGCAACGTCGATTACCCCAAAGCGCCGTCCAAGGCCCACACGCTGAACTATATCTGGCAGCTCATCGCACAAGGCTTGCCGCGTCGGCTGCGCTCCTGAAAGAGCCTGACTGGTCGTAAGAGGTTAATCGCCAGTGCCGCGCTATAAGAATATTGTCGTTTTGACCGGGGCGGGAATCTCTGCCGAATCCGGCATTCAGACTTTCAGAGCCAGCGACGGCTTGTGGCACGAGCATCGTGTCGAGGATGTGGCCACACCAGAGGCGTTTGCTCGCAATCCCGCGCTGGTGCAACAGTTCTACAACGAGCGTCGCCGGCAGCTGCTCTCAGATAACATCGCCCCCAACGCGGCACATCGCGCGCTGGCCAGCATGGAATCGATGGCTGGACAATTTTTGCTGGTGACTCAGAACATCGACGATCTGCACGAGCGAGGCGGCAGTCAAAACCTTATTCACATGCACGGCGAATTGCTCAGGATGCGATGTGATCGCAGCGGGCAGGTGTTCGAGATTCGCACTGATATCCAGATAGACGATGTGTGCGAATGCTGCGGCAAGCCTGGCACCCTGCGTCCACACATCGTCTGGTTTGGCGAGATGCCGATGCAGATGGATGACATCGAGGCAGCGCTGCTCGCCTGCGACCTTTTTATCTCAATCGGGACTTCAGGCAACGTCTATCCCGCGGCAGGGTTTGTCGAGCTCGCCAATCACGTGGGGGCACACACCGTCGAGTTGAATCTTGAGCCCTCATCACAACAGTCCAGATTTGCCGAATGTCGCAACGGGCTTGCCACCGAATTGGTGCCACAGTTCGCAGCAGAACTGATGGCATAGCTCGCACGCTAATGGTTGCTACCTGTTTCAGGAATCAATTAAATCTCGGGCAGACCTATAGTGCTGTTGCACCGCCTGCAAAAGGGCGGTGAACTGGGCATCAGTCAAGTGCGCAAGTGCGGTGTCGTCCTCGAAGAGCGCCGCCAGTTGCTGTGCACGAGTGCGGTTACCGTCAGTTTGAGGTTTCTCTTCCGGATAGCAATCGCGAAAGTTGGAGTAAAACTCCACCGGATCTTTGGCGCCAAGTACAGTCGCTGCCTTTTCCAGCCACTCGCGCGGGAAGGGCGCCTCGCCGTTTTCCGCTTTCGTGATGTTGTCACCGAACGCGCGACCAGCTCCCATCGCCTCGGCAAAATCTTCAACTGAATAGCCTGCAGCCGTACGCATTCTGCGCACGTAGCTTCCCGCCTGTTTCAATGCGTCGTTGTGTTGTGCGTGTTCAGAGACTGCGGTATTCATGGATTCGCGAACGCTCTGGCCAAAACTGTTGGCCATGTTCACGAACTGGCCGACCAGTCTCGCCGCCTGTTCGCTGGAGCGCTCGAAGCTATCGCCAGACTCTACTTTTTTGCTGTTCATCGAATCAATCCCGTGTGGTCTATTGATACTTACATAGGGATTATTCTGCTGATTTACAGCAACGACACGTCACGCGGCGGCAACCTGGCGGCGGCAAATCGTAAACGATTGTGATTCAGCCAAACGGGTAGCTGACTCGCTACTGCGGCCAGTTTTCTACCCGAATTGGTCTAGACCGCGCCTGCGGCTGCAGAGTCGTGCGCCTTTCGCTGGCGATTAAACGGCTTTTTCAAGTCTTCCATAATCATGTAGTTCACGGGTATCAACAGCAGCGTGACAAGCGTTGCGAACATGATCCCGAAACCGAGCGACACCGCCATTGGAATCAGAAATTGCGCCTGTGTGCTCTTTTCGAATATCAACGGCATCAGGCCAAAAAACGTCGTCAGAGATGTCAGAAGAATTGCGCGGAATCTCGCAACGCCGGCGGCCCGAACCGCATCAAATACCGGCAGGCCCTCGGCGCGGCGTTTATTTACATAGTCCACCAACACCAGGCTGTCGTTGATCACCACGCCGGCCAGTGCCAGCATGCCCATATAGCTCATGATGCTAAGGCTCATGTCCATGATGACGTGGCCGAGAATGCCGCCCACGACACCAAACGGTATTACCAGCATCACCATGATCGGTTGCAGGTAGCTCTTTAGCGGTATCGCCAGCAACGCATAGATCGCCGCTAGTACAAACAGCAAACCCGTGCGTAAACTGCCAAATGATTCGCGCTGCTCGCGCGCTTCGCCTTCCAGTGTCGAATAGACATCGGGATAGTTGACCAGATGTTGATCCAGTTTTTCCTGCAGATCGAGCTTGATCGCCTCTATATCAGTATTCAGCTTGTCGGCATCGGCCTGTATGTTGATTGCGCGGCGTCGGTCGACGCGGCGTATCGTTGGAAAGCCGCGCCCCAGTGTGGCTTCGGCTACGTCGCTAAACGGGACTTCGGCACCGGACGGTGTGCGAATCAGCATCGTTTGCAGATTGTCCAGCGACTGTCGTTCTTCGGCAGGGTAGCGCACTACCACGCGTACGTCGTCGCGCTGGCGCTGTATCGTTTGCACTTCAAAACCGAGAAACGCCTGGCGCACTTGATTGGCAAGATCAGACAAGGTCAGGCCAAGCTGTTCGGCCGCCGGCATGATATTGAGCTTGATCTCCTGTTTGCCATCTTCGAAGCTGTCAGTGATGTCCGATACACCGCTGTACGTGGCAAGCTCGGTTTTTACCCAGTCGCCCACCTCGCGCAAATCGTCGAAGTTATCACCGGTTAACTGAATGTCGATCGGTGAGCCGCCGCGGCCGATCTCGGCGCGGTAGTTGATGTCCTTGGCACCCGGAATGTTACCGATTGCGCGCCGCCACTCCATAATCAACTGGCGGCTGGAGATCGTCAGGGCGCGCTCTTCGGGTGGAGTAATTTCAAACATCACCCGGCCCAGATGAGATTGTCCGCCGGCACCACCGAGTGAGCCAGTGGTGGAGATGATGCTCTCGACAATACTTTCGTTGGTGTCGGGATCGACGTGTTTTTGCTGCAGCGAGCGCGCCGCTTCGGTGATGCGCTCGATGTGCTGGCGGGTTACCTCAAATGGCGTGCCTACCGGCATGGTTAAAGAGGCCCGGGCAACTTCGCTTTGCACGCGTGGAAAGAAAATGAATTTCACGTGGCCGGCTATCGTCAGGCTGAAAACGATAATCGCCGCACCCACAAAAAACGACAGCGTTAAATACCGCTGGCGCAGACAGGCGCTCAGTGCCGGCTGGTAGAGGTGGCGGATCATCCATTCAAGACCATCGGCGATACGATGCTGCATGCGCGCGAAAATATTCGGTCGGGTCTTTTTGTGAAAGTTCAGATGCTTCATGTGCGCCGGCAGCACGAGCTTTGACTCGATCAGTGAAAACAACAGCACTGGTATCACGATCATCGGAATTTGCGCGAATATCTTGCCGCGCACTCCTTCAATCATCAGCAGCGGCACAAAGGCGGCAACCGTCGTCAGCACCCCGAATGTCACCGGTATGGCCACCTCCTGCGTGCCTTTGATGGCCGCCTCCAGCGCATTGGGATTTTCTTTCATCCGGGTATAGATATTCTCCCCGGTCACGATCGCATCATCGACCACGATCCCCAGTACCAGAATAAAGGCAAACAGGCTGATCAGGTTGATGGTCACACCGATTTCAGGCATCACCGCCAGCCCGCCCATGAAGCAAACCGGCACGCCGACAAACACCCAGAACGCCACCCAGAATCGTAAAAAAAGCGCCAGCAACAGTATCACCAGCAAGCCACCCTGAACCGCGCTTTTGTTCAGTGTCGCCAGCCGCGCCTTGACGATTCTTGAGCGATCGCGCCAGTAGCCGAGCGTGACATTCTCCGGCATCGTCAACTGTGCCTCATCGATATAGGCTTTGACTTCGTCGGCGACGGTAATCGCGCTCTGGTTGCCGGAGCGATAGACGTCGATCTCGATACTGTTTTTGTTGTCGAATCGCTGCTCGATCGGATCTTCTTCAAAGCCATCGCGGATGTTGGCTAATTGAGCCAGAGTCACGCGTGTGCCGTCATCGCGCGTCACCACCACAATTTCAGAGAAATCCTGCTCCGAATAATTCTGGCCCTTGGTACGAATCAGCACTTCGCCACCGGTGGTTCGGATCGCGCCGGCGGACAGATCGAGTGATGATCGGCTCACCGCGTTGGCCACTTCGGCGAATGTCAGGCCGTATTCGCGCAGCGTCTGCTCGCTGACCTCAATCGACATTTCATAGTCGCGCACACCGGACAACTCCACCTGAGTGACGTTGGGCAGTGCCTCCAGTCCATCGCGTACCCGATTGGCGAGGGATCGCAATTCCTTTTCGGTCAGGTCGCCGGCAATGATCACGCTGATGACTTCGCGATTGCGCTGAGCGGCGTAGACAGACGGTGTCTCTACATTGTCTGGAAAAGTGTTGATCTGCGTCAGCCGTGCTTCAATGTCATCCTGCACCTTTTGCAGGTCGGCGCCGGAGTCCACTTCAACCCGCACCGTACCCAGCCCCTCGGCTGCAACAGAGGTAATCGATTTGATGTCATCGACATCCTGAATCGCCTCTTCTACCTTGACCGTCACCGCCTCCTCAACCTCGGCCGGTGCCGCGCCGCGAAACGGCACCTGAATGTTCACTACATCGAGTTCGAAAGAGGGGAACACTTCCAGCGGGATGCGATTGCCAAGCGAATAGAAGCCGGCAAATATGATCGACGCCATCAGCAGATTGGCGGCCACACCATTGCGGGTGAACCAGTTGATCATTCCGTGCATAAGGCTACCTCGCCCGATTGTGCTGCAGGGTTATTGGGTAACTTTTCACAGCACGCCTGTCGCACCCGTGGGCGGTGTCGGTCGTACTCAAATACCCATGTATGTTCCGTGCGACCTCCTACCCCACGAGCACGACAGACGCACTGTGAACAGCCACTGAAAAAGCGCTTGGTATGGCGTGAACACATACGGTTATTGGTTGGTGGCAGGCTGTTTGGCCATATAGGCTTTGAGCCAATCCGGCACTGGTTGTCCTTGCTCAATTCGTGCGGCAATGCGTTCGCGTGCCGGCGCCGGAATATCCTCGCCGGCATCGATCATCGCTTTCAGGCGTTTTAACCGCTCTGGCATATTGCCGCCACCAGACCTGCCGCCTGCCTGTTGCTCGCTGTTCGGCGGAACACCGTCGACAGTGGCGTTGACGCGGGTGCCGTTGACCACGGTTCCCAGTGACGTCAGGCTGATGATCTCGCCGTCCTCAAGGCCATCGCCGATGACCGCGACCTCGGCATCCTTCCAGCGCACCTCGACATCGCGGCGCTGCAGTGTGTTGGTGTCGTCGACCACCAGCACTTCGCGATCCTCGCGCAGCGCCGAGCGCGGTATCACCACCACGTCTTTTAACACGGTGCCATTGACCGCCGCCTGCACGTATTGACCAACCCGCAGCGGTGGCTTGTCGGCGCCGGCGTAGGGCTGTTCCACGGTGGCAACGGCAAAGAGCTGCCGGCTGTTCGGATCGATGGTGCCGTCGGTGCGAAGGATCTCGGCCGGCCAGTCATAGCGCTGATCACCAACCGTTGCAGTCACTACCGCGCGAACTGGCTCGCTCAGCACGTCGCGACCGGGCAGGGCCAGATAGCCTAGCTGGTGATTGCTCAGCGGCAGCCTTACCTCGGCGCGATCGACCGAGTAGATCTCCGCCAGCACTGCGCCGGTGGCAACAAACTGCCCCAGATCGGCGTTGCTGCTGGCCAGTCGGCCGCTGTAGGGCGCGACGATACGCGTGCGCTCAAGATCCAGTTGCGCTCGCTGAATCTGCGCATCGGCACTGGCGAGCACCGCTTTGGCCGATGCCAGTTGCGGCTCACGCAGCGTCAGGCTGGATGGCTTGCCCTTGCGACCCAGGCGCTTCCAGTCAAGTGCGGCCTGTTCGGCGCGAGCCTGTTCTTCCTGCAGTGCCGCCTGTGCCTGCGCGCGCGTCGCCTCGGCCATCGTCAGCGCGATCTCGTAGTCGCGTGGATCCAGCTGCAACAGCGTTTCGCCCTGCTCAAAAAATCCGCCGTTGACGAAATTCGGCGATATTTCTGTCACCGTGCCGCGCACCTGCGCGATCAGCGTACCGGTGCGCGCAGCGTTGACGGTACCCTGAGTTTTGATGGTGACCTGAAAGTCCGACTTCGCCACGCGCGTGGCATCGATACTGGTCACCGATTTGAAGCTTGGGCGGCTGACCGGTTCAGGCTTGTTGGCAATCAGCCCGCGGCCAATCACAAAGGCGACCGCCAATACCAGCAACGGCAGGATCACTTTTACGGAAGTGTTTAGTAATTTCAAATTGATCGCCCGGGGCAGGTGCTGGTAGAGCTGGCACGTTCAGGCCACGGAACAGGATGGCTTCAGGGGTGAAGCGAGATGACCTCCCGATCAGCGGCACGCATCAAAAGTATAGCCAACCCGTTGGCGCCTATTCTGTAAACAGCACGTAAATGCGACGTGATTGCACCCGGGGGCATACCAACCGCGTGGCGGGCTACTCCATGCCGATCGAAAACATCGATTGCAGGTCATGGCGCGAAAACGCTCGAAACGCCAGCATCGTCTCAGTGTGAGTGATGTTCTCGAAGGCGGCCAGCTCAGTGGTGACCAGTTCGGCCAGCGCATCGTTGGAGGGCACGCGGGCAACGGCTACCAGATCGTAGCTGCCGCTGACCGAATAGACCTCTGAAATCCCCTTGCGAGAGGCCAGATCTTCGGCCAGCGCCTTGACGGTGCCGCGTTTGGCGCGAATCAGAATGATTGAAGTGACCATATCGATGCTCTGTCAGCCGGCGACCGGAAGGCAGTTATTATAAGCGCCTCGCGGCCGATGCGCATGACTCCACCGCTACCGACTGAATCCCCAGGTATCTGTCAGTTTGTAGCCACGCGGCCAGGGATCGGCGCGATCGAGCATGTGCTGATGGGTACCCGTCAGCCAGGCGCGCCCACTGATCACCGGCAAAATGGCCGGCTTGTCTGCCACCTGTGTGGTGCTATCGATGTGACAGATAAATTCTGAGCCAATGATCGATTCACCGGTGAACGTTTGCCCGGGCTTTATCTCGCCACGCGAGTGCATCAGCGCCATGCGCGCCGAACAACCGGTGCCACACGGCGACCGATCGAGTTTGCCCGGCTGAATCGCGACCGCACTTTTGCCGCGCAGCCCGTCGCCATCGGTTCGCAGCGGCGCCATGAACTGACAGAACGAGTGGTGCGTCCAGTCGGCATTTTCCGGGTGGCGAAACGTCAACTGCTCGTTCGCAGCCGCCGTGATCGTGATGCCCAGTTCGGCAATCTCGCGCGCCTCGTCTTCAACGATGTCAAAGCCGAATGCAGTTGCATCGACCATCACGAAAGAATCGCCGCCATAGACCGTGTCGACGCTGATTGTGCCGTGGCCGGGTATTTCCAGCGCCACCTGTGCGCGATCGACAAACGACGGCACATTGCGTATCCACACGCGCTCGACCCTGCCGTCCTGACACTCCGCCTCAACCCGCACCAGACCGCCCGGTGCCTCCAGCGTCAGCTGCGTCAACGGCTCATGCATCTCGCAGATGCCAGTCTCCAGTAACACCGTGGACACACACATACTGTTGGAGCCTGACATCGGCGGCGTGTCTTCCGGTTCCATGATGATCCATCCCATGTCGGCATCTGGATGTTTTGCCGGCACCAGCAGATTGACATGGCGAAATACGCCGCCGCGCGGCTCGTTGAGCATGAAATCTCGCAGCACGCCGTCATCGGCGATAAATTGCCGTTGCTCCCACAACGTTTCGCCGGGCGGAGGCCGCACCCCGCCGACGATCACATCGCCCACCTCGCCCTCGCAGTGGCAGCTCACAGTGTGAATGACTTTGTTCGATTGCATGGGGGCTTCCAGTGCGTCTATTTGCAGTACTGCGCGCGGGTTGGAGGTTCAGCGGAGTCGCGGCTGGAATAGTATCAGCGTTGAGCTAAGCTCATGGCATGGTGTCAGGAATCAGACAAACGATCCAGCGTCGCGCAGCACTTATCGGTGGCCTGCTTACCGCAACGGTGTTGTCATTGACGGCATGTTCCGGCAGCGACGGTACGTTGCTTGTGGGCGGTGTAGCGCCAGGCTTGCAGAACGATGGCGATGTCAGCTCCGCAAGCGATGACTTCGCGCGTCCGCTCTACACGGCGAATGGCGTATGGTTTTGCAGCGTCACCAGCAACCTGCTGGCGATAGATGATCAGATCGAATTCAACGCCAACGGCAGTGCCGATTTTCAACGCTATGGCACGGTTTACTGGAATCGCGACCTGACAGCCAAACGGCTGACCATCCACTTACCAGGCGGCCTGCCGTTTGTCATGCATGGCATCTTCGCCTCCGATCAGAGCCTGCAATTCAACGTGGA
>CAZNIS010000039.1:0-57453 GCA_964573105.1 uncultured Granulosicoccaceae bacterium
CAGCCGAAGATTTTCCCGCCGAATCTCAACTGCTTACTGCCGTATGGATGGGCACGAGCTAATCTAGTGCTGTTGGTGTTTTGTCACACGATTTCAACCCACTGAGGTTGCGAGAGCATTGGTCACTTTTTGTGTTGTAGCAAGTTGTTGATCACATCCGCCTGTTGTGCAGATGGCGGATCAGCTGATCAGGAGTCATATCCTTTGCCGGTCACTGGGTTGACATCAATCGCATTGTGTTCGCGTGGTGCTGGTAACAAACGCTTGGATTTAGTAGCAAGGCGTGCGAATACTTCGATGGACGCGTGCAACAATTGCTGAGTTTGCTGCAGCGGCACTCAGGCTTTTGACATAGTGTCCATTGCTCCGAGCGCGCTGCATTGCAACGTTTGTGGTTTCGCTATGGAAGAGGAAACACCATTATGCCGCCACTGTTTTGATCGACGTAGAGCGTGTTGTTGTCACCCAGGCTTATGCTGTTTATTGCTGAGAGGTTGTTGGTGTTGTGCATCCACTTAGGTACGCCGTCCAGGCTAAGTGCGTATAGGGTGTTGGTTGAGCCTATGTACACGGTGTCATCGGTGACTAAAAGTGCATACACATAGCCGTATTCGGCGATCGGGTACTCCCAGGCGAGATTGCCATTTAAATCGAGTGCGTGTAGGTGGTCATCGCTTACCACATAGATTGTGTCATTGTAGACTGTCGCTTCAGTAGAGGTCAGATAGTCATCAAACTCGTATCGCCACTGAACAATACCGTCGTGATCATAGGCTGCTAGTGTGCGGAAGTTTTCGCGCAGTAGATAACCACCCGGGATCAAACCAGCAAGATCACCCGAGTCCGTGATTGAGTGCGTCGGGTATTCACAAGTAAAAGGGCTGGTTTCGATGGAAAACGAATAATCGCCATCCTCGCCATAGGAGTAGTAGCGGCCCACTTTAACGAAGTACTCGGTGGGTGGTAGGCACCTATGATCGTTCACAATAGGGTAGCCGTCTTCGAGGCTGGCAAATGCGACTGAGGTCCCGTCGGCGAGTTGGATGTTTATGTCTACACCGTAGTTTGATGCTTCACCATCGATGGTGATCGCAACAGTGCTGTCATCATCTATTGTGAATTTGTACCAGTGTGGATCACCTGCGTCAGTCTGCAGATTGGCGCTCACGAGTCCGTCGAGACTGATTTCCGTAGCGGTTAGAAGGGACTGACCGGGGGACGCACCAAGGTTGGGGTTGGCAGCGGGCGCTGGATCTGGATCCGGTTCTGGTTCTGGTTCCGGGGATGGCTCGGCTACTGGGTCCCCATCGGTTGTGTTGGTGCTGTCAACCAGGCAGGACTGTCCGTTTTCCCAGCCCCATCCGTCGCCATCCGGGTCGCTGTTTGTCAGTTGGCAGACAGGGTGTTCTGTCGGTGCCGGATCGGGCGTGGGTTCGGGCTCGGGTGTTGGTGTTACAGCACTGACGACGATACACGATTCATTGTTCTCCCAGCCCCAACCGTCACCATCGGGGTCACTGCTGGCTGAGCTGCAATTGGGTGCGGCATGACTTGTTGTGGCGAGCCCTGCGGTCAGGCTGATGGCGAGCAGGGTGCTGGTGGTGCTGAGCGTAGTTCTGCGGTTCATGGGTACTCCTGGACGAATGTCGATTACCAAAGGCGAGTTTGCTCTACTATGTCTAAGTAACTAATCTACAAAGGATTATTTGACTGGTTCGACGCAGTATAACCAGAATGTAAAGAATTTGAAGCACGGTAATGCGGTTTGTGAAGCATCGTGGCCTGCCATATGTGGTAGGGCGGGCGGCGTTTCGGCGTTGAGCCCTAGATGTAAAGCGCGAAAGACCGCGGCCTATCCGGCGAGGCGATGGTTTTTCCGCGAATTCTGATCAGGAGGAGCGGGCTACAAATTTTTGTCAGATTTGTATGTAAATCAAGCGCTATAGTTGTCGCAGGAATAGCTGAATCGCGAAGGTCTGCGGTTTGTGCCGATTTCGTATTCCTGCCCAATTGATAAAAACGTATGTAAAATTGTCGGTATCGTATTTGCGGTTCGCTGGTATTTCGACAGAATTGCGGGTGCACTAAACAACCAATATCTGGTCTGGAGGCAAATGTGAATATGGTTCGTAAAACCGCTCTGGCGCTGGCGTTGGGCTTTACAGCCGCAACGACGGCTTCTGCTCAAGAGCTGACAATTGCGATCGTGAACAACGGTCACATGATTAACATGCAAAAAGTGGCCGAGGCCTACACCGAAAAGACCGGTGTCAAGCTGAACTGGGTGTCACTGGAAGAAGGCGTTCTGCGTGAGCAGGTCACTTCAGACACTGCCACTGGTGGTGGTCAGTACGACGTCATCAACATCGGTATGCAGGAAGCGCCAATCTGGGGTGCTGCCGGCTGGATCGAGCCGCTGGAGTTTGGCGAAGCCTACGATGTCGACGACATGCTGCCGGCAATCCGCAATGGTCTCTCGCACGAGGGTACTTTGTATGCGGCGCCGTTCTACGGCGAGTCTTCAATGGTCATGTACCGTAAGGACCTCACAGACGCTGCTGGTGTTGAAGTCAAAGACAACGACTCCTGGGACAACATCAAGGCGGCTGCCGCAGCCATCCACGATCCTGATAATGGCGTGTACGGCGCGTGCTTGCGCGGCAAGCCGGGTTGGGGTGACAACATGGCGTTCATCACCACTGTGGTTAACTCGTTTGGTGGTGCCTGGTTTGACAAAGACATGAAGCCGGTTCTGGACTCAGATGAGTGGAAAGCTGCGATCAACTTCTATGTCGATCTGCTGGGCAACTACGGCCCTCCGGGTTCTGAAGGTAACTCTTTCAACGAAATCCTGGCTCTGTACAACGAAGGCAAGTGCGGTATGTGGATCGATGCCACGATTGCAGCATCTTTCCTTGAAGTTGACGGCGTTGCTTACGCACAGTCTCCGAACGCAGGCAACCCGGTTGGTGCCAACTGGCTGTGGGCATGGGCGATGGCCGTACCTGCCGGTTCACCTAACGCTGAAGAGTCCAAAAAGTTCATTGAGTGGGCCACTTCAAAAGAGTATATCAAGGCCGTTGCTGATCATCCTGATTTTGGCTGGGGTTCAGTACCAACCGGAACTCGAGCGTCTACCTACGCTTACCCTGAGTTCAAAGAAGCGGCAGCATTCGCTGATGCCGAGATGGCTGCTATCGAATCTGCTGCTCCTGAAGCAACAGATCTGAAGCCGTACGTCGGCGTTCAGTTCGCTGCGATTCCGGAATTCCCGGAAGTTGGTATCGCGGTTGCACAGGAAATGGCTGCTGCACTGTCTGGTGCAAAGTCAGTTGAAGATGCGCTGGCCGCTTCTCAAGAAGCTGCAGATGCCATCATGCGTGAAGCGGGCTACTACTAATCAGCCTCATGTAGTTGGAAAGGCCCGGTGGACACCCACCGGGCCTTTCGTTTCGCAAAATCCTGTGTTTTGCGCAAGCAGCACAGGATGTCGAAAGGAATGCCAGGTAGTGGTCATATCTCCCGATCGCGGGACTGATATAGCCTGAGATTACACCGGACAACATTACGCCACGATAACGGTTGTTCGCTTGATTCCTGTCTCCACGACGCGCTTTATTGTCGTTTTATTCAACTGTCTGTATTTGACGCCCTCACATCCTCACTGTGGGAAAAGTTCTCGTCGCGGTCACTGAGCGTCGGGATGAATAGTCCGGGTTAAAGACCTATGGCCAACAGAACACTCCCGCGTCTACTTCAAACGCCTGCTGTCGTGTTATTGCTGCTTTGGATGCTGATTCCATTGAGCATGACATTGTATTTTTCGTTTATTCGGTATGTGTTGAATAGCCTGCGACGACCGGAATGGACAACACCAAGCCTGAGCAACTGGCGTGGTTTCGGCAACTACGAATATGTCCTCTTCAGTGCCAAGGATTTTTGGTACGCCGTCAACAACAGTCTTTTTATTGTCGTCAGCATTCTGGTATTGACCGTTGTGTTGGGGTTGGCGCTGGCGGTACTGGTCAACCGAACCTTCCCTGGTCGTGGCATTGTTCGGGTATTGTTGATTTCGCCATTCTTCGTTATGCCGGCGGTCAACGCAGTATTGTGGATCAACATGATTCTCGATCCAGTACTCGGGCTCAATGGTCTCGCGGTCGAAGGTATCAACGAGACGATTAAGGGCTTGCGCGACTTCCCTGTGTTAGGCGCATTTTTCTCGCTATGGCCCGAGCTTGAGCCGATATCATTCCGTGCGACGCAAACGTCTGCCTACGCGGTAATCATCATGGTTACCTGGCAGTGGACGCCGTTCGCGGTACTCATCTTCATGACATCGCTACAGTCGGAAGATGAGCAACAAAAAGAAGCGGCTATTCTCGATGGTGCCGGTGCCTGGTCGCGCTTTCGGAATTTGACCCTGCCGCATCTTGCGCGACCAATCGCGATTGTGATTATGATTCAATCCATTTTTCACTTGTCACTCTATGCAGAGATTGAAATTGTCAGTCGCGGCAACGGTAACAAGAACCTGCCTTATCTGATTGGTGAATTCGCATCCAATAACATCGGCGCGGCCAGCGCGACCGGAATCTTTGCCGTCATACTGGCGAACATCGTTGCGATATTCCTGCTGCGTATGGTTGGCAAGAGCTTGATGGATTAGGGGATCATAATGGCAGCAGTCGCTCAGTCATCCCGATTTGGAAACGTGTTCTGGCCCGTGCTTGCGTGGGTGGTGGCACTGATTTTTTTCTTTCCGATCTTCTGGATGGTGTTCACCAGCTTTAAAACCGACGCCGATGCCGTCAAGCCGGAGTATCTGTTTTTCTTCAAGCCAACGCTTGAGAACTACACGAATATGACGGAAAACTACGACTATTGGCGCTTTGCGATTAACTCGGCAATTACCGCCACTTTCGCCACCATTTTTG
Organism: uncultured Granulosicoccaceae bacterium; assembly: GCA_964573105.1. Lineage (GTDB taxonomy): Bacteria > Pseudomonadota > Gammaproteobacteria > Granulosicoccales > Granulosicoccaceae > CAKZSB01. The sequence continues at coordinate 4,938 of CAZNIS010000039.1, forward strand.
CGCTGGTCGTCAGCGTGCCAGCGGCCTATGCTATGGCGTTTAACCCGAGCCGTCACACCAAGGATATTCTGGTCTGGATGTTGTCGACGAAGATGCTGCCAGCCGCGGCGGTGTTGTATCCGATGACCTTTTTAACCAAGAACTTTCTCGGCATCTACGATACGCATTTTCTGGTAATTCTGGTGTTGTGCCTGGTCAATCTGCCCATCGTGATCTGGATGCTGTTTACCTATTTTAAGGAAATTCCTCGCGAGATTATCGAGGCGGGCAAAATGGACGGTGTCACGACCTGGGGTGAAATAAAAGATATTCTCATTCCGCTGGCGTGGGGCGGCGTTGCATCAACCGCGTTGCTGTGTTTTATCTTTTGCTGGAATGAAGCTTATTGGACGGTACGGCTCACTACCACCGAGGCGGCTACGCTGTCAAAACTGATCGAAGGTAACCGCGCGCCGGAAGGCTTGTTCTTTGGGCGTCTGTCGGCAGTCTCAACGGCAGCGGTTGGGCCGATTGTCGTACTGGGCTGGTTTTGTCAGAAGCAGCTGGTACGTGGCCTGACGTTTGGTGCCGTCAAGTAGCCTATGTCGATTATCGAGCCCGAAATCGAGAAGGTCGATCGCAGTACGCGATCGATCCGCTATCTTGAACACGGCTGGCCCTCCAATTTGTGTCGCTGGCACGCTCACGAAGAATACGAATTGCACCTGGTCGTTGAGACGCGGGGCAAAGCGTTCGTTGGCGATTTTATCGGCGATTTCAAAGCCGGTGATCTCTTCATGACCGGGCCCAATTTGCCACACAACTGGATTACCGATCGGGTTTGGTCGGAGCCCGTTGAGATTCGCGACATGCTGATTCAGTTTAGTCACGACAGTGTAGTGAAACTCGCCGAAGGCTTTCCCGAATTTGCGCAGGTGTTGCAAATGCTGCGACTGGCCCAGTCGGGGATCTATTTTGAAGGATTCAACTCGACATTCGCGCGTGGCCACATGGAGTCCATTCGAGACAACACGGGTGCGGAGCGTATTCTTGCGTTTGTGCGATTTCTCGTGCGGTTGAACGAACACGCTGAAAAAAAGACCTTATCGACAGCCAAACTGATTCAGCCAGAAGGTGGCAGCAAGCACGCCCGTATTGCCGAGGTGGTCGACCACATTACGCGAAATTTTTCCGAGGTGATATCGGTTGCGCAGGCCGCCAACATGGCCAATATGACTGAAATCACTTTTAGCAGAAATTTTCAGGCGGTGACCGGACACAGTTTTGTAGAGTTTCTCAATCGCATTCGCATTGGTCAGGCTTGCGGAAGACTCTATGCATCAGATGATCAGATAACGGTCATAGCCCAGGAATCGGGATTCAAGAATCTGGCAAATTTTAATCGGCACTTTCTGAAGCTGCGGGGGATGACGCCGTCCGAATACCGCGAAACCGCGCGTAAAGATCTTGTGCCGCAGCGTGAGACCTCGTCATGAGCAGTTCTACCACCGGTCCGGTTAACGCGACCTCCTACGACAGATCGGCGTGCGAAGTCGGCGTTGTGCATTTGGGGTTTGGCGCATTTCACCGGGCTCATCAGGCCGTCTATCTGGATGACTACATGCAGATGTCTGGCGATTTTCGCTGGGGCATTGCGGCCGTTAATCTGCGCCCGTCGGAAGCTGCACACTTCAAGGCGGCTGAAGACGATGTGGCGCGCCACGACGGCTACTACCTGAAGACCTACTCGCCCGATGGTGACGTAGAACGCCGCCGCGTGCGAAGCCATGTGCGGTTTGCCGACTGGAGTGTCGATAGCCAGACTTCAGAGGCACTGCTGTCTCTGGCGTCCGTACAGTTAGTGACGATCACCGTGACCGAGAGTGGCTACTACACCGACCCGGTTGGGCAACTGGATCTGGACAATCCGACGATAAAGGCTGAGGTGGCCGGGCAGACCGTAACCAGTGTCTACGGGTATTTGCGTGCCGCACTAGCCGGACGCGTCGCCGCCACCGGTGCGCCGTTGACGATTGCCTGCTGTGACAACATCCGTCAGAACGGCAAGATGCTGCATCGGAATTTGCTGGCCTATCTTTGTGCCTGTCGGGAGAACGATCTGGCCGAATGGGTGGAAAAGAACGTTGCGTTTCCCTGTTCGATGGTTGATCGAATCACGCCACGCAGCCCGGCCAAACTCAGTGTCGAGTTTTCCGATCTGATCAACGCGCCAGTCAGTTCACCGATCATGGCTGAGGACTTTACACAATGGGTGCTGGAGTCACGTGCTGCAGCCGACATGCCGGACCTGGGGCAGGTGGGTGTAACTGTCACACCCGATGTCGATCCGTTTGAAGAGACCAAAATTCGGGTGCTGAATGGTGGACATACCGCGCTCGCCTATCTGGCAGCACTGGAGGGCGTTGAGACCTTCGATGCTGCGATGCGAGTGCCGCACCTGCTGGAACACTTCCAGAACTTCGAGACGCAGGAAGTGCTGGTGGCACTGACACTGGACCTGCCGTTTTCCAAGGCAGATTACCTCGAGCAGATCGTGGCGCGATTTGGCAATGCGGCGATTGGCGATACGGTGGCGCGCATCTGTGCCGATGGCATGGCCAAATTCCCGATTTTCATCCGTCCGACACTCGAAGGCTGCCTGAATCAGCAGATCATGCCCGTCTATGCGATCCGCAGCATCGCAAGCTGGTACGTTTTTGCGCTGCACGTCGATGCCGGCAAGATAGGCTTCGAATACAACGAGCCGGATTGGGACAAGTTGAAGGCAATGTTGGGTACTGATGCCTTCCTGACTAATCGGCAACTATGGGGCGAACTGCCGGAGCGCTATCCGGATTTTGTCGAGACCTTGCAACGCGAGATTGTAGAGATGGAGGCAAAATGGCCAGTTTGACGCTGCGCGATGTGCGCAAAAGCTATGGGGATATGCAGGTGGTTCACGGCGTCGATCTGGACATCGTGGACGGTGAATTTGTGGTGTTTGTCGGGCCTTCAGGTTGCGGCAAGTCAACGCTGTTGCGGATGATTGCCGGCCTTGAGGAAATTTCTGGCGGGTCGATTGCGATCGGCGATACGGTGGTGAATGACATCGCAGCCTCCAAGCGTGGCGTGTCGATGGTATTTCAGACCTATGCGCTTTATCCGCACATGACAGTCTATAAGAACATGGCTTTTGGTCTGAAGCAGGTTAAAACGCCCGCCGACGAGATCGACCGACGCGTGCGGGCTGCAGCCGAGACCTTGCAGATCACAGACTATCTCGATCGCACACCGCGCAAGCTTTCCGGTGGGCAGCGTCAGCGGGTAGCGATCGGGCGCGCGATCGTGCGCAACCCGGAAGTATTTCTATTCGATGAGCCGCTGTCGAACCTCGACGCCGCGCTGCGGGTGCAAACGCGCAAGGAAATCGCCAAGTTACACGAACGCCTGGAAACCACCATGATCTACGTGACACACGATCAGGTAGAGGCGATGACACTGGCCGATAAAATTGTCGTGCTACGCGATGGCCGGATCGAACAGGTCGGTTCACCCATTGAGCTTTATGAACGTCCGCAGAATGCGTTTGTGGCTCAGTTTATCGGCAGCCCGAAGATGAATTTTTTCACGGGCACCGATCTCAACCCCAACGCCAGCCAGCTATTGGGGCGCGACATTGCGGCGAATATACAGGTCGGTATGCGACCTGAAAACCTGACCATTGCCGCTAACCCGGCCGATGCTATCGTCGAGGGTACGCTCGAACTGGTTGAGAATCTTGGCGAGTATGCGCTGGTGCATTTGCGAACCACCTCGGGCGTGGAGTTCATCGCCAAAACTGAAAAGCCGCCAGCAGTGCCAAAGGCATCCAGTGTGAGTTTCAGCATCCGGCCGGAGCTTGCACATTTCTTTGATTCAGAATCAGGTATCAGGGCAGAATAGGCAGGGTCGCCATTTAACAGGGGCCCTACCCATGGGAAGGTTGCAAGGTCGGCGCGCACTCATCACAGGTGCGGCACGCGGCATCGGCAAAGCCTTTGCCAAAGCTTATGTCAGTGAAGGTGCTCGCGTGTGCATTGCCGACATCAATCTGCAGGCGGCCGAAAACGCAGCGGCAGAGATTGGCGATGATGCGATCGCAGTACACATGGATGTCACGCGCCAGGACAGCATTGATAAGGCTGTTGCTGAGGCGATCGATAAGCTTGGGCATATCGACGCGCTGATCAACAATGCCGCACTTTTCACAGCCGCGCCCATTGTCGAGATCACGCGTGAGGACTATGACAATGTCTTCGCGGTGAACTTTGCCGGCTCCTTGTTTACCCTGCAGGCGGTGGCAAAGCATATGATCGAGCGCGGGCAGGGCGGATCAATCATCAATATGGCGAGTCAGGCCGGTCGACGGGGTGAGCCGCTAGTGGCGGTGTACTGCGCGACCAAAGCGGCGATTATTTCGTTGACACAATCCGCCGGACTCGATTTGATCAAACACGGTATCAACGTCAATGCCATATCGCCGGGTGTGGTCGATGGTGAGCACTGGGATGGGGTCGATGCACTGTTTGCGAAATACGAGAACAAGGCGCCAGGTCAGAAGAAAAAGGAAGTGGGGGTCAGTGTGCCGTTTGGCAGAATGGGCGTGGCCGAAGATCTGACTGGCATGGCGGTGTTTCTGGCGTCAGATGATGCAAAATACATTGTGGCCCAGACCTACAATGTAGATGGCGGGCAGTGGATGAGCTAGGGTGTGAGGGTAGTCGGGTACTGTTGTTTGTGGACTTCTCCTTGTTGTGATCCCGCTGACAAACTCTCGTGTTCAGATTTTGCAGGTCACACCACACTAGCACTCATTTATGTCTCGCCCCCGCATACTGCTGTTGTCAGGCTATGACGCCGCGAGCCACCGCCAGTGGCGCGAGTGTCTGGTCAGGCATCTGCCTGAGTTCGAATGGCGTACTATCGCACTGCCTGATCGACATTTCTACTGGCGCGCCCGCGGCAATCCGATTACCTTCGCCTTTCAGCACGCTGACGAACTGGCCGCGCCCGTTGATCTGCTGATCGCGACATCGATGGTGGATCTCGCGACCTTACGCGGGTTTGTGCCAGCACTGGCGCAAGTACCTGCGCTGCTGTATTTTCACGAAAATCAGTTTGCCTATCCGACGCGAAAACCCAGTTCGAATATCGTTAATGCCCAATTGACGAGTATTTACTCAGCACTTTGCGCAACAAAGATTCTGTTCAATTCGAATTTCAATCGCCAATCCTTTATTAGCGGCGCGGCTGCACTGCTGGACAAGATGCCGGATGGCGTGCCAAAGGGGGTGTCTGATCGTATTGAGTCAAAAGCCGATGTGTTGCCGGTGCCGATTGAGCCAACTTCATTTGGTGTACAAGCGCGCTCATGGGATGGGCCTGTTGAGATCGTCTGGAACCATCGATGGGAGTACGATAAGCAGCCGCAGGTGTTTTTTGATGCGATGCGTCATTTGAAGCAGGCCGGGCTGTTGTTCCGGCTGCATGTGATGGGTCAATCGTTCAGAAACGTACCAGAGTGTTTTGCGCAAGCCAGAACTGAGCTTGCCGATCATATAGACACCTGGGGTCATCAGCCGCCCGACATCTATCAAAAGATTTTGCATCGGGCGCATGTCGTGGTCTCGACCGCGCTGCATGATTTTCAGGGTTTGAGCATGCTTGAGGCTATTCAGCGTGGCTGCGTGCCGGTAGCGCCTGATCGTATGGCCTACCCGGATTACGTACCAGAGCGATGGCGTTATCCGGCAAGTGAAGGCGGGCAGGAGGCGCATGCACTGGCGAGCACGCTGGAGACTTTGTTGCAACCGGGCCGAACGCCGCCCGTTGCACCAGCCATCCCCGAGTATTTGAGTACCTCGCTTATCGACCGGTACCGTCAGCTGATTGAGCGGCTGTTATTGACATCATAAGCCGGTAGACTAACTTAACCAGCTGCCTGGGTTGCTTTTGTCGGCAAACACTGAAGCTTGTATCGACGCTGAAATTCTTGTGGCCAATCTCGACTGACTGTCCGTTTTGCAGATTGTCGCTGATGGAGTGAAATTTGAATGAACAGGTTTACCCGATCATTGGGAAGTTCAAGCCCTAACGGCCGTCAGTGCTTGCAAAGAACGCCTGGACTGCGCGCCTTTGCCGCGCTGTTATTGTGTTGTGGTTTCAGCCAGCCTGCCTGGTCAGATCTCTGGTTTGATTATCGGGTCGCTGCGGGCGAGGAGCGGCTGGGCCTGGTTTTACAGGGCAGCCGACCGGTGAATGATCAGACCCATACGATCCGGCTCAATATCGGTACTTGCCTGTTTATCTGTAGCTCTTTCAATGACTTCGATGAGGTTTCCACGCTGAGTTATCTGGTGGGTTACCGTCAAACTGGCACGGCTTACATAGCAACCTACCAGGCCGGTCTCGGTCTTGTGTATGGCGAGCAGGAAGACGATTGTGTTACCGGGGTAAGCTGTCGCGAAGAATTAGGTTTGGGTGTTCCCCTGACGGTGAGTTTTACCTTTGGCAGGTATGTCGGCTTTGGTGCCGGGTTGTTTGCCAATCTGAACACAGTTGAATCGATTGCTGGTATTTCATTCGGTTGGACTTTTGGTAAGTTCAACTAACGTCGCACCGTCGTTGGCGGTGATCGCCTTTACGGTCGGCGTGCGACGAAATCGATTTCGACCAGCGCACCGACCGCCAGGCCGGTAACGCCAATACAAGTGCGCGCCGGTAGTTTGCCCGCCTCGAAGTAGCTCTGATAGGTCTCGTTCATGGCGGCGTAGTCGCGATCGAAGTGAGTCAGGTAGGCGCGTGCCTGCACCACGTTTTCAATCCCCAGTTGCATGCCTTGCAGCACCAGAATCAGATTGTCCATGACGCGTCGCGTCTGTGCCTCGACGCCTTCTGGCAGCGGCTTGTCCGGTTCGCCGGGCCAGGTTGGCATTTGGCCTGTCAGGAATACCCAGCCGTCGACTTCGGCTGCGTGGGAGAAAGTCGCGACCGGTTGTGGTGCGGCGTCGATCATGTGAAAGGTTGGCAGTGGCATCGTGCAGTAGCTCTTGGGTTTTGGCTGAAGGGATTAAGTGCTGATAGTAAATTCGACCGGCGTTCGTTGTTGTCGGCCATAGATGGCGGAGGCATTCACGGATATACGTCCGTTGCGGTGTTCGATCTGTCCGTATCCCTCGTGAATGTGGCCAAAAACATGGAGCTGAATGGATGGTCTTTCTTCCACTGCAGCCAGTAACCCAGGGCAGCCTACACTGGTCATCACGCCCTGGCGGTCGGGGCATTGGTCGAGTACACCGTAGGGTGGGCCGTGAGTGATCAGTACATCGGTATCGGTCGGGATGCCGCTCCAGATTGCCTTTGCATCAGCTGGGTCATACATGAATGCCCAATCGAAAAAGCGCGGTGTGTAGGGTGAGCCGTAGAAGTTGACGCCGCCGATGGTCACACTGCGATTGTAGAGATAGTGCAGACGGGTGCCATTGCCAAGGCGGGTTAGCGGCGGTGCGTCGTAGCCCAGATCATGGTTGCCGGCGATATAAACAATATCGCTGAACTGATCGAGTTGCTCGAGCCAGGCCAGATAGTCTTCCACCTCTGCCGGTTTGCCCAGATTGGTGAAGTCGCCGGCGTGAATCAGTACATCGCAGGATGGCAACGACTCGTAACTGTCTCGCCGGTGCGTTCCATGCGTGTCGCTGATCAGGAGTGCGGAAAGTTCAGGCATGGGTGATTAAAGCAGCGGGACGGCAGATTGTCGGTAGCGGGTCTGGTGGCGGATAGTGCAAGTACCGCACGCACGGGTCAAGCCCGTAGTCGCTGCCACCCATCTGATGCGAATTGACGTTAGGATGGCCAGTCTGAACACAAACAGGGTGCGCACATTATGCTGTTGACCGGATTTCAGGGGTATGGAGGCCGTAGTGATAATCCGTCAGCCCAGGTGGTCGAGGCGCTGGCCGGGTCGACGATCGCCGGGCAAGAGATTATCGGAGAGGTGTTGCCCGTTACCAATCACGATCTGCAGTCGCGTATCACCGCGTTGCTCGATCAGCACAAACCCACGCTGCTGATCTGTCTCGGGCTCGCGCCGGGTGAGAATATGGTGCGCATCGAGCGCCTGGCGGCGAACTACTCCCGATTCGAGATTCCCGACAATGCCGGAGATCGTTTCGAGGGCGCGATCTGTGCGGACGGGCCGGCGGCCTACGACAGCACGCTGCCTGTCAAAGCGATTCGCGAGCGATTGCTGCAGGCCGGTATTCCGGCCAGGGTATCGGAGAGCGCCGGTACGTTTCTGTGCAATGCGATCATGTATCACTCGCTGCACCATTGCGCAGGCAGCGGCACGCGGGCAGGATTTATTCATTTGCCGTACCTGCCGTCGCAGGTCAGCGATATTATTCGCCAAGCCTCCAGTGGTGGCGCGATTGAGCTGCATCAGCGCGCGGATCTGGCCTCGATGGCGCTGGATATCCAGATCGAAGCGATCCGTCTGGCCATTGCTGTGGCGCTCGATAGCTAACGCCAGTCGCTCTCCTGGTCGCTGTGTCGAATGCGATTCGGCGTTAGACTATGTGCCCGTTACCCTGTCAGCAGTGTCGCTTTGATGCTGTGTCTGCCGCAAGCCTGGAGCTACCATGCGCAACCTAGAACATCCGGGTCGTTCCCCGGTCCACGCCACTCGGGGCATGGCCGCGACCTCGCATCCGTTGTCGAGCAATGCGGCGCTGGATATTCTCAAACGCGGCGGCAATGCACTGGATGCCTCGATTGCAGCCTGTGCCGTGCAGTGCGTGGTCGAGCCGCAGTCGACCGGCATTGGCGGTGACTGCTTTTGTCTTTATACGCCGGCGGGCAGCGGCGTGCCGGTGGCCTACAACGGTTCGGGTCACACGCCGGCCGCGGCCACGCTGGACTACTACCAGCAGCATGGCATCGACGAAATCCCCCGTCAGTCACCACATTCGGTGACCGTGCCAGGGGCGATTCACGCCTGGCATCGGCTGAGTGAAGATCACGGCGCACTGCCGTTTTCCGATGTGTTGCAACCGGCGATCGGCTACGCGCGGGACGGCTATCCGGTATCGTCACGAGTCAGTACTGACTTTGCCACCCAAACCGAATTTCTGCAAAACAACGCCGCCGCAGCCGAGGTGTTTCTCATCGGTGGCAGCACGCCGGCGGTCGGTGACTTACATCGCCAGCCGGCGCTCGCCAAAACACTGCAACTGATCGCAGAACAAGGGCCGGATGTGTTTTATCGCGGTGAAGTGGCAGAAGATATTGTCGCCGCGCTGCAGGCACTCGGCGGCTTGCACACGATGGATGATTTTGCCACGATCAACACTGAATACGTCGAGCCCATCACCACGAACTTTCGCGGCTACGATATCTATCAGGTGCCGCCCAACGGGCAGGGCATTATCGCGCTGCAATTGCTGAATATTGTCGGCGATTTTGACCATCAGGGCGTCGATCCGATGAGTGCCGATCGCCTGCATCTGGAGATCGAGGCCGGGCGATTGGGGTATCAGGACAGAAATCTCTACGTGGCCGATCAACGTCACGCGCAGGTGCCAGTCGACTGGATACTCTCGGCCGAACACGCCGCAGAAATGCGCGCATCCATTGACCCCACGGTTGCGATGAGCAAGCTGCCGCAATATAGCGCGCCACCACAGCAGAGCACGGTTACCTTGTCTGTCGTTGACTCAGAAGGCAATGCCTGCAGTTTCATCAATTCACTCTTCCACAGCTTTGGCAGTGTGCAAATGGCGCCCCGGTCGGGTGTGATGCTGCACAACCGTGGGCAAAGCTTTGTGGTGGATCCGGGCCACCCGAACTGCATTGGCCCGAATAAACGGCCGATGCATACGATCATACCCGGCATGGTCTGCCGTGACGGCGCGGCGGTGATGCCTTATGGCGTGATGGGGGGGCACTACCAGGCCTATGGTCACATGCAGTTTCTAACGCGCATGATCGACTTTGGCATGGACATACAGGAAGCGCAGGACGCGCCGCGAATCTTTCCGGACCCCGCTGAAGGACACGTCGAGTTTGAATCCACACTGGATGCGGATACGGTAGCTGAACTACGCCGGCGCGGTCACAATATGCAACCGGCAGCACGCCCGATCGGTGGTTCGCAAGCCATCTGGATTGATCGTGCAAACGGTGTTTTGACCGGTGGATCAGATCCGCGCAAAGACGGCTGTGCAATTGGCTACTAGGCCGGTCACACGCAACCTGTACTGGAGCAAATAATCTTGAGTGATGAAAACGTAGTCGCGACGGAATTAATGGGTGATGTCTGGCCCGCCACTCAACCGGGTGAGGACCCGGTGTTATACGGCCACGTCGAGCTATCACCACGTGGTGCGTTTGAGGCGCGCAGCGTACAGTCGTTCAAAATGGTATACACCGTGGGTCGCTATGGCATTGACGACACTGGCAGCATTCGCGTGGTGTTTCGTTTCATGGGCGACTGGGGTGATTTGCAAACCACTGATCCCAGTGGCTACAACTATGTGACGGCACAGAGCAGCACCGATTCCCGTCTGTCACTGGCCTATGCGAAAACCGGCCATCAACGCCCGTGGTTTCGCTCGCTGACGGTTCGACTGCACGGCGGTTACCTGCGTGAGGGTGACACCATTACGATCAATTTCGGCGATACTTCCCGGGGCTCGCCGGGGATGAAAATGCAATCGTTCGTCGAGGCGGGATTTGAATTCAAGGTGCTGGCAGATGTCTGCGCTGTCGGTCATTACATACCACTGCCTGAAACGCCTTACATTTCGATTGTTGCCGGGCCTGCCGATCAGTGGAAAGCGGTACTGCCGACCCTGCGCAACCCCGGGCAGGCGTTTCAGCTGGGGCTAAAATGCGAAGATAAATGGGGCAACCCGACGCCAAAGGCACAAGCAAAACTTGGATTTGAAACCAGCCTGCCGGTCAAAAACCTGCCAGACACACTGGACTATCCGCTTGGCGAGCGATCGCTGGTGCTGGAGAATCTTGTCGTCGATCAGGCGGGCACGCTGCGCATACGGGTGCTTGATGAAGCCGGTGAGTGTATCGCCGAGGCGGGGCCATTGATCATTCGCGAGGGGGTGGGTGGTTATTGGGGTGATCTGCACGGGCAAAGCGGTGAATCGATCGGCATCACGACGTCGCGAAACTATTTCGACTTTGCGCGCAACAAGGCGTTTCTGGATGTCAGCGGTCATCAGGCCAATGATTTTCAGGTCAATAATGCGTTCTGGAATTATCTCAACGAACTGACCGCCGAGTATCATGAAGATGGTCGGTTTGTCGTCTTTCCCGGCTATGAATGGTCGGGCAATACGGCGGTAGGTGGTGATCGCAATGTATTTTTTCGCGATGAAGGCCGACAAATTCATCGCTCTTCCCATGCGCTGATCACCGATCGCTCTGATATTCATACCGATGCGCCAACCGCCACAGAACTCTTTGAAGCGTTGCAGGATGAGAATTGCGTGGTGTTTGCACACGTGGGTGGGCGCTACGCCGACACGGCACAGGCACATGATCCGACGCTTGAAACCGCGATGGAAATTCATTCGGCCTGGGGTACTTTCGAGTGGCTGTTGACTGATGGCTTCGCCATGGGACACCGATGTGGCGTGGTGTGCAACAGCGATGGTCACAAGGGGCGCCCCGGTGCCAGTTATCCGGGTGTGGCCACGTTTGGCGCCTATGGCGGGTTGACCTGTTTTTTAACCGATGATTTCTCTCGCGATGGCATCTTTGAATGTCTACGTCGTCGTCATCACTACGGCACCACAGGTTGCCGTATGCATATGGACCTGGCCGTCAATTTCGAACAACCAGCATTGCTTTTCGAACGAGATCCGAATGCCTTTCCCGATGCTGCCAGCACCGAGTCAACATCAGTGATGATGGGCGATATCGTGCAAAGCGATGCGAAACAGGTTGAGCTTGAATTTAGTGTGGCTGCACATTCATCGATTGAGCGAATCGAAATCCGCAATGGCACCGAGGTGCTCGAAACCGTGCGGCCCTACGATAAGGCCGAACTGGGCAATCGTTTCAGGGTGATCTGGAGCGGGGCGGAATACCGTGGCCGTGGCCGACAGACGAGCTGGATTGGACGTGCGCGTTTTGGTGGCAGCGTTATTCGGCGGATGGAAAAAATCAACGCCTGGAATCACGAGCGTCTGCTTGCGCAAAACGGCAGCGACACTATCGAGTTCAACGCAATGACCACTGGCAACTTTGGCGGCTTTGATGTGTGGCTGGACAAAGCCGAGGGTGGCGACATCGATATCGCCACCAACCACGGCAGCCTGACTTTGCCGATGGATAGTGTCGGCCTTGAGGATCACTGCATGGATGCCGGCGGTCTGGAGCGTCAGGTGCGCGTGTTTCGTCTGCCAGAGGAAAACACCCATCGTGAATTGCAATACACCGCGAGTGTGGCGATCAAGCCAGGGCAGGACAATCCCATCTGGATTTGCGTCACCACTGAAGATGGATTTCAGGCCTGGAGCAGCCCGGTCTTTGTCTTTGACAAACACTAACCAACCACCTGTTGATGGCGGTTCATTCCGCCAATGGAACGCTAACTTATGAGCACTCCACACGTTTCCAGTCGCGGTGCCGCACTTGGCACCGAGAACGCGTTTGTCGTATTGGCCGAAGTCAATGATCTGATCGCAAAGGGCCAGGACGTGATTTCGTTTTGCATCGGCCAGCCGGATTTTCCGGCGCCGGTACACGTGCAGCGTGCTGGCATCGAGGCGATCGAAAGTGGACGCCACGGCTACACGCCCAGCGCCGGTATTCCCGAGCTTAGGGAGGCCGCCGCAACCTATATGGGTAAGATGCGAGGGCTACAGATTGATGCTGACGATGTGGTGGTAGGGGCGGGCGCCAAGCCCTTCATTGCTTACGCGATTCAATCGACAACCGACTATGGCGTGGGTGACGAAGTGATCTATCCGGTGCCCGGGTTTCCGATCTATGAATCGCAGATCACAGCACTGGGGGCCAAGCCAGTGCCGTTGTATTTACGCGAATCGCGAAACTTTGCGTTTGATCCCGATGAACTGGCGCAAAAGATCAACGATCGTACGCGCATGTTGATACTGAACTCGCCACAAAATCCCACTGGTGGTCTGTTGAGCAAGAAAGACCTCGAAGCGATTGCCGCCGTGTTACGCGAACACCCGCAAGTCTGGATCTACGCTGATGAAATATACTCTCGCCTCGTGTTTGACGGGCAGTTTCAATCGATTGCGGCAGAACCCGATATGTTCGAGCGCACAATCATCTCTGACGGTGCGTCGAAAACCTGGGCCATGACCGGCTGGCGCATTGGTTTTGTCGCCAACAAGGCTTTGTCTCCTTTAATGACCAAGTGGGTGACGAATACTGATTCCTGCGCATCGCACATTTCGCAGTGGGCGGCGGTGGCTGCGATCTCCGGACCGCAGGGTGATGCCACCATGATGCGAAAGACCTTTCTCGAACGTCGTGACTTGATCACCGGTCTCTTGAATGAAATTCCCGGTATCGATTGCCAGCCGTCTGGCGGTGCGTTTTACGCCTGGCCTAACGTGACACAGGTGTGCCAGGCGACCGGCTGTGCCGACTCTGAGGAATTTCGCAAGCGACTGTTGCACGAGGCCGGCGTCGCCGTACTGGCCGATATCCACTTTGGCCACAGAGTACCGGATGACGGGCAGCACATCCGGTTCAGTTACGCAACATCAGACGACAATATTAAAAAAGGCGTGGCACGCATCGCCGAATTTGTGCAAAAAAACAGTGGCTGATTTCGTATCCGCTCTATTACGTTATTGATCGGGACGAATATCGGGCGTGTTGCGTTTTATAGATGGCCTGGCCACCAGGCTAAGTTACCGGGCACTGTTTCTGCCATTCGCGCTGTATTGTGCGATTGTGCTGTTTTGGCTGGGTACGATCCCGCGCTACGAGATGGTGTCGGACAACCTGATTGCCAACGCGAATTTTGAACAGGGTCGAGCTCAATGGCAGGTAGCTGATGATGCAATGCTGGCAACTGGCGATACTCTGGCGTTGTCCGCCAGTGGTGATATCGATCAGGCTGTATTATCGCAGACACTCCATACGCGGCAGTCGATTGTTCGTTTTACGGCAATGGTTCGCGTCACTGGGTCACCGCCAGGTACGCAGCACGAAGCGGGCATTTTTCTTACCCTTGATCCGCCTGTGGCAACGTTTCCGGTCGCGCGATTTATGGAGCCGCACGAGTGGTACGAATACGAATCGTTTTTACAAATTCCAAACGGTCGCGGCATTGACGCATTGCGCTTTTTTGTACCGGGCGACAATTACACTGTTGAGTTGCGCGACATGAAATTGATCGCGCTAGAGGTGCAGCCCTCGTTTTTGCAAATGAGCCTGTTGCTATACGTGATCTTCTGGGCGTTTGCGCTGGCGGTGGCGATTGTGGTGATTGCCAAACTGTGGCGCAACATGGACCGGCGATTGTTTTGGCTGCTGGTGGCAGGTTCACCGCTGTTGCTGGCTGGCGTTCTATATTTTGCCACGACGACCAGGCCTGACTTGACTGGCGCGCTTTTTCATTTGGGTAGATCATTGCCAGAATGGCTTCGCGTCATCGTTGAGCCGATCGTCGGCTTTGTGTTGCAAGAGAATATTGTGTTTTTCGGCAACATTGGTGCAAAGCTTCTGCACTTTGGTTTTTTCTTTATCGCGGGACTTGTTGCAGCCGCTTGTGCGGTATTGGCACATACCTGGTTTTTAGTGTGGGTATTGCTGGTGCTGACGGTTGGCACCGAAACACTGCAAACGTTTGAAGTCTCTCGCAGCGGCTCGTTTTACGATATCGGTGTGAATATGGCTGGTTTGTTCGCGGGATATTTGTTGTGCGCGTTCTTGTTGTTGCCTTTCAGGCGCAAAATATAAAGGTGTGCCCGCCCACCAGGGCCGGCACACGGGCGCAGGGCGCCAGGAGTGCGCTGCTACTGTGGCGGACAACTGGTTCGGGTTTCCGGATTCCAGCCCCAGCCGTCGTTTTCATCTGCATCGGTGTAGTCACAGGCCGAGTCGGTCGGCAGTGGCGGGCAACTCTCACGACTGGCCGCATCCCAACCCCATCCGTCGTTCTGTTCAGCGTCGCTGTAGTCACACGAAGCCGCAGCGGTTGTCGCCTGCAGCCACTCAAAGCGCATCCCCTTTGCAGTGCGATCGGCAAAACCCTTCCAGTAAGTGTGATTTTCACCGGGCACACCGTCGACAATGTCATAGACACCGTCGCTGGCGTTGGGGATGAGATCGAGGTAGGTTTCTGCCTCGGGTTCGCTTTTCAGATAGTGGGCGAGCCACGCGGTGACGAAATGCTGCGAGTGATTGTTAAGTTTTTCCGTCTCCCATACCGCATCGGCATAGTGCTCGTAGGGAAAGAAACCGAGTGTCTCGTTAAACGCGTAACTCTCTTTGGGTGCAGGATAGGGTGCGCCGGCATTGTGATTGGCGTGGTTGAATGTCAGCAGCGCGCGATCGACGCTGGAGGCACCCTGCCAGATGGCGCGTATGCCGTTTTCGTAACCGGACACGTCATCTTCAGAGCCTGCGATAAACAGCATCGGCACGCCAATACCTGCCAGTCCATCGGCATCCCAGAATCCGAAGTTCATGCCCCAGGGTGCGAACGCAACCGCCGTGCGAATGCGTGGGTCGATCAGGTCCAGATGGGTTTGACTGCCAGCCAGATGGATACCCAGCAGACCATGCGGGGCGCCCCAGGGATAGTCGACAGACAATTGCGTGACACCGCCACCAGCGGTGATTACAGCGCCATAGCCGCCCATGGAGTAACCGATGACGGCGGTGTTGTTTGCATCGACGAGCCCCGACAGGAAATGGCTTTCATCGTTGCCAAGCGCATCCATTTCGTTGAGTACGAATATTTGATCAAGCGAGCGATTGACGAGTGTTGAGCCGAATGCAGCCTGTGTGCGATAGGTTGAATCGGTGTGGTCGATGGATACCACAATGTAACCTTTAGAGGCGAGATTTTCGCCCAAATGAGACATCAGATAGCGGTTTCCCGGGTAGCCGTGAGACAGGATGACCAACGGGAATGGTCCGTCGTTTTCGATCGTTGCTGCGTCGCGCATGGCTCGCCCCTCCAGTTCCACCAGCGTCTGTGCATCACGCATGTAGGCGGAGAGTGTTGTGCTGCCGGTGGCGCTGGCGCTGGCCGGGTACCAGATCTCGAGCGTCAGCTCTCGATCATAGCGTGGCAGTGGGGTTGGCTCAGGGTCGGCATTGTTGAGTTGCAACACATCGACTTCGTTCGGATTGATCACGGATATCGTTCGGACACCCACGTTGTAATCACCATAAGAAGCTAATTCCGCTGCCAGTGGCAATTGTGCATCGATGCGATTGTCTGCTGTGGCGAAGGGTGGCAACAGCCACAGCAGTATCGATAGAGTGGGTGCCAACAGTCGAGTTTTAATCATAGCGTGTGTCCCGGGTTGGTCCGTGCGGATCCAGTCGATGGAGCTCGCGTGGATGTTTATTGTATTTTTTTGCTTACTACGCTTGCCGACAGCAGCGATAGCGAATGCCTTCAAGCGTCGCAATTCATACTACACGAAGCGGTGCGGTTCGATCAGCCGGCACCGGCATCGCTGACTTCGCCGCCTGGCCGGACGTTACTTGTTCGGCTGGGTCAGTTCGAATGCCGGCTGTAGTTTCGTCGCTGACCCGGGACTGACGTAGAATGTTCACACGATACAGCGGCAGCCGCACAACCGGGAGGCCGCGCAACCACTCTCGATTCGTCAATCCCCGTTTCGGACCCAACCCATGAGCTACGACAGCGATAACATCTTTGCCAAAATTCTGCGCGGTGAACTCCCTGCGGAGCGTGTCTACGAAGACGATGACACGCTGGTGTTTATGGACATCATGCCGCGTGCGGATGGCCACGTGCTGGTGATACCCAAGACGCCAGCGCGCAATATGCTGGACGCCAGTCCACAGCAACTGACGGCGTGTATTGGCACAGTCCAGAAGGTGGCGCACGCGCTGTTGCGTGCCTTCGACGCGGACGGTATCACCACCCAGCAATTCAACGAGGCGGCCGGCGGGCAGGAAGTCTTTCATCTGCACTACCACGTGATGCCACGGCACGACGGCGTGCGTATGCGTGCACCCGGGACCATGGAAAAGCCTGAGATACTCAAAGTGCACGCCGAGAAGATCCGCGCGGCGCTGGGATAGCGGTCAGTGCGATCCGTTGCCGTCGTTTTTCACTCGGTAAGCGGCAGCACGGCAGCGCTGGCGCGCGCGGTTGCCGACGGTGTTCGCAGCGAATCTGCCCAGGCAATTGAGCTTGAGATTTGCGGTGCCGAAATTCTGCAAGGGCGCTTTCAGAACGACAAACTGCTCGATCAGATTGAACGTTGTGATGCATTGATCATGGGATCGCCAACCTTCATGGGTTCGGTGACCGCACCTTTCAAAGCATTTGCCGATGCAACCAGCGACCTTTGGACGGAGCAGCGCTGGGCCGACAAACTCGCTGCCGGCTTTACCATCGGCAGTAACTACAGTGGTGATCAGCTCAGCACGATTCGGTACATGGGGGTGCTGGCCGCGCAGCATGGCATGCTGTGGGTTGGCCTTGATCTGGCGGGGGGCTATGCGCGTGGCACGGTCAATCGCCTGGGGGCGCAAAGCGGGCTGATAGTGCAATCCGGTGACGAGACTGTCGATCCAGCTGACCTGCAGACTGCGCGCTATCTGGGTGCGCGGGTCGCACGGCTGGCGAGCCGGTTTCACTCGAGCTAGCCGCAACTGACTGATGCTTGACCGGCGCCCGCGATTTCAATCGGGTCAGTCGCGCCTGCCCGATGCCGGCATCGAGCTGCGGTGGTGCACCGGGCAAGTGGTTATCAACTATCCTAATGACGGGGCAGATCGTATCAATGCGATCTGGGTGCCGGGGTCGTGTTGACTGCAATGCAGTCACGCCCGCTAACTCAATTGGGATTGCAGAGTTTGAAATCAGTTTGTTTACACCATTGTCGTCCAGGCCTGAGCATTGCACTGGCTGCGTTGCTTATCGGTGCGACAGTCGGGATCTTGCCAGTGACGGCTGCCGAGAATCGGCTGCCGCAAGCCGAACCGTCGTGCCTTGATGCGCCGGTTGTCCCGCTGGAAGATCCGGATTTTGTCGTATCCACTGAATCGCAACTGCGAAAAGCGCTGTCCGCAGCCAAAGATGGTGATAGCGTGCTGCTCCAACCTGGCGTCTATCGTTTGTCGCGCACACTGTCGATTACGACCCCCAATCTGACGATTCAGGGAGACAGCAGTCGTTGCGATGACATCGAACTGATCGGTGCTGGTATGGAAAACCGGGACTACGGTGGCGCGCCGCATGGCTTTTGGGTCAATGCGGCTGGTGTGTCGATTCGCAATCTGGCGATCAGCGACTTCTATCATCACGCGATTACGTTCGGGCCCAAAGCGACCGCGCCAGCTTTGTATAATCTTCGGTTGCGCGATGCCGGTGAGCAGTTCGTCAAAGCAAGTGATTTTGCCGATTTAGGTGCAGGTGTCGACGACGGTCTGGTCGAATACTCGGTTATTCACTATAGCGTTGCGCCGCCCACTACAGATCATGGCGGCGGAGGCAGTGGGTACACCAACGGTATCGATGTTCACGGCGGCAAGCGCTGGATCATTCGCAACAACTACTTTGGCAATTTTCACACACCGGATTCGGCACGCCATCTATGGAATCCGGCGATATTGATGTGGAATGGTGCCGCAGACACACTGGTTGAGAACAATCGCTTTGTCGATGTTGATCGCGCCGTTGCCTTCGGGCTCAGCGATCGCGACGCTGATCACAGTGGTGGTTTGATCCGAAACAACATGATCTACTATCGGCCCGATCTGATGAACTGGCGGCGAAGCCTGGGCTCGGATGCCGCCATAGTCGTCTGGAACAGTCCGGGCACTCGCGTGTTGCACAATACCATTGTCACCAACGACAACGTTCGCTACGCCATTGAGTTTCGGTTTCACACCGACGGCGGGGTCGCGGCGAACAATTTGTCTGATACCTCGGTGCGCAGACGCCAGGGTGGCAGGCATGTCGCGCAGTCTAATGCGAAAATTTCAGGTTCAATGCAGTTTGTGCAGGCACCGATCGGTGACCTGCATTTGCGTGAGTCCTTTCGGCCAAGATACAAACTGGAACTTCACACTGAAGCCTTGCTGGACGTTGATGGCGAGAGCCGGGAAAACGTAGCCAACCTGTTGCCGGGCGCTGATCAGATTAATTGAACGCGACAGCAAGAAACAACTTCAGCGCTGTTCCTGATTTAGCACCCCATTGCGCAGCCAGTGGATTGCAGGCTGAAATAGTGCCATAGTCAAGCGCCGATTGAGCGTTGCCGATTTCTGCGCTGTTGTGCGAATAAGTGACTGCAGCGACACCACGCTGCTGCAACGCGGCCAGTCGTCCGATCCCGATGTTATCAAGGCCGCCACCCGCATCGTTGAAGGCGGCAAAGCGTGCGTTTGTTTTCAATGCGCGTGCAGGTTGGTTGCCGATCAGCGCGCCATGTGATCCTGCGATGATGATTGCATCGGTATCGTCAGCCCTCACCAGTGATGCAGAGTCGCACAGTAGCACAGCAACGCCCGCGACATCGACTGCGCGCCGCGCTTCGGTAATGGGCGGCAACTGGCCCTGTGGCGGATGCGCATTTTCTATTAACTTAAGCGCCGATGCGATTGTCTGATCGCTTTCAACGCCCAGTGCCTGGGCCGTTTGGTTGGCCACACTAATCACCCCGTGCGACAGCATGCTTTGCGCCGAGCCGATGTGACAGCTAGTGTGCGCGACGGCGGCCGCTGCCATGCCAATCTCATCAAGCGCCAGTACGCCGGCGACACCGGCACGGTTCAGGCCTTGTCCGGCATCGTTTAAGATGACCGCGCGCATATTGTGTTGCGAGGCGATGGCCGCCGGCAACAGACCGCCATGCGATCCGCTGACAACAACCTTGCCGCTGCAGTGTTCGTCTGCGTCGGTGATTGAATCGAGAGTGATCGGGGCTGTCTGCAAGGTATCTACCGTCGCGCGAGTGTTGTGGGCAGGCCAACCTGTTGCGGGTCATCCAGTGTCCGGCAATCGAACCAGAGCGCATCGTTGTGAACTCTTCCAATCACGGGTAGATCGAGTTGCCTGAATGCTCCGGCTACGGCCTTGATCGACGGCTTTTGTTCATCGGTCACGCGCAGCACTACGGCCACGCTTGGCAGGGTGCGGGTGGGCAGCGAGCCGCTGCCGATCTGACTCTGGCACGATTCTACAGTCACCTGCAAACGCTCGTGCAATCCGTGGCGCAGTCGGCTGGCGAGTTGCTCGGCTAACGGGTTCAATGCATCGGTGCTTCGCGTCAGCATTCTCAGCGATGGTAGCTGCGTGATGAGTTGTTCCGGGTTGGCGTAGAGTTTCAGCGCCGCTTCAAGTGCTGCCAGTGTGACCTTATCCAGACGCATTGCGCGTTTCATTGGATTTTTATCGATCTTTTTGATCAGTTCACGGCTGCCCGCAATGATGCCGCATTGTGGCCCGCCGAGCAGTTTGTCGCCGCTGAAGGTGATCAGATCACAGCCATCCTGCAGTGCTTGTCTTGCCGTGCGCTCGGCAGGCAATCCGTAGTCGGACAAATCCACCAGGCTGCCGCTGCCAAGGTCATCGTAGAGTGGCAGGCCGGTTTGTTGCGCGAGTGTCGACAGTTCCCGGGCACTGACCGATTTGTTGAAGCCCTGCACTTCATAGTTACTGGGGTGTACCTTCATCAACGCGGCAGTCTTGCGGCTGATGGCGTTTTCGTAGTCGACAAGGTGCGTGCGGTTGGTGGTGCCGACTTCACGCAACTTGCAGCCAGCGCTTTGCATGATGGCTGGCATGCGAAACGAACCGCCAATCTCGATTAATTCTCCGCGTGAGACAATGACGTTTTTACCGGCTGCCAGTGTGTTTAACACCAGCATCACGGCGGCGGCATTGTTGTTGACGGTGGTCGCTGCCTCGGCACCGGTGAGGTGACAGATCCATTGTTCGACGTGATCATCGCGCCGCCCGCGCTTGCCGGTGAGCAAATTGTATTCGAGGTTGCTCGCGCCCCGACTGACGGCAACCATGGCATCAATCGCCTGTTGCGGATAGCTCGCTCTGCCTAAATTGGTATGCAGCACGATGCCACTGAGGTTCAACACCGGTTTGAGCGATGGTGCAAACAGCTGTTGCAGTTCGTCGTCGATGCGGACGCTCAGCAGCGGTATCAATTCTTCGCGTGTGTGCTCGGCACCGTTTAGTAAGTCGGTGCGAAGTTTGGCTACCGCAGCCTTGGCTTGTTCGAGCACGGCAGGTCGGCCGTACTCGGTGATCAAAGCCTGCAGCGTGTCCTGCCTTAGCAATTGATCGATCGACGGCAGTGACTGCAGTGCCGATGGTTGTGTCATGGTGTGGTCAGGCATGAGAACATGACGAGCATTGAAGCATAGAATCGAAGCACAATTGGCAACTGTGCTTCACACTCGCCATCGGTGCGGCACGATGAAGCGCGCGCCGATACCGGCCAGTTTTTCATCTCCACTGTCCAGCCAGTCTGCACGCAGTTGACGCAGCGATTGCCCAAGATGAGTTTGCAGCCAGAACCAGTCGTGCACCTGTCGGCTCGACGGCTTACCGCTGGCGAGAGCCGCCTCGCTCCAGGCCATTTTCAGATCGTCACAGGCATAGCGAAATTGCAGCATATCCGAGTGTTGGCTCTGGCTCGTCGCCGGCTTGCGATTGGCGATGGTCTGATCGATGATGCGCGCGCACAGCGGCAGCTCAAGACCTGCCACGCCGACACTGCTGCGGCCCGCCTTGCGCGCGAAGGCCTCGACCACGGGCGCCAGCTGCCGCAGTTCATCGGCAACGCTTTTGGCATCGCCGGTATGCGGTGCAAGCCATGTCGGGTCAGCGAGGCTGCGTGGATCGTCTGCGGCAAAATCCTCGATGGCAGGGGCGGTCGCAGTCTCGATCATGCTGAGCGCCTGCAACATAACCTGTCTTTGAAATGTTCGATCTGTTGGTGGCCCGAGCGGGCGACCCAGTTCGAACGGTACCCACAGCGCGCGCGGTGGTTGCATTTTTTCAAGGTGAAGCCGCACCAGTCCGATTACCACGGTGTGTAAGCCTGCCTGTTCCAGCCAATGTGCCAGTGCGCTCACGGCGCGCGTGCAGTTGGGTCAAACGGGCAACAGACAGACGGTGTTGACGTCGCGGGCCAGCAGATGGGCTGCCAGTTGTTCGGCGTGGGGTTGCAAGCGCTCTGGCGCGGTGGCACCCATAAACGAATAATGCTCGTCACTGGCTCCGGCAATCGTGCCGTCATCGTCCAGGCTTTGCAGAAGCTCGCGAGGGAATACCGTGTTGACGTCTTCGGCAAAGGCGCTGCGATCAAAATTCACCGACACGTGATTGATCATCAGCTCGGCGTCTATGATCGCATTGCCAAAGCTGCGGTAATCGGCGGCGTTGGCAGGTACGTTGGCATCGCCACGGCGCATCAGCCCGGCGCTGGATATCAGGGCTACTTTGCAGTCGGTCAGCGGCTGCGGCGGATTGAATGCCGGATTGTCAATCGCATTGCATTCGAGCGATTCCAGATACTGGCGTTCGGAATCGACACTGTCGGTCAGTCTGGCCAAAGGTTTTTCTCCATGATGGCTTGCGGGCACACGGTCGGGCCGTCAAAATCTTTCGATATGACTCAATCCAGCACCATTCTAATCTGCATCAAGCGGCAATGTGATCTTTCAAATCGCCCGTGTAGAGCGATAAGCCTTTGATCGTCGCTACCGCCGGCCACGTCGATCACGGTAAAACCAGCCTGATCGCGGCGCTGACAGGCGTCGATACCGATCGTCTGCCAGAAGAAAAAAAGCGCGGCTTGTCGATCGATCTGGGCTTTGCCTATCTGCGTGGCGAAGATGATCTGTCGATCGGTTTTATCGATGTCCCCGGTCACGAAAAGTTCATTCGCAACATGATTGCCGGTGTCAGCGGGATTGACGTGGCGGTGCTGGTGGTGGCCGCCGACGATGGGCCGATGCCGCAAACCCGCGAGCATCTGGCGATCCTGTCGCTGCTGGGGATTTCGCGCGTGCTGATTGCGATCTCTAAAACCGACCTGGTCGAGCCGTCGCGTGCCACGCAAGTGCGCGATGAAACCTGTCAACTGGTCGAGTCGATCGATATGACACCGCTCGCTGCGATCTGCGTGTCGATGCAGGGCAATCTCGGTGTCGATGCCTTGCGCGATCGACTGGTCGAGCTTGCCAGAGCGCAGCAGCAGCGATCGAGCGATGGCTGCTTTCGTTTGGCAATCGATAGAAGCTTTAGTGTTTCGGGTGCCGGTACGGTAGTGACCGGCACCGTGTTTTCGGGTCAGGTGGGTGTCGAGCAGCAGGTGCGTTCGCTCATCGACGGGCAGACTTTTCGGGTGCGCGGGATTCACGCGCAGAACCAGGCCGCCGAGTTGGCCCACGCCGGGCAACGCTGTGCGCTGAATCTGGCTGGCAGCGCGCTTCGCAACGCGCAGTTTCGACGCGGCGACTGGATCGTTGAGCACGCCGAGTTGCAGCCGGTCAAAACGCTGGATGTCAACATTCGCCTGTCGCCGTTTCAGGAAGAGCTCAGGCACTGGACGCCGGCGCATCTGCATCTTGGCACCGCTGACATACCCTGTCGGATCGCGCTGTTGCAGGGCCAGGTACTGCAAGCTGGAGAAAGCGCTTATGCGCGCCTGATTTGCGATCGACCATTGGGCGCTATTTTTGGCGATCAGCTGGTATTACGCGATCAATCGGCCAGAACCACCATTGCCGGGGGGCGCGTGCTCGATCCACTGCCGCCGGCGCGCGGCAGAAGTCGCCCCGAGCGATTGGATCTATTGACCTGGCTTGATACCGATCAGGCAGACGAGGCGCTGCACAGTCTGCTCAATCATCTGCCTGGTGGTATCGATCTGCAGCAGTACGGCTGTCGATTCAATTTCAGTGATGCACACTGGTCGTCCTTCGCCGCCGCCACGGATATGCACATCTGCGGGCGCTTGCCGCAGGCCTTCGGCATCGCGCCTGATCATCGCTATTCGCTAGCGGAACGCGTTCGCGATGCAGTGCAGCAATGGCATCAGTCATCACCCGACGTACAAGGCATCGGCGAGTATCAGTTGTTGCGGCGGCTATCACCGCGCGTCGATCGCATCGTGCTGAGCGATATTTTGCAACATCTGGTGCAAGTCGGGCAGTTGAAGAAAAAGGGGGCGGTGTATTGCCTGGCCGATTGGCGGATTCGATTGCAAGGGGCGGACGAGACGCTCTGGAATCGACTGGCGCCAGAATTTGAAATGGCGGGGGCGGTGGCGCCGCGCGTGGTCGAGTTGGCAGAAGTGGCGAACGTGCAAGCCGCCGAAATTGAGCGGGTGCTCAATCACGTCGTGGCCTGTGGCCTGCTGTATCGAGTCAGCAGGAATCGATATTACCTGCCGCACACCCTGCTCGAGTTGGCAAAGACCGCAGAGCGGCTGGTGCCGGACGGCTTGACGGTCGCCACGTTCCGGGACGAATCCGGCGTTGGGCGCAATTTGTCGGTCGAGATGCTGGAGTTTTTTGACGAATCCCGGCTGACGCGGCGAATCGGCCAGCACCGCGAACTGCTGCAGTCGGCCGAGCAGTGTTTTGGTGAGAGTGCGTAGTCCGGTTGTTTAATCGAAACGCGGCAGTATCTTGCTGCGCTGCATATCGTCCATTCTCGTGGCCCACATCTCCAGGCTGTCGCGACAATCGGTAAAACCGTCCAGTCTCGCCTTAACGGTGCTGGCGGCGATGTCCCAATCGCAACTGATGATGTAGTTGGCAAAAGTCCAGTCGCCCAGCTGGCGGATGTCTGCTTCAAGCAGGTTCTGCTCTTGCGCCAGGCGTGACCACAGCGCTGCGTGTTGCGTGCTAAACGGTGCCAATGGCTGGGGTTCGGGTTCCGCCAGTGGCATGTCGAGTTTGTCTGCCAGCAACTCCCAGACGTGACGCCAGCGAAAAAGATCGCCGTTGGTAATGTTGTAAGCCTGGTTGGCGGCTCGCTCGTCGAATAGTGACCAGACACCGGCCCGACCCAGCAGGTCGGCATCGGTCGCCTGATAGAGGGTGTCATAGGCCGCTGGTTTGCCGGGGAAGGTGAGTGGTTGCCCCAGTGCTTTAGACAAGCTTGCATAGGCGCCGATCAGCACCAGTGGATTCATTGAGGCGCGCAAGTTCAATCCGCACACGATGTGCGGTCTGAGTGCCGACCAGCTCCAGTTGGCGCGCGCGGCGGCGGCGGCGAGGTAGTCTTGCTGATCGAAATAGAAGTTTTCGCCCTCGTGGCGGGCGTCTGCCTCGCGACTGGGGGTGCGATACGGCCCGAGATGGCTGCCGTAATACTTCTGCCCCTGCATCAGCGACACGCGTTGCAGACGGGGCAGCGACTCTGCGGCCCAGTCGATCAGGTTGGTGAACAATTGGGTGTTCCATGCGCTCACCTCGCTCCAGGCTGCGCCCTCGCGTGCGGCAAACCCGGCGTAGACCAGATGCGTGAATTGCTCGGCCGCATCGATGGCCTGCAGCGAAGCAGTATCGCCCAGATCAGCCTGCAGATAGTGCAGACCGTCAATTGGATCGTCAGGCTTGCGCCGGGCAAGCCCGCTCACCTGGTGGCCGGCCTCAATCAAATGTCTGGCGATGTAACTGCCGGCAATGCCGGTGACACCGGCAACCAGCACGTGGGCACGGGGGGAGGTCATAAGCGGGTGCATCCATGAGTGTTCGGCATCGACTGACGATAACGGAAATGGTGCGGCGGGAGTAGTGGTTTGTATTTGCGCCCGGCAATCAGTTTATTGTGCGCGGCAGGTCTATTATGCTTGACGCTTCCATCGTCCTGGAGGATGCAATGTCCCACCCCGATTCCGCGTCGGCGCCAGCAGCTGAGCGCAACGTCGAGCTCGCCTGCGCGATACTGAAGCAACGCTTTGGCGAGCGCTTACACACCGGGCAATCTATTCGCGAACAACACGGTCACACACTGAGCTGGCTACCCAATCAGCCGCCTGACGCGGTTATATTTGCCAACGATTCCCAGGACGTTGCCGACATTGTCAGCGTTTGTGCCGAGCACAAGTGCCCGGTTATCGCGTTTGGTGTTGGCTCCTCGCTGGAGGGGCATCTGAATGCGCCGCAGGGCGGTGTCTGCATCGATATGTCACAAATGAATCAGGTGCTCGAGGTACAGGCAGAGGATCTGAGCGTGCGGGTACAACCCGGGGTGACGCGCAAGGCACTGAATACGTACCTGCGAGATACCGGGTTGTTTTTCCCAATCGACCCCGGCGCCGATGCAAGTCTGGGGGGGATGGCGGCGACGCGGGCATCCGGCACCAACGCGGTGCGCTATGGGACGATGAAAGACAACGTGCTGAGCGTGCGTGCGGTGATGGCAGATGGCCGTGAGATCAACACCGCCAGCCGCGCGAAGAAAACCTCTGCCGGTTACGATTTAACGCGGCTTTTGGTGGGATCTGAGGGCACGCTTGGCATCATCACTGAGTTAACGGTCAAGCTGCACGGCATACCCGAGTCGATCGCCGGCGGCGTGTGTAGTTTCCCGGATGTTGACTCGGCCTGTCGGGCCACCATTCAAACCATTCAATATGGCATTCCGGTCGCCCGCATCGAGTTACTGGATGTCGATCAGGTAGTTGCCTGCAATGCCTATTCAAAGCTCGGTCTGAAGGAAGAGCCGACGATGTTCGTTGAGTTTCACGGTTCGGAAAGTGCCACCGCCGAGCAGTCGGAACTGTTCGGCGAGATCGTCAAGGATTGTGGTGGCAGTGATTTTCAGTGGACGAAGGACGAGGCGCAGCGCAACAAACTTTGGCAGGCGCGTCACGATGCCTACTGGGCTGCGCGTCAGCTGCGCCCCGATGCCGAGGCGGTCATCACCGACGCCTGTGTGCCGATATCGCGCCTGGCCGATTGCGTGGAAGAGACGCGCAAGGATATCGAGGCAAATAATTTTCTCGCACCGATGGTTGGGCATGTCGGTGACGGTAACTTTCACACCCTGGTGCTGATCGATATGAACAACCCGGCTGAGGTTGAGGCGGCTAAAGCGTTTTCCGAGCGTCTCAGCGCGCGCGCGATTGCGATGGGCGGCACCTGTACCGGTGAACACGGTGTCGGCCAAGGCAAGACGCATTATCTTCGCGATGAACTGGGTGACACGGTAGATTTTATGGCCATGATCAAAAACGCGCTGGATCCCAATGACATCATGAACCCGGGGAAAATCTTCTGATGGCGCATTCGATAAACGATCTTCACGGCGTGGTAGCGCCGTTCACCACGCCGTTTCGCGACGATGACAGCATTGATTTCGACGCGATTGCCGGCCAGGTCAACTGGCTGATCGACAATGGCGTGCATGGCCTTGCTGCCGGCGGCAGCACTGGCGAGGGACACGCGCTGACGCGTGAAGAGCATCGCGATCTGCTGACCGCTACGGTCGAGGCGGTAGACGGTCGAGTGCCGGTGGTGGCCGGTATTATCAGCAACTCCACAGCCGAGACGGCCCTGCGTGGAAAGCAGGTAGCCGATCTTAATCCGGTCGCGCTGCAGATCACGCCGCCGCACTATCTGTTTCGGCCCGACGACGATGCGATGGTTAATCACTTCGCGCAGATTCACGCTGAATGTGGCATTCCGATACTGATCTACAACGTGGTGCCGTGGTGCTACCTGTCACCCGATTTGTTGCTGCGTATTATGGATGAAGTGCCCGGGGTGGCAGGCGTTAAGCAAAGTGCTGGCGACATGAAACTGTTCGCTGATTTGATGCGACGCGCACAGCCGCACAATCTCATTTTCAGCGCGGTTGATGCGTTGCTGTACCCCTCGTATCAACTGGGTGCGCGTGGTTCGATAGCGGCCATCCTGTCAACCGCACCTGGCCCGTCAGTTCGTCTGTGGGAGGCAGCGAAGAATGCCGATTGGGACACCGCGCTGGATCTACACCAGCGCCTGATGCCGGTCTGGGACGCCGTAGGCGTGGATAACATGCCGTCTTTGGTGAAGTACGCCCAACAGTTGCAAGGCGTGCAGGCGGGGCTGGCACGGCGACCGACGTCACCGGCCACTGCCGAGCAGTGTGAGCAGGTGCGTGCTGCACTGGCAGGTCTCGACCTGATCAGCTAATTCCGCTTTTCAATTCAAACGGGCACTCGTTCGGTGCCCGCGTCGTATTCTCTTTTTTGAATTCATCGTCGCGCGCGGCTGCCAGTTGTGTGCGACGGCTAATATGGAGCAACCATGGTAAGTGCTGTGCAAAAAAGAATGGTATCGGCGGTGTCCGATCGCTTTTTCTACGGCTGGGTGATCGTCGGGGTTTGCGCGCTGGGTCTGTTCACCAGCGGGCCGGGGCAGTCGCACACGTTTTCCGTATTCATTGAGCCAATCAGCAATGAGCTTGGCATCAAAAAGGCCTCTATCGCGTCGGCCTATGGTGTCGCCACGTTGTTTGCCGCGTTTTTGTTGCCCTATATCGGGCGCCTGGTAGACCGTAAGGGACCGCGCTGGATGTTGTTCGTGCTTGTGGTTTTGCTGGGTTTGGCCTGCATGTTTTTTGGTGCCGCCAGTGGTGTGTTGTGGCTCGCAGTAGGCTTTGCGATGCTGCGGCTCTTTGGCCAGGGGTCGCTGATGCTTGGCTGTGCGAATATGGTGTCGCAGTGGTTTTCGGCTAAACGAGGCTTTGCTGCCGGCTTGATGGCGCTGGGTTTTGGCGCGTCGATGGCAATCCATCCACCGTTATCGAATTTTCTGATCGATGCGGTTGGCTGGCGCATGGCCTGGGTGTGTCTGGGTCTGCTGACCTGGTTGCTAATGCTGCCATGCCTTTATTTTCTGGCGGTCAACACGCCGGAAGAAGTGGGCCTGCGCCCGGACGGTGAAGCACCGGTCGCAGCGGGCGAGTCGCCACAGGCGATTGTTGGGCTGACACGCGAAGAGGCATTGCGTGAACGTGCGTTTTATATCCTGGCAGCTGTTTGGTTTGTGGTTGGCGGGCTGGTCACCGTACTGCACTTCTTTCAGGTCACAATTCTAAGCGGGCAAGGGCTATCTGCCGAGCTTGCCGCCAGCTTGTTTCCTGTTTCGGCACTGACGCTGGTGATTTTCATGCCACTGGTTGGGCGACTGTTCGACTGGCTTAAAACGCGTTATGTAATCGCACTGGCACTGTTGGTTAATGCAATGGCACTGGTGGCTATTACGTTTGCCACAAGCTACCCAACAGCACTGCTTTACGCGTTTGTGTTTGGCATCACCAATGCCTTCATGCTGACGATGTTCGGCTATCTGTGGCCACGCTATTTTGGCCGTCCACACCTGGGGTCGATTCAGGGTATTGGACAGATGATCGGGGTGGTTGGCGCCTCGCTTGGACCGATTCCAGTGGGTTGGGCGATTGACCGCCTGGGTAGTGGATCATCTGTACTGCAAATGCTTGCTGTGCTGCCC
Source organism: uncultured Granulosicoccaceae bacterium (assembly GCA_964573105.1). Lineage (GTDB taxonomy): Bacteria > Pseudomonadota > Gammaproteobacteria > Granulosicoccales > Granulosicoccaceae > CAKZSB01. The sequence continues at coordinate 34,653 of CAZNIS010000039.1, forward strand.
GTTGTAATGGCTGCGGTTTGTATCTTTTTTCTGCGTACCCCGTCGGGCATCGAAGCACCGAAAGGGCTTGAGTAGTGATGCGTTACGGGCAATAAAAAAAGGGCTCCGCGAGGAGCCCTTTTCGTAACAACAGTGGCAGGTCTGGCTACCTGCCAAATACAAGATCCGGTAACCACAATGCCAGTTGCGGGAATGCAACCACGATCGCGATCCCGATAACCTGCAGCAACACAAACGGGATGATACCGCGATAGATTTCCTGCATTTTGACCACCGACGGTGCCACGCCTTTCATGTAGAACAGCGCAAAGCCGAACGGCGGTGTCAGAAACGACGTTTGTAAATTCACCGCCACTAATATCGCAAACCAATAAATCACCTGCGCCTGTAGAAACTGCATTTGCGCCACATTAGTGGGTTCTGCGATGTCCAGGTGACCGGCAAAAGCGCCTGCCATTTCTCTGATCACCGGAGCAAATACCGGCAGGATGATCAGGATGATCTCAAGGAAGTCAAAAAAGAAACCCAGCAGAAAGATTACGAACATCAGCAGGAACAACAGCGACCATGGCGCCAGATCCAGCCACTCGATGAATTCGATGATCAGATCTTCACCGTAAACGTTGCGGAAGATGGTCGAGAAGGCGGTTGCGCCGGCGAAGATGAAGAAAATCATCGCGGTGGTCAGACCGGTGCGATTGACCACGGAGGTCAGAACGTCTTTGGTCAGTGTGCCGTTGAAAAGTGCCAGCACGAGTGAGCCGAAAGCGCCCACGCCGGCGGCTTCTGTTGGCGTAGCCCAGCCCGCGAAGATAGAGCCAAGCACCATCACGATCAGGAAGATGGGTGGTACGAAGCCTTTCAGGATACCGCCCCAGAAAGTATTACCTTCCATTCGTCCAATGATCATTGACGCCATGAATATCACCAGGAAGGCAATCAATCCCCAGTTAAAACTCGGCATGATGCCATTGGTGGTGCAGTACCAGGCGGTGCCGATAGCAAGTGCGGCGACAATGAAGTACAGCCAGACGTTGCGCATCTTGGTTGGCTCTAACTGGATCGCATCCGGTGGTAGCGGTGGTGCCAGTGAAGGATTGATCGTGCAACGCGTCATGATGTAGAGGAAATACAGACCAGCCAGCACCAGGCCGGGCAGGATTGCACCGATAAACAGATTACCCACCGATACCGCTAGCAGGTTAGCCATCAGTACCAGCATGATTGAAGGCGGGATCAGAATACCGAGTGTTGCACTGGCGGCGATGGTGCCAGTAGCAAGCGATGGATGATAACCGCGGCTCAGCATGGTCGGCAGTGCGAGTAGTGTCATCATCACGACCGAGGCACCGATGATGCCGGTGGTAGCGGCCATGATGGTGCCCATCACGGTCACCGCCAGCGCGAGTCCGCCTGGGACACGCTTTAGCATCACTTGCAGGATATGCAGAAGGTCTTCGGCGACGCGGGATTTTTCCAGCATCGTGCCCATGAACACAAAGCAGGGTATCGCGACGAGAATCGGGTTTTGAACGGCCCCGGAAGCGCCATCACCACCCCAGATACGCTGCACGACAGCATAGAAAACCTCGATGTCGAGAAAGTCGAGGCCGATTGCGATCAGCGCGAAGATAACCGAGATGCCTCCCAGCGCAAAAGCGACTGGCATGCCGGTAAACAGCATCAATGCCAGCGCCAGAAACATATAGGCGCCAATGTAGTCGTAGAGGTGGTCGTAGATGATCTCCCACATATCAGTTACCCCGGTTCGTCTGGTTGGCCCCGGCGCGTTCTGCTTCCAGCGCCTGTTCGGCTGCTACGCGAGCGGCCTCCAGTTCAGCGGCGGATTGATCGGGAAAAATGGATAGTTGGCTGGTTGCGTAGGATTTCTCATCCTGATTGCCGAACAGCAGATTCCAAAGTCTAAGCAGGGTGGCAAACACTGCAAACGCGGCGAGGATAAATCCGAGCACCATGAATGATTTCGGCACCCATCGATGCGGTATGCCGGTCAGAGATTCAGAGCCCTCGCCAGATGCAAATGCAATCCAGCCCATGCGACCGGACCAGTAGACCATGAAAATCAGAAACGGGATGGCCAGAAATACCAGGCCGAACATCTCGACCCATGCCTGCTTGCGACGCGACAGCATCTCGCGAAAGATGTCGACCCGCACGTGAGCATTCGCGAGGTAGCCAATACCGAAGGTAAACAGCAACAGCAAGGCGTGAAAGTGCCATTGCAAATCCTGCAGGATGGTCGATACGGAATAGTTGGTCGCCTGAGTGATGTCGGCAAAATAGAGGCGCGTGACGTCCAGTTTACGCGTGATCACATCGAACATAATGACGATGATTAGCGGAATGATAATCCAGCCGGCGGCGCGTCCCGCTTTGGTGGCAATGTTGTCCAGCCAGTCGGCCAGCTTCAACCCAGAGTTCATGAGCCAATATTCCTAAGAAATTTGTGGATACCTTGTTGTAGTGAGGGCTGTCAGGCAGTGATCGCGTTGGGAGAAATATCGTCAATCAAACAAAAAAACGGCGTGAAGATTTCACGCCGTTTTTGTACTGCCCGAAAGTGACCGGCTACTTCAGGTAGCCTTTGTCACCCCAGATTTTGTAAGTCTCGCGGAAAGCGGTGATGCTGTCCCAGAGTTTCTTACTGTCTTCGTTGGCGGCAATCTCTTCGGCGATAACCTCTTCCCACGCGCCCTCGAGTGAATCGAGAACTTCCTGAGGCCAGACCATGTTGGTCACGCCGTCGGCTTCGTTGGCAAGCATCGCCTCAGGCTGCAGTGCTTCACCTTCTGCCATTTCGATCGCGATGTTAGCGGTACAGGCAACTTCAAACATGGCCTGGAACTCTTCTGGCAGCTCGTTCCACTTGTCGCGGTTGACCAGGATTTCGTTGGTGGTCGACTGCTGGTGCCAGCCCGGGAAGTAGTTGTACTTGGCGATCTGGTAAAAGCCTAAAGAGCGGTCAATCGCAGGCATGGAGAATTCAGTCGCGTCGATGGTACCCAGTTCCAGTGCGGGGTAGATGTCACCACCAGCCAGCTGTTGGGTTGACACGCCGAACTTGTTCATCACCTTGGCACCGAGACCGAAGAAGCGCATCTTCAGGCCCTTGAGTTGATCGAGACTTTCAATCGGCTCGCGGAACCAGCCAGAAGTTTCGGGTGGGATCATGCCGCAGTAGAAGTACTCGATGTTGTCGCGGCCGTACATTTCCTTGCCGAGTTCGATGCCTCCGCCGAAGCGCATCCACGCGTTAAATTCCATCGCACCCATGCCGAAGGGCCAGGTTGACAGGAAGTTGTAAGCGGAGTTCTTGCCCTGGTTTGCACCCGGTGTGCCGTAAGCGGCGTCGAACGCGCCCTCAGCGACCGGATCGTAGTAGGCGTAGCCACCAGCCAGTGCACCCGGTTCGAAGACTTTGATATCGAAATCGCCGCCGGACATTTTGTCGACCCATTCCGAAACGCGAGGGCCGACTGGGCCGATGACCGCGACGTTGGTGCCGAAAGCCGAGTGCATTTTCCAGCGAACCTTCTTCGCGTGCGCCGGACCGGCGAAACTTGCGACTGCCACTGCGGTCGCCGCTGCCAGGCCCAGACGTTTCATGAGTGGTGTGGCCATGTAATTCCTCCCGAAGGGTTGGGTTGGTTGGTATTTTTATCCGGGCGAATCGCCCGGCAACTCGATGGAGCCTTTGTGCTCGGATCGCCTGTTGTTGGGTGTTATAGAGCAGGCTCGAAACACGATCCTAACAGTACACTGGCAACCGGAGGGATTCAATTAGAAAATCGTGCGCCTGCGGGCCATCCAGCAACAGTGGAGCTTTGCGTAGAATTTCGCGTCGGTGTGGGCGCAAGCATGTTACCGGGTTGTTTGTTATAGTTGCCCGCGCGGCAGCTTAGTGCCGCAAGCCCCCGTGGTTGGATTGATAGACGGTACTTTCCGGGAGAGGTGCTACAGGGTCGGGGATGATTCTGAATGTGTGAAAGTACTGCAGGGATTTATGACTGAATTCGTAGAAATGCTGCGGCGGGTGCCAATTTTCGCCAAGCTCGACGATCAGGCGCTCAGCGATCTGTCGAGCCGATGTCGGCGCATGACATTCAAAAAGAATGCGGTGCTGATGACCGAGGGCGAACCGGGCGAATCGCTGTTCATGATCGAATCAGGTTCTGCCAAGGTGTTTGTCAGCGATGAGGACGGGCACGAGCTGGTGCTGTTCGTCGAGAGTCCCGGCAGCCACATTGGCGAGATCGCGCTGTTGGACGACGAGCCGCGCTCGGCCTCGGTGGTTACACTCGAAAGCACCGTCGTCGTCAGTATCTCGAAACCCGATTTCCTGCGCTCTGTCGAGGCGCACCCGCTAATTTTGATCAGCATCGTGCGCGAATTGACGCGCCGCCTGCGGCGCGCCACCGACGATATCCGCAGTCTTGCGCTCGATAACGTCTACCGTCGCCTGGCCGACAAGCTCATGCAGCTCGCGGTCGAGGGAGAAAATGGCGAGTTGGTGATGCCCAAACCCTTCAGTCATCAGGAACTGGGCAGCATGATCGGTGCTTCCCGCGAAATGGTGGGCAAGATCATGAAAGAGTTGCGCAAGGGTGGTTACGTGGAAGTCAGTAACCGGCGCATGCATATCGTGAAAAAGCTGCCGCGCGACTGGTAAACCGGGTTCAGGCGGTCAGACGATTGAACGTCTGTTGATCGATATTGCTGCCACACATTATTAACCCTACGCACTTGCCTGCCAGCCTGTCCTTCAACGGGTGCAGCAAAGCGCACATGGCGGCCGCGCAGGCGGGTTCCACGGCAAGCTTCAAGTCGGTGAAAATCAAGCGCATGGTGTCGGCCAGTTGTTCGTCGCTGACCAGCACGACATCGTCGACAAAGTGCTGCACAATTTGAAACGAGAGGTCTTTGTGCATGGGTGCGCCCAGGCTGTCGGCGATGGTGCTGACATCCACGCTTGCCAGCGGTGCACCGGCGGCCAGGCTGTCGGTCATGCCGCGCGCGCCCGCCGGCTCGACACCGTAGACGGCGCAATCCGGGTTTATCTGCTTGACAGCGGAGGCTATCCCGGCGATCAACCCGCCACCACCTATCGGCACGATAACAGCATCGAGCGGCTCTGCATCTTCGCACAGCTCCAACCCGACGGTGCCGGTGCCCTCGAAGGTGTGCAGCCCTTCGAAAGGGTGCACCAGTGCACGACCTTCCTGCTGTTGTAAATCTTCGGTGATGGAGATCAATTCGGCGATGCTCTCGCCCATGATGATTTCGGCACCCAGTTGGCGGCAGGTTTCGACGCGAAACGGATTGGCCGTTTTGGGCATCACGACTTTGGCGTTGCTGCCGGCAGCGCGCGCGGCAAAGGCCGTGGCGATTGCGTGATTGCCGGCAGAGAAAGCCGTGACACCGCGCTGTCGCTGTTCCTCTGACAAATGATTCAGGACATTAATCGCACCGCGTGCCTTGAAGCTGCCAGTGCGTTGCAACAGTTCGAGTTTCAGCCATACCCGAGTGGCCGGATCGAGGCTGCGGCCAAGTGCCTGGCCATAGTAGGGCAGTGTCGGGGTACGTATGACGTGGTGTCGCAGGGTGTCAGCGGTCGCCTTAATCTGGCTGAGGCTGGGGTAGTTTTTCATGGGCGTGCGTGTGTACCGTGCGCGAGGGGGATCGCAGTAGAAGTCCGCACACAAGTACAACATATACCGACGCAAGTAGCGACGGTAATCCGTAGGTTGACGACACCTCAATTGCGACCCCACCGGACATCGAGCCAAGCAGCGCACCCACCCCCCACACGGCGCCAAACGCAGAGGTGCCGTTGATCAGTTCCTGTCCTGTGAATCGGTCACCCAGCGATTTCAGCGCGGTGGTGTAGACACCATAGCCAGTTGCGCCGGCCACGATCAGCACCGGCCACATCCAGATGGTGCCGACAACAATCGGTACCGTCAGCGTCAACGCGGCCGTCAGTGCGGCGCAGGCGGTCAGCACCGCGCGAGCGGAGAAGATATCGGCCAGCCAGCCAATTGGATACTGCAGGAAGACGTTGCCCAGTATCAGTGCAGTCAGCGCCCACGCAGCGGTACTGACATCCAGACCGTTGCGGATCCCGTAGATCGGAAAAAGTGACAGTGTGGCTGCATCGAAGATTGCAAATGCACCGACTGCAGCGATCAGCATCGGTGCCTTGGGAATGAAAGACAGAAAACCGGAAGGGGCGGTGGTGGTGTTGGAGTCGGAGTCGACCAAATCCTCCTGCATCATAAACAGGGGAGCGGTGCCCAGCGCGAGCACCGCGGCGCCGATGACGAATGGCGTCCAGCCCTCGATGCCGATGGTGCCTACCAGCGCCGGTCCGGCACCGAAGCTCGCGGACAGCAGGCTGGCGTAGAGCGCTACCACTTTGCCGCGGTGTTTGTCGCCGGCAAAACCGATTACCCAGGCCTCGCTTAAGACAAACAGAATCGCGATCGACATGCCTTGCAGAAAACGCAGCAGCAGCCAGATCGTCACATGATCGAACATCTTGTAAAGCAGAGTGATCAGTGCCGTCAGCAGGGCTGCCACAATCGCCAGGCGACGGGTGCCTAAACGCGAGGTGAAAACGGGTATCAACGGCGAACAGACGAGGATGCCGAGCGGCATCATTGCGGCGTTGATGCCAATCAGATCCGATGGCACGCCGCGCATTTCAAGCAACAGCGAGAGCAACGGGTATGTCATGCCGAAGGCCAGCCCGAATACGGTAATGGCAGAACAGGCGGCAATCAGATTGCGTATATGGGGGTCAGAGGTAGCGCTCAATTTATTATTTTTTTCCGGCAGCGGGCGCCGACTCTATAGCACCCGCCATGCCGCCGCCTGATTTAATTGATGGCGGTCACTGAACGGATTTGTGAAGGCCGACAGATTAGCGTCGTAATGTGGACATTGACCGCGCTTGCGCCTATCATTCGCGCGATCTGTCGCTCCCACTGACAGATTACCGCTACCCTGCCGATTTTCATCACAAACGAGAATTCAATTGTGCAAAAACGCCGTGCTGGCGCTGGCCGATGGCACCATACTCGAAGGCACTTCGGTTGGTGCAAGAACAATGGCCGACGGAGAGGTGGTGTTCAACACCGCGATGACCGGCTACCAGGAAATCCTGACCGATCCGTCCTATCGAAAGCAGATAGTCACACTGACCGCACCCCATATTGGTAACACCGGGACCAATTCAGAGGACGCCGAATCTGACGGCATTCACGCCGCTGGCCTGGTCATACGCGATACGCCAAAGCGCACCAGCAACTTTCGCAATGAGCTGGACCTGACAGCTTTTCTGCAGGGTCATGGCGTGCCCGCGATCGCTGATATCGACACTCGCAAACTGACCCGGATTCTGCGCGACAAAGGCGCGCAGGCCGGTGTGATCGATTGCTCTGAGAAACCCGACCCCAAGGCCGCAATCGCGAGAGCCAGACAGTTTGCCGGGCTTGCCGGGATGGACCTCGCGCGCGAAGTCACCACCGCGCAAACTTATGTCTGGAATACCAGCGAATGGGAACTGGGCGTTGGCTGCCCCACCTTGCCGGACAGTGCTTTATCGCACCACGTGGTGGCTTATGATTTCGGGATCAAGCGAAATATCCTGCGCTTGCTGGTTGCCAGTGGCTGTCGGGTGACGGTGGTGCCGGCAACCACACCAGCGGCAGACGTCCTGGCGATGCAACCGGATGGTGTCTTCTTATCCAACGGACCGGGTGATCCCGAACCGTGTGACTACGCCATCGCCGCTATTCAGGAATTCCTGCAGACTGATTTGCCGGTATTTGGTATCTGCCTCGGCCATCAGTTGTTGGCGTTGGCCTGTGGCGCGAAAACTTTGAAAATGAAGTTTGGACACCACGGTGCCAATCATCCGGTACAGGAACTCGATGGCGGGCGCGTGTTCATCACCAGCCAGAATCATGGTTTTGCCGTCGATCCAGACAGTCTGCCAGCCAATGTTCGGGCTACACATCGCTCGTTGTTTGACGATTCGCTGCAGGGTATCGAGTGCACTGACAAACCGGCGTTCAGCTTTCAGGGTCACCCTGAGGCGAGCCCGGGGCCGCAGGATTTGCTGCCTCTGTTTGCCCAATTCGTCGCTCAAATAGAAAATCGCAAAAATGCCTCGTCGCAGTGATCTGACCAGTATTCTCGTTATTGGGGCCGGCCCGATTGTGATCGGACAGGCCTGCGAGTTCGACTACTCGGGGGCTCAGGCCTGCAAGGCGCTTCGCGAGGAAGGGTATCGGGTCATCCTGGTCAACTCCAATCCGGCCACCATTATGACTGACCCGGATACCGCGGATGCGGTCTATATCGAGCCAGTCGAATGGCAGGTGGTCGCGCGTATTATCGAAATTGAACGACCTGACGCGATTCTGCCCACCATGGGCGGTCAGACCGGGCTCAATTGTGCGCTGGACCTGCATCATAATGGTGTGCTGGATGAATACAACGTCGAGCTGATTGGTGCCAAGCCCGAGGCGATCGATCTGGCCGAGGATCGCGACAAATTCCGCCACGCGATGACCGAGATCGGTCTGGCGACACCGACGGCAGAAATCGCTCACAGTATCGAAGAAGCGCGAGCCGGGCTTGAGACAATCGGCTTTCCGACCATCATTCGGCCCTCGTTCACACTGGGCGGCAGTGGTGGCGGCATCGCCTACAATCGCCAGGAGTTTGAAGAGATCTGCCAGCGCGGGCTCGATCTCTCTCCGACCACTGAAATTCTTCTCGAAGAGTCGGTCCTTGGCTGGAAAGAGTTCGAGATGGAGGTGGTACGCGACACGGCGGACAACTGCATCATTATTTGCTCGATCGAGAATCTCGACCCGATGGGCGTACATACTGGTGACTCCATTACCATCGCACCGGCGCAAACGCTGACAGACAAGGAATATCAGATCATGCGCAACGCCTCGATCGCGGTGTTGCGACGGATCGGCGTAGAGACTGGCGGGTCCAACGTGCAGTTTGCAGTGAACCCGGCAGACGGGCGCCTGATTGTGATCGAGATGAATCCGCGTGTTTCGCGTTCCTCGGCGCTGGCCTCAAAAGCCACCGGCTTTCCGATTGCACGGGTAGCGGCGAAGCTGGCGGTTGGCTATCTGCTCGATGAACTGCGAAACGAAATTACCGGCGGGGCGACACCGGCCTCCTTCGAGCCGGCAATCGACTATGTCGTCACCAAGATCCCGCGTTTCACTTTCGAGAAATTCCCGGCTGCCGATGCGCGCCTGACCACGCAAATGAAATCGGTCGGTGAGGCGATGGCGATCGGTCGCAACTTCCAGGAATCGCTGCAAAAGGCGATGCGCAGTCTGGAAATCGGCAGCGCCGGTTTCGATTTGCAGCATGGAGCCAGCAGCGAGATCGCACCGGACGAGTTGGGGCTGCAACTGGGGCAGCCGGCTGACCGGCGTCTCTGGTACGTGGGCGAGGGTTTTCGAGCTGGTATGTCCACCGATGAGTTGCACGAGGCCACGGGTATTGATCCGTGGTTTCTCAGCCAGATCGAGGACATCATCGCCGATGAGCAAACGCTGGCTGGCGCCGAGCTATCCGCCCTTGATCTCGATACCTTTCGCCGCTTAAAGCGCAAGGGTTTCGCCGACGTGCGGATTGCCCAGTTGCTCGGTGTCCCCGAGGACCAGGTAACCGGACACCGCCACAGCCTTGGACTGCGGCCGATCTACAAGCGGGTCGATACCTGCGCGGCTGAGTTTGCCACCGAAACAGCGTACCTGTACTCGAGCTACGACGAAGAATGCGAAGCGGCGCCTACGGCGCAGAAGAAGGTCGTGGTGCTGGGGGGTGGGCCGAATCGAATTGGTCAGGGCATCGAGTTCGATTACTGCTGCGTGCACGCTGCTTATGCGCTGCACGATGCGGGCTTTGAATCGATCATGATCAACTGCAACCCGGAGACCGTCTCAACGGATTTCGACACCTCCGATCGCCTGTATTTCGAACCGCTGACGCTCGAAGATGTCAGCGAGATACTGCACCTTGAGCAGCCTGCTGGCGTCATCGTGCAATACGGCGGGCAGACACCATTAAAACTGGCAGCCAGCCTGAAATCGATGGGCGCTCCGATCATTGGCACGTCGCCCGATGCAATCGATCTGGCCGAAGATCGCGATCGCTTTCGCGATTTGATCGCCGAACTGGGATTGCTGCAACCGGAAAACCGCACCGCGGTTACCGTCGATGAGGCGGTGGTCGCCGCCAGTGAGATCGGCTATCCGCTGGTGGTCAGGCCATCGTATGTGCTAGGCGGCCGCGGTATGGAAGTAGTCTACGACGATGATCAGCTGCGTCGATATATGGTCGGCGCGGTCGAGGTGTCAAACAGTGCGCCAGTGTTGCTGGATCGCTTTCTGGAAGACGCGGTTGAGGTTGACGTGGATGCCGTGTGCGATGGCGAGTCGGTGTTGATCGGCGGGATCATGGAACATATCGAACAGGCCGGTATTCACTCTGGTGACTCCGGCTGTTCACTGCCACCTTATAGCTTGTCGGACGACATTCAGCGGCAGTTGGGCGAGCAGATGAGCCAGCTCGCGCTGGCGCTGAATGTGGTTGGGCTGGTCAATGCGCAATTTGCTGTGCGCGGCGATGTCATCTACATCCTGGAAGTCAACCCGCGCGCGTCGCGGACCGTGCCTTTTGTCTCCAAGGTGACAGGTATGCCACTGGCGACAATTGCCGCCCGAGTTATGGCCGGTCAGTCGCTGGCCGAGCAGGGGGCATTGCAGCAAGTCGTGCCGGATTACTTTAGCGTCAAAGAATCGGTGTTTCCGTTCAACAAATTTCCGGATGTGGATCCGCTGCTGGGCCCGGAGATGAAATCTACCGGTGAGGTCATGGGAACGGGTCGCTCGTTTGCCGAGGCATTCTGCAAAGGGTCGCTGGCGGCCGGCATGGCGTTGCCGACCGGTGGGGCGGCGTTTATTAGTGTGCGCGATTCCGACAAGCCGCACATTGTGGCGATTGCCAGAGCGCTGGCTGACGCGGGTTTCACCCTGTGGGCCACTGATGGCACTGGCGCGGTGATCAAAAGCGCCGGCCTACAGTGCTATATCGTAAACAAAGTGAAACAAGGCAGGCCGCATATTGTTGATAAAATAAAAAATGGCGAGATATCGTTAATCATCAACACGACAGGCGGACGTCAGGCCATTGCGGACTCGTTTCTGATTCGTCGCGAGGCGCTGAATCAGAAGGTTGCCTATGCCACGACGGTGGCGGCGGGCTCTGCTATTTGCCGGGCACTCGGAATCAATGCCAGTTCGAACGTCTACTGCCTACAGACCCTACACCGGGAATTAACATGAGCAAGGTTCCGTTAACTGCGAAAGGCGCCGACATGCTGCGGGCCGAGTTGGCTGATTTAAAGTCAGTTCAGCGGCCGCAGGTGATTCAGGCGATCGCAGAGGCGCGCGAACATGGCGATCTCAAGGAAAACGCTGAGTATCACGCCGCGCGCGAGCAACAGAGCTTCATTGAGGGGCGGATCAAGGAGATCGAGGGCAAGTTATCGCACGCGCAGATCATCGATGTGACGCAAATGAATGCAGCAGGCAAGGTGATATTCGGTGCCACCGTCGATCTCCTCGATCTGGAGACCGACGAATCCGTCACCTATCGAATCGTCGGCGACGACGAGGCAGATATCAAACAGGGGCTGATCAGCTTCAGCTCACCACTGGCGCGGGCGATTATCGGCAAATCGGAAGGTGATGACGTCGAATTCCAGTCTCCCGGTGGTTTGCGAGAATACGAAATAGAGGCCGTCCGCTACGTATAGTGGCTATTTGCGGTGGCTACCTGGGGAACTCGATCACCGGTTCGTTCGGATTCTGCCGGTACAGCGCCGCCGTCTGGCCAATGCGCTGCACCACGGTTGCACCGCAGTGAGTGGCCAGTGCCGTGGTTGCTGACTCTCGCTCTGCACGGTCGCCGATCGCCACTTTGATTTTGACCAGCTCATGGTGTCCGAGGGCGATGTCGAGCTCCGCCTGAACCGCCTCGGTCACACCTTTCTGCCCTATTCTTACGATGGGTTGCAGCGCATGACACAATGATTTGAGGTGTTTGAGTTGTTTTTTGTCGGGAGTCATCGGTAGCGGTTGCCGGGGCAGGTCCTGTGATACAGCGGTTGCGTGAAGGGGATATCAGTGGCTCGTAGCAAGAGCAGTCAGCGCTGGTTGCAAGAGCACCACGCGGACGATTATGTCCGAAAATCCAAAGAGCAGGCGTTGCGCTCGCGCGCAGTATACAAGCTTGAGGAGATCGACGAGCGCGATCGTTTGATCCGACCTGGCTCCTGTGTGGTGGAACTGGGGGCGGCGCCGGGTGGCTGGACCCAATACGCCGCCACGCGACTTGGGCGCGGCGGATTTTTGCTGGCAGTCGACATTCTCCCGATGGAGCCGGTCGAGGGGGCAACGATCTTGCAGGGTGATTTTACTGAACTGGAGGTTCTCGAACAGATCAGATCCACGCTGGAAGGGCGTTCAGTGGATCTTGTTTTGTCTGACATGGCCCCCAATTTCACCGGACAAAGCGCAGTCGATCAGCCGCGGTCGGTGTATCTGGCCGAACTGGCACTGGAAATGTGTAACGAGGTCCTGAGTGATAGCGGTGCCCTGCTGGTCAAGACCTTTCAAGGGGTTGGCTTCGAGGCGTTGCTGGCGCAGATGAAACAGTCTTTCAGCAGCGTAAAAACTCGTAAACCCTCGGCCTCCAGATCGCGCAGTCGCGAAGTCTACATACTGGCCAGGCGTTAATCGGATATACTGTGAAGTGCGCTAAATATTGGATGTTACAGGCGCGAAGCCATTTTAAAGGGGTGGTCTCAATTTGAACGATCTTGTCAAAAACGTGCTGCTTTGGGTGGTGATAGCCGTCATTTTAATGGCTGTTTTCAATAACCTGGGCGGACAGCGTCAATACGGGCAGACGATAAGCTACTCCGATTTCATCAACAGCGTGAAGTCCGGGCAAGTGGCATCTGCAACTCTTGACGGCCGCGAAATACAGGGCCAACTGTCCTCCGGCCGCGTGTTTAACACTTACAGTCCGGAAACCGACAATCGCTCTCTGATCGGCGAAATGCTCGACTCAGGGGTCGAAATTCGGGCAGAAAAGCCAGAGAAAACCGGCTTGCTCATGCAGCTTTTCATCAGCTGGTTTCCCTTCCTGTTGCTGATCGGTATCTGGGTTTTCTTTATGCGTCAGATGCAGGGCGGCGGCGCTGGCCGCGGCGCCATGTCTTTTGGCAAGAGTAAGGCCCGTTTGATGGGCGAAGATCAGGTCAAGGTAACTTTCTCTGATGTCGCAGGCGTGGAAGAGGCCAAAGAGGAAGTCGCCGAGCTGGTCGAATTTCTGCGCGATCCCGGCAAATTCCAGAAGCTGGGCGGCAAGATTCCCCGCGGCGTGCTGCTGGTCGGATCTCCCGGCACCGGTAAAACGCTGCTCGCCAAGGCGATCGCCGGTGAAGCCAAAGTGCCTTTCTTCACGATCTCGGGTTCCGATTTCGTCGAGATGTTCGTCGGTGTGGGTGCTTCGCGGGTTCGAGACATGTTCGACCAGGCGAAAAAGCACGCGCCCTGCATCATATTCATCGACGAGATTGACGCTGTCGGGCGTCATCGTGGTGCCGGCCTCGGTGGCGGTCACGACGAGCGCGAGCAGACACTGAACCAGTTGCTGGTGGAGATGGACGGTTTTGAAGGTAACGAGGGCATTATCGTCATCGCGGCCACCAACCGTCCCGACGTGCTCGATCCCGCATTGCTGCGCCCTGGTCGTTTCGATCGCCAGGTTGTGGTGCCGCTGCCCGATGTACGTGGTCGCGAGCAAATTCTGCGTGTTCACATGAGCAAAGTACCGGTCGCCAATGACGTGCGCCCCGATCTCATCGCGCGCGGCACGCCGGGCTTCTCGGGTGCTGATCTCGCCAATCTGGTCAACGAGGCGGCGCTGTTTGCGGCGCGTTCGGACAAAAATCTGGTCGAGATGGAAGAGTTCGAACACGCCAAGGACAAGATCATGATGGGCGCCGAGCGCAAGTCCATGGTCATGAACGAGGATGAGAAAAAGCTCACCGCCTACCACGAGGCCGGACACGCGATTGTCGGGCGTCTGGTGCCTAACCACGATCCGGTGTACAAGGTGACCATCATCCCGCGTGGGCGGGCTCTGGGTGTGACCATGTATCTGCCCGAGGAAGATCGCTACAGTCACAGCAAGCAGGGGTTGGAGAGTATGGTCTCCTCGCTCTATGGCGGGCGGATCGCCGAGGAGCTGATCTTCGGGGAGGACAAGGTTACTACTGGCGCCTCAAACGACATTGAGCGTGCGACCGAACTCGCGCGCAACATGGTGACCAAGTGGGGCTTGTCAGACAAGCTGGGCCCGCTCGCCTACAGCGAGGAGGAAGGTGAAGTTTTCCTCGGTCGAAGCACCACTCAGCCCAAGCACATATCGGGTCTGACCAAGCAGTCGATCGACAGCGAAATCCGGGCGATCATTGATCGCAACTACAGCCGGGCAGAAGACATTCTTCGCGAGCACCTCGACAAGCTGCACATGATGGCCGATGCATTGATGAAGTACGAAACCATCGATGCCAGCCAGATCGACGCGATTATGGAGGGCCGTGAGCCCGATCCACCGTCTGGCTGGGGTGATGGCGACGGCGGCAATCCAGGGCCTTCAGGACCATCGGTGCCCGAATCGGTGCGGCACGACGACGATGCCGCCGACGAGCCACCGGTACCGGATCCTGATCCCGCTTCCTAAGAGCATCACAAAAAAAGGCGACATGGACATGTCGCCTTTTTTTTATCCTATATTTGTGTGGTCATAGTACTAGTCGGGAGCCTGTGTTGCCGGTTCCTGTGGGGTTCTTGCATACCCTGTGGTCATAACCCATTTCCTGGACATCGATAACCATGGCAAGAAAATACTTCGGTACCGACGGGATGCGTGGACGAGTCGGCGTAGAGCCGATGACGGCGGCTACCGTCATGAAGCTTGGCTGGGCGGCCGGCAAGGTGCTGGCATCGCAGGGAAATCGCGAAGTTCTGATCGGTAAAGACACGCGAGTGTCGGGTTATTTGTTTGAATCGGCTCTGGAGGCGGGTCTGTCTTCTGCCGGAATTAATATCAAGATTCTCGGCCCGATGCCGACCCCGGCTGTAGCTTATCTGACGCGAACCTTTCGCGCCGCAGCCGGCATCGTTATCAGCGCTTCGCACAACCCGTTCTACGACAATGGGGTGAAATTCTTCTCCGGCGAAGGCACGAAACTGCCTGATAGCGTCGAAATGGAAATCGAGGCGGCGATGGAAGAGGACATGTCCACCGTCGATTCCGCCGAGCTTGGGCGCGCCCACCGCATCGACGACGCAGCCGGTCGTTATATCGAATTCTGTAAGAGTACCTTTCCCAGCGGCCAGCGGCTGGATGGCATGAAAATCGTTGTCGACTCGGCGCACGGGGCGGCTTATCACATTGCGCGCGGCGTGTTCGAAGAGCTTGGCGCGACGGTGGTATCGGTCGGTGCCGAGCCGGATGGCCTGAATATCAACCGCGATTGCGGTGCAACTTCGCCCGATCATCTGCGCGCGCACGTGTTGCTTGAAAAGGCCGATGTCGGTGTCGCGCTCGATGGCGATGCAGACCGTCTGATCATGATTGATCACACCGGCGCGGTGGTTAACGGCGATGAACTGCTCTATGTACTGGTGAAGTCCCGTATCGATGCCAATGACATGTCAGGTGGCGTCGCCGGCACGCTGATGAGCAATCTTGGCCTGGAGCACGGCCTGCGCGATCTGGGTGTTGAGTTTGCTCGGGCCAACGTCGGTGATCGATACGTGCTGGAGATGCTGCGCGAGCGGAATTGGAAAATTGGTGGTGAGTCGTCCGGGCATATTATCTGCCTTGATCGAACCACCACCGGTGACGGACTGGTCGCCGCGCTGCAGATCCTGGCGCAAGTAAAACAAAGTGGTGAGTCACTGGCGCAATTGCGCAGCGGCATGACCCAATATCCTCAGGTGCTGGTGAATGTGCCGATGAAGGTGCGTCAGGATCTCAACGAGAGCGAGCAGGTGCAGGAGGTCGTGCAAAACGCTGAGCGCGAACTCGGCGACAGTGGCCGCGTGCTGTTGCGACCGTCCGGCACTGAACCCGTTGTGCGGGTCATGGTCGAAGGCAAAGTGGCCAACGATGTTGAGACGATTTGCCATCGTCTCGCCGACTCGGTCAGTCGCATCATTGGCTAATAGGTCCGCGGGTTTTAGGCGGTGCATTGATTGCAATCCACGGCCAGCCGCGCTACGCTTGACGAGTTAAGTCGCCCATCTTTGGGCGATGCTTGTTTTTCTCCGGATTCTCCACCAATCTTTCCGATTCATGCGAACTCCAATCGTTGCAGGTAACTGGAAACTTAACGGCTCCAGACAGAGCGCTCGCGATCTCGCCTCAGGCGTAGCCGCTGGTGCTCCCGCGTCCGGTGTAGATATCGTCGTGTGTCCGGTCAGTGTTCATCTGGCTGACGTCGCCGACGCCATCACAGGCACCAGCGTTGCGCTGGGTGCGCAGAATGCCTGTCAGCACGAAAGTGGCGCCTATACGGCCGAAGTTTCGTCAACGATGCTGGCTGAATTTGATTGTCGATACGTGATCATCGGGCACTCCGAGCGTCGCAGTCTGTTTGGCGAATCCGACGCCGACTGCGCGGTGCGCTGTAATGCCGTGATCAACGCCGGACTGGTGCCGTTGTTCTGTGTGGGAGAAACACTGCAACAACGCGAGTCCGACGACACACTGAATGTGTTGCGGCGCCAACTCGATGCGCTGGTAACTGCTGCCGGCGCGGCCGTGTTTGGCCAATGTGTGATTGCCTACGAGCCGGTATGGGCGATCGGCACGGGTAAAACGGCGTCGCCTGAGCAGGCTCAGGAGGTACACGCTGCGATTCGCAGTTATGTCGCCGAACACGATGCGGCTGCATCGGCCTCGGTGCGGATACTCTACGGCGGCTCGGTCAAGCCGGACAACGCGGCCGAGCTGTTTGCCCAGCCCGATATTGATGGTGGTCTGATTGGTGGTGCCGCATTGAAAGCAGACGACTTTCTCGCGATCTGCCGCGCCGCCGCTGCAAAATAGGATACGCTCTTCTGATGCAAACGATTGTCCTCGTGATTCACGTGTTCCTGGCCATCGGGGTGATAGGCCTGGTGCTGATCCAGCACGGCAAGGGTGCAGATGCCGGTGCAGCCTTTGGCAGTGGGGCTTCGTCAACTGTGTTTGGCTCTCGTGGCAGCGGGTCGTTTCTGACTCGCATGACCACCGCTTTTGCGCTGCTGTTTTTCGCCACCAGCATGACGTTGTTCTTTCTAGCCTCGCAGCGAACCAGCACCATTGGCAGCGTGACCGATAATCTCAACCTGCCGGCGATCGACAACAGCGAACCCGCGGGTGAACAGCCCGCCAGTGAGTCCGATTTGCCGCCGACACCGTCCGCTGGTGAAGAGAGCGAGTCGGATTTGCCGAAGGTGGACAACCAGTAACCGGCAGGTGCCGGTTGGCAACATTACCTCGAATTACCTTTAGTTATTAAGTTATTTTTTCGGGCAATAGAACCACGTGTGGTTTAGAATATATTGCTTGCGCTGATACAACGCCGACGTGGTGGAATTGGTAGACACGCTATCTTGAGGGGGTAGTGGCGAAAGTCGTCCCGGTTCGAGTCCGGGCGTCGGCACCATCAGATTCAACGGCAAGTTCCAACTCTGACTCAGGGACCTGCATCGCTCGCTTTGCCGGCGTGCGGAGCGGCGGGAAACAGTGCGGTTTCAACTCCCTAACGGACCATCGTCAGCAGTCGCTTTCGGGCCAATCCAATTCTTTCGGGCTTCGGGATCTCACATGCTCGCAAACTACTTTCCAGTTCTCGTATTCATTGTCATTGCGCTGGTGTTCGGGGTGGTGCTGCTGACTCTTGGCAACCTGATCGGGCCAACGGCGCCCAACACCGAAAAAAATTCACCTTACGAGTGTGGATTTGAAGCGTTCGAAGACAGTCGCATGAAATTCGACGTGCGCTACTACCTGGTGGCGATTCTGTTCATCATCTTTGATCTCGAAATCGCCTTCCTGTTTCCATGGGCCGTGGTGTTGGACGAGATCGGCGTCGAGGCGTTTGCCGCTATGGGTGTATTCCTCGGCATTCTCGTGATCGGTTTCATCTACGAGTGGAAAAAAGGAGCGCTGGAATGGGAATAGAAGCGGTTCTCGACAAGGGCTTCATCACCACGTCCACAGATAAGCTGGTCAACTGGGCGCGCACCGGCTCAATGTGGCCGATGACATTCGGTCTGGCCTGCTGCGCGGTAGAAATGATGCACGCGGGTGCTGCGCGCTATGACCTCGATCGATTCGGTGTGATTTTTCGGCCCAGTCCCCGCCAGTCAGACGTGATGATTGTCGCAGGCACACTGGTCAACAAGATGGCCCCTGCGCTGCGCAAGGTCTATGACCAGATGGCCGATCCGAAATGGGTAATCTCGATGGGGTCCTGCGCCAACGGTGGCGGTTATTACCATTACAGTTACGCGGTGGTGCGCGGTTGTGATCGCATCGTGCCGGTGGATGTCTATGTTCCCGGCTGTCCGCCCACTGCCGAGGCATTGTTGTATGGCATCGTGCAGTTGCAGAAAAAAATCCGCCAGCCCAACGTGATCACGCGCAGTTGAGTTCCATGAGCGAATCCAGAACAGAGCAACTAGCCGCGACCATCAAGGCACTGGCACTGGAAGGTGTCAGGGACATGCAGACATCGCTCGATCACGTCACTGTTACTGTCGAGGCGGACAATCTGATCGACGTGGCCACCGCGCTGCGCGATGGTGCGGACACCGCGTTTGATCAACTGATCGACGTATGCGGTGTCGACTATCTGCAGTACGGAAAAGACGAGTGGGCTACCGACAGCACAGCGTCTGCCGGTTTCAGTCGCGGTGTGGACGGTCAATCCATCGGTCGATTGAGCTTTGGCGATGAAGTGTCAAGCGACCTCGCGCAAGGCGCGCGATTCGCCGTGGTCTACCAGCTATTGTCGATTGAGCGCAATGCGCGGCTGACGTTGAAAGTGTTCGCGCCGGATAATGACTTTCCGGTGGTCCCGTCAGTGACAGCCATTTGGAGCTGCGCTGACTGGCCCGAACGCGAAGCGTTCGACTTGTTAGGAATTCACTTCGAGGGCCATCCAGATCTGCGCCGCTTGCTGACCGATTACGGTTTTGTCGGCCATCCTTTTCGCAAGGATTTCCCGCTCGTCGGCAATGTCGAGATGCGTTACGACCCCTTGAAAAAGCGCGTGATCTACGAACCGGTAACGATCGAACCAAGAGTATTGGTACCCAGAGTGATCAGACAAGACAACCGCTACGTCACTCACGACGCCGCGACAGTCGAGGGCGACGGAGAGACCGATGCCTGAGATTCGCAACTACACATTAAACTTTGGTCCCCAGCATCCGGCCGCACACGGGGTGTTGCGACTGGTGTTGGAGATGGATGGCGAAGTCATAGACCGCGCCGATCCGCACGTGGGCCTGCTACATCGCGGCACCGAGAAACTCGCCGAGAGCAAACCCTACAACCAAAGCATTGGTTATATGGATCGGCTCGATTACGTCTCGATGATGTGCAACGAGCACGGCTATGTGCTCGCGATCGAGAAACTGTTGGGTGTAGAGGTGCCAGAGCGGGCGCAATACATCCGCGTGATGTTCGATGAAATCACCCGGCTGCTCAATCACCTGATGTGGATTGGTGCACATGGGCTCGATGTCGGCGCCATGTCGATGTTTCTCTACGCGTTTCGCGAGCGTGAGGATCTGATGGATTGCTACGAGGCAGTGTCCGGCGCACGCCTGCATGCCACCTATTATCGACCGGGCGGCGTCGCCCGCGACTTGCCGGACAGCATGCCTCAGTATGAAGAGACGCGCTGGACCAGTAAGGCACAGGCAAAGAAACAGAATGAGGCGCGTTCGGGTTCGATGCTCGACTTTCTGGAAGACTTCACCAATCGTTTTCCTGGCTGCGTCGATGAATACGAAACACTGCTGACTGACAATCGCATCTGGAAACAGCGTCTGGTGGGTATTGGTGTGGTGTCGCCAGAGCGCGCCAAACAACTGGGTTTTACCGGCGCGATGCTGCGTGGTTCAGGCGTTGAATGGGACCTTCGCAAGAAGCAGCCCTACGAGGTCTACGATCGAATGAAATTCGATATTCCAGTCGGCACCAACGGGGATTGCTACGATCGTTATCTCGTGCGCGTTGAGGAAATGCGCCAGTCGAACGAGATCATTCGCCAGTGCATTGCCTGGCTGCGCGCCAACCCCGGGCCGGTGCTCACAGAAGATCACAAGATTGCGCCGCCGCGTCGAGCCGATATGAAAGGCGACATGGAATCACTGATTCATCACTTCAAGTTGTTTACCGAAGGATTCTGTCTCCCAGAGGGCGAAGCCTACGCGGCGATCGAACATCCCAAAGGTGAATTTGGCGCCTATATCGTCTCGGATGGCGCGAACAAACCCTACCGTTTGAAAATCAGAGCGCCGGGGTTCTATCACCTGGCTGCGCTTAATGAAATGGTATCCGGACACATGCTGTCCGACGTCGTCACTATCATTGGCACGCAGGATATCGTGTTTGGCGAGATTGACCGATGAGCAATACCGAATCGGTGCTCAATGCACACTCACTCGAAGAAATCGACGAATGGCTTAAGCGCTATCCGCCGGATCAGAAACAATCTGCCGTGCTCGCCGCTCTGCGTGTTGCACAACATCAAAACGATGGTTATCTGACAGTTGAATTGATGGACGCGGTTGCCGAGCGTCTGGAGATGTCGAAAATTGCCGTTTATGAAGTGGCCTCTTTTTATTCGATGTACGAGACCAAGCCGGTCGGCAAACACTGTGTTGCGATTTGCACCAACATCAGTTGCATGCTGATGGGCAGCGATACCATCGTCGACCATGTGGAGAAAAAGTACGGTATCAAACTGGGTGAAAGTACGGCAGATGGCAAGATCTACCTGAAAGTTGAGGAAGAGTGCCTGGCAGGTTGTGATGGCGGGCCGATGATGCAGGTCGACCACGTCTATCACATGAAGCTGACGCCGGAAAAAGTTGATCAGATACTCGACGCGCTGGAGTAGCAACCATTGAAAAATGAACCCAATCAGGTCTGTTACACCACGCTTCGCTTCGACGAGCCGTGGACCTACGAAAACTACCGCAAAATTGGCGGTTACGACGCCTGGAACAAAATTCTCGACGAGAAAATGTCTCCGGAAGACGTTGTCGCCGAGGTCAAGGCTTCTGGCTTGCGCGGGCGCGGTGGTGCCGGTTTTCCCACGGGGCTTAAATGGAGTTTTATGCCCAAGCC
Source organism: uncultured Granulosicoccaceae bacterium (assembly GCA_964573105.1). Taxonomy (GTDB): domain Bacteria; phylum Pseudomonadota; class Gammaproteobacteria; order Granulosicoccales; family Granulosicoccaceae; genus CAKZSB01. The sequence goes on from CAZNIS010000039.1 coordinate 56,211, forward strand.
CAACGGCGGGCAAAACTATCTTGTCGTCAACAGTGACGAATCAGAACCCGGCACCTGCAAAGACCGCGATATCCACCGCTTCAATCCGCACTCACTGATCGAGGGCATGTTGATCGGCTGTTATGCCATAGGGGCCACAGTCGGTTACAACTACATGCGCGGCGAATTCATGGACGAGCCCTACAAGCGATTCATGGCGGCGCTGGAAGAGTGTTACGCGAATGGCTGGGCAGGAGAGAACATTAAGGGCAGCGGCAACAGCATCGACGTGATCGGTACGCTTGGCGCCGGTGCCTACATTTGTGGCGAGGAAACAGCGCTGCTCGAGTCGCTGGAAGGCAAAAAGGGCCAGCCTCGCTTCAAGCCGCCGTTCCCGGCCAACTTTGGTTTGTACGGCAAGCCCACCACGATCAACAACACCGAGTCAGTTGCATCGGTACCGGCGATTATTCGCAACGGTGCTCAGTGGTTTCAGGATCTGGGCGTCGAGAATTCCGGCGGCCAGAAATGTTTTTCAATGTCGGGTCACGTCAACAACCCCGGCAACTTCGAAATTGCCTTGGGCACGCCCTATAGCGAGCTTCTGGAACTGGCTGGCGGGGTGCGCGGCGGGCGCAAGCTGAAAGCCGTAATTCCGGGTGGATCTTCGATGCCGGTACTGCCGGGCGATGTCATGTTAAACACTAACATGGACTACGACTCGATCGCCAAATCGGGATCCATGCTCGGTTCCGGTGCGGTGATCTCTATGGATGAGACAACTGACATGGTGGTGGCACTGTGCCGAATTTCCCGCTTTTACTACTCCGAATCCTGTGGACAGTGCACACCGTGCCGTGAGGGTACCGGTTGGTTGTATCGCATGCTGGTGCGCATCATTGACGGCAAGGGACGACCTGAAGATATTGCCAAGCTCGATGATGTGGCAGCCAAGATCGCCGGCCGCACCATCTGCGCATTGGGTGAGGCCGCGGCCTGGCCAGTGCAGGGCATGCTGCGACACTTTCGCCACGAATTCGAATACTACGTGGAACACAAGCGAAGCATAGTGCAGGAAAAACTGGGCACAGCGGCGTAACAATCCCATGACTGACGAACTCATCAACATCACGGTAGATGGTCGACAGCTTCAGGCGCGCAAGGGCCAGATGCTGATCGAAGTGACCGACGCTGCGGGCATAGAAATTCCGCGCTTTTGCTACCACAAGAAACTCAGCGTCGCGGCCAATTGCCGCATGTGTCT
>CAZNIS010000040.1:0-38638 GCA_964573105.1 uncultured Granulosicoccaceae bacterium
CGAACCCACGTTATCAGCTTGGAAGGCTGGAGTTCTACCATTGAACTACACCCGCAAAATCTTACCGCGACGGTGCAAAACTGTGGTGGAGGGGGGAGGATTCGAACCTCCGAAGCATATGCAGCAGATTTACAGTCTGCCCCCTTTGACCGCTCGGGAACCCCTCCGCGTAAAAGCGGAATTATCGTGCACGAACCTACGTCTGTCAACACGTTTGACACGTCTGGCTCGATTTATTTTTCGCCCTAGCTGACACCGACCGGGTGCACCAACTATAGCACCATCAAGACCGCAGCTCCGCCCTACAACCAGCCCGACAGACAGGGCTTTCATTACAACCCATTAATGGACGACTAGATAAAGCGACGAAACGGATAAATCGCGTAACCGCTGATCAACTCCAGGTAGGAGCGCCGGCGTAGCTGTTCATCTGTCACAGGTACAGCGCAACGCAGATCAGCGGCGAAGTGACCTGCCAGCGCCTGCAACGAGCCAGGTGCACTGAGGACAACATCGACCTCGAGATCGTGATAGACACTTCGATAGTTCAGGTTTGACGTACCCACTGTCGCCCAGTCATCGATCAGCAGCGTTTTGGCATGCAGCATTGATGGCTGATACTCGTAGATCTCGATGCCAGCCCGCAACAGTGTTCGATAGAAGATACGACTGACACTGGCCACAATGCTGACATCTGACTTGCTCGGCAGCAGGATTTTCACATCGCAACCGTGCCTGGCTGCGCGCACCAGCGCCGCGACCATCGCAGGACCGGGCACAAAATAAGCGTTGGTGATCCAGACACGCTCTTGCGCACGCTCGATGCGTGCCAGCAGATCTGCGTTGTGGCGCTGACGCAATTTGCGCGTATAGTTAACCCGCACCGGTGAATCGGGCGACGGCACGGGCTTGCGCCTCAGCCTGAGCAAACGCGAGCGCAACACCAGCGGCCGACGCGAAAGCGCCCAGATCAACTCGAACGAACGCACCATATCGGCAATCGATTGCCCCGCTACTACCACCGCGGTTTCGCGCCAGTTGCGGTGCGCCACAGCGACATTGCACGATCCGACAAAGGCTATTTCGTTGTCGACGAGAATAAGTTTGCGGTGATTGCGCTTATTGACACTCCCGAGCAAAGCTCGCGCTTTGGCCAGACTGAAACGCCACCATCGGAAGGCCGACAATGCGCTGGGCACCGGGTGGTAAATTCGCACATCGATACGCTCGCGCTCAAGCGCCGCGATCCGCGCCGGACTCCAGCCCGGCGAGCCGACGCCATCAACCAGAATTCGCACCTCGACCCCTCGGCCGGCAGCCTCTCGAGCCGCTTCGAGCAGAGACTGCCCGAGTTCGTCTTCACGAAAAATGTACATCTCGATCGAGATCTGACGTTGCGCCGCGCGCATGGCCTTGCGCACGCGATCAAAATAGTCAGCCTGATTGATGCATATTTCTTCGCTAGACCACATCAACGAGTCACCAGTTTGGCGAGCAAAGACTTCTGATCGGACTGATCCCTGCTCTTGCGCACCTTGCCGGCAGTGATCAATCAGTGCAACAGAATCTGACTCAGGAACTCTTGAGTCCGCTCGGATTGCGGGTTGTTGAAAAATTCCTGCGGCTCGTTTTCCTCGATGATTTCGCCGCCGTCCATGAAGATTACCCGGTTGGCGACCGTCTTTGCAAAGCCCATCTCGTGGGTTACGCAAATCATTGTCATACCGTCGCGGGCGAGCTCGATCATGACATCGAGCACTTCCTTGATCATTTCCGGATCCAGCGCGGAGGTAGGCTCATCGAACAGCATGATGGCTGGATTCATACAAAGGCTGCGCGCTATGGCAACGCGCTGCTGCTGACCGCCTGACAACTGACCCGGGTATTTGTCGGCCTGCTCGGGAATCTTGACGCGCTCGAGGTAGCTGCGCGCAATATCTTCGGCCTCCGCCCTGGGCATCTTGCGCACCCATATGGGTGCCAGCGTGCAATTCTCAAGCACCGTCAGGTGCGGAAACAGATTGAAATGCTGAAACACCATGCCGACTTCGCGCCGAATCTGCTCGATGTGCTTGAGATCACCGGTCAGCTCGGTGCCGTCAACAATAATCTGGCCGCGCTGATGCTCTTCCAGCCGGTTGATGCAGCGAATCAGCGTCGACTTACCGGACCCCGACGGGCCGCAGACGACGATCCTCTCACCCTTGTTGACCGTGAGATTGATGTTCTTCAGCACATGAAACTGACCGTACCACTTGTGCATCTCGACGATCCGGATCATCTCCTGATCGGAGACGGCCATTTGACCGGCGGACAGTTCAGTTTGTTGCTCAGACATGATAGTGCTCTCCTGCAACGAGAGGCAGCCGCCTCCCGTCTGATATTCTCGGGCCTTGTTTCGGGCCTGCTAGTGTACGGCCGATCTGGCCTTGACCGTTTGCCCTGCCTATTCTTCCCGGTGCCCGGTATGCAGTTTTTTCTCTAGATAGATCGAATATCGTGACATGCTGAAACAGCAGAGAAAGAAAAACATCGCAATGAATACATAGACTTCGGTCGAAAGCCCGGTCCATTTGATATCCGACAGCGAAGCTCGGCCTATACCCAGCGGATCCAGCATACCGATCACGATGACAAGCGTGGTGTCCTTAAACAGACCGATAAACGTATTCACTATGCCGGGAATAGATATCTTCAGCGCCTGCGGCAATACCACCAGCCGCATCGACGACCAGTATTTCAATCCCAGCGCATCAGCCGCCTCGCTCTGACCTTTGGGAATCGCCTGCAGGCCACCCCTGATCACCTCGGCGATATAGGCCGCCGAAAACAAAGTCACCATGATCAACACCCGCAACAGAATGTCGAAGGTGGTCCCCGGCGGCAGGAAGTAGTTCAGCATGGTGGAGGCGACAAACAACAGCGTAATCAGCGGCACGCCTCGAATGAACTCAATAAACGAGGTACTGAGCCAGCGGATGATATGCAATTCTGACTGCCGCCCGAGCGCCAGCAGTATGCCCAGCGGCAAGGAACAGACAATGCCGGTGACACCAATCACCATGGTCAGCATAAAACCGCCAAAACGTGACGTTTCAACTGGCGCGAGCCCCATACCACCCAATAGCAGCCAGTAGGCGATGAACGGATAGGCGAGCGAGAACCACAGCGCCTGGCGGCGATTCGGGCACTTGTCCCACAACGCGGGTATCAACGCCACGATCAACAGAATGAAGGCCAGCACCACACGCCAGCGCTCCTCGACTGGATAGAAACCGAAGGTAAACTGACCCAGCCGCTTCTCGATAAACCCCCAACAGGCACCATCGCCAGCCGCACGACAAGCATCGCGAGATTCTGCGATGAACACGGCATCGAAAAACAGCCAGTTGAACATCGGTGGAATCAACAGGTACAGGCAATACAGCGTGACAAACGTCAGCGCCACGTTGAACGGCGAGGAAAACAGATTTTTGCGCAACCACAGCAGTACGCCGGTTTGTCCCACCGGTGGTCGCAGGTCTGGATGTTCGCCTGGCAGATATTGCTGGCTCATGCTATCGCTCCACCAGCGCCATGCGCTTGTTGTACCAGTTCATGATCAGCGAGATCGTCAGCGAAAACAGCAGATACAGACTGAGCACGATGATCATGCACTCCATCTCGCGCCCGGTCTGATTGAGCGTTATTCCGCCGATCGTCGCGACGATGTCCATGTAACCAATCGCAATCGCCAGCGACGAGTTCTTGGTGATGTTCAGATATTGACTGGTCAATGGCGGGATGATCACTCGCAGCGCCTGAGGGATGATGACCAGATTCATCGTTCGTCCGCGCGGCAAACCCAGCGCGTGTGCCGCCTCGGTCTGCCCTTTATTGATCGCCTCGATGCCCGAGCGCACGTTCTCTGCAATAAATGCCGCGGTGTAGAGCGACAGCGCAAGCCAAAGCGCCAGGAATTCGGGCTTCAGCGCCATGCCACCCTTGAAATTGAAGCGACCCGGCTGCGGTGCATCCCATTGTATTGGCTGCCCGGCAAGGAAGTAGGCCACGATCGGCAGACCGATGATCGCAAGCAGGCTCATCCAGAAGACGGGCGACTGTTCGCCGGTATTGGCCTGCTTTATACGCGCCTGCCGCCGATACCAGATCGCGAACCCAATGCCGGCAACAATCGCCGCAACCACCAGCCAGATGCCACTCTCGAAAATCGGCCGCGGCACATAGAACCCGCGATTGGTCAGGAAGAACTGTTGCGTGCTGTCGTCCGAGGCGGCGCGCAATACTGCCTTAACACCCGGCAGCGCGTGGACCAGGATCCCGTGAATCAGAAGTATGTGCACCAGCACGGGTACGTTGCGTACGAATTCGATGTAGCAATAGCTGAGTCGATTGACCAGCCAGTTGGGTGACAGCCGCAGCACCCCAAGGATAAACCCCAGAATCGTTGACAGCACAATACCGCAGGCGGCCACCAGGAGCGTGTTCAGCACGCCAACAACACCCGCCCGAAAGTGACTGCTCTGCGAGTCGTACTCGATCAGGTGCTGGTTGATATCGTAATTGGATTCCTGCCAGAGAAAATCGAAGCCGAAGGGCTTGCCCAGGGTTTCGAAGTTGGCGACGGCATTTCGCAGCAGCCAGAAGATGGCGGCGAAAAACGCTGCCATGGCGATAATCTGGATGATGACCCCGCGGGAGCGCTTGTCGGTCCAGATTTTTCCCAGCGAAAACCCGCTTTTAGGGGGTGCCACCGGCGTCTGAAGGGCGTTAGACACTGAGCTGGGCGCCTTGCTTGGTAGAGAAGTGGAGAAGTATAGGTGAAGGAAACGCGCCCGAAAGACGGGCGCGTCCCAGTGCGGAACTAAGTCCTAGCGAAACGGCGGAGAGTAAAGGATGCCGCCGTTGGTCCACAGTGCATTGATACCGCGCTCAAGGCCGATCGGAGTCTCTGAACCGATGAACTCTTCGAACACTTCACCGTAGTTGCCGACCATTTTGATCGCGCGCCACGCCCAGGCTTTGTCGAGCCCGATCATCGCACCCAGGTCCCCTTCAGAACCCAGCAGACGGTTGATTTCAGGATTGTCAGTACCGGTCGCCATCTTGTCGACGTTCTCGGAAGTCACACCCAGTTCTTCAGCAGTGATCATCGCGTTCAGTACCCAGCGAACGATGTCGCCCCACTCACTGTCGCCGTGGCGAACCAGCGGTCCGAGCGGCTCCTTGGAGATGATTTCCGGCAACAGCGCGTGCTCGTCGGGGTTTTCAAAAGTTGAACGAGTAGCTGCGAGACCTGATGCGTCAGTGGTGTAGACGTCGCAACGGCCAGCCTTGTAGTTGGTTTGCGCTTCATCGTTGGTTTCGATCGGCACGGCTTCGTAGCTGATCTTGTTGATGCGGAAGAAATCAGCCAGGTTCAGCTCGGTGGTGGTACCGGTCTGGATGCAGACTGATGCACCGTCGAGTTCCTTTGCACTGTTGACGCCGAGTGCAGTCGGTACCATGAAGCCCTGACCGTCGTAGTAGTTCACACCGACGAAGTCGAGTTTCAAATCGGTGTCGCGACTGAAAGTCCAGGTGGTGTTTCGAGCCAGCATGTCGACCTCACCAGAGCTCAGCGCGGTGAAGCGCGTCTTACCTGTGGTGGTGGTGTATTTGACAGCGCTGGTGTCGCCGAAAATCGCCGCGGCGACTGCCTTGCAGACCGCCGGGTCGAAACCCTGCCAGTCACCCTTGTCATCAGTGAAGGCAAAACCTGCCACGCCAGTAGAGATGCCGCACTGCAGGAAGCCTTTGGCGCGCACATCATCGAGTGTTCCAGCGTTCGCGGGACCCAGCAGAACAGTTGCCGCGGCCACACTCAACGCCAGTTTGGTCATATTTTTCATCGGTTGAATTTTCTCCAGTTTCCCACTTCGAGCTAAGAAGTGTTTCACCAACAATTTTGAGGGATGTGTGTCCGAGCCATCAATGGCGAAAAAGGTGGAGTCCGCTTCCGGTATCACAAATGATACGTAGACCTCCGAACCGTAACATAACCACTACGGGCTATCCAATAGACAGACCCGCACAGAACACGACGCCCACTGGCCCGCGCGCCTTGCGGAATGCGACTTGCATAACACTTCGCCGTGTTCCTGAGCAATCTGTCAACCTTAGCCTGACTAATCAATTTGTTCCGCTAAGCGTCTGAGAATGTTCAATTCGCGAAGCCGCTGAGTTACCATCGGCATCCATTTCCGAGCGTCCGAGAGTTGTCCTGCTGAATGGCGAGATTTCTTCCCCCACTATTGGTCTGTGCCGTGCTCTGGGTGTTATGGAGCGGCATATATGAACCCCTGATGCTGACTTTCGGCCTCGCGTCGTGTGTGCTTGTCGCCTGGCTTGCCTCGCGCATGGAGATGGTCGACAAAACAGAATCAGTCCCCTTGATCCTCGCCCGCATGATTGGCTACCTGCCGTGGCTGACGGTCGAGATCATCAAGTCGAACATCGACGTCGCCAAGCGAGTCTGGCACCCTGATCTGCCGATTTCGCCGACCATTGTGACGGTCAAGGCCTCGCAAAAGACCGCCCTCGGGCTGGTACTGCACGCCAACTCGATCACGCTGACGCCAGGCACGCTGTCGATCGACGTGGAAGACGGTGAGATCGAGGTGCACTCGCTGGCCGAGGAACTGGTTGCCGCTTTCGACGACGGCGAGATGGATCGGCGCGTCACGCGACTGGAGGGCGGGCAATAATGTACGCCGTCACGATAGTCGCCATTCTCATCTGTATCGGCATGGCCATGGCTCGCGCCTTTCTCGGCCCGTCAATCTACGATCGCATTCTCGCCATCAACTCTGCAGGCACCTGTATCGTGCTGTTCCTGTCAGTGCTGGGCTTTTTGATGGGGCGCCCGGACTTTCTCGACATCGCGCTGACCTACGCGCTGATCAACTTCACCGGCACGATCGCCATTCTCAAATTCTTCAAATACGGCAGCCTCGACGTATCCGATCCGGCGGCGCCCAGCAAAGCAAAGGTCGAATAGGTGGCTCTTGTACTCGATATCATCAGCTGGATCACCCTGCTGATTGGCAGCTTTTTTTGCATCACAGCGGGCGTTGGCTTGTTGCGCATGCCAGACGTCTACACGCGCGCACATGCCGGCGGCATGATCGACAGCATGGGTGCCGGCATGATCCTGTTCGGTTTGTTGTTACAGGCACCCGACTACCTGATCGCAATCAAACTGGTTTTCACCTTTTTCTTTTTGCTGATCACCAGTCTCGCCTCAATTCACGCGCTTGCCCAAACGGTCAATGTCGCCGGCGTTAATCCCAAGCTCGCAAACATCGTTAACCGACTGGAAAAAAACCGCCAGAAGGAGACACCGTCATCGAACTGATGATCAACATGGTGCTGCTGATGATGTTACTGGCCAGCGTCTACGCCATTATCCGACTCGACCGATTGCTGACCGCAGTGCTGCTTACCAGCCTGTTCAGCGTGCTGGTTGCCAGTATATTCATGGTGCTCGACGCGGTTGACGTCGCCTTCACGGAAGCCGCGGTCGGCGCCGGCGTATCGACGATTTTCTTCCTCGCCGCACTTGCAATTGTCGGTCGCCAATGCAAACCGACGCCACGCCGGAAAATTATCGCCCCGCTGATCGTCGCTTGCGCCACTGGCCTGGTATTGATTTACGCCTCGTTCGACATGCCGCGCTTTGGCGAGCCGATGGCGCCAGTGCATCAACATGTTGCACCGCGCTATTTCAATGACTCGGCAGGCGAAGTCGGTCCACCCAACATTGTCACTTCAGTGCTGGCAAGCTACCGCGGCTACGACACCTTCGGCGAGGTTGGGGTTGTTTTCACTGCCTTCATCGGCGTACTGCTGCTGCTCGGTGCCGGCACTCGCCGCGCAGGTATCGAGCCTCCGGCACCACCGGGTACACCCACTGAATCGATGCGCAAGAAAGTGGTGCTGAAAGAAGTTGCCGATCTGGTGATTGCGCCGGTGTTAATTTTCGCGCTGTACGTTCAGTGGCACGGCGATTTTGGTCCCGGTGGTGGTTTCCAGGCCGGTGTGATTTTCGCCAGTGGCATCTTTCTCTACGCCCTGATCTATGGCATTGAGCCCGCCCAGAAACTGCTGCCACCTCGACGTCTCGCATACTTCCCCGCTATCGGCCTTTTGCTGTATGCAGCGGTCGGAGTCATCAGCATGCTTCGCGGGGGCAACTTTCTTAACTACAGCGTGTTAGTGGGCGACCCATTGCATGGCCAGCACTATGGCATCCTTGCGATCGAGCTTGGCGTTGGCATTACCGTGGCCGCTGTGATGATCAATATTTTCTTTTCCTTCTCTGAGCGAAGCCTGTAACTATGTTCACCGCGCTTTTTAATTATTGGGTGGTGATCATATTGATGATGGCCGGCCTCTACATCGTGATGGCCAGTGGTCACCTGGTTAAAAAAATTATTGGCTTGAACATTTTTCAAACCTCCGTGTTTATTTTGTTCATATCGATGGGCAAAGTGGCTGGTGGCACGGCACCCATTCTAAAAGACGGCATCACGGTATTTTCAAATCCACTGCCTCATGTCTTGATCCTGACTGCGATCGTCGTCGGTGTGGCCACTACTGCACTGGGCCTGGCGATTGCGGTGCGAATTTTTGAAGAGTACGGCACTGTCGAGGAGGATGAGATCGCAGAGATGGATATTCGCGATCAGGACCTCGACAACGCCGAGTATCAAAGGATCGAGTCCGGCACATGATTGAACAGCTACCGGCCATCGTCTTATTGCTGCCGCTGCTGGCAGCACCCATCTGCTCCATGATCCACAATGGCGATCACGCCTGGTATCTGGCGGCCATCTCGTGCTGGCTGTCGGCTGCTGCAGCCGTTGGCCTGATGGCTCAGGTCTGGGGCGGCAACGAGATCAGCTATCACATGGGCGGCTGGCCGCCACCGTGGGGCATTGAACTGGCCATCGACGAGTTATCCGCACTGGTCGTGCTACTGGTAACAGTGTTTGCTGCCCTCGTGATATCCGCGTTGCGCGAATCGTTGCGCCCGAAGATGCGCAAGCATCGCCACAGCCTCTACTACGCTGCCTACCTGTTGTGCGTCGCTTCACTGATCGGCATCACCGTGACCGGGGACGCTTTCAATGTATTTGTGTTTCTGGAAATTTCGTCCCTGTCTACCTACGCCCTGATTGCGCGCGGTCGTGACCGACGAGCACTGATCGCATCATTTCGCTACCTGGTGATGGGCACAATAGGTGCCACGTTCATTTTGATCAGTATCGGCTTCATGTACATGGTGACCGGCACACTCAACATGGCCGATCTCGCAGAGCGCCTGCCGGCGCTGTCTGACAACCGGGTCGTTCAGGCATCGTTCGCTTTCTTTACCGTTGGCGTGGCACTCAAGGTAGCCATATTTCCACTGCATCTGTGGCTGCCAAACGCCTACACCTATGCACCCAAAGCGACAACGGCGTTTCTGGCGGCAACAGCCACTAAAGTCTCGTTGTATGTGTTGATTCGATTCCTGTTCGATGTCTACGGGCTCGAATTCTCGTTTCAGCAAATGCGTATCGACCTGCTGCTGGTGCCACTGAGTATTGCGGGCATCCTGATCGCATCTCTAACAGCAGTGTTTCAAACCGATGCCAAGCGATTGCTGGCCTGGTCAAGTGTTGGACAGCTGGGTTACATGGCGCTGGGTGTGGCGCTGCTGAATGCGGCAGGACTTACTTCGGCCATCGCACATATGTTTAACCACGCCATGATCAAGGCTGGTCTGTTCCTCGCGCTGGCGGCAATGATTTACCGGGTCGGCTCTAGTCGGCTCGATGATCTGGCGGGCATCGGCAAACGCATGCCGTTGACGATGGCCGCGTTTACCATTCTCGGGCTCGGCTTGATCGGCGTGCCGCTGACTGCAGGGTTTATCAGCAAGTGGTATCTGATCAGCGGTGCACTGGACAAAGGCTGGGTGCCTTTGGCAGGTCTGCTTATTTTGTCTTCGCTGATGGCGGTGATTTACGTCGGCAAGATAATTGACGTCGCCTATTTCAAACCGAGCAAAGCCGAACACGCCGAGGTTCGCGAAATCTCGCCAACCATCCTGATACCTTGCTGGGTATTTGCGCTCATGAGTATTTACTTTGGCATTGACACCCGATTGACTGCGGGTGTCGCCGGCCGAGTTGCCGAGTCTCTACTGGGAATTTCATCGTGACGGAGTCTACGATGCTGATCGCCGCTCTCGGCTTGCCGCTGGTTGGCGGTGCGCTGGTGTCCATGCAGCGTCACGCGCCGAATACGCGCGACATCTGCAGTCTCGTCACTGCCGTGCTGCTGTTTCTGCTGGTACTGGGATTCTACCCGTCAGTGCTGGCGGGCAACTATCCCACCCTGGTGCTGGCCGAGCCAATTGCAGGCCTGGGTCTGACCTTCACGGTTGAACCACTGGGATTAATGTTCGCGACTGTTGCCTCAGGTCTATGGATACTGACCACGATCTATGGCGTGGGTTACATGCGCGGCAACTCAGAGTCTAACCAGACGCGCTTTTTCTTCTGCTTTGCGATATCCATCGCCGCGGCGATTGGCATTGCGTTCGCCGGCAACCTGCTGACGCTTTTTGTGTTCTACGAAATGCTGACACTGGCCACCTATCCGCTCGTCACTCACAAAGGCAACGCCGATGCGCGACGCGGCGGCCGTACTTATCTTGGCATCTTGTTGTTCACATCGATCGGCTTCTTCTTGTTCGCCACGCTGTGGACCTACGCGATTACCGGCACCCTGGATTTCCGCGATGGCGGCATACTGAACGGACACGTCGGCCCCGGCACTGCGATGATCCTGCTGACGATGTTCGCCTTTGGCACCGGCAAGGCTGCACTGATGCCTTTTCATCGCTGGCTGCCGGCGGCGATGGTTGCACCTACACCGGTTAGTGCATTGCTGCACGCGGTTGCGGTCGTCAAGGCAGGTGTCTTCACCATCCTGAAAATCACGGTCTATATCTTCGGCACCGATTTGATAGCCGAAACAGGCGCCGGCACGATTGTGTTGTGGGTGGCGGCGTTTACCCTGACCGCCGCCTCATTTGTCGCACTGACCAAAGACAACCTCAAAGCGCGCCTCGCCTATTCGACGGTCGGACAGTTGAGCTACGTGATCGTCGGCGCCATGCTCGCCAACGCGGCGGGGATCATTGGCGGTGCGATGCAAATAGCGATGCACGCGATGGGCAAGATCACACTGTTTTTCTGTGCCGGTGCGATCTATGTAGCGACCCACAAGACCGAGATCAGTCAACTCGATGGCCTGGGCCACCGAATGCCATTTACCTTCGCCGCCTTTTTCATCGGTTCGCTCAGTATTATTGGCTTACCACCGATGGGCGGCGCCTGGAGCAAATGGTTTTTACTGATGGGATCTGCCGATGCAGGGCAATGGCTGCTGATCGCATTACTGATGCTTTCATCGCTACTGAACATCGCCTACCTGCTGCCGATTGTCGGCCGCGGTTTCTTTCGACCGTTGCCGGCAGAAGATGCGGCAAAATTGCCCGCAAACACAATTCAGGAAGCACCGCTAAACTGCGTTGTTCCGCTGTGCATCACGGCCACGGGTTGCGTCGTGCTGTTCATGTTCGGTGGCGCTATCTATGACTTCCTGATGTTGCTGTTCCCCAAGACCTGAGCCTGAGAGCCGAACCGTGCAAGAACAAAAAGACGAGAATACCTGGTTCGACAAACCCGCCAACATCAAGAAGATCATTGTCGCTTTGTGCGTGGTGTGCGGATTGTTGATGATTGCGGATCTGTTCTATCACAAACATCCCTACTTTGCGGTCGAGAAACTGTTCGGTTTCTATGCCTTCTACGGATTCATCATGTGTGTGTTGCTGGTACTGGCGGCCAAAGTCATGCGGGTATGGCTGATGCGCGACGAGGACTACTATGATTGAGGGACTCAATCCAGCACTGATCCTCATTATCGGGGCACTGCTGGTTCCACTATTCCCGCAGCCGTGGCGGCGCGTCTACGTTATTGCGCTACCACTGTTGTCGATGCTGCAACTGGCCTTGCACCCGTTTGGCTCATTCGCCGATGTGGCGTTGTATGGCATGACGCTCGAGACGTTTCGACTGGACGGCCTGAGCTTTGTCTTCGCGCTGATTTTTCATATCGCCGCTGTGTTGGGCGTGATCTACGCGATACACGACGACGACCCGATTCACCCGACCGCCGGCCTGGTTTACGCCGGTGCAGCCATAGGTGCCGCCCTAGCTGGCGACCTGCTGACGCTGTTTATCTATTGGGAACTGACCGCCGCATCGTCAGTCTTTCTGATCTGGGCAAGCCGCACCGAATCCGCGTTCAAAGCGGGTATGCGCTATCTGCTGATACAGGTCGGCTCCGGCGTCATATTGCTAGCCGGGCTGGTCATGCACTACAGCGCCACCGGATCTCTCGCGTTCAACGAGATGGATCTTGCGACCATCGGCGGCAAGCTGGTCTTTCTGGCCTTTGGCATCAAGTGCGCATTCCCGTTTCTGCATAACTGGCTGCAGGACAGCTACCCGGAAGCCACCGCCAGCGGCACGGTATTGCTGTCAGCGTTTACCACCAAGCTTGCGGTCTACGCACTGGCCCGCGGCTATGCCGGCACCGATATGCTGATCTGGATCGGGGCCATCATGACGGCCTTCCCGATCTTCTACGCGGTGATCGAAAACGACCTGCGACGCGTGCTCGCCTACAGCCTGAATAACCAGTTGGGGTTTATGGTCGTGGCGGTAGGCATCGGCACACCACTGGCCCTCAATGGCGCGGCGGCTCATGCCTTCTGTCACATCCTCTACAAGGCGCTACTGTTCATGAGCATGGGCGCGGTGCTGCTGCGCACTGGCACCTGCAAGGGATCTGAACTTGGCGGCTTGTACAAATCAATGCCGTTCACGACGGTCTGCTGCATCATCGGTGCGGCGTCTATTTCGGCGTTTCCGCTGTTTAGCGGCTTTGTCTCGAAATCGATGATCGTCTCCGCGGTCGCTGGCGAACAACTCATGCTGATCTGGTTGATGCTGATCTTCGCCTCTGCCGGCGTGTTCCACCACTCGGGCATCAAGATTCCCTACTTCGCGTTCTTCGCGCACGACAGTGGCATCAGATGCGAGGAAGCCCCAATGAGCATGCGCGTGGCGATGGGCATCACCGCGGCGCTGTGCATCGGCATTGGTGTATTTCCGGGCGCGCTGTACGCCATCCTGCCCTACCCGGTCGACTACGTGCCGTACACCGTCGCACACGTCATCACGCAGCTGCAGCTGCTGATGTACTCAGCACTGGCATTCACCGTGATGATGTTGTGGAAGGTCTACCCGCCGGAACTCAAGTCGGTCAATCTGGATACCGACTGGCTCTATCGCCGCGGCGCGCCGGCTGTTCTCGCCCCCATCAATCGATTCGCCGGGCAGATCAACAGCGGCATCCAGAACTCGATCGGTGCGATGGCCATCGGTACAACAGGCGCGTTCAGTCGGTTACTTGGCCCGGGCGCCCGCTATTCCCGCTCGGTCGAGCTTGCGACAATGGTGTTCTTCGTGGTGGGCGCCCTGCTGGTCTTTTCCGTTCTGTACATTTTTTAATATCGCTGCGCCGCTTTCGGCGTGGCAGTACAACATCTGTTGTTAAATCGTCTTTGCTGGTGTCAGTTTGACACCCAAAGCACCGATTGGCTGTGGTTTTTTTCCCAACACTCCAGCGATTCAACGAGTGCGGATTCCTGCCCAACTCACCCATCACAGCCTCCACCCCAATCGTGAAACACTGTATCAATGTGACTTGCAGGTAACGAGAGGAGTTCTCTATCGGGTAGCCTGTCGGGTATAGTTCAGTTGCAAAAAAAACACAACGATTGTTGCATTTGAACCATTCCCCCAGAAGAAGACCGGAGAACTCCGCATGAAACCTGCTCTTTCCCTCAGCGTTATTGCATCTGCTGTCATTGCCGCTTCCGGCAATGCCTACGCGGTGCAACTCAGTGACTACCTGATCGCCAACAGCTCCTACGAAGAAGCCTACCTCGACGGCAATTTCTCTGCCTCCGATGTACCGGCCAACGAACAGGTCGCCTACAACTACTCGCTCGCCGCTGACTACGACAAGACATTCAGCACGCTGCCCCGTTCCTGGACCTACTCCGTTGCCGGATTTGCCACTGGTGCTCGCAGCGGATCGAAAAACCCGGTCGATGCCGAAGGCAATCCCGTCGATGACAGCAGCTCTGACTTTGGCGTCATCGCACGTGGCACCATCGACACCTACTTCCACGACTCTGCCTATCCGAAAGCCTTCTGGTTTGGCCAGGGCGAGTATGAGACACGCGACAGCAGCGACGACGACGCCATCTCGGTAACACTCGGGCTCGGCTACGGCCGCGTCTACAACGCCACACCGCTGGCAAAAGTCATTCGAATCGTCGAAGAGCTGAACGAAGAAGGCGTGTTTACCGGCCCGATCCCCGATGCGGTGATGATTGAAGCGGCTGAAATCGTTGATCGAGAAGACGAATTCCGAAGCAAGTACGGCGCAGACGAGTACCGACGCCAGTACTACGCAGCGATTGAAGCGGCGCTGGCCCGAAGCGGTGCATTCGCCGACGGCAAGCTGGGCGCACTGGGTGCACTGACCATGGACGAAGTGCTGGAAGACGAGCCGATCAGCGTGCGCAAGCACGGTTGGGTGGTTCGAGCCGGTGCCGGTTTTCAGGCCAGCGATCTGTCTGGTTTGTCTGACAACGACCCGAAGCTGCTGTTGTCCTGGGAATATGCCAAGCCTTATGGCTACAAGGGACAGTTCATCAATCTGCTGAGCTTCGAGCCGGTATTTGGCGACAACACCGTCACCGTCATCAGCAACGAAATGAGCTACACCCACGAAGTATCAGACCGTGTTGACTGGAACAACAGCTGGAACATGTCGTACATCGATGGCGAGGCCAACGATGGCACCGACGTCAGCTCGACTATCCACACACTGGTATCCAGCTACAACTACTTCCTGACCAATCGCCTGAACTTCAACGCCAAGCTGACCGCAACGCAGGCCGACAATGGCGGAGACAACGACGATCCGTCGCTGGACTTCACCACCGGCTTCAGCTATCGCCTGAAGTAGACTCGACCTCCAGTCTGAGCCAGAGAACGGGAGCGCAAGCTCCCGTTTTTTTATGAACCAGCAAAATATCGGCATTCTGATGCTGAACACGTCGTTTCCGCGCCTGCCCGGAGACGTGGGCAACGCGAACAGTTTTCGCTACCCGACGATCTATCGGACGGTTGATGCCGCGGTCCCCTCCAACATCGTCACCGCGTCCGGCCTGCCAGAGCCATTGGCCGCCACTTTTGAAACACAGGCAATCGAACTGGAACGGGCTGGCGCCAGCCTGATCACCACCTCCTGCGGATTTTTGTCAATCATTCAGCAGCGCCTGGCCGATGCGCTGACGGTACCCGTGGTCTCGTCTTCCCTGGTTCTGCTGCCATTGCTGCGAACCCTCTATGGCAACCGGGCGGACATCGGCATTCTCACCTTTGACGCCACAGCGCTGGGCCAGCGACATCTACCGCACAGCACCGACGCGGCACCCGCGATCGAGGGCCTGTTGCCCAACGACAGCCTGCGGGTCTGCATCAGCAATGATTCGCAACAGCTCGATGCTGCGCGCGCCGAGGCGGATGTGCTCGCCTGCGCCGATCGATTGATCGCGAAACAACCGGTCTCCGCGCTGATTCTCGAATGCACCAACATGGCCCCTTACAAATCCGCCCTGCGTCAGCACACAGGCTGCGCGGTATACGATTTGGTCGATGCGGTGCACTGGATACTGGATGCCGGCCACGGTTGACGACAGGGCTTGTGCAAAGTTGTTACCTCGCGCCGCCGAGGGCCGCGCCTTGTCTTACAATCCCGCGAACACCGCCCCGCGCCGACAGCGCTGAAGTAAGCTCCTAGCTGCATTCCTATTAACCGGATCTCCCAACTTGCACGAGTGGATCGCGCGGCGTTCGCAGACCAAAACTTCCACGCGCACGCGCTTCAACGCCGGCAGTCTCGACAGCCATTATCAACGTGATCGCGCGCGCGTGATACACAGCGCGTGGTTTCGCGCACTGCAATCCAAAACCCAGGTGCTGGGTCTGGGTGAGAGCGACTTCTATCGCACTCGCCTTACGCACTCGCTTGAAGTCGCGCAAATCGGTTCCGGCATCTGCGAGAGCCTGCGCGGCGGCGACTCCAGCGACGAGCAGCGCGAATGGCTGGCGCCGCTGGGGCTGATGGACGCCATATGCCTGGCTCACGACATTGGCCATTCGCCCTTTGGCCACGGTGGAGAAGTCGCCCTCAACTACATGATGCGGGATCACGGCTGCTTTGAGGCGAATGGCCAGACGTTGCGCATACTAGCGCGACTCGGTGAATACTCCGAAAACGATGGCCTCGACCTGACTCGCCGGACCACGCTGGGCATTATCAAGTATCCGGGCTTTTGTACCGATCTTGCGAACTATGCACCCGCTGACGACGACGAGAGTGAACTCAATATCGACCGCTGGCACCCGCCCAAAGGGCTTTTCACCGATGAGCGCGAGGTGCTCGAATGGACCCTGGAACCGTTTACCGGCAGTGATCGCGATTATTTCAAGACGGCCGACGACAAGCCAAACAGCCACCGCAAAACCCGTTACAAGTCTTTCGACACCTCGATCATGGAGCTCGCCGATGACATCGCCTACGGGGTGCACGACCTGGAAGATGCGGTCGCACTGAAACTGATATCACCGGAACAATGGCAACGCGGATTTCTGGAGCCACTGGCAGAAATCGACGGTAATCCCGTCAGCAAAGATCGCCAGTTTTACTCTGACAGCCTCTTTAGCGACGATCATCGGCGTCGCAAGCGCGCGATCAGTCGACTCGTCGGCTGGTTCATCAACAGCGTGACGCTCGCCGAAGACGAAACATTCGAGCATCCGCTGCTGCGCTTGCAGGGCCACTTGCGGCCAGAGGCGAAGGCCACACTGACGTTGCTGAAGCGGTTTGTTATGGATGAAGTGATCCTGCGCCCCGAACTCCAGGCCCTGCAGTACAAGGGCCAGCAAGTCATCCTGAAAATCTTTCAGGCCTACCTGCACAATCAGCAGCGCCTGCTGCCCTCTGCGGTGTATCGCGAGTCACAGGAGTCCGGCAACCCGCACCGCACCATCTGCGATTACATTGCCGGTCTCACTGACGCCTCGGCGACGCGAATCTATCATCGCCTTTCGACGCCGAGCGCAGGATCGATTTTCGATCGAATCTGATCCTGCGTTTGCCATCATCTCAGCTGCTCGCAACGTGCCGGCGTCGTCGCCACCATTGCTGCAACGCGATCAGCCCGGCACCGCCTGACATCGCCGCCATCACCAGAAACGACCAGTGAATGCCCTGGGTCGATACCCAGCCACTGACAAACAGCGCAAGCCCGAACACCAGCCCGATCGCGCAACTGTCGTAGATGGTTTGGGCGCTGGCGGTGTAGCGCGCCGGCACCTGATTCTGAATATACGATACCAGCGCTAGCTGATTGAAGGTGAAGGTCACCGAGTGCAGTATCTGCACCGCAAACAACAGCGCGAGACTGGTGGCATAGGCCGTTGTGCTCCAGCGCACGACGCCGACCATGGCGGCGATCAGCATCAGTGTCCAGGGTCCGAGTCGGCGATTCAATTGCGGCGCACAGTAGAACACCAGAATCTCTGCCAGCACCCCGATCGACCACAAGGCACCGATCACTGGCAGCGAGTGACCGAGCGACAGCCAATGCAAAGTCGCCAGGCTGTAGAGCGCGGCATGACTGGCCATCAAGGTGGCGGCGACAAACAAGGTCACCGCAAACCCCGGCAGCGCCAACAACGCCCGAACCGCCTCCAGGCCACCCTGCCGCGACGTCCGGATTCGATGATCGGGCAACCGCAAACAGGCCACCAGCAATATCCCAGCGCCGCCGATCATCAGCCACACTGGCGTGTCGACGGGACCGGCTCTGATCAACCAGCCACCCGCCAGGCTGCAAATCAAAAACGACACCGACCCCCACAATCGCATACGGCCATAGTTGGCATTCGAATCAGCATGCACCGTCGCCACGCCGACACTGTCGGTCAGCGGCACGCAGGTAGAAAGCAAAGCACCGAGCAGCGCCCACAAAACACAGATCAGCACAAAGTCGTGCGTCACCAGCAAGAACGGCATGCCAAAGGCCAAAAAACCCGCCACCAGCAACAACACCAGGCGCCGCTGGCCCAGCCGGTCCGCCAGCGAACCGGCCAGCAGTGTGACGGGCACTTTCAGCCAGGCTGCCGCTGCCAGCACGACCCCCACCTGCGCGGTACCGAGCCCGATGCTCGCGAGCCAGGCCGGAAAAAAGGTGGTCGACAGGCACACAACCCAGAACAGTGCGGCGAAAGATACCGCCACCCGAGCTGACGCACTGCCAGGCAATCTCAAACTCACAAAGAGTGTCCGGCGAACGCCACTCGACAGCTAGGAGCCTGCGCGGCAGAACCTCCGCTACTGCGAGCGCGCCGGATTGCACCTGAAAATGCCTTTATTATCGTCGCGTAGGAACAACTATGCTTCTCAAATAAAAACATTTTCAGGCACAACCGGACGCACTCTCGCTACGCGGACTTCTACCGCGCAGACTCCTGGCCAGAATCGACGCGCGGCTTGATATCAATACGGTATTGTCACATGCTATGGCGACGTGACTGGCCCTTCGGCAACCACAGACAACCATCCGATTTACCTTCTCCAGCACATGAGGATCTTTCATGAAACTACTGGGCACGCTAGCACTGCTGCTGACCGCGGCGACTGCCAACGCAGCGGACGTACAGCCAGCCGTCGTCTTCGATATGGGCGGCAAATTCGACAAATCATTCAACCAGGGTGTGTATGACGGCGTAGAGCGCTTCAAAACCGAAACCGGCATTGCGTATCGAGAGTTTGAAGTCACCAATGAAACCCAACGCGAGCAGGCTCTGCGACGCATGGCACAGCGCGGTGCCAACCCCGTATTGGGCGTTGGCTTTGCACAGGCACCGGCACTTGAAAAAGTGGCTAAAGAGTTCCCTGACACCAAGTTCACCATTATAGATGCGGTCGTCGATCTGCCCAACGTACAGTCTGTCGTATTCAAGGAACACGAAGGTTCATTCCTGGTGGGCGTGCTGGCTGCCATGGCCTCTACCAGCGGCAAGGTCGGCTTTGTTGGCGGCATGGACATTCCGCTGATTCGTCGTTTTGCCTGCGGTTACGAGCAGGGCGCAAAACACGTCAACGGCGATGCTGAAGTCATTCAGAACATGACCGGCACCACACCGGCAGCATGGAATGACCCGGGCCGCGGCAGCGAGCTTAGCATTGGTCAGTTTGATCGCGGCGTCGATGTCATCTACGCCGCAGCGGGTGGCACCGGTGTCGGCGTCTATCAGGCGGCAAAAGACGCTGGCAAGCTAGCGATTGGTGTCGATTCAAACCAGAACTACCTGCATCCGGGCACCATGCTGACCTCCATGCTCAAGCGCGTTGACGTAGCGGCATACAACGCCTTCAAACAGGCGATGGACGATAGCTGGCAGCCCGGTGTTCAAGTTCTCGGACTGGCCGAAGAAGGCGTCGGCTGGGCTCTCGATGAACACAACGAAGCGCTGATCAGCGCCGATATGAAGTCTGCTGTTGAAGGCGTTGCCAAGCAGATTGTCGCCGGCGACATCTCAGTCCACGACTACACCACCGATAACAACTGCACCTACTGATCGCACCGGCGTTACACGGTGACCAGTCGGTTAGAACACGGGGGAGAATCTTCTCCCCCAATCGCCATTGAGTTGCGCGGCATCTCCAAGCGCTTCGGCAACGTTCGCGCGAATCAGGACATCGATCTGGTTGTACAGCGCGGCACGATTCACGGTATTGTCGGTGAGAACGGGGCCGGCAAATCTACGCTGATGAGCATCCTGTACGGCTTCTATCAAGCCGATAGCGGCGACATTCTCATCGACGGGCAACCGGTAAAAATTCAAAGCTCGCACGATGCCATCGATGCGGGCATCGGCATGGTGCATCAGCACTTCATGCTGGTGGAGACCTTCACGGTACTCGAAAACGTCATCCTCGGTGCCGAGCAGGGCGCACTGCTGAGAGAGAGCATCAGCAATGCGCGCACGACATTGCAACATCTGGCTGACGAATATCAACTCAGTGTGCCGCTGGATCAGGCCACAGGTCTGCTACCGGTTGGCCAGCAACAGCGCACCGAAATCTTAAAAGCCCTCTATCGAAATGCAGACATCCTGATACTCGATGAGCCTACCGGCGTGCTCACCCCGCAGGAAGCTGATCAGTTATTTCGCGTACTGCGCACCCTGCGCGATAAAGGGGTCACCATAATTTTAATCACGCACAAACTGCGCGAAATCATGGATGTCACCGACAACGTCTCGGTACTGCGGCTGGGCACCATGGTCAGCACCGAGCGTACTGCCGATACCAGCATGGAGGCGCTCGCCGAGCTAATGGTAGGCCGCAAACTGCAGAGCCAGACCTTCAATAAAGTTGATCCGGTTGACGCCAGTATTGGACTCTCGGCTCACAACGTCAGCCTGTACAACGCCAGCGGCCTGGCACAGCTCGACAACATCAACCTGCAGATTCGCCACGGAGAGATCGTCGGTGTGGCAGGCGTGGCAGGCAACGGCCAAAGTGCCCTGTTGGAAGTGCTCTCCGGCATCGTCGCACCGTCTGAGGGGCATCTCGTCGTCAATGGTCGCAAGGTATCCGCGGAACAACCGATGGATCCGGCACAGATGCGTGAGGCCGGCCTGCATCACGTGCCTGAAGATCGACTGCGGCTCGGCCTGATCAAATCCTTCAGCGCCGCAGAAAGCGCACTGCTCGGCTATCACACACAAGAGAAATTCAACTGGCGCGTGCTGCTCAAGCTGAATCTGATCCGTGAGACGTGCAAGCGATTGATGAAAGCATTCGATGTCAGGCCACCCGATCCGGCGCTAAAGTCCGCGAGTTTCTCTGGCGGCAATCAACAAAAGCTGATACTCGCCCGCGAACTGGAAAAGGCGCCGAGCGTACTGCTGGTGGGTCAGCCCACCCGCGGCGTGGATATTGGCGCGATTGAACTGATACACGAAAAACTAATAGAGATGCGCGACAACGGCTGTGCCGTCTTGATGGTATCCGTCGAGCTTGATGAAATTATGGCGTTGAGCGATCGCATTGTCGTGATGTTTGATGGACAGATCGTCGGCGAAGTCAAAGGTGCCGACGCCAGCAAGACCGAGCTCGGTCTGATGATGGCAAACGCGATGGATGACGTTGCATGAATACCAGCACAATCGAACTACCCGATTGGCTGGAAATTATCGTCATCCCGCTGCTGAATATCATTCTGGCACTTTTTTGCGCCGGCCTGATTATACTCGCGATCGGTGAAAACCCGATCGAGGCCGTCGGCATCATGTTAAAAGGCGCCTTCGGCTACGACGAGGCGATTGGCTATACGCTTTACTACACCACCAACTTTATTTTTACAGGCCTTGCGGTCGCTGTCGCCTTTCACGCCAACCTGTTCAACATTGGCGGGGAAGGACAGGCCTATATCGCGGGTCTCGGTATCGGACTGACGTTTCTGGCACTGGATCAATACCTGCCGGCGCTATTGTTGTTGCCGATCGGTATTCTTGCAGCCGCGCTGTTCGGATCGCTGTGGGCCTTGATTCCGGCGTGGCTGCAGGCCTATCGCGGCAGCCACATCGTGATCACTACGATCATGTTCAATTTCATCGCCGCATCGCTGATGGTCTATCTGCTGGTCAACGTATTGATTCAGCCGGGCAGCATGTCACCGGAGACGCGCGAATTCGCACCCGCCGCCTGGCTGCCGTTTATGCACGAGTTTCTCGCGCTGTTTGGCGTTCAGGTAACCCGCACGCCGTTAAATATTTCCTTTTTTCTCGCTCTCGTGTGCTGCGTACTGACCTGGATCTACATCTGGAAAACCCGCTGGGGCTACGCGTTGCGCACCGCCGGGCAAAGCGAGGCTGCCGCTGTCTACGCTGGCATTAAACCCAAACGGATCATCATCACCGCCATGTGCCTGTCCGGTGCACTAGCAGGCCTGGTCGCCGTCAACGAGATCATGGGCGTGCACCACCGGCTGCTGTTAAATTTCACCGCCGGCTACGGCTTTACCGGTATCGCGGTGTCATTGATGGGTCGCAATCACCCGGTCGGTATTGTGCTGGCCAGCCTGCTGTTTGGCATCCTCTATCAGGGCGGTGCAGAACTCGCCTTTGAGCTGCCGAAAATTACCCGTGAAATGGTCGTCGCGATTCAGGGCCTGATCATTCTGTTCTCAGGGGCGCTGGCATTGATGTTGCGCCCGTGGGTGGTGCGCATCTATCTGCTGCTGCGCCCGTCAGCCATCAATTCACCGGCCGCCGAGTCCTGAATCGATGGAATGGCTCAACGAAGAAACACTGCGCACCATCCTGGCCACCCTGGATGCCACCTTGCGGGTATCGACACCGCTGATTCTGTGCGCCATGGCCGGACTGTTCTCAGAACGATCCGGGGTGATTGATATCGGCCTCGAAGGCAAGATGCTGGCAGCCGCCTTTGCCGCAGGCACGCTGGCGGCACTGACCGGTTCGGCATGGCTGGCACTGCTGGCTGCCATCGGTGTCGGCGTGGCAATGGCGTTGATTCACGCCTTTGCCTGTGTCACGCACCGCGGCAATCAGGTTGTCAGCGGGCTCGCGATCAATGTACTGGCATCAGGGCTTACCGTGGTACTGGGTATCGCCTGGTTCCGTCAGGGTGGTCAGACGCCGTCGCTGCCATCCGAGGCGCGATTTATGCCCCTGCAGTTACCGCTGGCAGAGTCCATCGGATCGATACCGTTCATCGGTCCGTTTTATCGCGACGTCATCAGCGGTCACAATCTGCTCGTATACACCGCGTTGATCATTGTGCCGCTAACATGGTGGATCGTTTATCGCACTCGCTTCGGTTTGCGATTGCGAGCGGTAGGTGAAAATCCGCTGGCGGTAGACACGGCAGGCATATCGGTTGCCCGTCTGCGCTACAGCGCGGTTCTGATCTGCGGTGCATTGTGCGGCATTGCCGGCTGTTATCTGGCTATTGCACAGAACGCTGCGTTTGTTCGCGAAATGACTGCCGGTCAGGGTTATATTGCTCTGGCAGCCATGATCTTTGGCAAGTGGCGGCCACTGCCGGCAATGATCGCCTGCCTGATGTTCGGATTTCTGGATGCCGTGGCGATTCGCCTGCAAGGTATTCAGCTGCCGGCCATCGGAGAAGTACCAGTGCAATTGATTCAGGCGCTGCCCTACATATTGACTGTGGTGCTGCTGGCGGGTTTTATCGGCCGCGCAGTAGCCCCCAAAGCGATCGGGGTGCCTTTTACCAAAGAACGATAGGACGGCCGTAACATGACGACGCGTGACAATGCCCTGAGCATTCAAAATGCCAAGGTGCTGCTGGTTGAAGACCATCAGAACATGGCAGAAACCATTGTCGATTTTCTGGAGGTTTCGGGCTTCGTCGTCGACTATGCGGCCGACGGTATTACCGGCCTCTATCTGGCCAGCAGTCAGCCCTTCGATGCCATTATTCTGGATGTGATGCTGCCGGGCGCCGACGGCTTTGAAATCTGCCGCAAGCTGCGTCAGGAAAAAGGTATCACAGTGCCAATCCTGATGCTGACCGCACGCGACGAACTGAACGACAAACTCACAGGCTTTCAGCACGGCGCCGATGATTATCTCGTCAAACCGTTCGACTTACCGGAACTGGTGGCGCGCCTGATCGCCCAAATCAGACGCAACCGCGGTGAACATTCATCCGAGCTGCTGAGCGTTGGCGGCCTGACACTCGACTCGGGCAAGATGGAGGTCCGTCGCGACGACACCCTCATTCATCTGTCACCCACTTGTTATCGGATACTGAAAATCCTGATGCGCGAATCACCCAATGTCGTCTCGCGCGAAGAGATTGAAAACGAACTCTGGGGCGATTTGCCACCCGACAGCGACACCATCAGAAGCCACATGTACAAGTTGCGCAAGGCTGTCGAAAAACCCTTCGACAGCACACTGATTCGCACCGTTCAGGGTGCCGGCTTTCGTATCTCTGAAGAGTAGATCGCACAGAGGCGACGATGCTCAGGCGGTTTGCTTGAGTTCTGGCTGGACTTTGCTCGCCTCACCAAACATGACGGTAAACCGCGTACCGGTACCGACCTGACTGTCCAGCGCGATCTCCCAGCCGAGGTCATCGCAAATGCGCTTGACGATCGCCAGTCCGAGCCCATAGCCACCGCCATCGCTGTCATTTTCCCGAAAGAACGGCTCAAAGATTCGCGCCAGATGGGTGGATTCAATTCCGCGACCGGTATCGCTGACCGACACCTGCCCGGCGTCGATACATACTTCGATCTCGCCCTTGTCTGTGTAGACCAGCGCGTTGCGAATGATATTGCCAAGCACCATGGACAGTATCCGTTCCGGCGCCCGAACGCTCAGCAAGGCATTGCTCTGCACCTTGAGTTCGACCGTCGGCTTACCCGCCACGGCTTCGGTCTGCTCTACCAGCAGTGCCACCAGATCGTTGACAATCACATGTTCACTGGTACCTCTGACACTCTCCTCTCGGGCCAGCACCAATAAGGTATCGAGCAGCGATTCCATCTCGGCAGAGGTCCGCTTGATTCGATCCAGCGCACGTTGGGGTATGCGATCCAGGGTGGCGAGCTCCAGACTTGATATCGAACCCTTGATCACCGCCAGCGGTGTGCGCAGTTCGTGGCTGGCGTAACGGGTAAAATTGCGCTCTCGCTCAATCAGCGCCTGCATGCGCTCGGATAAGTGCTGAAAGGCCTCGACCAGCAGATCCACCTCGGTATCGGAACCGGTTGATATGTCGGCCACTGGCAGTTGCGCCGAGTCGTTGCGTGTGATGTCGAAAGATTCGATCCGGTTAGCCAGCGCGACAATGGGCGATACGGCTTTTTTCGACTGCAGGAAGGTGTAGTACGACAGCGCATACAGCACCAGCAGCACCAAAACCAGCGGCAGCACACCAAACAAAAGCGCCAGGCTCTGCACCTGCTTTTCCCTGAAAATCAGATACAGCGTATCGGTGCCATTGCTCGATACGTGCACGATGGGCGAGCGATCGCCCATATCGACCCGTTGCTGCCCCGACCCCAAGGATGCAAACCCCGGCGGAATCTGGCTGCCATCGCCGGAGTCAAAATAGGATTGCAAATTCAGCGTGTTAGGCAGTGCAAAGGCGGGATCCTGTGCGCGCTGCTGCCAAAAATACTCCGCTTCACTGGACAGTGCGCGATTGACCAGCACCTTCTCGACCACAAAGGCCGCAGCGCTGATGCCAGCCACCACCGTGATGCTGATGACGACCACATGGAGCAAAAACACACGCACCAGTCGCGAATGCAATCTTGTTGTTTTCATGGATGTTTCTCGATTGTGTCACGACTTACCACCATCCTAACAGCGCCCCGGTGACGCGCGCGTGACGGCCCGATGCAGACAACATGCACCGATCACGGGTAGGATTCGCCAACCACGGGAGCATAGACAATTGTCAGACAAATTGATCCACGCCGCGCAACAAGCGCTGCAGCGCGCCTATGCACCCTATTCCGGATTTCATGTTGGCGCCGCGATTTGCACGGAATCCGGTGGTATCTACGCCGGCTGCAACGTCGAGAATGCGGCCTATCCGCTGGGCTGCTGCGCCGAGGCGAGCGCCATCAGCGCGATGGTGATGGCCGGGCATCGCAGCATTGCCGCGGTGGCAGTTGCGGGTATCGGCCAGGTCCTCACCACCCCGTGTGGCGGATGCCGTCAGCGACTACGCGAATTTGCCAGCGACGATACGCCGATTTTGATTTGTGACGAGAGCGGACTGCGGCTTGCGACAACACTGGGCGAGTTGCTGCCACACTCCTTTGGGCCGGACAACCTGAAGGGCAGCAGCACGGCCGGCGCAACGGCACCGGCCGACTAGCGATTATGCTATAGCCTTACGCCTGCGATACCGAACGTATCGCACTTGCGCATGTCGCCAAACTGCATGCCCTTGGTAAACCACTCCTGGCGCTGCGCTGATGAACCATGGGTGTACATGCTCTCGTGCGGGGTATGACCGGCCTTGCGCAACAGCACGTCGTCGCCGATCTGTGCGGCGGCATTCAGCCCTTCTTCAAGATCCCCAACCTCAAGGAATTTGGTGCGCTTTTGCGTGTGGTGAACCCAGACTCCGGCGTAGCAATCGGCCTGCAGCTCAGTCAGCACCGACAGCCGGTTTGCCTGAGTCTTGGGCACCTGGCGCTGCTGACGCTGCACTTTCATCGAGATACCCTGCAGATTCTGAATGTGGTGGGCGACTTCGTGGCCGATCACATAGGCGCGTGCAAAGTCACCCGGCGCCCCCATTTTCTTCAGTTCGCGAAAAAAGGCCAGATCGATGTAAACCTGGTTATCACCGGGGCAGTAGAACGGGCCGGCAGCCGAACTCTGAGTGCCACAGGCCGAGCGTACGGCATTTTCGAACATCACCAATTTCGGTGGCTGATAGCGCGCGCCATAGCTTTTGAAAATTTCGGTCCAGGTGTCTTCGGTATACCCCAGAACGGCCGAGACAAACTGCGCGTCTTCATCGTTTTTCGCCGCGCTGGCATCGTATTCGACACCGCCGCCGCCGCCACCGGGCAGGCTCAACGCACCGCCGCCTCCACCAAGGGAATTGGTCAGGTTGATCAGCTTGCTAGGGTTGAAGCCAAACACCAGCCCGGCGACCATCAGGCCAATGGTCATCAAACCACCCATCTTGGCGCCACCGGTGCGTCGCCGCACCCCGCCGCCGCGACCGCCCCGTCTGTCCTCGATATTTCTACTTTTTCGCCCCTGTTGCCAGCGCATTGCCATCACCCGTTAGTTACGTGTAGTGAATTCTACCTTCTGCCAAAACCTTGCGCCACGGCCATAAACCCAAACCCTGCAAATGCAACACCCGGTAAATTGTGCTCAGTGGCCTGTCGACGCGACGCAACCTGTCGCCATTGGCGCAGGCTGACACAATGGAGGATAATGATTCGATCATCACACTTGAGGCGACGCCGCCATGAATCCGGTCATCGAACAACTGCTGGCCCATCGCTCTATTCGTCGATTCACAGATGCGCCGGTCAGCGATGAACTGTTCGAGCAGATCATTCAGGCAGCCCAGTGCGCGGCGACCTCAAGTTTCTTTCAGGCCTGCACCGTCATTCGCGTGCGCAACCCCGACACCCGCGCCGCCCTGGCCACAGTAGCCGGTGGCCAGGCATACGTCGAAAACGCGCCGATATTCTGCGTATTCTGTGCTGATCTGAAGCGCGCTGATTTGTGCTGCTCGATGCACGAGAAAACCATGATGGGTGGATTCACCGAGCAATTTATCATCGCCACCGTCGACGCAGCATTGATGGCGCAAAACGCCGTGGTTGCAGCGCAGTCGGCAGGGCTTGGCATCTGCTATATCGGCGCACTTCGCAACGATCCGCAAACCGTCTGCGATCTGCTGAAGCTGCCGGACAACGTCTACCCGGTGTTTGGCCTGTGCCTGGGTTACCCCGATCAGCAGACTGAGTGCAAACCGCGCCTGACGAGCCAGGTGGTGTTGAAAGAGGATTACTACGACGACCAGGCCGATCGCGAGCTGATCGAGCAATATGACGCCGAGATGAGCGCCTATTATCAGTCGCGCAGCAGCAATCAGAAAATTTCCGGCTGGAGTGAGCAGCTGTCAGTGCTGACCACCAAAGAGGCGCGCCCGCATATGAAAGCGTTTCTGGAAAAGCGCGGCTTCCTGCAACGCTGACGGGCAGCGCTATTGTCTGGACTAACGCGGCACCAGTTGTATTGCGATTTCCGGACAAGCCTGCACGCACAGTTTGCAGGCATGACAGGCAATCGCGTTGGGCGTGTAGGCTTTTTTTGATCCATGAAAAAAAGTCTTAACACGCCCGCGTAGCGATAGTGCAGCCTTGTGTTCGGGTTCGATTGTGCGAATCTCGAACACATCACAGGGGCACACGGCCACACAATCGGCTTTTGCCTCACAGCGATTGAAATCTACCAACGGCACCAGCTGCATTGTATTTTTAGAATCCACAGAGCTCCTTCCGCGATATCAGCATCCAACTGAGCGATGGTTATTTTGCCGTGAATCCACCATCCACGTAGATGATCTGGCCGGTGATATAACTGGAAGCCGCACTGGCGAGAAACACGGTAACGCCATCCAGATCCTGCATTTCACCATTGCGGCCAATCGCCGTCTGACGTGCATTCTTCTGACTGATTTCATCGTTCGCGAATACTGCCGCCGTCAGTTCTGTCGGGAAAAAGCCGGGGGCGATCGCATTGCAGCAGATGCCATTGGCTGACCAGCCCTCGGCCATCGCCCGCGTCAATTGCGCCACCCCGCCCTTACTCGCACCGTAGGCCATGCTGTTGGCAAACGCGCGCTCTGACTGTAGCGATGCGATATTGATCACGCGACCACCGCCGTTGCCACGCATCTGCGGCTCGAGCGCCCGTGCCATGAAGAACGGCACACTGAGGTTCAACCACAGTGTCTTTTCCCAGCTCTCGCGGCTGATCTCATCCGCGGGCTCGCGCAGATTGACGCCAGCTGTGTTACACAGAATGTCGACCCGACCATAGGCCTCGCACGCCTGCGACGCCAGCGCATCGCAATCGGCCTGTAGCAAATCGGCCTCTATCGCCGTGCAGTTGCCACTGCTGGCGGCAATAGTCTCGGCCAGTGAATCAAGCTGCTCACGACGCCGCGCCACCGCCACCACCGATGCACCGGCCGCTGCAAGTACAAGTGCCTGACGACGCCCAATACCGGACGTAGCCCCGGTCACCATGGCGACTTTTCCCTGCAGAGAAAACAGCGCAGATAAATCAATCTTGTCCATCAGAACGAGCCTGGTTTGAGCGGATCAGGGCTGCAGCCGAAACTGCTCATCTGGAAAATACTTTTCCAGTCGTGCATCACCGGAACGTGCGTGCGCCTCCATCCCCTCGAGTCGTGAAATCCGTGCCGCCGCTGCGGCGACTTCACGACAGGCCTCTTCACTCATACGCTGGGTAGTGACCGTCTTGATGAACTTTCCAACCGACAATCCGCCGGTGTAACGGCCGGCGCCCTTGGTCGGCAGGATGTGATTGGTGCCAGAGCACTTGTCACCAAAGGTGACGGTGGTTTGTTCGCCGACGAAAAGCGAGCCATAGTTCTTCAGCCGATCCACCCACCATGGTGTGTCGGCCGTGTGCACTTGCAGATGCTCGGCGGCATACAAATCGGACTGGACGGCCGCCGCTTCGCGATCCGCACAGTAGACCACTTCGCCATAGTCACGCCACGCACTGGTGGCGGCGTTGCGCGCGGTTTCCGGCAGCGCCTCGATCAACCCGGGCATCAGTGCCATGACTTTTTCGCCCAGTTCACGTGAGGTAGTGACAAGCCATGCTGGCGAGTCCGGCCCATGTTCGGCCTGACTCACGAGATCGGTCGCGACAATGTGCGGATCGGCTGTGTCATCGGCAATGATGGCGATCTCGGTTGGCCCTGCAAACAGATCGATGCCGACGCGGCCATAGAGCATGCGCTTGGCTTCGGCGACGAAGCGATTACCCGGCCCGACCAGAATATCGGCGGGCGCCTGGGTGAAGAGACCAAACGCCATTGCGGCGATGCCCTGTACACCGCCCAGCGCGAGGATGTGGTCCGCGCCACACAGATTGGCCGTGTAGACGATTGCCTCGTGTGGCAGCTGCGAACCGCGCGGCGGTGTGCAGCAAATGACGTTCTCGACACCGGCGACTTTCGCGGTACCCACCGACATCACTGCCGAGGCTATATGTGCATAGCGACCACCGGGCACATAGCAGCCCGCGGTCTGCACCGGAATCTGCTTTTGCCCGGCAAACAACCCCGGTGAAAGCTCGACTTCAAAGTCAATCAATGCCTCACGCTGCTTCTCGGCAAATCCACGCACCCGGTCATAGGCGAATTGAATATCGCTTTTTATTTCATTTGACAGGGCCTCACCAGCCGCAGCGATATCGTCACTAGTCAGCAGTATGTTGCCGTCGTAACCATCGAGTTTTTGCGCATACTCGCGACAGCTCGGCTCGCCACCCGCTTCGATCGCAGCCAGCATATCGGAAACTATCCGGCGCGTATCGTCTTCGCCGGTCGCCGGCGACTTTGCGGCTTTTTTCAGAAATTCTGCACTCATGCTGAATGCTCCTTAAAGTGGGCGAGCGGCTAAAGACTGGGCTTACAAAGTTCAGCCTGCCCGATAATCGCAAGCATGCCGGTGTCGCACTGGTAGACACCTCTGAACAACATTTCTGCGGCAACATACACCAGCACAATCAGACCGAGCCAGGAAATCCACGGGTATTTGGCGAGCAGATTCATGATCATCGTAGCGGCAAACGCCATCAATACGATCGCAAGACCCAGCCCGAATACCAGCATGTTGGTGTTGCCATCGGCAATCGCAGCAACCGCCAATACGTTATCGAGCGACATCGACACATCGGCAATCGTGATCGAGATCAGCGCCTGTCGCAGCGTGCGTCTTGGCGGACCGGTGTAACCTTCGTGTTCGTCCGCAGCCTCTTCCAGCGCGTGCGCGGCCTGATCATCCGTTTGATCGCGAATCTCGGAATACAGACGCCAGCACACCCACAGCAACAACAGACCACCGACAAACAAAAGACCGGGAACACCCAACAGTTTTGTCGCCACCACCGCAAAGACAATTCGCAGTAGTGCAGCGATCACCATGCCGTACAGAATTGCCTTTTTACGCAACTCAGGTGCTAGCGATGCCGCGGCCATGCCGATGATCAGTGCGTTGTCACCCGATAGCACCAGATCGGCAATTACTATGGCACCGAAATCGAGGATCAGTTCTAGCATCAATTGTGTCCTGCCTGATCAGTCACAGGCGATGAAAGTTTGGCTTGTGCGGCAGTGCAACTGTCGCGAGTGAATTGGAAAACTGCCCGGTGAGGGCTCCCGGGCTGCATTGGGTAGAACATAGCCCGGGGTTGCGTTTTACTGCATGCGGTGTCGGCCGCTATCGGATAACCCATCGCTGATTGATTAGCGGGTTATGGTGAGGCTATAGAGGTATAGACTAAACGAGTTCTCGATGGGCAAGCTGCCCGCATAAAAGCGAGCAGCCTTGCAGCCAGGTCTATGATCTCAACGGTCGCTGACCTCAACACTGGCGCTAGCCTGCCATCACTTCGGGCAGCCACAGCACCAGTTGCGGGAAGATGAAGATCAGCATCAGGCCGACGAGTTGCACCAGCATGAATTGCATCATCCCCAGATAGATGTCTTTCAGATCCCAATTCGGCACCACGCCCTTCAAGAAGTAGGCCGAGAGCGCAACCGGTGGCGAGAGCCAGGCGGTCTGTAAATTGACCGCCACGAGAATGCCGAACCAGACCATCAGGTCATAGCGTTCCAGTCCGTGAAGCGACAGCGCCTCGACTGTCGGCAGCAGAATCGGCACAACGATCAGCACGATGGGCACCCACTCCAGCGGCCAGCCCAGCAAAAAGATCAGCGCCATCACGAGCAGCAAAATCAGATAGGGCGACATCTCGAGGCCCAGCAACAGTTCGGTCATCATCTTCGGTGTGCCGAGCGCACTGAACTGGGCGCCAAAGAAGTTGGATGCTGCCACCAGAAACATGATCAGCACCGTGATTTCCAGCGCTTTGACCAGGCTGTCGAAAAAGCTTGGGATGTTGAACTTGCGATAACCTATCGAGAGCAGGATGGCACCAAACGCGCCCATCGCCGCCGCTTCTGCCGGAGTGGCAAAGCCGAGCAGTATCGAGCCCAGTGCAAACGAAATCAGGATCGTTGGCGGCATCAGGCCTGCGAAGAATTCGTTCCACAAATCCGAGAAGTAGAAGTCATTGCCGGTGGACTTGTCGTAAATCGGCCGACCCAGGAAGGCCAGCAGGAGAATAAATGCAGCGAAGATGATCGACCAGATCGGCAAGCCACCGTCATCGCCCATGTTGGCGACAATCATGTAAAGGTGAAACAGAACGGCGATGGGCACGACGATCCGCAGCACGCCAACGCTTTTAAAGGCGGCATAGGCGACTGCCATAGCTACCAGTAGGACGACCAGGCCACCAAAAGGCAGCAGACCACCAAACGCGCCACCGATGCCCAGGCCAAAGAGGCGACACAGCGTCAACACGCCAAGACAAATCAGCGCGACTTCAGCACCGTAAAATCTGGAGGTCTGCGGCTGGTCTTCTTCTGCCAGCACCGGCCCCAGCGCAGGATTGAGCCAGCATCGACCCAGGGTGTAGAGCAGATAGAGCGACGCCAGCAAGGCACCAGGGATGAACGCGCCGCGGAACAGATCAAGAGTGGAGACTTCCAGAACGGGCCCCATGACGATCAGCATGATCGACGGCGGGATCAAAATGCCCAGCGTGCCGCCTGCGGTAATGGTGCCAGCTGCAAGCTTCACGTTATAACCGGACCGGCTCATCGTGGCCCCCGCCATGATGCCGAGCAGAGTTACCGAGGCGCCGACAATACCGGTTGCCGCGGCAAAGATAGTCGAGACGATCAGCACCGCGATGAACAACGCGCCGCGCACTCGAGACATGATCATCTGGATCGAGGCGAAAAGCCGCTCCATCAATCCAGCGGCTTCCATGACGATACCCATCAACACGAACAACGGCACAGCCATCAGCTGATCGTTCAGCATGGTCGAGTTGGTGTTCAGCGTCATCAGCAGTGTGGTGAGCTTGAAATTCGCCCCCCAGATACCGAACACAAATGCGAGAAAAATCAGGGTGAAGGCGATCGGGAAACCGATGAAAATCACAAACAGCATTGCGCCCAGCATAATCAGGCCGATGATCGGCTTGTCGAGTGACGGCCGCGCACTCATCAGGTCGGTAAACCAGGCGCCACCCGGTACTATGTCAGGCGTAAAGACCGCCAGAATCAGCCAGAGCAGCGCGATTAAATAGATTGGTAACAGTCGGACGAACCAGCGCTCGCGCGCCTTGCCCATCTTGTGGAACGCGCGGAAGATCTCCGGAATGCCCTGCAGTGTCAGCAAAAAGGCACCGAGCGGCATCGCGATACGCGCCGGCCAAAGCAAAGGCCCCCAAGCACTGTCCACCTGCATGGTCTCGCCAGTAGAGTAGGCAAGCCACCAGAACTTTGCCGATACGATAGTGAAGAAAATCATCGAGGGGATGAAAAACAGCAGATACAGCGTTGCGTCGACTGTGGCCTGTGTTTTGTTTGACCAGAACCGGTAGAGAAAGTCTGCGCGGATGTGAACACCGCGCATCAGACCGTAACCGGCTGCGGCCATAAACAGCACGCCGGCGATCATGCGACTGGTGTCGTACACCCACAGCGTGGGCCCAAGATTCAGTGAGCGCGCCAGATCTTCAAACCCTGCGTTTTGCAGGATAGAAAAAGAATTTCGCGAGATAACCTCGAAAACCACCACTGCGATCAACGGCACTAGCAGCAGCGCGATGATCTGGCCCGCACGGTAGTTGATGATGTCGATGGCAGCCGTGATTGGTCGCTGCCAGGGCGTCATGTCATCGGGTGTTTCACCAGGAGCTTCGGAGCGTCGTTCGGCGATTAGCTCGTCTGCGATTTCCAGATCGTCTGGATTCGGCTCCTCAGCCATGTGGTGTTTCCTTGACTAGACGGGAATTGAGAATCCGCGTTCTTTTTTCGTGCGCCGATCATCGCGTGGCGCATCTTGCCCTGGAAAAAAGAACGCACGGGCCCCAATGAGACCCGTGCTGTGCTGATTGATTTCAGCTTGTAGCAAAACGGACTCCAGTTCGAGTCCGTCTTTGGCTTGCCTTACTTAAGCGTGTCGGCGTGGGCTTTGCCCAGACCTGCGTTAGACGCCTGTGCGCCGGCCCAGAAAGGAACCGCGATGTCCGCGAAATCCTTCTGTGACTGCCAGACTTCCGCGAAAAACTCGTTCTCGTCGGCAGCTTTCTGCAGTGCGTTTTGTGCAGCAGCCATGTACTCAGTGAAGTACTCAGCAGGGGTGTCTTCCAGAATAACGCCATGGTTGTCTGTCAGATCTTTCAGCGCCTTGCCGTTTTCGTAGATGCGATAGGACATGGACTTTGACAGCGATGCGTTTGCAGCAACTTCCAATGCCTTTTTCTCGACATCAGTCAGATCATTGTAGACGTCGCGATTCAGGTACAGGTCGGCGTTGACCACAACCTGGTGCAGGCCCTGCAGATAGTAGTGCTTCAGAACTTTCTGGAAGCCAAACACAGAGTCAGGCTTCGGGCAGCACCACTCGGCCGCATCGATAGTGCCTTTTTCCAGTGCGGGCAGAATGTCACCACCACCCATCGCAACGGCCGGCACGCCGATGTCAGCATAGGCGGCGCCAACCATGCCCGGAGGTGCACGGAAACGCATCTTGCGGAAGTCATCCATAGATTCGATCGGCTTCGGGAACCAGCCGAGAGCCTCTGGACCAACCGGCTGAAGCATGAAACCTTTAACGTTCACACCCATTTCGTCCCACAGGCGATCGTAGAGTTCCTTACCACCGCCGTACTGGAACCAGCTCAGGAATGCGATGTTGTCCATGCCAACACCCGCGCCCGCTACCGGAGCCCCAAAAAGGTTAGCCGCCACGTGCTTGCCACCCCAGTAGTGCGTCCAGGCGAAGCCAGCTTCAACGAGACCGGCATCAACCGCGTCCATGATGTCGCGCGGGCCGACAACTGCGCCGGCCGGCAGCACTTCGATTTTCACCGAGCCGCCAGTCAGTTCAGAGACGTCCTTGGCGAACTCTTTTAACATGAATACTTCGTCTGCCGTGTCAGACAGAACTGACTGCACACGGATTGTTGTATCAGCAATAGCAGAACCAGCGACCATCGCTGCACTCAGTATGCTTGCACCAAAAAGATGTTTCAGCTTCATGTACCCTCCAGAGGTAGAAAATTGACCCGACCCGCGCTCGGTATGGCCAGGCGACGGCCCACTATGCGCAGCCGCCCCCGGTAAGTCAACCGCATGCGTCCGCAAATGAAAGGATTGTCGCCGACGCAATATTTCCCTCTCGACTTGACCCTGTAACACTGTTTTAGCATGACAATTCAAACCAGTGTAAGCGCTTACATAAATTTACGCAAGCAGCGCACTGCAGGCAACAATCTGGCGACCTGCCTGTCAGAGGTGGCGCGATCTGCAGGCTGAGTGCTAGCTGAGAGTTGGAAACTCGCTGCAGTTAAAAGTTCGTGCCTGTGCAAAGCCCAGTACCACGGTGACGCTCGATGGTTTCATGCAAAACAGATGAAAGTCCGGCAACTCCCGAAGCACCTGCATGATCTCGCCAAACTGACTCTCCATCTGCGCCAGCACTAACGCAAATTCCCCCTCAGTTCGGGCGATCCTTTCTGCCGCGACTGCAAAGGTTGCTCGCCGGCGCGCATGCAGATTGTCAGCCTGCCGTTCATCCTCAATGAAAAGCACGCTGGCGCGCGGGTTTTGCTTCAGGTTTTTGGTATGTACCGATAGGTCACTGAGAAAAACGAACAGGCAACCATTGCGCACGACGAATGGCGAATAGCTAATCTCCGGCAATCCGGCCTCGTCGCTGGTTGCCATCAGCGCCGTCTTTGCAGCGCTCAGCAAGTCACGCATCCCTTCAAAAAATATCCCGCCATCCGGGTTGTTTGACATAATCGGTCCCAGTTGCAGCCAAGCTGCTGCATTCTACCCGCAATTGCCACGATGCTCTGATCACCGGGCACGCACCAGTTGACTGCTAGAGGATCTCCCATGACACAAGCCGCTCCGACACTCGCCGACATCGATCAGGCCCGATCAGTACACCCTTATACCAATCTATCCGCCCATCGAGATGAAGGCCCGTTCGTGATTACGCGCGGCGAAGGCATCTATGTGTGGGACGATCAGGGCAATCAATTAATCGAGGGCATGGCAGGCCTGTGGTGCACTTCACTGGGTTTTAATGAACCGCGATTGGTAGACGCGGCAACCCGGCAGATGAAAGAACTGCCCTACTCACACCTGTTCGCGCATCGCGCGACAGAGCCCGCCGTGATACTGGCCGATATGCTCGTCGACCTGGCGCCCGATCCGATCAGCCGGGCCTTTTTCGTCAACTCCGGTTCCGAAGCCGTCGACAGCGCCATCAAGATGGTCTGGTACTACAACAATGCGCACGGCCGACCAGCCAAGAAAAAAATCATCGCCCGAAAACGCGCCTACCACGGCGTGACCATCGCGGCCGGCAGTCTGACCGGTTTGCCGTACGTCCAGGACGGCTTTGACCTGCCAGCCATTCCGGTGCTCCATACCGACACGCCGCACTACTACCGCGAGGGACACAACGACGAGACTGAAATCGCCTTTGCTGACCGTCTGGTCGCATCGCTGGAAGCCATGATCGAGCGCGAGGGCGCTGACACCATCGCCGCGTTCATCGCCGAACCCGTGATGGGGGCCGGCGGTGTGCTGCTGCCACCGGAGACCTACTTCGAAAAGGTCCAGGCTGTGCTAAAAAAGCATGACATTCTCTTTATCGCTGACGAAGTCATTTGCGGCTTTGCCCGCACTGGCGAGATGTTCGGCTGTCAGACCTATGGCATCGCGCCTGACCTGATGACCTGCGCCAAACAGCTCTCCTCGGCCTATCTGCCGATCGGTGCGGTGCTGATCAGTGAAAAGGTTTACGAAGGCCTGGTCGCCGGTAGCGACAAGCTTGGCGTCTTTGGCACCGGCAACACTTACGGTGGCCATCCGGTGTCCGCGGCTGTGGCGATCGAAACCCTGAAAATCTATCAGGAGCGCGACATCTGCGCCCACGTGAAATCTCTGGAGCCTGCCGTTCGCAACGGCCTTGATCGCCTGGCACAGCATCCGCTGGTCGGTCAGGCACGCGGTGTCGGGCTGATTGGCGCGGCGGAACTGGTTGCCGATAAACAGTCGCGCGAACAGTACCCGGTGGGCGACAAGATCGCCGCCAGAGTGGCAGCGCACGCGCGCAAACACAATCTGATACTGCGCCCAGTGCCAGGCGATGGCATCGCATTCTGCCCGCCGCTGGTGATCGACGAAGACGAGACAAAACTGATGTTCGATCGACTGATCGCAGCGCTGGACGACGTCCATCAGGAAATAGCCTAAAACCAAAAAAAAGCGCCGACTCACGTCGGCGCTTTGGCACTATTTTAATCGAGCAGGCTCATGATCAGGCCAGCTCGACATCCTCTTCGCGGTCTTTCTTTTTCTCGGCCGACTTCACTACTTCAAGCTGCTGCTCATCGCTATAACCGTAATAGTCGTAATAGCCCTGATATTGCAGCTCGCCTCCGTAACCGTTGATTTTCGCGATATTCACACAGGTGACCACCGCGCCAGACAGATTGATACCAGCCTGACGCAATCGCGACACGCCACGCTCGCAGACCACACTGGGGGTTTGCGCGGCACGAACGGCAAAGATGACGGTTTGCGCGTACTGCCCCAGCAGCAGCGCATCACTGACCGCCTGCACCGGCGCACTATCGATAACAATTCGGTCATAACGCTTTTTCATTTGTTCGATCAAGTGCTCGAAGCGTTTCGAACTCAAAAGCTCTAGCGGTTTGTCCGGAATCGTACCGGCCGGAATCACATCCAGATCGCCCACCGTGTCCAGACTGATGCAGTCGACAAATTGCATTTGCCCGTTCAGCAACTCTGACAAACCACCTTTCGTATCGAACTCAAACGCGCGATGCAGGCTGGGTCTGCGCATGTCACATTCAATCAGCAGCACACGCTCCAGTTGTGAAAAGCTGTAGGCAAGGTGACTGGCGAGCGTGGACTTGCCCTCACCCGGCAGCGCCGACGTCACCATGATGACCTGCTGCTTTTCCTGCAAATCTTCCAGGCAAACACTGGTGCGAATGGTGCGAATACTCTCTTCAAACTGATTGCCACCGGCCTGACTTCCGGGCACCAATGCCTTGTTCTTGCGATCACCCAGCGCCTTTTTCGGTACCAGCGGGATGATGCCCAGCATTTTCAACTTCAACTTGGTTTCGATATCCGCCGTACTGTTGATTGTACCGTCCATCGACTCATACACGATGACACAGCCGATGATCAGCCCCATGCTGAGCAGCCCCGCCAACAGCACGATCAGCGTCTTCTGCGGCTTGACCGGTCGCAACGGTACCTCTGCAATTTCCGAAACCTGGGCATTGGAGCTACTCATGTCTTCGGCTTCGTCGACTTCGCGAATGCGACTGAAAAACGTATCGTAGAGTTTGCGGTTGGCCTCTACCTCATGCTCAAG
>CAZNIS010000040.1:38738-57341 GCA_964573105.1 uncultured Granulosicoccaceae bacterium
CCACCAACGCTGCCACCGACATCGATCAAGCCATGCTGTTCTTTGTAGTCGAGCAACCGCCCCTGCGCTTCGGCAAGACGAACCTTGATGCCGGCCAGCCGCTCGGCGAGCCACGCAGTCGCGGTCTCGCTCATCTCCATGCGGGTATCCATGTAATTGACGATATAGCCTTCGGCAACCGCATTCGCCACCTGTGCCGCCAGTACCGGATCGGCCGATTCAAAACTGATGGTGACAAGTTTGGTTCGCTTCAGCGGCTCTACGCTCAGGCGTGACAGAAATCGATTGACGGCCAGTTGCTCTTCCACCGTTTCAGGTTCTGCAGCATCCATCCCGAATTCGACAACATCACTAAACACACTGACGTTCTGGTTTTCACCAACCTGCGGCGCGAGGACGGCATTGGCATCTGCCGGTTTGTGAAACTCGGGATGCTTAAACAGGTTCAGCTTTTCCATCACCCGTCTGGCAAGCCGCCTGGACTTCAGCACTTCGTATTGGGTGTAGTAGTAGTCAGCGTCCTTGCGATTGCCATCGAACAGATCCTGAATCGCAACCGTGTTGGTCGTTTTGGCCTCGATCAGCAATTGCGCTGATGCACGATAAATTGGCGTCATACCATTGACGACCCAGATCGCAGCGGCAACCGACAACGCGGTGAATAACATGATGATCCAGCGGTGCTTGCGCAGCGTCAGCGCATACATCCGCAAGTCGATGTCCTTATCCGCACTATTGCCGTTGTCGCCGTCCAGATCAGAACTTCGGGGATTTGAAATAGCTTCGGGCATCTATGCCTTCCTGTTACAGTGTTTAGACAGACCCGCACGATCGAATCGGGTCGTTTGTTATGTGTACTGGCGATACCTCACCACCCCAGTTGCTACCCACATCCCGGTGAATACCGGCTCAATTTTGAGAACTGGTTGTTGTTATATAGTTGACTGCTACAGTTACTGCAGACAAAAAAATGTATTCGCTGTATGAGGCGCTGGACAGGTTGTTGAAGAATTCCAAAATCCAACAGAAGTTGCTCTTGACGAGCATGTGTTTCGCGGCGGCACTGCCCCCGGTGTTGTGGGCCGAAGACACCGCTAGGGAACAATCTCTCGTGGTCAGACACTCGTCTGCCATTCACTTGCAGGCGCTGAAGAGCCAGCTGCAGGATTTTCCAAATACGGTGTTTATCGAGGCGCAACTGCGCCCCGATGGGGCCGATTTGCCGGTCGGCGATGTTATCGACATCGACTCGGCAACTGCTCACAAGGCTTGCGACGCTGGCGAATTATTCCTGCTGCCAGTGAGCCAGCTACCCGCCGCTCTCGATTTGTCCTCGGTGCGGGAAGATTACCTGCCCGACACACTGCTGCCCTGCGCCGTGGGCCACACGATCAGCAGTTCAGTCATCGTCCACCGACCCGTCACCGGCGAAACGCCGCCAGCCATACTCGGCGATTTCTTTGATACGAGTACATTCCCGGGGCCACGTGCACTAACCCGCTCGGTACGCGCAGTCGCCGAGCGAGCGCTGCTCGCCAACGGTATTGATGCCGAACAGCTCTACCCCACGCTGGAGCAGCCAGCGCGGGCCTGGCCGATCATCCAACATGCGCTCGATAGTTTGCGTGGCCATATCTATTGGGTGGAAGACGACACGATGGCCATTCGCGCGATGAAATCACAGCAGGCCCGGTTTGCCATTGTCAGCGGCCACTCAGCGGTCAGGCACGCGGCAACAGGCGGCGGCGCAGACTGGGACATCATCTGGAATCAGGCGCTCTACCAGTTGCATATGTGGGCAATCCCCGCCAGCACCGGCAATCAGGTCGAGGCGTGGTCGCTGATCCAGCAGATGTCGACACCACAGATCAATGGTCGCTATTCAACGTCTGCCGGCAATGGCCCGGTTCGACGCTCGGCGATGTCACTGGTGGGGGCCTCCTACCAGCCGTTGCTTCCCGGCTCCAACAACACGGATGACCTGGTATTGCGAAACGATCAGTGGTGGGAAAATCACCAGCAGCACTATCAGGCGTTGTTCGAAGACTGGCTGCAAGCCCAACCGGCAGATAGCGCCACCCTGAATGGTCTCGCCAATCCAATCGCCCATTGGCAACCCGTGCCGGGGCTTCGATGATCGATCGCGTCTTACTAGCACCACAGGCAGACAACCCATCTGGCCGTGCAGTGACTAATGCCGCACTAAGTCGATGCAGGCTTGCTTGCGATGACCGCATCCCGCCCGCTTTGCCAGGCACCATGCGCGGTGCAGAACGCCCGTTTGGAAGTGGCCTCACCGGCAAAATACAAGCGCTCGGCGAGTGGCTCTGCCAGCACTCCGCGCTGATTGGCATAGCCCGGTTGGCTGGCTGAGAATGCACCCTTAATCAGCGGATCATCACCCCAGGCGCTGGATTTGAATTTGGCAATCCGGCGTTTGAAATCCGAACCGAAGATATCTGTCAGCGCCCCCATCATCAGATCCTGCGAGGCGGCCGCAGGCTGGCGCTCAAGCCAACGCGCTTGACGCCCGGCGACCGCACAATAGATGTAAGGCCAACCGGAGCAACGCAGCTTGAACGCAAAATTGACATCGTTACCGTCGCTGTAATCGATTCGCTCTGGCGTGCCCTCATCAAACGGCCAGGGCTCGTCGTAGAGCATCGCAAAGTTGTTATAGCAACCCATTGGCAACTGCTCGATCGCCTCCAGTTTCTCGGCTGGCAACGATGGTGAAAACTCAATATCTCGACCACCGAGCACCCCGGTGGATACCGTGATAACCAGTCGGTCAGCGGTTAATACGCCTGCGCTACTCTGCACCCTGACCCCCTTACCGCCCCACTCAATCCGATTCACCGCCGTATTGAGCTTGATCGCAAGGCCCTGCGCATGCCGTTGGAGCAAAGCGCCGTAGCCATCGCGCAGCGGCCAGTCCTCGCCGGTGTCCTCGTAGTAATAAATATCCAGCGCGGAAAATCGATCGACATCGTGCGACGTCATCAGCGATTGCCAGTAGACATAATAGGGCGCCCACTGGCTGTCATAGTCGATCAGATCGGCCAGCGCCGTATCGCGCCCTTCCTGCCCGGCAGCGTCCACCTGCTGCCATTGCCGGGCCATGTATTGTTCGTAGTCTTGCTGTAGTTGCAAACTCACCCGGCTACCCTGCCAATAGAACGCACGGCTCGGATGATCAACGTCGTAGTGCGCGCCGAGCGAATCAGCCACCTTCGCCAGTGGATTAATACCGCCGCTATGAAGCCAGTGACACCCCAGATCCCAGGGAATCCCGGGTGCAAGCTCCTCAGTCAGCCCACGGCCACCCACGCGGTGAGACGCCTCCAGAACCAGATAGTCAATACCAGCCGCCTGCGCCGCCTGTGCCGCCCCGATTCCGGCAGCACCCGCGCCAACGATAAGCAAAGGATAATGTGATTGCATGGATTGCCCGTGACGTCAGATCATAGTGAATCGTGCCGATTACACACCCACCACGCAAGACCCACCCGGCACCCGCTCTACCACAAAGCAACAAACAGAAAACCCGCAGCGTAAGCAAGGCAACACCAACCCATACTACCCTCAACACCACACCCACCACCGCCTCGAAACGAAGCCAGGAAACCCGCAGCGTAAGCAAGGCACCACCAACCCATACCACGCTCAAGCATCACCCACCCCACCAAATCACAACAGAACAGGCCCGCCCACAGCAAAACATCGCCCCCATACTTGCAGCCCATCCAACCACAGCGCTAAGCTGCCCAGACCACCATCACACTCGACCGCATTCTCCATGACCCGGGATTCAACCCATGCACCGCCCACCGCGACC
The DNA here is from genome assembly GCA_964573105.1 of uncultured Granulosicoccaceae bacterium. Taxonomy (GTDB): domain Bacteria; phylum Pseudomonadota; class Gammaproteobacteria; order Granulosicoccales; family Granulosicoccaceae; genus CAKZSB01. The sequence goes on from CAZNIS010000040.1 coordinate 42,577, forward strand.
GAGCGCGACAGCCTCGCCCCCTGGACTTACCAGTCCAGCGAGTTTTTCGAGCTGGAGGCCGAGCTTTTTCGATCGCAATGGATGCTGGCAGGTCACGTGTCGGAACTGCAAAACAAAGGTGACTACATCACGTTCGATGCAGCTGGCGAGCGCGCGTTGATTATCGTGGATGACAGCGATCAGATTCGCGCTTATCACAACGTGTGCAGACACCGAGGTGCGCGCCTGCTTAACGACAGCGGCAACTGCAAACACCGTATCTCCTGCCCGTTTCACGGCTGGTCGTACGGACTGGATGGCAGCTTGCAGAATTACCCGCTACCGCACACGTTTAACAATCTGCAAGCCGAAAACTTCAGTCTGGTGCCAGTCGCAGTGGAGGTGTGGCAGGGCCTTGTGTTCGTGAACTTCAGTGGTGACACAACAAGCCTTGCGGAAAAACTACGGACCATTGAACCCGAGGTAGAGCCCTATAACATCGCCGCCATGCAACCGCTCGCCAAACGCTACGAGCAACTGCGGCGCTACAACTGGAAGATCATTCACGACATCGACAACGAAGGCTACCACGTACCGGTGGGCCATCCGTCACTGCAGCAACTCTACGGCCAAAGCTACGAAGATCGGATAGAAAACGGCCTGCCAATCTCCGACGCCACTATCAACGAAAAACCCGCCCGCCTTTGGAGTGTTCGCCACTACCAGAAGCTACTCCCCACATTTGATCACCTGCCCGCTCACCGGCAAAAAAGCTGGTGGTACATCGGCCTGTTTCCAAACGCGGTGATCGGCTTGTATCCGGAAATGATCGAGTACTACATGACCATACCCGTGTCGACCACGCAAACCCGCTATATCGGATGCGCATTTGGCCTGATAGATGATCGCCGCGAAGTCGCCGCCGTGCGCTACCTGAACCAGCGAATCAACGGGATCACTGACTCTGAAGACGAGCAATTCGTCAATGATATGCAGGAAGGTATGCGTTCAAGCGTTTTCCCAGAGCCAACACTCTCCAGCACCGAACACGGCGTGCGACACTTTCATCGCGCCATACAAGCTGTTTTCCCCGTCGCACGACTGCGCGATCAGCCGGCGTCAGGCACCATGAAAAGCGTCAACGAAACGATGAAAGCCGGCAACTAACGCTCGGCATTCTGCGCGTTGGCGGCGGCCGCGCGCTGCTGGCGGATCATGATCCAGCCAGCCAGCAACACACCTATCGCAACCACCAGAATGATGATCGTCGCCAGCGCATTGATGTCCGGCCGCAAGCCCAATCGTATCCTCGAATAGATCAGCATCGGCAGCGTAGTAGCACCAGGCCCAGACACAAACGTTGCGATTACCAGATCATCCAGCGACAGGGTAAACGCCAGCAACCAGCCCGCCACCATACCGGGCGCCAACTGCGGCAGCGTAATATCCCACAATACCCGGAATGGCTTTGCCCCCAAATCGAGTGCAGCCTCTTCCAGATCCTGACCGGTACCGGCCAGACGCGACTGAATAATAATGGCCACATAAGCCATGGAAAACGTGACGTGCGCTATGGTGATCGTTGTAATGCCGCGACTCGCGGGCCAGCCGAGCATCTGGTTTAAGGTGATAAACAACAGCAACAGCGACAAGCCGGTTATCACCTCAGGCATCACCAATGGTGCCGAGATCATTCCGGTAAACAGCGTTCTGCCACGAAAGCGATGTATGCGAGCCAGCGCCAATCCGGCAAGCGTGCCAAGCATGACGGCAAAGGTGGCATTCATCACTGCGATCTTCAGACTCAGTGAGGTCGCCGCCCAAACGTCTTCACTTTTGAAAAGCTCGGTATACCAGCGCGTAGACCAGCCACCCCACACCGGCACGAGCTTGGAGTAATTGAACGAGTAGATCATCATCAGGATGATCGGCACGTACAAGAACGCCATACCAAAACACAACATGGTGAACAGAAAACGCGAGCGCCGGCCGTTCATCGCTTGCGCTCCGCATCAGCCGCCTGTACCCGGTGGTAAAGCATCATCGGCAAGACCAGCACCAGCAACAGCGCAATCGCCACCGCCGAGGCTACCGGCCAGTCATGGTTGGCGTTAAATTCGCTGAACAACACCCGGCCGATCATCAGCACGTTGCCACCGCCGAGCAAATCCGGAATCACAAACTCACCGGTTGCGGGGATAAACACCAGCAGCGAGCCAGCCAGAATACCGGGAGCCGTCAGTGGCAGGGTGACGGTAAAAAAGCCGGCTGCCGGTCTCGCGCCCAGATCAGCCGCCGCCTCCTGCAAAGAGGTGTCGAGCTTTTCCATATTGGCGTAAAGAGGAAGAATCATGAACGGCAGATAGGAGTAAACAATGCCCACATACACGGCAAACTGTGAGTACAACAGGCGAATCGGTTTGTCGATCACGCCCAGCCACATCAACAAGCTGTTGAAGGTTCCCTGATCAGCCAGCAGCCCCATCCACGAATACACCCGCAACAAGAACGAGGTCCAGAACGGCAGGATCACCAGCAACAATAATATGTAGCGTGCGGTGCCCTGAGTGCGCACGATCGCATAAGCGATGGGGTAGCCGATCAACAGACATAACACGGTGCTGACCAGTGCGATCTTGACCGAGTTGATATAGGTGCGAACGTAGAGATCGTCTTCCCACAAATAGGCAAAGTTATCGATCGTCACCTGAATCGATGGCCAAAATCCCTCGCCCCACTGCAACAGATTCGAGAACGGCGGGCTCGCGATTAGCGACTCGGCCAGACTGATCTTCAGAACGATGAAAAACGGCGCCAGAAAAAAAAGCAACAACCAGACGAACGGCACCGCGACGACAACCCACTGCCAGTTCGTCTGCAGCCAATTGCCCAATCGCGAGAGGGTGTTCACCGTCGCCTAGTCTCCAAGCAATACAGCGCTGTCGGCGTTCCAGCCCAGATGCACCGCATCGTCCCAGTCGATGCGATGACCGGTACCACGCGACCGGATCTGATTGGGCGCGGTCACCTCGATCGTCTCACCCATCTCGGTCTCAACCCGATAGGTCGATATTTTGCCCAGGTACGCGATCTCTTTCACCACGCCCTGAATTTGATTGTCGCAGTGCTCAATCGGTGATTTGTCTATCAGTATTTTTTCCGGTCGCAGGGCAATCGTCATCGTCGCACCGACGCTGGCTGCGGTCTGTGCCATCACGTCGAAAACCTCGCTCGACCCACTGTGTTGCAGCTGCAGGCGATCGTCCGATTTTTCCGCTATCGTGGTATCGATCAAGTTGGCCGAACCGATGAAATTCGCGATAAAACGGGTGGCCGGGTTTTCATAGATCTCGGCCGGCTCGCCCACCTGCATAAACTTGCCCGCGTCCATCACGGCTATTCGCGTCGACAGCGTCATCGCCTCTTCCTGATCGTGCGTGACCACTACAAATGTGACGCCGAGACGATCCTGAATATTCATCAATTCAAATTGCGTCTGTTCGCGCAGACGTTTGTCAAGTGCAGCCAGCGGCTCGTCCAGCAACAGTACCTTGGGCCGCTTGACCAATGCGCGCGCCAGTGCCACACGCTGGCGCTGGCCACCCGAGAGCTGCTGTGGTTTGCGGCGGCCAAAATCTGTCAATTCCACCATCTTCAGCATGTCGGCCACGCGATCCTTGATCTCGGATCGCGCCACGCCATCGCGCTTCAAACCGTAGGCGATATTCTTCTCGACCGTCATGTGCGGAAACAGCGCATACGACTGAAACATCATGTTCACCGGCCGCTCGTAGGGCGGCACATGCGTCATGTCGACGCCGTCGATCAGGATCGAACCACTGCTGGGCTCTTCAAAGCCCGCCAGCATCCGTAACAGCGTGGTCTTGCCACAACCGGACCCACCCAACAGTCCGAAAAGCTCACCCTTGTAGATGTCGAGGCTGACGTCATCTACCGCAACGAATGACCCGAAGCGTTTGGTCAGGTTGCCAATCCGGATAAACGGCTCGGCACCCGGCTCGCGCCAGGGGTACGCAGATTCCTCAGTCATAGCGGCAATCGGTCTGGAGCGAAGGTTGAACCAGGCACACTGGACCTGGCTCAGTTAAAGTGGATTGCGCCAGGTTGGCAATACCAGCCAACCTGGCCAACGCGGCGGATCAGTTGCCGGCTTTGAACTTGGTCCAGACCCGGGTTCTGGCGCGTTCGATCTTCGGCGGCACAACGCTCAGCGTGTACATCTGCGATACCGCTTCAGCCGGCGGGAAAGCCGCCACGCTGCTGGTGACAGCCTCATCGATCATCGGGATCGAGTCCTGGTTGGCGGTTGCATACCAGGTAAAGTTACTGTCACCGGCACCGACTTCAGGGCGCATCATATAATTCAGGAACTTGTAGGCGTTCTCCACGTTTTTCGCATCACTGGGGATCACCCAGCCGTCAACCCAGACGTTGGCCTTACCCTCGCCCGGCGGATTGAAGAAATCCAGCACCACACCAGTGTTCGCCTCGGCGGCACCCGACATCGCCAGCAGGCCGTCCGGCCCCCAGGTCACGGCCACGCAAAACTCTTTTTCAGGCATGCGCTGATAGGCGTAGTTGTCAAACGTTTTGATGTAGGGTCGAATTGAGGCCAAAAGCTCACCGGCTTTGTCGTAGTCGGCCTTGTCGGTGGAGCTGGGGTTTAAGCCCAAATGCGCCAGCGCCATCGGGATGACATCGGTTGGCGAGTCGAGGAAAGACACGCCGCACTCAGCCAGTTTTTCCATATGTGCCGGATCGAAAATCATATCCATCGATCCAATCGGCGCATCCGGGTGCGTGGCCTTGACCAGCTCTTCGTTGTAAGTGACGCCATGCGTGCCCCACATGTACGGCACGATGTATTTGTTACCCGGATCCCAGTTGGCTGCCAACTGGCCCATCACGTCTTCACGCATGTGCTTGAAGTTGTCGAGCTTGGATTTGTCCAGCTCCATCAGAATGCCGGCCGGAATCAGCCGCCCGATTGACGTGCCCGAATGCGACACCACATCGTAGCCGGAGTTGCCAGCGAGCAGCTTGGCGTCGGCGGTTTCTACGGAATCGTAGTTGTCGTAGGTGACCTTAATATCGAATTCCTTTTCGAAATTTGCGATGGTCTCCTCGCCAATGTACTCGCCCCAGTTGTAGACGTTCAGCGTGCCTTCGGCCTGAGCGCTAAGCGGCGCCACAGCCATCGCCACGGCCAGTGGCAGCGCTCGAAAGGCGGTCGTTGCAAATTTCATCGAGATTCCTCTTGCTTGTAGGGTGACGCCGGCGATTATCGCAGACGGCCGGTATTTCTCAACGCAGTATTGCACAAGTTCGGCAACGGCAAACCACAGCCGCCGACGCGCCGTGTCGTGCTCGCGCAGCTGCTGGCAGCGCACGCCAGGTGCTACAATTTGCGATGTTTTCAACCCGCGCATTGCCGGCACCAGGCTCATGACGACAGCGCTCGCCGACTTCCATCCCACGGTTAGACGCTGGTTCGGCGAGAAATTCCCCGAGCCCACCCTTGTACAGCGCGCCGCCTGGCCGGTCATCGCCGACGGCGGCCACACGCTGATCACCGCCCCCACCGGTAGCGGCAAAACCCTCACTGCGTTCCTGTGGTCGCTGAATCGCTTCGCCCGCGGCGACTGGGCGCCGGGGCAAACCCGCGTGCTGTACATCTCGCCGCTGAAGGCGCTGAACAACGACATTCAGCGCAACCTGCTCGGCCCGTTGGCAGAATTGCAGCAGAGTGATGACTTCCCGCGGCTGCAGGTGCGCACCCGCTCCGGCGATACGCTGCAGTCTGATCGCCAGCGCATGTTGCGAAAACCACCTGACATTCTGATCACCACGCCCGAGAGCCTGACCAACCTGCTAACCACCGTGCGTGGCAGAACCGCGTTGCAGACCATCGAGACCATCATCTTCGATGAAGTGCACTCACTGGTCGACAACCGTCGCGGGGTGTCGTTGCTCTCCTCCACCGAGCGCCTGGTCGATTTGTGTGGCGAGATTCAGCGCATAGCATTGTCGGCAACCGTCAATCCACTGCAGGCGGTGGCGACCTTCGTCGGCGGTTACGATGACACTGGCACACCGCGCCCGGTTGCCATCGTCAACCCGCCATCAGACAAATCCATCTCACTCAAAGTGTGCTACCCGGAGTCGGTACAAAGCGCGGCCGAGTCGGGGGATTCGGTCTGGGATCCGCTGGCCGATCATTTTCGCACCGTCATCGACGCCAACCGCAGCACGCTGTTCTTCACCAACAGCCGCATGATGGCCGAGAAGATCACCCTGAAAATCAACTCGCAGTCACCTGCCCTGCTCGCCTACGCCCATCACGGTTCACTGGCAAGAGAGATTCGTGCTGAAGTCGAGCGACGATTAAAGGATGGTGAGCTGCGCGCCATCGTTGCCACCAGCTCACTGGAAATGGGTATCGATATTGGCGCGCTGGATCTGGTGGTCATGCTGCAGGCGCCTCCGGGTATTGCCGCCACCTTGCAGCGCCTGGGCCGCGCCGGTCACAGCGTCGGCGCAGTCAGTCACGGCGCGCTCTTTCCGGTGCACTCGCACGACTTTCTGCAAGCCGCCGCCCTGTCCAGGGCCACTCAGCAGCGCGATCTCGAACCACTGGTGCCGATCACCGGTCCGCTTGACACGCTGGCACAAATCATAATCTCAATGACCGCAACCGAAAGCTGGCAGGTCGATGATATCTATCAACTGATTGTCCGCGCCACGCCGTATCACAACCTGCCGCGCGAACAGTTTGATCTGGTGTTGGAACTGCTGGCCGGGCGCTACGCCGGTGCCAGAGTCCGCGAGCTGCAGCCGCGCATCATCTACGATCGAATCAACGCCACAGTCACCGCGAAAAAAGGGGCCGTATTTGCCCTGTACAACTCAGGTGGCAGCATACCGGATCGCGGCTACTATCAGATTCGACATGCTGACAGCGGCAGCAAGATCGGAGAGCTGGATGAAGAATTTGTCTGGGAGGCGAAAATCGGCGACAGCTTCACCCTCGGCACACAACACTGGCAAGTACAACGCATCACCCACAACGATGTAATGGTACGCCCGGCAAAACCGTCCGGTATTGCCCCACCGTTCTGGCGTGCCGAGCGGCTCAACCGCAGCTTTCACTACTCACAGCGGATCGGTGATTTCCTGCGACTGGCAGAAACCGCACTCGACAGCAACCGCGAGGACGAACTCGTGAGTCACATCTGCAGCGAGCTCGCCTTCGACGACAGCGCCAGTAAAAAGCTGATCGACTATCTGCAACGCCAGCGCGCCGCCACCGAAACCGCGCTGCCGCATGATAAACACCTGCTGGTCGAGCAAGTCGCCACCGGCCCAGGCGGCTATCGCGGACCTGACATGCAGCAACAGGTAATCATTCACACCTTTTGGGGTGGCCGCCTGAACCAGCCGTGGGCACTCGCGATGCAATCGGCCTGGCAATTACAGTTCAACGAATCACCCGAGATTCACGCCGACAACGACGCTATCGTCATTCAAACTACAGCGTCACCTGACCCGGCGGCAGTGCTGGCCCTGGTTAACCGTGACAACATCGATGAACTGTTGCGACAGTCGCTGGAAGGATCCGGTTTTTTTGGCGCCCGCTTTCGCGAATGTGCCGGTCGCTTCCTGTTGCTGCCAAGACAAAAATTCAATCAGCGGCTGCCACTGTGGATGAGCCGCCTGCAGGCCAAAAAGCTACTCGCCGCTACACAGAACTTCAATGATTTTCCAGTCACGCTCGAAGCCTGGCGCAGTTGCCTGAAAGACGAATTCGAACTCGATGCCCTGCGCACCGTGCTGACAGATCTGGCTGACGGCCAAATCGACTGGAGCTTCACACAAACCGCCTCACCCTCACCGTTTGCCGGCAACCTGTCGTTTGATCAAATCAACCGCTACATGTACGCCGACGACACGCCAGAACAATCAGGTACCACAGCACTATCCGATGACCTGATAAAAAGTGCGGTGCAGGATGCGAGCTTGCGACCCCGGGTCGCAAAAACTATTTGCGACCAATTCGTCGCCAAGCGGCAACGCATGCTGCCCGAATATCAACCCGTTGATGCCGAAGAATGGTCTGAGTGGGTCAAGGAACGCGTGCTGATTCCAGCAAGCGAATGGTGGCCGGACTGGAACGACAGCCCGGCAAAATCAGATGCCAGGCTCGTGGAGTTTATGCGAGGCGAGGAGCGCTGGGTTTGCCATCTGGAACATGCCGGTGCACTGATAAAAACCGGCCTTACCGCAGAGGCACGCTGCACGCACAGCGAATGGCCAGACCTTGCCGATGAACGCGATGCGATTGCACTGGCAACTGAAATCCTGTCTTTCTACGGCCCCGTCGACGAACCAACCTTAGAAAAAATACTGCCGAGCGTGCCAGCGGGCCTGCTGCAATCAGAGGCGTTGATACACGGCCCATTGCTGGAGCAGGACGATACGCTGTACTACTGCGATGCGGAAAACTTCGAAATCCTTTTGCGCTGGCAGCGCGCGGCGCGTCGCCCATCTTTTGAAGCGTTGCCGGTTACTTGCCTGCCGGCAGTCATCGCAAACTGGCACCATTTCAACGCCAGCGCCACAGACACCAACCTGCAAAATGCCTTTGAGCAGTTACGTGGCTTCAGTAGTCCTGTCGGTCTGCTGTTAAACGATATCTTCGCCAGCCGCTTTCGCGACTTTTCCACTCACCAGCTCGACAGCTTTTTTCAAAGCCAGGAACTGGCCTGGTTCGGTACTGGCAATCAACAGTGTTGCCTGTGTTATCCAGAGGATATCGAACTACTCAACACGCCCGATGATGAAGCACCGATTCGATCACTGTTTCACGATCCGAATGCCCGCTACAGCTACAGCACGCTGAGCGCAGAGCTGCCAGCCGACCCATCAGACAATCCAGCCAAACAATGGTGGGCAGCGGTCTGGGCGGGCCAGATATTCGCCGATACCCTCGCACCATTGCGCCAGGGTCTGGAACGTGATTACGGCAACACCGGCACCGCACAACCACTTCGCCGAAGCTCACGCCGCAGACTGAGTCCGCGCGCGGTTGGCTGGGCTGGCAACTGGCAGCTCGCGCCCCTGGCCAACGCCGATGCCGATCCACTGACTGAGATGGAAGAGACCCGCGAGCGTGTTCATCTATTGCTGGATCGCTATGGGTTTATCAACAAGGAACTGGCTGATCGCGAGGGCGGAAAATTTCGCTGGCGCCATCTGTTTCGCGCGCTGCGGGTTATGGAGTTATCTGGCGAAGTGTTACAGGGTCTATTCTTCGAACAACTGGCGGGCCCTCAATTCATCAGCCAGCGCGCATTGTTGCGTCTGCAACAACAGGAAAATCCGCCCGATCACTTCTGGTGCAGTGCGCTCGATCCAGCGTCACCCTGCGGGCTGGGTATCGACTGGCCAGAATTACCGCAGCGCCGCACGCAAAACTACCTGGCCTTTTTTCAGGGAGAGCTGGCATTGGTGGTGGAGAACACCGGGCGTCGGCTGACTTTTCATGTCCCGCCGGACCATCCCGACATCAGTCAAATCCTGGCGGTTTGCGAGCACCTGGCCAATACGCGAAAGAAAATTCAGGTGGACTCCATCAACGCCGAACCATCGCGCCTAAGCCCCTACCTGCCGGCACTCGCGCGCGTGCTGAAAAAGCGAGCCGATCATAAAACGGTGTACTTCGAACCTTAGTTTTCACACCGCCATACAACTCATTCGAACCGATAGCAAAAAATACCGGGTTGGCAATTGGCAAATATGCCGATTGCAATTGGCAATCGCCATTGCTATAACCGTTGAAAAGCACTCGATGTTGAATCGGGCGCCACTCTTTCAACCGACGTGAATACCGCTTGTCACCGACAAGTCAAGGATAGGCTCACGGTGTTGCCGGGCAAACGGATTGCCACAAGCCTTTTGTTTATTGGCACGCTGATGCCAATCGCGGTAACGGTTGCTGCACCCTGCACCATCAGCTCCACCGAACCGGCCAGCACACAGTCGGCATCCCCCACCGTGACAACCGGCAAAACCCTGTCGCCGATTATCGTCACAGCGATTGGACTCAGTCACGAATTACTCGACGCCAATCCGCGCTACCTTTTCGCCGGCGGCCCGAATCACCAGCGATACAACGCCGATCAGTATCTGTCCGATGCTTATCTTGGCAATCTGTCGAGGGACAATACGGGCGCCTTGCGCAAACGCCTGCTGGCTGCCAGCGATGATCGCACGGGCGTCGCGGCAGACGGACTGAGCCAGTTGCTGGTTCGCTTGCAGTCGACAACGGCAGGTGCTTTCGAATTGACCAATACGCCCGCAGAAGAAGACGGCAGCCTTCGCGTGCTTTTCAATGGCGACACCTGTCAACAGGGCGATGCCCATTTCGGCTTCGCGTTTTATACCGCACCACAGGCATTTGGTCGCGGCTCTGGCATGCGTCCGCCGGCAAACAGAATCGCCGATGGTCCGGAGAGCCGATCGCTGGCACTCGAATTCGAATTTCAGCCCGCAGCCACAGACACGCCATCACAGACTATCAGCCATGCAATTGAGTTGCAGATCGCACGCGCGCCAGTGGTATTGATGCACGGCACGTTTGACGATCCTGTCTCTGCCTGGGCAACCGATTCACCCTATGGTGATCGTTTTGTCGACACCCTCACCAACGCGGGCTTTGTCCCCTTTTTGGTGAACTATCAAAGCACCAATACTGAGGCATTCGAACTCAATCGAACCGCGGTTTGGGATGGTGGATCGACTGGTGCATCCTGGCTCAGTGCTGCCGGCGATTGGAAGGCCGGTGGCATTGACACAGCGCTCACCTATTATCGCGACGACCTCTCGCTGGCCGCGACACGCGCCGATGTGATCGGGCACAGCATGGGCGGCGTGCTTGCCCGTGTCTACGCCTCGCAGCAAAGCTACAACGATCAATATCACAGACGTGAGAATTACAACCGCGGCGACATCCACCGCCTGATCACCATTTCAACACCGCACTACGGCAGCGAGATGGCAGAGCTGGTTGGCTTTCTAACCGAGCGCGACCTCGACGGCAATTTACTTACCGACATACTCGATGATTTGATCGATGGTACGGCCCTGTCGAGTTCACTGAGTGCCCGTATCGATGAACTTAAACTCTCCTATGGCGCCTGGTTCGAAACTGGCCGCCACGATGGCAGCAGCGCACTGAGCGATCAAACACCCGGCAGCCCGGCGCTGCAAATGATCGACACCCCGGATTTGCCGATTCATGTATTTGCCACCACCACCGACATCGGGCGCTTAAAGGATCCGATTTACGATCCGGATAAAACCGTGTTCTATCGCGCAAGCCTGATCGCGGGCCTGTTCTTTAAGCATCCAGATGTGGCCGAGCGCTACCTGCAGCAAGTGGTGCGGGAGGACTGGACCGAGCACAATCGCGAACCGGTGTTTGTAAGCTCTCGCGAGTCATTTCTGGATCTGCTCGCCTCCAATGCGCATCACTGGGCAACCGAGCCGGACCGTGCAAACGATATTCGATCCTGGTTCGATTCCCGCGAGTTGCCGGAGCTCACGCTTGAGGCGATTCGACAACTGGTTTTTCGCTTCGATGAAAACGACACCACCGTGCGCCTCGACAGCCAACTGGGCGGACGTGAATTAAGTGGCGCAGAGCGCTCGGCCATTTCCTATTTTGGTATCAGCCACGACGCCGATGTTCAGGAGAGCGTGATCCACGGGTTTGCACCGCGCTACTACAGGCTGCAACATCGCATCGTCGACGTATTAAAGTCACCCACCGATACGCACTTTGCCACGCTTGGCGCGGGTGGCCAGCCAATGCCACCACACACCCCTGAGCGCATTGGTAACGACTTTCGGCTGACCGGTTCACACGCCAAGGCCTGGTCGGGCATGGCGCCATCACACGTAGATGCGTTTTTAAACGTGGCGCGCGATCGCAACGCGATCATCATGATGCGCCCGGTCAACCCGGACGCGACGCAACTGATTGTGCAGGGTGCCGCCACCAAAGGCATGAATATCAAGGGTAAGAGTTCCAACTGGGGCCCGCAAAAAGGCTATCTGCCGCAAAACCAGACGTTCAGCAAACTGTGGCGCAACAAACAAGGGGCCGAGCGCACCGCGGCAATTGAAGACTTCAACAAAAAAACCCAGGCCCTGCTGGATGCAAAAGATGCGAAATATCGCGACCCTGACAACGGCAAACCGCTGGCCATCAGTCGCCAACTGGAGCATCGCTGGCCAGCCAACACCACCGATGACAACTACCGACGTTACACCGTCTGGTACGACAAGCCGGAAAAGGGCCCCATCACCGACGCAGAGGCGGCAATTTTTCTGTGCAAAAGCGACGGTACACAAACGCCGGATACGAACGCTTGCGACTGCGAGGCCTGGCTCGATTGGCGCACCGATAGCAATACATTTAATCTCGCCATCGAACCGTCCACCGCACGCGAGCCCGGCAGTTGTAGAAGCCTTCAGCCACTCAATGTACTTGCAGACAACACCCACCCGGATAAACCGTTTCTCACCGCAGATTACGACATCTTAACCACCGGTTTCTATTGCCCAGACGGCACCAGCTCCCCGGACCCGGCATGCCGTGCCGAAGTCACCGTCAGCAGCAGCGGTAAGGGCAAGTGCGATGCCGGCGCAATGGTTATACGCGCCACCTTCAAGACCGGCAGGCGTCCTGTGCCGATGCCGTGCTTTGATGAACAGACCGGACTGATTACCGAGGAACAGAAAAAACTATTGCGGTTGCTCAACACAGCGGTGCAAGAGCAAGCCGGCTACACCGGCGGCAAAGTCAGCCACCACGGCCCCGAGACGCAATTCTTCGAATCGCCCTACGTCGACTACCCGATCACCGTGTTCGATCCGCGCTATCGCACCGTGGATGAAAACGGCGAATCACAGTTTGGTCCGGAGGTGATATCGATTCCGCGCGGACCCAAAGGCTTTCGCGATGTCTATCTCAAGCGCTACTACGAAACGAAAATCGATCAGGGTTACTGGCTCTACCCTAACGAAGACGATGCCACCGCCAACTGGAAATGGCGTCGCATCGAAAGTGCCGAAGGCGACTGGCTGGGTTATCACTACGTCGATGACAGCAGCCTGAAAATCACCGACGATACCGACGAAATTCCACCGCCGGAGTGCGTCAATCGGGAGATGCGACGCCAGCAGCTGGTCCGTCGCGGGCTGTCTACTCTGCCCCCAAGAGAATGCGGGTTCGACCAATGACACACGCACATGCCACCCTAAGTTGCTTGCGCTGGTTGTCCGTTTGCCTGTCAATCGCGGTTTCAACAGCAACCCATGCCGCTGCCGGCAACAACTCAGTGCATCAGGTACTGGCTGGCGAAAAAGGCTATCGAGCCCCCGTGTTAATCGCCAATCCAACGGATGCGGCGCTGAGCAACGTGCAAATAAGCATTGCAAGTATTGCGGGGCCGCTAGAGAACGTCAGCTTGAGCACGAGCCGTATTCCAATCCTCGCTGCCAACAACCGCGAGCCACTGCAGCTAAGCTTCGATGTATCCGAGTCCGCGCGTGAGGGCGACAGCGCCACGATCAAATTACAGGTCAGTGCGCTGGGCACCGCATTCGACAATGCACAGCCCGTGATCAACTTGATTGTCTCTGCAAGTGAAACAACAACGGATGCGTCATCGAGCACCAGCGGCATTAGCGACGCGAGCAATAATGGAGATTCGCGGAAACTCGATCTGTATTTTGTTCTGCGGGTGGAGGGCAGCGGTTACATTCCGCACTGGGCAGGCGGCTCTTGGCAGACCAGTGGCTTCTATGAAACCTGGTTCAGGTTACCCTACGATAAGCCGGCAGAGCAGACCATCGCCAATTACATAGAAAACCGATACAGCCGCACACACCCCAGTTGCGAAAGCCTGGACGGCTGGCGGGTACTCGGGCCACGCAGCACGCCGATTGTCTGGTCGAATGGCCCGAAGGTTACCGTGATGGACAAAGGGCCATTTACATTGGCAGATGGCCCGGAGCAGACCTGGATAATGCTCGAAGGATCCGACTGGCCACGCACCGACAGCAAAGTCACCGTCACTGATCTCAGGAATGCGATTTGTGGATAGGGTAACGCTCTTCGTTCTGGCGTCGCTCTTCACCAATACGGCAGCGGCGCAAAGTACAGACCCGGACTACGTTGAGTGGGCAGAACAATCGCGTCAGTCCATCGGACTTGAGTTTGGCGACCTAAGTGAGAACTTCACCCTGTCACCGCAAGCGAGCAGCACCGCCGAAACAGACGATACCGAACCCGCGCAAACCGATTCAACTAACGATGATGCGCTCACTGCCGGTGTGCCGGTTACACAGGGCGACACCCGCCACGATGAAGCAAGCGCCGAGGCTCAACTTCCCATCCCGCAACAGGGTCAGCTCGATGGCGCGATAGATAAATCCGGTGACCGAGACGAATTCATCATCGAAATCACAAGACACGGCCAGTGGACCGTCGATCTGATATCGGGCCCTGGAAAAATCGACTTCGGCATATTCCCGCATCCTAATGGTGGATGGCTGGCTGATCGCAGCCCGGCCGGCGACGCTCGCCTGCAAGTCGACCTGCCACTCCCCGGCAAGTACGTATTCAGAGTGTGGGCAAACGAGGGTGACGCAGGCAGCTATCGTTTTCGGCACAGCTTTATACCCAGCGTAGATCGATT
>CAZNIS010000041.1:0-18018 GCA_964573105.1 uncultured Granulosicoccaceae bacterium
GTCTGAACAAGGCTGGCATTGAAGTGGATCGCAAGGTACTTGCCGATATCGCTGTGCACGATCCGGCTGCTTTCGGCCAGTTGGCTGAAAAGGCTAAATCGGGGTTGCAGGCAGCCGCCTGAAACCCGCGGCGTTAACCCGCCGCGCGATTGAATTGTCCAAGCCTACGGGAAAAGATGCCAGCGGTGTCTTTTCCCGTTTTTGTTTCAGGCGCAGCCAAAGCGCTACACCTATCCCTACCAGAATTGCCGGCGGCGCAGGCCGGATGAAGGTCAACTATGCAAATCGAAGAGTTGCTCAGCAGAGCGACACAGGCGCTTGACAGCACCACGGATCTCGCTGAACTGGATGCGGTTCGAGTCCGGTTTCTGGGCAAGAAGGGCGAGCTGACGCAGCAGCTAAAATCACTGGGTGAGCTGTCTGTTGAGGAAAAGAAAACTCGCGGACGTGAAATCAATCAGGCCAAACAGTCGCTGTTGCAATCACTTGAGCAGCGCCGCGACGAGCTCGAGGCGAAAGCCATCGACGATCGGCTGCGCGATGAGGCTATCGACGTCACGCTGCCTGGCAGAGGCCTGCCGCGCGGAGGCTTTCATCCGGTAACCCGTACGATCAGGCGCATCAGCACATTGTTCGCCGATCTGGGCTTCAGTGTCGCCGAGGGGCCGGAGGTTGAAAACGACTACTACAACTTCGAGGCGCTGAATATTCCGGCGCATCACCCGGCGCGCGCAATGCACGACACCTTCTATTTCGATGGCGGCCGTTTGCTGCGCACCCACACGTCATCGGTACAGATTCGACACATGGAGCAACACGAGCCGCCACTGCGCATCATCGCGCCGGGCCGGGTGTATCGATGTGATTCCGATATGACGCACACGCCGATGTTTCATCAGGTCGAGGGTTTGCTGGTCGACCGCGATATCGCTTTCTCTGATCTGATGGGACACCTGGAAACCTTTCTGCTGCGCTTTTTTGATCAGGACGATGTAGAGATCCGCTTCAGACCAAGCTACTTCCCGTTTACCGAACCTTCGACCGAAGTGGATATTCGCATCGGTGGCGGCAATTGGCTGGAGGTGCTCGGTGCGGGCATGGTGCACCCGTCGGTGTTTGCCAGCGTCGGGGTCGATACCAGCCGGTTTAGCGGTTACGCATTTGGTATGGGGGTAGAGCGGCTGGCGATGCTGCGTTACGGCGTATCTGACCTGCGTATGTTCTTCGAAAACGACCTGCGGTTTCTCCGCCAGTTTAACTAGGAATCAGCGCGATGAAATTCAGCGAAGCGTGGCTGCGCGAGTGGGTCAGCCCTGACGTCGACACCACCGAACTGGTTGAGCAACTGACTCTGCTCGGGCTTGAAGTCGACGACCACAGTCCGGCTGGTGGCAACTTCACCGATGTGGTGGTCGCCGAGATAGCCGAGGCAAAGCAACACCCGGATGCGGATCGGCTGCGCGTTTGTCAGGTTGACGATGGCAGTGGTGAGCGATTTGAGGTGGTTTGTGGTGCACCGAACGCGCGCGCCGGGATTCGCGTGCCCTTCGCGCGAGTGGGTGCAAAGTTGCCGGGCGGGCTTAAGATCCGGGCCAGCAAGCTGCGTGGCGTCAAGTCGCACGGCATGCTGTGCTCAGCGGCCGAACTGCAACTGGCCGAAGAGGCTGACGGGCTGCATGAGCTGCCGTCTGACGCCCCGCTCGGAATGGAACTTGCCGATTACCTGTCGCTGTCCGATCAGATAATCGAGATCGAGCTGACCCCCAACCGTGGCGATTGCTTCTGTGTCAGAGGGGTTGCTCGCGAGATCGGTGCACGCAATGCCATGTCTGTAGCCGAACTCGACGCGAGCCCGGTTCCCGCGGCGCACGACGATACATTCCCGTTGCAGATCGATGCGGACAGTTGCTGCGCCAATTACGCTGGCCGCGTGATACGTGGCATAGACACATCCGCCACTACACCGTTGTGGATGGTTGAAAAACTTCGACGCAGTGGCATCCGCTCGATTTCTCCCGCGGTCGATGTGACCAACTACGTGATGATGTCGATTGGTCAACCGATGCATGCATTCGACCTGTCAAAGCTCAGTGGTGGCGTGCACGTGCGACTGGCGAGTCAGGGTGAAAAAATCATTTTGCTCGATGGTCGCGAGATCGAACTCGACAGCGATACCACGGTTATCGCCGATCACGAAAAAGCGGTGGCGATTGCCGGCATCATGGGCGGTGACTCGACGGGAGTAGACGCTGCGACGAACGACGTGCTGCTCGAGGCGGCGCTGTTTGTGCCGCTCGGTATCGCCGCCAAACCGCGTCGCTACAACGCCTATACCGACTCTGCCCAGCGGTTCGAGCGCGGCGTCGACAGCGGTCTGCAGATCACCGCCATTGAATACGCCACTCGGCTGCTGACTGACATTGTCGGCGGCAGTCCGGGGCCGGTCTTCGAGGTGCGCAACGACGCACTCGATCGAGCGCTGCCAGTGGTGGAGCTCAGCCGCGAACGACTGGATCGCTATCTGGGTACCGAGGTGCCGGGCGAGCAGGTCGCCGGAATTCTCGATCGTCTCGGCATGGCGGTTGAGACCACCCCGGCCGGCTGGCGGGCGACATCACCATCCTGGCGCTACGATATCGCGATTGAGGAAGATCTTATCGAAGAGGTGGCGCGAGTCTACGGCTTCAACAATATACCTCGCACCAACCCGGTCTGGGCGCCAGAGATGGCGGCGGCTCCCGAGACTGAATTGCCCCGGCACAGCATCCACCAGGTTCTGATCAACCGTGGGTATCAGGAGGCCGTTTGCTACAGCTTCGTCGATGAACAGGTGCAGCAGCAGTTCGACGGCAAGCTCGAAGCACTGCCGCTGAGCAACCCGATCGCCTCGGATATGGGCGTGATGCGCAACACGCTGTGGGTCGGGCTGTGTGAGGCGATGAAGGCAAACCTCAATCGCCAGCAGGGTGACATCCGGTTTTTCGAGGTGGGGTTGAAGTTCCTGCCACAAGGTGATGATTTGCTGCAGAAACCCGTACTTGCCGGGCTTGTGGCCGCGAATCGACAGCCGGAACACTGGGATGGCGCGCCGGTGTCGGCAGACTTTTTCGATGTTAAAGCCGATGTCGATGCGTTGCTGCAGCTGGCCAGTGCGGCCAGTTTTACTTTCAAGCCGGCCGTGCACCCGGCACTGCACCCAGGGCGGTGTGCGCAAATCATGGCGCAAGATCAAGCAGTTGGCTGGCTTGGTGAACTACACCCGCGGCTTCAGAAAAATCTGGATTTGTCGCAAATTCCAATATTGTTTGAGCTTGATTTGCAAGCGTTGAACGCAGTCGCCTTACCCGGTTTTTCGGACATTTCCAGATTTCCGGCGGTGCGCCGTGATTTGGCCATCATTGTCGATGCCGACATCACGGCGGCAGAAATTGGTGAATGCGCCCGGCGCCATGGACCCACATCGTTACAGGATGTCAGGATCTTCGACATTTACACGGGAAAGGGCATAGCAAGTGGTCGAAAGAGCGTCGCTTTAGGGTTGATTTTGCAGGATATTTCCAGCACCCTTGACGACGTAGAGATTGACGCTGCGACGTCTCGTATTCTGAACGGTTTGGCATCTGATTTACGCGCGACACTCAGGACATAAAAATGGCTTTAACCAAGGCATCGCTGGCTGAGATGCTCTTTGACGAACTCGGACTCAACAAGCGTGAATCCAAGGAATTTGTCGAACAGTTCTTCGAAGAGGTGAGGGTTGCCCTCGAAGACGGCGATGACGTAAAACTTTCGGGCTTTGGAAACTTCATCTTGCGCAGCAAGAGCGAGCGACCGGGCCGTAACCCCAAAACCGGTGAAGAGATACCGATTTCCGCGCGTCGGGTGGTAACTTTTCGACCAGGACAGAAACTGAAAGCTCGGGTCGAGGCATATGCTGGAAACCAGCAATAACAGCGAATTACCGTCAATACCGAACAAGCGCTACTTCACGATTGGCGAGGTCAGTGATCTGTGCGACGTGAAACCGCATGTGCTGCGCTATTGGGAGCAGGAATTCCCCGACTTGAAGCCGGTGAAAAGACGCGGCAACCGACGTTACTACCAGCGACACGATGTCATGTTGATTCGCCAGATTAGAGACTTGCTGTACCATCAGGGGTATACTATCGGCGGCGCGCGGTTACAGCTCTCTGGCGATACCGCTCGCGAAGACAGTGCGCAGGCCCAGCAAGTGGTGAAACAGCTTCGCCAGGAACTGGAAGACGTACTCAAAATCCTCAAAGCCTGAATCTCAGGCGCTGGCGTAATACGGCGCCAACAAGTTTGTACAGTCGGGGCGTAGCGCAGCCTGGTAGCGCACCACAATGGGGTTGTGGGGGTCGGAGGTTCGAATCCTCTCGCCCCGACCAATACGAACTTGCCAATTCTTATCAGCGCCTAGCAAAACCGTAACGCTTGATCTTTCTCTTTTGCGCAGTAAACGACGGTGCCAATCGCCTATCCGCGGCATGATTGGCAGCCAGTGCCAACAGGGTCGTATCGAAAGGCAGTCCGACCCGCGCGGAGAAGCGTGTGCAACCCACCAACCTTTATCGTTCCTGTGCGAATCTCAGTGGCGCGCTCACTGCCAGTGGGCTGCTTGAGGCTATCCGCTCCTATCGCAGCGGGTTGCTTTCCAATAGCGGCAAGCTGGCGGCGCAGGGGCAATTGGCGCAGGCCTGCGCCGACTACATAGCCGCGGCGCAAGCTTATGATAGCGATACCCGGCGGGTGGTTGAGCGGCTGCACCTGACCGAATTGCAGAGCGAGCAATTCTGGAGCAGCATTACTGACGGGGCCGCGTTGCGGGATCGGCAGCGTTTGCTGGTCGCGGCCTACAGCAAGGTATTATTCGCGAGCAATCATCTACCGAGCCTGATGGACACCTTGCGGTTACTGGGTGATGACGCGGTCGCCAGCGATGCCGGCACGTTGCAGTTGCTGTTGCTGGATGCCGACCTGCCGGCATCGTCGCCCGATCGCCTGGCCCGGGTTATTGACGGCATTGACCTCATCTATCAGGCCTGTGCAGCGATTATATCCCGCAGCGATCAGCAACCGCTGCAGCTCCAGTCGATTCACGGGCAGGTCAGTCGAACGCTTACGCTGCGTGGCGAACAATCGCTGCTGTCGGCTGCCTGTCACGTGCTGACAGTTGCTCAGGACACCGCGCAAAGCAGCCAAAGGCAACAACAGGATCTGCGCGAGCAACTGGCGCTGATGCAGCCGGTCGCGGTGCTGGACAGACTGGATGTGCTCGGTCGACACAGTGACGCTGAGATCGAGCAGATTCGCGAAAGCCTGATCGCTGGCAGCATCATGCTGATCGAGGCGACGGTACAGATCGATTCCAGCGATACCGGGCGCGCCGTTGCCCATCCCATTTCCAGTGACACGTTCAGTCAGATGGATGATCTGGTTAGCCACGAACTCGCGCAGCACTCGCGGGCGTTAGTCGATCGTGAACGCGCACGCATGCTGGAGCAGGCCGATTTGCGTGGCACCGCCAGTGGATCGTCATCCACAAACGCCGATCACCCGGAAAGCGCATCAGGCAATTTGATCGATGAAAGAATTGACGAGTTGATCGTTGATTTGAACAGATTCTACAACTCGGCGGGCCGGCGCTAGGCAAGCAATCCTCGCGGGCAAGTTGCGGCGTATTGAAATCTGGCGCAAGCACTTGCATCTTCGAGCCAACCCCTGGCATTTGTGGAGAATCGCCATCAGCCTCGACGAGTTGGTCAGTCAGTTTTCGTCCCGCAAGTTGCCACCGGTCGGCAGCTGGAATCCGTCCACACAGCGCTCCATCGACATGCACATCGATCGCAGTGGTCGCTGGTTTTATCAGGGCAGCGAGATTCAGCGCGACAGAATGGTGGCGCTTTTCTCGACTGTGCTCGATTTTGACGGCGCGCGCTACTCACTGGTGACGCCGGGAGAGCGTCTGTGGATCACGGTTGAAGATGCGCCATTTGTCGCGTTGTTGCTCGATGGCCGAGGGCAGGGCGAGCAAACAGCTCTGCGCTTCACCGACAATGTCGGTAATCAGTTCACCGCCGGTGAAGCGCATCCGATCCAGGTGGAGCTCGATGCGTCCGATAACCCGAGGCCTTATGTGACGGTGCGAGGCAGGTTGCGTGCGCTGATTGCACGGTCGGTCTACTATCAACTTGCCGAGTATGCCTGTCTGCATGAAGGGTCAACCGGCGTCTGGAGTGATGGCTGTTTTTTTGCGCTGGAGCAGGAGCCCTGACAAGTCGGGGACAATCGCGTCTGCGCCTGGTCACAGTATCAAGAATTGCCAATCCGTGCCGTCTCAGTAGTTAGCGCGGAGAAGGCGTGCTTGCATGCTACTTGCTGCTCCGTGCACAAGCGCCGCAGCCCGAAGAGAGACCGACGTTGTGAACCAAAACAATAATAATCAGGATGCCCTGGACCTCAATACGCTGGCGGCACGACACAACACCACCGAGTACGATCTGTTCGCTCTGGCCTTCTACGATGGGCATGGGTACGCCGCTGAGGACGATACCCTGCAGGATCTTTTTGTCGACTTCCTGCAAACCAGCGAGGCGCCGGACTGGCTGCGTGTCTACGTGAAGCGCCGCATCGAGTGCACGTTCCTGCCTCCAGAAAACATCAAGAAATCGGCGCTCATCACGACGGGTGCGAGATCGGCCATCGTCAAATGGCGGCCGAGCATCGATCTCTTTTCTTTCACGCTTGTCGGATCGGTGTCCAGCGAGTACCGCAAGATCAACGACTCCTACGATTGATCGAAGCGGCGATTGACAGCACCGGGAAGCGTTCAGGGCGCTGCTATCGCCAACTCTGGCTAACCCGCCCATTCGCGTGTGTGCGCGTGTGTGCGTATCGTCCGGCCGATGCGTTGACGCGTCGCGACGCGCAGTCAGGTGTACAATTGCACCATGAGCGAGCCGTCGAATTCCGATGATTATCTGACCCTGGTGTACGATGGCGAGTGTCCGTTTTGCACCCGCTACGTCACACTGATGCGCCTTCGCGAGAGTGCCGGTACTGTGCAACTCCTGAACGCGCGCGATCCTCATCCGTTTGTTGAAGAGCTGCTTGAGGCAGGGTTTGATCTGGATGACGGCATGGTTCTTAAATCCGGTTCCAACATCTATCACGGAGACCGTGCCATTCACGCGCTGGCGCTGATGAGCGGCAGAGTAGGGTGGTTCAATCGGCTCAACTTCCTGGTCTTTCGCTCCCCCATGCTGTCGCGTTGGCTGTATCCGCTGCTTCGCGCCGGGCGCAATGCGACGCTGCGGCTGTTGGGGCGATCGCGCATCCGGCCGCACTGATAACTCCTCACTGTTTCACACCCTTTCCTGATGGAACCCCCGCATGCCTAAAGCCAGCGATCTGCGTCGCGGACAAATTATCGAACTAGATGGTGAGCCCTGGCACGTGCGCCAGGTCGATGCGCGCAGCCCCTCTTCCCGCGGTGCCGCCACGCTGTATAAAGTAAAACTCGGCGCACTGCGTCGCGAGCAGAAAAGAGATGAGAGCTTCAAGGGGGATGATTTTGTCGCCGAAGCCGATTGTCAGCGTGTCAGCGTTTCGTTCTCCTATCGGGACGGGGCAGATTGTGTGTTCATGAACAACGATGATTTTAGCCAGTATTCACTATCGTCTGATGCGCTGGCGGAACAGGCGCCCTACCTGCAGGAGGGACTGGATGGTATCTACGCACTGCTGCTAGATGGCGACATCGCAGGTGTAGAGCTGCCGCAGTTTGTCGAGCTGGAAATTGTCGAGACTGACCCTTCGATCCGCGGTGCGAGTGCTGCCGGTCGCACTAAACCGGCAACTTTTGCCACCGGGTTGGTGCTGCAGGTGCCGGAATACCTGTCAGTTGGCGATGTGGTCCGGATCAATACGCAAACTGGAAAATTTGCTTCCAGAGCCTGACAAAGGCCGCAAACACAGGCAGAAATTGGCCTTGCCTCGACGCCCATCGACTCGGTGGGTTGTAACGTTTATGTGTCAATTGGTGATAAATTATTAGCAGTTATCCATTATCCACAGAAGCTGTGGATAACCTCGTGGATAAAATCGAAATAAGCGGCTGCAGACCATGCGAATCAAGGGGTTTCTACAAATTGATGGTTTTTTGATCAACTACAGTAAGTTCAATAAAAACAATCAGTTAATTGGGGTCAGTGTGGTTTGTGTCATTTCTGCAGCGCAGTGGAGTACAAATGCAGGCTAATCGCCCGGACATGTGCATAAGTCAGTCAGTCGGGACCTGAAAGCTGATCGCTCGTCAAGCTTTTTTTGACGTAGTTCATAGTTTTTTTTGCCTTCAAATTGTCGCTCGCAGTGTGCTTTTACGCTTGACATCTCATGCCGCGAGCCCGTCGTGCAGCGCCGATGATCGGGTGCTGTGAAGGGGCTTTCCTGACAGGGCCGCTGCGAAATTCTGCCGGGAATCTGATTTTTGCTGGTGCAGTGTTTTGCAACGCTTGCGTTGTACCAGGAGACAGTTGATGGGCAGCGGAGACCCCGTCCACTTTCACATCGTTGAATTGGCGCAAGTCAGGCCCGGTATTTTTGAAGCCTGTTTCGCGCATTTGCATCGTTTTATTTCGTACACTGATGTTGCAGTTTGTTGACACCTTCCTTTGAGTCGGTAAGTTAGTACCGGAAGGCGTGTCGCAGTTAATCGAAACAATGAGGTGAAATATGATGAAGAATCTATCCATCGTTGCCGGCATCGTTCTGATGGCCGGTTGTGCCCATGTATCGGTCAGTGACAGTCAGCGCACCACGTCGGTCGCTTTTGACGGGCTGTGGCATGGTGAAATCAACGGTACGCGTCAGCAACAGTCGGCTGGTAGCTGGGAACTTCAGTGTGGAAAGGTCAACTTGAATGTGGTCACACAGGTCGACAGCGGGGTGATTTCCGGTTACCTGCGAGAGAACGAGAACATCACGTTCACGACCAATCTGGACGATGGCGGTGGTTTCTATGCCAAAGTGGCAAAAGAATCCAGCTACCGCGAAGCGCCGTCTTCGGATATCTCAATGACCGGTAAGGAGTACTTTGTCTTTCGTGGTCGCCTCGATGCAAGCAGCGATTCGGGTAAGGGTCAATTTGTTCTCGCATCAACGCAGATGGGCATGGGCGGCTGTATGACGCCGATCCGTTTCGTTCGAAGTTAACAGCATCTGGTTTGCCCGGTCGGGCAACCAACGAATCTGCCGGATGGTTTCCGGTGAAGACGCCTTTGCGCTATGAGCGTATGTGTTGACTGGAAGAGAGTTATGGATGTTGTACAAAGAGGTTTGGTGCTGCTAATGCTGCTGCTCTGCGGAGCCTGCAGTACCGGCAGCCATTACACCAATCCGGACAGTGCCGCTGCCGCGTTGCCCTATGATCCGGGCATTGTGCGCGGCGAGCTGGACAATGGTTTTCAGTACTGGATTCGCTCGACCAATGCCTCCGGCTCGAACCACACAATAGAGTTGCGGCTGCTGGTGGGTGTCGGCAGTGTCGATGAGGGTGACCGCGAGCGCGGTTACGCTCATTTGCTGGAGCACGTAGTGTTTCGCGCGGCAAAATCGACCATATCGCTCGATGACCTGATCGCCAGTGCCGGTTTGCGCTGGGGCGCTGATGTCAACGCGCATACCTTTCCCGATCACACTGAATACCGCTTTTCTTTCAGTGCAGAGCAGATCGATCTGGTGCCGCAGGCGCTCGCATTCTCGGCGGCCATACTTGGCAACCTGAATATTGACAGCAGCCATGTCGAGCCAGAAAAGCGAATCGTCGAGGCCGAGTGGCGCAATCGGCGCGGCTCCGATCCGGATCAACAAAGCGCCTATATCAGGCAGTGGTATGCCGGGACGCGCTGGCTTGATCGGCCGCCACTCGGCGACCTGGCTGACCTGCGCCAGGCCAATGCCGGATCGCTGCAGGATTTCTGGCAGCGTTACTACACGCCGGCCAACGCCCGACTGATCGTTACGGGCAAACTTGACCCGGTGCAATTGACCGGCTGGATCAAGCAGGAGTTTTCCGCCTTGCAGTCGCGACAGACTGGCCCGCAGGCTGATGTCTCGCGACTGCCGACGCGCAAGCCAATCAGTGCCGCGGTGATGACTGATCCCGAAGCCGTTGAACCCCATGTATCAGTGACGATAAACCGGCCACTGCAGCGTGTCTCCAGCTACGCAAACCTGCGTGAAACCATCGAGGAGCGACTCGCGATTCGAATGTTGCAGCGATTGGTGGCAGCGGGAGTGCGGGCGTCCAGTAAGTGCACCGCCTATTCGTCTGGTGCGTCGGATTATCCACGTCGCTGGCGGGCGATCAGATTTCGTGCGGTGCCGATCGGAAACGGCACATTCGAAGCCTGCGCCACACTAATGCAGTCGCTGCTGGTGTCGGCCGAACCACTGCTGGATGAATACGCTGATGGATTTCTCAAGCGCGCGCGTGAGGACGTCCTGTCTGATCTTGAAGCGCGCGAGCGACAAACACCCGGCGAGATGGCCAACACGCTTTCGCAAATGGCATTGTTGCGCACCGTGCCGATGTCTCCTCGATTTGCCCACACCCAGGCACAGACCATACTGAAGCTGGCTGATCGACAGCGCGTACTTGAGCGAATCGACGCGATACTGAACGAGCCGCGTTTGTTTACTGCGATAGCACCGGCCGCGCTCGCAGATGAATTGCCGTCGTCGACACAACTCGAAAGTGCTGTGAAGACGGCTCCGCAAGGGACGAAAAAACTGATTCTCTCCAGCAATACAACCCGTCCGGGGACCGAGGCGGCCGGTGATGGTGCAACGATCATTGACAAAAGTCGGGCGGGCGATGTCTGGAGCTGGACGCTCTCTAACGGTGTGCGCGCATTTTTCTATCGCTCCACTGATCGAAAAGGGGTCGTAGCCATCAAACTGCTGGATGCAGGAGGCTATGCGGATGTTCCCAAGGGCATAACCGCCGAGGCAAAATATCTTGAGCACTATCACCACGCGGTGGCCTTTGGCGCATTGTCAGCGGCACAGGTGAGGGAGATGCAGGATAGCTCGCACCTCTTTGTCGATACTCGAGTCAGCGCCACCACGCACTCGGTCGAGGGTGTGGCGGCCACTAGCGATCTGGAGAGTCTGTTCGCTATATTTGCCGGTGTTGTTGGGCCGCTTGCCTCTGATACCAAGGCCTGGAAGTTCAAAGATCGCGTGCGGCAGTGGCAACTTGCCGATGGCGAGCGGCCCGACTTTGCCGTCAAGTCTGTGTATTGGAGCAAGCTCGTAGACGATGCGCCAGCCTCGCTGACAAAGGACAAAAAGTATTCGATACAACAGAGTGGATTTTCGTTTGCCCATCGCGAGTTGTTTCAGACCGCGCGAGAACCGGTAGTGGTGATTTTTGGCGATACGTCCAGTCGTGAAATAGAGTCTCAGTTGCTCGATACGTTCGGTGTCATGAAAGCTGCATCGAAGCGTCGCTCAGCGGTTCGATTTCGGCAGCGACTGTCGGCAAGCAACAGTAACCGGATGCAGATTGAGGCCGGTGAAAACCCGGGTTCGTTCCGCGATACGGCAGACACACACTGGTTTTTGCATTGCACCAATCGGGATCACAGCTACGACACATTTGCCGTTGGCCATCAGGTACTGGCCGAGATTGTCTCCAAGCGGCTCAGTGATCGGATCCGCGAACAACTGGGGCTAAGTTATAGTGCCAGAGCCGGCTTTTCACTGACTGACAAATACCAGCAGGTTGCCCGTTACAACGCTACCTTTATTACCGGTGACAGCCAGCGCGACCAGTTGCTCGGCGAGGTCGATCAAATACTGGATCAACTGGGACGTCAGGCAATTGCCTCGTCCGAGATTGAGCAGGCGGTTAAAAAAATAGAGTCCGAGCGTCTGCTGGCAAGTAAATATCCGCTGCGGCGAGCCGGTCAGCTGGCAAGGCGACTGGCGCATGGACATTCACCGCATACAGCGCGCGAGCTGTCGCTGGATCGGTACCGGGAGGATATGAGCAATGTTGTTCCGGCGCTCGCGCAACAGTGTTTTGGCCAGGCCGACAACGATTGGCTGGCGGTCACTCGCAAGGCGGCGGTAGAGTAGTTGGCGTTAGTGAAAGTCGCGTGAGCTTGTGCTCAGCGAGCCGAGCATCCAGGTGTAGTCCTCGACCGATTTGGCAATCAGGTGGACGACCTCGCCCTCGCGCTGGGTGGTGCCGGCAATCATCACCATTCTGGCCCCTATAACCGCCTTGCGATACTGTTCGGTTACGTTTTGCCAGATGACCATATTCGCAAGGCCGGTTTCATCTTCGGTGGTCATGAAAATTACACCCTTGGCACTGCCCGGGCGCTGGCGTACTTTGACAAGCCCGGCGACTCGGGCGAACTGCCCGTTGGCTCGACTGTCCAGCCACTGTCGGGTGCTGAGAATACCTTTGGCCGTGAGTTGGTCGCGCAGCAGTGCCAGCGGGTGGCGGCCAAGTGTAAACCCGAAGCTGTCGTAGTCGGCGCAGATGTCCTCGCCCTCGCTGATCAGCGACAACTGTTGTGGGATATCTTTTGATGAGGCCGACTCGAGCAGGCCCGGCAATCGCTCGACGCCCAATAGATCCCAGTGTGCACGATGGCGATTGCCGCTGATGCGCTTGAGTGCGCCTGCGGCGGCCAGGGCCTGTTGATCGCGCGCGTTGATGCCGGTGCGCTGCACCAGTTCGGCAACGCTGTGGAACTCCCCGTGCTGACTGCGTGATTGCAGCAGGCGCTCGGTGCCTGTGCGCGAAAGATTGCGCACCAGTCGAAAGCCCAACCTAACCTGCAATTCGGGTTTGCCGTTAGTATCGACAGCGTCGACGGGCACCAGGTGGTGATCGCGCGTGCTTTGATTGATATCGATATCCAGTACCGTCACCCCGTGGCGTCGCGCATCGGCCACCAGATCCGACGGCGAGTAAAACCCCATCGGCAGGCTGTTCATGATCGCGCAGCAAAACGCCGCCGGCTCATGGCACTTCAGCCACGCCGAGACATACACCAAAAGCGCAAAGCTCGCCGCGTGTGATTCCGGAAAGCCGTATTCCCCAAAGCCGCGAATCTGGCGAAACACCGCATCGGCAAATTCCTCGTCATAGCCTTTGTCGTTCATGCCTGTCATCAGGCGCTCGCGAAAACGTTCCACAGTCCCCACACGTCGCCACGCCGCCATCGATCGGCGCAGTTCATCGGCCTCGCCTGGCGAGAATCCGGCTGCCACCATCGCAAGCTCCATCACCTGTTCCTGAAACACCGGCACACCCAGCGTGCGTTTAAGCACTTTCTCCAGCGCCCGGTTCGGGTAGGTGACGGGCTCCAGCCCCTGCCGACGCTTCAGATACGGGTTGACCATGCCGCCCTGAATGGGGCCAGGGCGCACAATCGCCACTTCAATCACCAGATCATAGAAGTTGCGCGGTCGCAGCCGCGGCAGCATCGACATCTGCGCCCGCGATTCAATCTGAAACACGCCAACCGTATCGGCCTTCTGAATCATCGCGTAAGTTTGTTTATCTTCCGACGGAATGCTCGACATCTCGTAGCGCACCCCGCGATGTTCGTGCAACAGCGCAAAGCATTTGCGAATGGCGGTCAGCATGCCCAGCGCCAGCACATCCACTTTTAACAGCCCCAGTTCCTCCAGGTCGTCCTTGTCCCATTGAATCACCGTGCGATCGGCCATCGCGGCATTTTCAACCGGCACCAGGGTGGATAAGGTTTGATGCGAGATCACAAAGCCGCCCACGTGTTGCGACAGATGGCGCGGAAAGCCAATGATCTGCTCCAGCAGCCAGGCAAAGCGTTTCATCAGCGGGCTGTCCGCGGCAAAGCCCATCTCGGTCAGGCGTTCGGGAATCACATCGGTACCATCCCACCAGGCCATGGATTTCGACAGCGCATCGATCTGCTCCTCCTGCAGGCCCAGCACTTTGCCCACATCGCGAATCGCGCTACGCCGGCGATAGCTGATCACCGTCGCCGCCAGTGCCGTGCGCTCGCGCCCGTACTTGGCATAGATATACTGGATCACCTCCTCGCGGCGTTCGTGCTCAAAGTCCACATCGATATCCGGCGGTTCATTGCGCTCCTTCGAGATGAAACGCTCAAACAGCATGCTCATGCGCATCGGATCCACTTCGGTGATGCCTAAACAAAAACACACCGCCGAGTTCGCCGCCGACCCTCGCCCCTGACACAAAATCTGATGCTCGTGAGCAAAGCGCACAATGTCCTGCACAGTCAGAAAATAGTGTTCATAGTCCAACTCCTCGATCAGCGTCAGCTCGCGATCAATCTGTGCCTGTACCTCAACGCTTGCCCCCTGCGGCCAGCGACGCGCCATACCCGCGCGCGTCAGCTCGCGCAGATGCTCGATCGGACGCACCCCCTCGGGTGTCAGCTCATGCGGGTATTCATAGTGCAGTTCAGCCAGATTGAAGTCGCACAGCGCCGCGATCTGCGTGCTCGCCCGCAAGGCCTCGGCCGGATAGAGTGCTGCCAGCGTGTTCACACTGCGCAGATGCCGCTCACCATTGGCATACAAGCGGCGCCCGGCGTTTTGCAGCGTGCAGTTTTCACGGATGCAGGTCAGCACATCCTGCAGCGCTCGTCTTTGCCGACTATGCATATGCACGTTGCCACAGGCCACCACAGGCAAGCCGTGTCGGGTCGCAAGATCCGCGATGCACTTAACATGTGCCGCATCGGTGCGATCGTGCAGCAGCGTCAGCGCCAGCCAGGCGTGTCGAAAGGTGCGGGCAAACCAGGCCAGGCGCTCATCGATCGCCGCCGTGACCGCCAACCCGGGCGGTGAGAGAATCGCCACACAATGATCATCGTCCAGCCCCTCCAGACACCCATCAGACACCTGATACTCGCCCTTGTCGGCCCGGCGTCTGGCCTGTGTGATCAGGCTGCATAAACTGGTGTAGCCCGCGTGATCGCGCGCCAGCAAAATCAGCTTAAAGCCATGCGCGAGCAAAAGCTCCGTGCCAATGATCAGATGAATGCCGGATTCCTTGGCCTGCGTGTGCGCCCGCACCACACCGGCCATCGAGCATTCATCGGTGATCGCAATCGCGCGATAGCCCAACTGGGCGGCGGCGCTGACGAGCTCCTCGGGCTTTGAGGCGCCGCGCAGGAAGGTGAAGTTCGAGACGCAGTGGAGCTCGGCGTAGGAGGCGGGTGACGGCTTCGCAGACTGATCTGGCATAGTACTGTTTGAGTGTACACTACTGTTAATTTAGACAGTAGCCTATTTTGCGCCAGGTTTCCGCGTGCGGTAGTGTGTCAGCGAGCTGATTTTTTTCGCCACCAGTCAATCAGTGGCTTTAGGGCGCCACGACGGCTGCGGATCGACCAGGCGGGTCGCCAGGCCAGCCGGGTGATAGTGTCCCACGATTGGTCCGGGTAGGCCTGTCCAACATCCGGGGCGCGGGCAAGCGTTTTGGTCAACTGATCGACAATCTCCTCATCACCGCGCAGAAAATCCTGATCAAAGGCCCGCTGTGGAGCGGGCGAGTTTGTATTGTGGCGTTGGGTTTCTGTCTTGCCAGATTCATCTTGCATCGAGTACCACCATGAGTTTTTGCCAGGCTAAAGGTGCGGTGACGGGCGCCGATAACCCGGCGTCCCGTCGCAAAACAGACAGGGCAGCAGACGGAAAAGTTCTTGAAAAATATAAAATAAAGAACTGTTTAACTCCGGGCGGAATGCATTTTTGGGTACCAGATTGTCGCAACGGGTGCGACGAAAAGGAGGTATTGAAAGTGTATAAATCGCAAATGAGCCAATTGCTGTTTGCCACCTGCTTCGGGCCGATTGGCCTGATCTACAGCAGTATGCCGGCCGCGCTCCTGCTGACGGTGCTGACAGTGATCGCCGCACTCTTTTTCCTCTCGCAAATCGTCTATGTGGTCATTGCGTCGCTGATACTATCGGTATTCATTGGTGATCAGCTCGTCTGCGCCTACAATCGCAATCGTCATACGCAATTACACAACCCGGGCACGTATCTGGGCGGAGTTCGCTGTCGAGTGATCGGCAAGGGAGCAAACGCGCCACACTATGCCGCTGCGCTGAACAAGGCTCGCTGGCATCGACGCGCCGTCGCCTGGTGCAAGTATTTTGTTTCTCCTGTAGTGATTTTCACCTGCACCTGGTTCGCTCAGCCAGAGCCTGTTCAGCGCGCCTTCGTCGACTCCGTGCAACGCATGATTATGGCGGATGACGAACCCGGCATTGCCGCGGCGCATGCAGCGCTGCGCGATGATGTGCCAGATATGGTGCTTAGCGAAGACCCCGGTATCTGGCGTGCGAATGAAGACGGCAACGCTGATGTACTGGCGTTTGTGCTGAAGGCAAGGAATTTCGTCAACAGTCCCAATGGCTGGATACGCCCGGAGCTGCAGCTCGAGTGT
Organism: uncultured Granulosicoccaceae bacterium; assembly: GCA_964573105.1. Taxonomy (GTDB): domain Bacteria; phylum Pseudomonadota; class Gammaproteobacteria; order Granulosicoccales; family Granulosicoccaceae; genus CAKZSB01. The sequence continues at coordinate 16,514 of CAZNIS010000041.1, forward strand.
CGTGACAACCGTACGTCGGTGCTGTTGATCGCGCATGAAGTACTCGGCACCGAACGGGCACGCGTGCAATATCGGCTGGATGTCGGCCACCCGGTCTCGTCACACTGGGCGCTGCGCAGCGATTACAGCAGCGCTATCGCCGCCAATTCCATTGCGCTTGCTCGTCTGCTTCGTCGCCACAAAGATCTTCAGGTCAGTTATCAGCCGTTCCACTCGGATCATCGCCGCACGATAAACTTTGAGCTGCAAAGCGCAAGCGAGGTAGTGGACAAAGTGCGTCGCCGCTGTAGTTGGTAGGTAGAAAAAGCTGGCATTTGCGATGGCTCGACAATAGAGTAAAACCACTGTCAGCCATCGGATCTGTCTCTTCGTGAAAGCCACTTCTCTGTCTCCCGCGCTGGGAGTGGAAATCTGCGATGTTGAGTTGCCTGCGCTGGATGACACGGGCTTTGCACAGCTGCGACAACTCTGGAACGATGCCAATGGTCTGGCAGTCATTCGTGACCAGCAACTCACACCGGAGACGCAAACTGCGTTCAGTCGCAGATTCGGCCCGCTGTTTGGCGAGGACGATCACTTTCAAAGCACGGTACAACCTTATCTGCTGCCAGGCCATCCCACGATCTATCGTGTGTCGAACAAAAAAAGCGCCGATGGCGAGGCGCTGGGGCGGGCGAGGGCGGGAAGCTACTGGCACTCGGATGTGTCATTCCGCTCAGAACCAGCGATGGCCTCGCTGCTCTATGCGATCGAGGTGCCGGGGTCGGGGGGTGACACCCTGTTCGCAAGCCAGGTCGCCGCGTTCGCCGCCTTGTCTCCCGCCATGCAGGCGCTGCTGCAACCCCTGAATGCGGTACATGATTTTCGAGTCGCCGCCCAGACCAGTGGCAGCTACGCTGCCGGAGATCTCGATTCCGGCGATTTTGACGGCGCCAATCGGGCGGAGCACCCGGTAGTCATCAGCCACCCTGAATCCGGTCGGCCCGCGCTCTTCGTCAACCCCGGTTTCACCTCGCATCTGTCGGGCTTTGATCGCGGCGAATCAGATGCCATGCTCGACTATCTCTACCGCCACGTCACCCGGGCAGAGTTCGTCTATCGACATCGCTGGCGTCCCGGTGATCTGGTGATTTGGGACAACCGTGCAACGATACATTTGGCCGTGCAGGACTACAGCGCCGATCGCTACCTGCATCGCAGCACAGTGATCGCACAACAGCCCACGCGGGCGTGATCGCTGCCGCCAACGCGCTGATTGTCGATTGTTGACCATCGTGGGTTCAATGAAGCCACCCCGACGCGACAGCGAACCTGCCAGGTTTCAGTGTCGCTGCCTAATCCGGGCTGACCAGGCAGCATTCGAGCAACTTTTGCAGGCGTCTGGCCTGTCGCAGCCAGCGCTGACGGATGCGCTTGCCAAGGGGGCCGTGGGGGGGGGGGGGGGCCCCCCCCCCGGGGGGGGCCCCCCCCCCCCCCCCCCCCAATTCCCGCCGCCCCCCCGGGCG
>CAZNIS010000041.1:18028-57189 GCA_964573105.1 uncultured Granulosicoccaceae bacterium
GGGGGGGCCGCGCGGGTGGGGGCCCCGCCCGCACCCCCGCGCTGCCGGCGGCCCTGGCCAGGGGGGCGGGGGGGGGGCCGCGCCACCACAGCGGCGGGGTACTCCGCAAGCCAGCCCGCATTCATTGCCTGCCGGACACGCTGGCGAGCGGCGATGTCTTGCTGCTCAACTATGATCCACGGATTCTCGCCGCGCGCGCACCTGACCCGCTCCTGATATCCGATCAGGTCAACTACAGCATCTGGAACAAGCCTGCCGGCGTTTTCAGCCAGGCCAGCAAATGGGCGGATCACTGCAGCATTGTGCGCATGGTTGAGTGCGGGCACGGCAAATCTTCGTACCTTGTACACCGGCTTGACCGCGCCGCCAGAGGCCTGATTGTCATTGCCCACACGCGCAACGCACTGCAGCGACTGACGGCACTGTTCGAGCAACGCCAGATTGAGAAGTTCTACCGGGTAACCGTCGTGGGTCGTTTCGCGACACCGCTGCCGTTCGATATCCGGCAACCGGTAGATGGCAGGTCTGCACACAGCTGTGTGCTTGAGTGTCGATATCGCGAATCGGAAAATCTGACTGATCTCGTCGTGCAAATCCACACGGGGCGCAAGCATCAGATTCGACAGCACCTGGCAGCGGCAGGATTTCCGATTCTTGGCGATCGACTGTACGGCGCCTCAGTTGAGCCGCCGGTCGATCTGCAACTGGTTGCCAGTCGGCTCGAGTTCCAGTGTCCATTCACACACAAGGCAATGAAATTCGAGTTGTAGCAGGACTGATTGATAACGTCTGCCGTACAACAGGACCATGGCCGCATTACAGCCGGGCAATATCTCTTCATCGGTTTCGCGCAGATTGATGTAACAGTGCTGCAACATTTTGTGGTCAATCTTGCGCGGGCCCTCGATAGCCCTCGGCGGCAGGCCCCGTCAGATCGCATGCTGGTTCATTGTGGCGTCATCGTGGGTTGCCGAACCTGTGTCTGCGTATCATTTCTGAACCGCTTTAGCCACCTGCTCAGAACGCACTGAGGCTGATTTTGTAATTTGCTTTGGGCCGGCTTTTTCTTCATGATCCGGGCAGTTTCGCCGGGATCCATTCCAGTGAGGCAACCGAAACGAAGCGGTGAGTTGTCGTGCAGCGCAGTCTGCCGTCACACGGGTTGCTGTCAATCAAGACGCGCAAGTGTTTGATGTAACCAGTGCTCGAACTCCAACCACGTAGAACTAGAAGGTGTATCGGGGTATCCGAATTAAGCACCGGGAGCTTATGCATTGAAAGTCGATCGTGCCATTGAGATACACCGACAGGGCCGTCGCATCGAAGGCTGGTTTTCCAAAGACGCGGCGAAAGTGTTTGCGTGGCTGGATGAGGTACAGAAAAAGAACGGCATCACTGGCGATCTTTTCGAGATAGGCTGCCACCACGGCAAGAGCGCCACACTTCTGGCTGCCATGCTCGATCATGACAACGAGAGATTTGGTGTATGCGATTTGTTTGGTGACCAGCAGGCCAACGTGTCAATGTCTGGCTCCGGTAACCTTGAGATCTTCAACCGCAATGTGGCGCGACAACTCAACGCGGGCAGCAAGGTTCAGATTCACCAGTGCCGTTCTGATCAACTCACGGTCGACAACATCGGTGCGCGCCATCGATTTTTCCATATCGATGGTGGTCACAACTGCGATGAGGCGCTGGGTGATCTGAGGGTGGCGGCGAAGACCCTCGTGCCCAATGGTGCCATTGTGCTCGATGATCCATTTCGCTTTGACTGGCCAGGGGTAACCGAGGCGACGATTCGCTTTCTCGACGAGCATCCCGAATTCTGCTCGCTGCTGGTCGGATGTAACAAGCTGGTACTGGTGCGGCGCGATGCGGCGTCACTCTACGCGGATGATTTTTCTTGCCTGAGAACCCGCGAGCAGTTTGGTTTTGGTTACCCGTGGCGTTTGAAACAACTGCCGTTCAATCGCGAAAGTATCAGTGTTCTCTATATCCCGGATTACCGCCTGGCGAAAACGCCAGGTAATCTGCTGCGCAGCGTCTACCACAAAGTGCTGTCCCGAGTGGGTGGTCGACTGCCTGCGGTCGAGGGCTGGTTGAGGCCAGAGCCTGCCGTCATCAAGGTGTCGACTGACGTGAGTTGACTGCGTAGCGCATCGTGCAGTCGCGGTTGCTTTCTGCTCCTTTGGTGCGCTGTCGGGCGGGTGACCCTATCGCCGAACAATTAATTCGGCTGGCAGCATCGTTTGCAGTAGTATAGGGCGGCGCTGGGAGTGGCTGCCGGATGCCGCCACCCCTGTAGCAAAACACGCATGAGTGAAGCCTTGCAGCGACACGTGGCATAGACGAGTCAGTTGCGGTTGCAGGCTATCAGGCGCAAGGGTTATATCAGAACGGAATCAAACTGGGCACGGGACACATGGCTGCACAATCGGAAGCTTCGGAACTGGCGATTCTCTTCGCCGACATTGGCGGTAGTACCGCGCTCTATCAACGTGTGGGCGACGCAACGGCGCACCAGATGATCATGGACGGTCTGAATGCGATGCGAAAATCGGTAGAAGAGGCCGGTGGCGAATTGTTGCGCACCGTCGGTGATGCGGTACTGGCGAGCTTTGACTCCTGCGACAGTGCCTGCGTGGCAGCCAGAAACATGCACGAATCATTCAGCAGCAGTCCGCTGGAAGTCAGGGTCGGCTTCCATTGGGGTGAGGCCATTCCCGACCAGGGTGATGTCTACGGCAATGCTGTGAACATTGCCGCGCGCGTATCCGGGCTCGCCAATACGGGCGAAATCATGGTGACGCGCGATGTCATCAGCCGCTTGTCAGAGGGCAACCGCGCCAACTCGCAACTGCTGGATAAAATCAGTGTCAAGGGGGTGGAAGAACCGCTTGAGATCCATCGCCTGCAATGGCAGGACAGCGATGTCGATCAGGCCACGATGATGTTCACCCGGCCGTTCACGCACGAGGTCGGCAGCGTGGGGCAGCTCACACTGACACTGTCCTGCGGCACGCAACAGCAGTCACTGTCCGCCGATGGGGATTCCTGTTCGCTGGGGCGTGGTGAGGACAACGGCGTTATCACATCACACGGTGCCGCTTCGCGGGTGCACGCGACAATCGACCGCAAGCAAGGCAAATTCGTATTGAGCGATCGCAGTACCAACGGGACCTATGTCGCCAAAGACGGGCAAGCGGCGATTTTCGTTCACCGCGACTCCTACAATCTGGATGGCAGCGGCGTGATTGCCGTCGGCTTCATGCCCGACGACAAACCCGAGTCGCTGCCTGGTCTGGTCCGGTTCGAGGTGAAGTAGTCTGCGTCTTTTGTCAAACCGACACTGACAAATCCAGCAACCAGGCCGGCATGTTGTCCAGCAGCCACATGTCGATCGCGCGGTTCCAGTGAAAGAAGATCATCAGCCCGACGGCCAGCATCGCAACACCCATCACGGGCTTAGCCCAGGGCATGGCTCGCATCAGCCGGTCTTTTCGGCGATTGAGTAACTCGCGTGAGCCGTAGGACAGCGCGAGCAGAATGGTCGAGACACCCAGTCCGAATGCCAGCATGGTCAGGGCGGCAAAAAGCAATCCATCGCCGGTGGCGGCGAGACTAATCGCGCCGCCTAGCGTCGGGCCCACGCAGGGCGACCACACCGCACCGAGCAACATGCCGATATAGAGCTGGCCAATGCCCCCGCGGTCCTGAGCGCCGGTCATTCTTTCGTTGGCCCCCGATGCCAGTGGCGCGACCATCGCAGACAACATTTCCTGAGCGCGCGGCACCAGCAGTACAATGCCGAATACGATCATCAGTACAGCGGCGATGCGGTTAATGATGTATTCGTCCAGTCCGATCAGGTGGCCAAACGCGGTCACCAGCACACCCACCACCGTGAATGACAAGGTCAGGCCAAGCGCCATGTACACAGGGCCATGGCGGCTGCCCTGAAAGGATCCGGCGATAATGACCGGTAGCAACGGAAGTACGCAGGGATTGATCAGCGTTAGCACGCCAGCCAGCCAGGCCCAGAATAGTGTCATCGCGATTGTGCCGAGAGTGTGGTTTGTCGAGTGCGGAGATTGTAGTCAATGCTACGACCACCGCGATCGCCAAACATTCAATCGCCTGCCGTCAGGAATCGAATCGCACCTCGCTTTGTCGGCCAGTTGCGCGAGCTTCTACCACATAGCGCAGTGGACCGCCTGCCTGCAGCGCGTCGAATGGATAGCAGGTCACAAGCACCAGGCGATCGTGATCAGACTCAAGAGAGATTGCGTCGTAGCGAGAATCGGCTACAGAGATGCGGTCGATGGTGTAGCCGCGCCACTGTTTGTCAGCAGACTGCAGGCGAAGCTGATCGCCCATCACCAGATCCTTTAGTACCGTAAAGTGCGAGTCTCGATGCCCACCGATAATCGTCACGCCGCGAGTGCCGGGGAGGGCTGAGCCCTGCGCCAGCCCGGGGCCGAAAGCCAGGGTGCGTCCGCTCGCGCCATTCAGTACCCAGGCATCGTAGGCGAGCCGATTGATCTGCAGACGCGCCACGGGGCCAGTGTCGGCCCAGGGCCAGGGGCGCGCGGGCGATGTCGCAGGCGTTTGCTCTTGCCAGACGCGGGCGATCAGCCATTGTGCAAGGTTTGCCTTGGCAAGCAAGTAGCCAGCGTGTGCCGCAGGGAGCAGTGACAGGCACAGCAGGCAAGCAATGAGGTATCGAAGCCATTTCTGACGGCGCGGGTGACAGCTCATGTTGTCGGTCATCGCTGACGCACCTGCGCAAGTGTCGCCAGTCCCAGCAATATGCTTAACGAAAACAATACTGCTGACAACACTAGCTGGCCGCGCAGTCCGAGTGCGCCTTGCGGGAACCCCATGGTGTTGCCAGCTGGCATTGCGGCAGGCACCAGCACAGGCTGTGACGGCTCGGTGCGTGGATCGCGCGCGATCGCCTCAGCCACGGCGACCAGGCTGGTGTAGCGCGTGATCAGGTTGAACTCAAGCGCCAGTCCGGTAATTGCGGTTTCCACCTTGTCTGCGCTGGTGCCGAACAGCAGGGAGTCATCCAGCGCTTCTATCGCTCTTGCTGCCCAGCGTTTGCCAAGCCCGCTTGACGTGGCTGTCGAGCCCAGGTCCAGTTTCCGCGTCCACTCGCGCCCGTTGTGATAGCCGCTGACGACCAGTGCGCCAGTGTCGATCTTCTGCTCCCACATCGCATCGGCCAGCACCGGTTCGCCGACATAGAGATCCGGCACGGTCACCGGGTAGATCTGTGGCTTGTCGACACCTTCCCAGCGCAGGCTGATGTTGGTCAGCGCCGGACGCTCAAGCTTGCCAAACAGCGCCAGCATACGGCTGCCGACTTCGTCCTGCCGGGCGATGTAGGTGTAGGTGCCGCGCCCGAGTTCAGCTGCCTTGCGCATGAACCAGGTGTTGGGGGCTGAACCGATGCCCACGGTGAAGAGGCGATTGTTGCCAAGCAGTGCCGGCAAGCGGGCGAAAATCTGCGCCTCATTGCCGACGCTTCCATCAGTGATAAAGACAATCTGCCTCACACGCGCAGCGTCGGCGTCCGAAGCCAGTGCCGCCTCCAGGGCGGCGCCTATCTCGGTACCACCCGCGGCGTAGAGTGACTGAATCCAGCGATTCGCGCGGCGCAGGTTGTCGCCGTTCGCCTCGACCGCCGACCTGAACAGGCTGCGCGGCTGATCGTTGAACTCGATGATGTTGAAACGATCACTGGCCTGCAGCCGCTGCACGCCCAGTTGCAGCGCGGTGCGCGCCTGATTAATAGAGGCACCTTCCATCGAACCCGATGTGTCGATGACAAAGATGACCTCGCGCGCGGGCATCGCCTGGTCAAGGAGATCCTGCGGCGGGATCAGCATGATTGAGGCGAACGATCTCACCTCGCCGGCATCAGAGGCCGCGTGTTCTGTGGTGCCCGATTGGGCAAGGTCCTGCCGAAACAGCGCTGCCACCGGTTCCTGCCCGGCTGGTGGCTGCCAGCTCAGCGTGAAGTCGCGATCGGTCGGCACCCTGTCATGCGCAAGTGCTACGTGCCAGCGATCGCCATCTTGCGTGCTGATGATCTTGTGTGAACTGCTGTTGATGTCGGCGATTGCGGTGCCGGCGTCAAGGTTGATTTCAATCGTGGCTGGCGTGGCATTTTGTGTTGCGGTGAATGGTGGGCTGATGGCCCTGGCATCGACAATGGCCTCTGCCGGTGTCGCCCGGCCGCTTGCCTGTTGCCGATATTCGAGTGTCTCGTTACTGTCTCCGGCATGCAGCAGCGGTGGCGGGATGTAACGCGGGGTCATGGTCATTGGAAAGCGTAAGCTGAACGTGCCGTCCCGGTAGGCTATCGGGGCCTGATAGGCGATGCTGATCGTGACCTCTTCACCGGGCGGTACATTGGCCACACGGGTGGTGTAGAGATTGGCCCGTTGTTGCTCGATCAGGCTGGTCTGGCGTCCTTCGCGGCTGGCCTGCTCGAAAGTCTCTCTGGCCGCCTGCCGGGTTTGAATCACGCCGCGAATGTGCTGTTCGCCGATGATCATCTCCAGTTCGTCCACGCTCGCGTCATCAGGCAGCGGGAACACATAGGTGGCCTCGATCCACTGGTCGCTGTCATTGTGAAATCGCTGGCTGACCGTTGTGCGCGAGAGCATGCCGCTGACGTTCATTGTGACGTCGGTCTGCAGCAGGCTCGACTCGTTGAAATGGCCAGGCAAGTCGCCCTCAATCAACAGTGCACCGGCGCCAATGTCATTCATTGTCAGTGCAAAAAGTGCGCGCGGCATTGACAGCAAAACCAGCAGTGTCGCGATCAAAGTCGCCCCGTTGGGGAGGTGGTAGCGGATAGTCATGTACAAGTTTCCTGCAGCGGTAGTAGGTGCAGGAATTGTCGGTCGCGAATGTTGCAAGCAGGCGGCGGTATGCTGGTGATTTCTGCGCAATTGTGGCGAAAAATGTCAGTGCGCAATCCCTGCTTTACCATCTGTGCAAACAGGCTGTAGGAGAGGGTGTATTGGTGTATGGTGCCGTCTTCCCAGCCAGGAAATTCGCGACCCCCTGATGCGCCTGATAGCCCTTGTCGGTATGTGGCTGTGTGCAGCCACGTCTGTTAGCACCGCGCTTGCAGCCGAGCCTGCGCCCACCGTCTTTGAGGAAAAACCGCGCTGGGAGTTCGGTCTCGGGGCGGCCAGTGTCAGTGTGCCCGATTACCCCTCGTCGCCGCGCTCTGCCGAACGCAGCCTGGTGCTGCCCTATTTTATCTATCGAGGTGAGCGCGTCCGGATGCAGAATGGCGGGGTCAATGCCGTCGCGGTCGAGAACTCCCGTTTTACACTCGATCTGTCTGTTGGCGGTTCATTAAATGCGGATTCATCAGCCAATCCCCTGCGCGTCGGCATGCCGGATCTGGACTATCTGTTCGAGATTGGCCCGCGCCTGGAATGGCGTTTTTTTGATCGTCAGGGCGCAGACGGTCGACGCAGCCGGCTCAATTGGTCGAGCGCCGCTAGAGCGGTATTGTCGACCGATTTTTCATCGATTGAAGGTCAGGGGTTTGTCGTAAGCAGCAAACTGAATTATCGTCTGGACGGCGTTTTCGATCCCAGGTTGTCAGTAATCCTGAGTGCCGGACCGGTGTGGGCGAGCGAGCGATTACACGACTACTTCTTCGAGGTCGATCCACAGTTTGCCACCGCGAACCGTCCCGCATTCGATGCCGATGGTGGCTACCTCGGGACAGACTTGCGGCTGGGGTTGATGTTCAAATTCAGGCCAAACCTGAGAGTCGTGGCCGGATTCGCGTCCAGTGTGCACGATGGATCGGCCAACACCGATAGCCCACTGTACGAGAGAGACAGCACCAGCGGTTTTGCAGTGGGCCTGATCTGGCAGATCAGGCGCAGTGAAGATACAGTCCTGGTCATCGATAACTAGCGCTCAACACATGAATGGCACGCTCAACAAAATGGCTGCGAGTCTCAGTGAGGCTGGTATCGCCGAGTATTCGCTGATAGTGGGTGAGCGGCAATTGCCGCTCAATCCACTGATCGGGCAACGGCTAGGAATGCACTATACCGGCCTAATCCACTGCATCGCCTGTGGCAGAAAAACCAGCAGGAGCTTTTCACAGGGGCATTGCTTTCCCTGTATGCGCAAGCTTGCCAGTTGTGACATGTGCATTGTCAAACCAGAGCTGTGTCACTTTGATCAGGGAACCTGCCGCGAGCCGGAGTGGGGACAGCGCTGGTGCATGGACACGCACTTTGTCTATCTGGCGAACACGTCGGGGCTAAAAGTCGGGATCACTCGTCACAGCAATATTCCCTCGCGCTGGATCGATCAGGGGGCGGTTCAGGCAGTGCCGATCTTTCGCGTCGCCAGCCGGCATATTTCCGGCCTGCTCGAAAGTGCGATTGCGAAAACGCAAAAAGACAAAACCAACTGGCGCGCGATGCTGCGCGAGGTGCCCGCAGAAATCGACCTTTCGACACAAAAGGCCAGTGTGAGCGCCGACATCGGCAATGTTGTCGATGAGCTGCGCGCGCGTTTTGGTAACGATGCAGTCGAGGCGCTTGACGCTGAGCCCGATGTGGAAATTCGCTATCCGGTCGAACAGTACCCGACCAAGGTCACGTCACTAAATCTTGACAAGGTCCCCGACATCGATGCGACTTTGCTGGGCATCAAGGGGCAGTATTTGATCTTCGATACCGGTGTAATTAATGTGCGAAAGTTTACCGGGTATCAAGTGGCGGTGGAGTGCTAATGGTGCGTCGGGGAATCGCCGGCGATGAATGACGAGCTGCTGGAACAGATCGCCACCGCCACCGCCGCCAGTGATCGACTGACACTTACGTGTTCATTTATGTTGCAGCTGTTTGATCGCTTCTACAGCGAGCTGTGTGACTATCCCTATCAGGCACAGCGCGCGTTTGAACAGCGCGACCCGCAGCAATCGATACGCATCAGTCACGAACGTCTCAATCTCTACAGTGAATACATCGAGCGTGATACGCCGCGGTTGTTGAAGGCCTTTCCCGATCTGGGCGTTGAGGAGTCTCTGTGGGAAGCTCTGGAGCAGTGCTACATAGACGGCATTGCCGATCGCTACGAGGCGGATATCGCATTCAGTTTTATGCACTCGATCAAGCGTCGTATCTATATCGGCGAGTGGCGACCGGTTGAATACTCTTTTTCGCAGCCGTCCGTTAAACGGGCCAAAGCGCTGGAGCAGCCGTGGCAGCGATTTGCGATCGACGGTACCCTGTCCACGACTCAGGTGGCCGATATGCTGGTTTTACCCGGCTTTGCGATTGGCTACCACGAGCCGGACACCATCGCAACTAAAGTGGCTGAACGGTTTATCCAGCTGGAGCGGCTGGGCGAGTATGGCGATGCGTCCGTGATCGCCGTGGATGTGCTACGCGCCGGTTTTTTTCGCGACGTCACAGGTTTTATTGTTGGACGCGTCGTTAAAGCTGACGAAACACATGCACCGTTTATCCTGGCACTGCTCAACGGCGAGCAGGGAATCATGGTGGACGCCTTTTTGCACAAGACGGCCGATGCCCACAATCTGCTCAGCTCAACACTTGCGAATTTTCATGTCACCAACGAGCTGTATTATCAGATCTGCGTGTTCCTCTACAGCATCATGCCACTGCGTCCGCTGGGATTGCACTATTCCACTATCGGTTTCAATCACGTGGGCAAGGTGGCGGTACTCAATGAGCTAAAAGAACAGATGCACAGTGCCGGGCAGGTATTGGCCTCATCACCCGGTTTCGACGGCACAGTGGCGATTGGATTCACCTTTGCCGCCAGCACCTATCATCTGAAAGTGGTCAGAGACAAACCGACCAAGTCCTACAAGTGGGGAGAGTTCGGTGGAATCGATGCGGTACTTGATCAGTATCGCATCGTGCATCAAATCAATCGAACCGGCAGTATGGTCGACAACATCATCTATCACAATCTGCGTCTGGATCGTGAGATGTTCGATCCCGAACTGTTGCAGGATCTGGCGCTCAATGCCAGTGAGTCGGTGAGTATCAGCGGCGATCAGGTGTTGTTCAAGTCATTAATCGTGCAACTGAAGATCGTGCCGTTGCCGGTCTACTTTGAGCGCGCCAGTGATCGCGAGATTCGCAAGATCATTAATAATCTTGGCCATTGCATCAAAAACAATGCGGCGGCGAACATTTTCAACAAGGACCTCGATGGCCGCAACTATGGTGTCGGGCGCTACGACAAGGTATTCCTGTTCGACTACGATGCAGTAGAGAAACTGACTGATGTGAAAATTCGCACCAACCTTGATCGCGTCGATGGAGAGGAAGATATTCCCGACTGGTACTTCGAGGAGGGCGTGGTTTTTCTGCCAGAGGAAATCGAATCGGGACTTCAGCTGGACAACCGCGAGGCGCGCAGGCACTTTCGCGAGACGCATGCGGATTTGATGACGGTCGAGTACTGGCAGGGCGTGCAGGATCGTTTGTCTGATGGTGAAGTGGTTGCGTTACGCACCTATCCGGAAGGCAGAAAGCTCGGTTAGCAGCGGGTTGACTTAGCGCGCAGGCGAAGGCTCAATCAACCTCGGTCGGGTGCAGCTACGGCGCATTACGAACGGGTGGAACAATCAGATAAATGAGTGAAAAGCATCAGTTACACACACAACGCTGGTTCGAGGATTTTGCGCTCGGAGAGGAATTCCTGAGTCCGTCCAGGACCATGACAGAAGCCTTATTCGCCGCGTTTCAACTGGCCAGTGCCGATAATCATCCGTCGCACTATGATGTCGAATACTGTCGCGCCAGAGGCATGCCCGGTTTGCAGGCCCATGGTTTTCAAACGCTGATACAGACAGCGGCAGGCGCGGGTATTTTCCCGCATATGGTCGAGCAATCAATGCTTGGGTTTATCGAACAGGGCAGTCGTTTTCTGGCGCCGGTGTATGCAGGCGATACGCTTTATACGCGCCTTATTGTTGCCGAACTTGTCGCTCAGCGAACCACCGGGGTGATCACACTAAATTCGATTGTGCGCAATCAGCGAGACGAAACCGTGTTAGAGGGATGGCAGAAATATCTGTTGAAAAAACGCGGGCAGGGTAGTTCATAAGCCGGGAGGCGCGGCTTGCGCCTCCCGGTTAAGTACAGCCAGTCAGTTATGACTCGATTTTAAGGCCCAGCTTATCCAGGGTCTCGTAGGTCAGACCGCCAGTGGCAAGGCCTGAGCTGCGCTGGAAGCTCTCGATCGCAGACATGGTACCACGACCCATGTAACCATCGATCGGACCAGGATTGTAGCCCTTGGTCTTCAGTGCTGACTGAACGCGACGAACGTTTTCGTTTGTCATGTTGACCTGGCACAGGATCGGACGCCACTCAAGACGCGCATCCGAGATCTTGACGGTCTTGCTGACTGACTCGGTGACCGCCGGAATGGTAGAGCGCTGTTCGCTTGCAGGGCTCACCAGTTTGCGAACCTTCTTGGTGGTGTACTTGGCGGGAATCTCAACGCGCTTCACACTGGCGGGTGTAGCCAGTACACGCTTGCTGATAGTACCCATTTTCGCCGGAGTTTCTTTCAGACAGATAACCTGGCCAGACTTCGGGCCGAAGTTGCCCTTGGTTTCAACCGGGTGCCAGACGTGTGTGGCTGGAGAGGACTCAACCGTCTTGGTGACGTTCTTGTAGACGGCCGGAACCGCTGTTCGAACTTCACGTGCGTCCGCAACCAGCTTTTTCACACGGATGGTTTCGTACTTTGCAGGCTCTACAATTTCACGAGTAGTGGCCGGTGTTTTGGTAACGCGACGCTCAACGGTCTTGTAAACCGCAGGCACTTCAACCAGACACATAACATCGCCGCTTTCATCGTCGATACGCTCAATTGTGCCGTGGCCCTTTTTCCAGACAGTTTTGGCACTTTCAACCAGAACTTTTTCGCTGATGGTCTCGTAGGTAGCCGGTACTTCAACCAGCTTGCGAACCTCGGGGCTGACCATCACGCGTTGCTCAACCCATTCGTATTTTGCATCGACCAGTTCGATCTTCTCAGACGCCTCGGACACCATCACGCGCTCGGTGACAGTTTTGTATTTGGCAGCGTTGGAGTGCTCGTGAAAGCACTGGCCCGGAACCGCGCTGTCCAGATCTGCTCCGCCGGCGCGGGCCATCTGCAGAATCCCGGGATTGGCGGGGATATCACTTGAACGCGAATTCACAACCCACTCAGTGCTGGCAGGTGAGATCTCATAGGTGACTTTCTCAGTCTTGTAACTGGGCGGGATGACCTGCAACTGGCTGCCACTTTCGGCAGACAGAATGCGCTCTTCTTCCCAACGGTATTTTGCCGGGATGATCTTTACCGTTTCGCTCGCCTCGCGAACGACCACGTCAGTGCTCTCCGTACGATATTGTGCCGGAGTCAGAACCTTGGCGTAACATTCGCCAGCTTTTGCATCAGGCAGGATGTTGGTCATATCCTCGACTGCGAACGACGTGGTTGTGCCGCCTGCAAGAATCGAAAACAGAGCCATTGACAGTTTGGATTTTTTCATCGATGTGTCACCATTTATCTGTGAGTTTTAACTGCGCAGGCGATGCATTCAACGAGGGTGCCATTGTCGCGTCGAGATACAGTTGTTTGCGTTCGCGCGGATGAGCATGAATCGTAGCGGGTGAAGCGATTGGTCATCAGTCGCGACTCGCCCGGTAGTCTAACGACGGACTACGGCCTGCAAGGACATCTATTGGCAGTTCCGTGTCATAAATGAGCAGCGGCTCTGTCAAACAGTGTTTCCTGAAAACTCGTTTGACGACAACGTCTCGAATTGAGCCTGGGCAGTTTGTGGTTGATCAGACGATGCGGCCTGATAAAATCAGCGAAGCTAAAAGGGACGTGACTGCTTGATGAAGTGTCCACACTGCGGAAAGACTATTACTCATGCTGCGTCGCAACCGACGCGAATGGTGGGCCGGCTGGCAGCGCGCAGTTGTTACCATTGCTCGGGCTGGTATGCACAGAATCCGGTCCGCAAGGCGATTAACACACCGCTGCTACTGGCTGTTTTTTGCTACTGTGCGGCGAGTCTTTTCCTGGATTTTAAACCGGGCTTCTGGTCGAGCATGTTGATCGGCGTGTTGTTTGCCGCCGGGATTAGTGTGTTGTTTTTGTCGCCGCTGATAAAAGTTGATGCAGGTGAAAGCCACGCTGACTAGGCTTGCTAGCGCCGCAATATCAGCAGCCAGCGGCCAATATTGACCAAATCGGCCAGCGCACTGGCAAAGTAGGTAAATGCTGCAGCCTTCAAAACCTGGCGGGCGGCAGGCAGGTCGCGCTCGTCGAGATACTCCCCCTCAACCAGAATAGGCAGCGCCTTGCGGAAACTCGCATCCCATTCTTCGGGCAACACGATTAGATAGGCCAGCGCGCCGAGCAACTGCAGCGCGATGCTCACGGCAATGACAGCGAAGATCGCGGCAGGTACGCGAACCAGAATCGCGATCAGCGGAAGCAGCGTGATGATTAACACGCCCGCTTTTTTTAATCCCATCGCCAGTGGAATGTAACGCATTCTGAGTCGAGAGACGGCTTCCTGACGATGAAACTGAATCGCATGGCCGACCTCATGCGCTGCGACCGCGACCGCCGCGATCGACTTGCCGTTAAAGTGATTGGAGCTCAAACGAACCATCGATGCCTGGGGATCGTAGTGGTCACCCATTGTTGTCGTCTCTTCAACGCCCACGCCGTCGAGTTCAAATCGTTTGATCAGATGGGTTGCGAGCTCAGCGCCGGTGCCCGGTAAATCCTCGCGGGGCTGGCCGTGGCGTTTCAGTGCCAGGCGAATCCAGAGGCTTGGCAGATAGACCAGCAAGGCGATGAATGCGGTCAAAAGAAGATACGGCATGAAATCCTGTCAGGGTGGCAATTGGTAAGTGCTTGGGTTCTGCCAGAATAGCGCATTTCCAGTGCCTGACTCAGAACCAAAGCCCGACAGATCCACGATGCAGAAGAAACGTATTCTGGTGCTCTACACCGGCGGCACTATGGGCATGCGTGCCAGTGCTGGTGGCGAATCGCCGCTTGCCCCGGTTGCCGGATACCTGCCCGAGGCGCTCGCGCAGTTGCCCGAGTTGCGCGCCGGAGCGGGCTTCGATGGATACGACCTGATCGAGTACCAGCCGCTGCTCGACAGTTCCGACATGACGCCCGACGTCTGGGTCAAGATCGCCGTCGATATCAAGCAGCACTACCAGGCCTATGACGGCTTTGTGGTGATACACGGCACAGACACGCTGGCTTATACCAGCTCGGCGTTGAGCTTTTTCGTCGAACATACGCAAAAGCCCATCGTCGTCACCGGCTCGCAGCTGCCATTTGGTATTGCCCGCTCTGATGCGCGCAATAATATTGTCAGTGCGATGCAGGTCGCCTCGGCTATGCCGGCGGCACTGGCGCAGGTTTGTGTGGTATTCGGCTCCAGGATTCTACGCGGTAACCGGGCCACAAAGGTGTCGGCCGTTGGCTATGATGCTTTTGATTCGCCAAGGCTGCCGGCAATCGGTTCGGTGGGCATCGATATCAAATATCATCTGGAGCACTGTCTGCCACCGGTGGTGCAACAGGTGCGCGTCCATCAGCGTTCGCCGCGCCACGAGAGTGTGGCCGTGGTGCGTCTGTTCCCGGGGTTTGGTGAAAGCATCATCAGGGCGGTTGCCAGTTCGCCGAATATGCGAGGCATTGTGCTGGAGGGTTTTGGCTCGGGCAATGGTCCGGCGCGTAACCAGGATTTTCTCGACGCCGTCGGCGACGCGCGACGCGCCGGCGTCGTGGTGGTGGTCGTGGCGCAGCCGCTGGCGGGGCGCGTGGACTTTGGCGACTACGCGGCCGGCAGTGCCATTGGGCGCGCAGGCGCCATCAGCGGTGGCGACATGACGACCGAGGCCGCGCTCGCGAAGTTGTATTATCTGATTGCGCTGGATTTGTCAGCCAGCGAAATTGAGCGGCGCATGCGGGTAGACATCGCCGGCGAGCTGACTTGCCAGCCGGCCGACTACTGATCAAGCTACTGATATTGCGTAAGCCAGCCCAGGCCTGAGGCAGTGTCGCGGCGCGGCTTGTACTCGGCGCCGATATAGCCCTGGTAACCCATTTTGTCGAATGCGCGCAGTAACGCGGGATAGGCGATCTCGCCATCGTCCGGTTCGCCGCGATCGGGAACGGCTGCGATCTGGATGTGGCCGATGAGCGGCAGATAGGTGCGCGCAAGCGTAGTCAGATCGCCCTGCATGATCTGCGCGTGGTAGCAGTCGAACATGACCCTGACGTTGTCTCTACCGACGGCCTCGATCAAGGCGACAGCTTCTTCAACCAGACTGTAGTGATAACCCGGCGCATCGCGCTGATTGATCGGCTCGAGCAGGATGCCGATGTCGTGCTTTGCGGCCTTGTCGGCTGCGTATTCGAGGTTGCCTCGAAAACACTGATCGGCCTCGGCGCCGCTGTCAGTTTTGCCCGCCATGACATGGACATTCTGGATGCCGCATCGATGCGCATAGTCGATCGCCTGATCGATCGCCTCGCGCGCTTCATCGCGTCGCTCGGGGACGGCCGCCAATCCAAAATCATCGGGTCTGTTGCCTTTCAGGGTGTTCAGTCCCAACATCGGCAGGCCACAGTCGGCGAGCACCGCGCGAATGTCCTCGGCGGGGTAGTCGAACGGCCAGTGACATTCCACGGCACTGAAGCCGGCATCGGCGGCAGCGCGAATCGCCTGCGGCAGCGAAAGTTCGGTCCAGAGAAATCCCAGGTTGGCAGAGAATTTAGGCATTAGTCCCACTCGACGTTGAATTCGGTGATCACTTCCCGTATCTGATCGGGATTGAGTGTGTTGGCGTTGTAGCCGCGCATGAGTATGGCGAGTTTCGCCGTCTCTTCGAGTTCTTCTATCGCATAACAGGCCGCTTCGACATCGCGGCCGGCCACCACGGGCCCATGGTTGGCGAGCATGACGGCCGAGCGGTTACCCGCGAGCCCGCGAACGGCATTGCCCATCTCGGGATCGCCGGGTCGATAGAACGGCAGCAGCTTCACTTTGCCAAGTTTCATGATCGAATAGGGGGTGTAGGCTGGCAGGAAGTTGTCCGGGTCGACATCAGGCATCAGCGACCAGGCAACCGCGTGGCAACTGTGTAAATGTACCACTGCACCGGCGCTGGATCGGGTTTCGTAAAATGCACTGTGCAGCGGCATCTCTTTGGTTGGTTTGTCTCCGGCGATGTGCTGGCCATGCTCGTCGAACTGCGCAAGTCTTGCCGGATCGAGCGTGCCGAAACTGGTGCCTGTCGGCGATACCAGCAGACCACCGTTGGCCGTGCGCGCTGAGATATTACCGGTGTTGCCGCCGGTCAGGCCGCGCTCGTACATCGACGCGGCCAGCGCGCAAATCTGCTCGCGTAGCGCTGTATCACCGCTCAAGCCTGGGTCCCCAGTACCTGTGCGGCTTTGTTAAAGAAATCGACACTGCCGAAGTTGCCACTTTTCAGTGCGATCACAAGGTCCGGGCCGGCCCTGAGCGCCGGCACTCCCGGATCGATCTCCGGTCCGATTTCAAGATCTGCCAGTGACAGCCCCTCGACCACCGCGCCTGAGGTTTCACCGCCGGCAACCAGCAGCCGTCTGGCACCTGCGGCCACCAGGTGTTCGGCCAGGCGTGCAAACAACGATTCAAGCGCATCTGCCGTCTGCTCGCGACCATGGGTCTGCTGTATGTCGGCCACAGCGGCGGGATCTGCCGAGCTATAGATAAGCGGTATAGCATCTGACTTTTGCTGCCACTGATCTTGCACCCACTCGGCCAGCGCCGCGGCAGTCGTGTCGCCACTAATGACTTTGGCAACGGACAGCTCGATCATCGGTTCAGCGGCTTTGCGATGGTGCTCTATCTGCGCGCGTGTCGCATTGGAGCACGAGCCGCACAAGGCGACGCTTGCACCGGATTCACCACGCCAGCCGCTGCCGGCATCGGCCAACTGTCCCCGGCGGCGAAAGTTTGCGGGCAGGCCCAGCGCCACCCCCGATCCACCGGTGATCAGCGACAGGTCGTCGACGGCCTCGCCAATGTGCATCAAGTCTTCATCGCGCAGGGCATCAACCACTACCATGCGTGCGCCGTTGTCGTGCTCTCGCGTCAGCGCAGCGCGGATCGCCGACGATCCGGCCAGCACGTCAGTGGCGCTGACGTGGCCGATCTGAAAAGTGGTTTGCGGTGCCAGCCAGCGACGCAAATCGGCATCGGTCATCGGCGTCAACGGGTGATTTTCCATGCCGCTTTCGCTGAGCAGTCGGTCATTGACAAATAAATGCCCCTGATAGACCGAACGGCCTGTGCCAGGAAAAGCCGGACAGACGATCACGCGATCGGCATTGAGCTCACGCGCCAGCGCCTCTGCCACAGGCCCAATGTTGCCTTCAGGTGTAGAGTCGAAGGTTGAACAGTATTTGAAAAAGAACTGACTGCAGCCCTGTTCACGAAGCCATTCCAGCGCTTTTAGCGACTGCGTGACCGCATCCGAAGGTTTGATCGAGCGCGACTTCAGTGCCACCACACCGGCCTCGATATGATCGGGTGCGGCGGACCCGGGGATACCGGTGTACTGGACCACGCGCATGCCCTGTTTTGCCAGAGTATTAGCCAGATCGCTTGAGCCGGTGAAATCGTCACCGATGCAGCCTAGGAGCATATTTGAGCCTCGAATGAGTGGAGCGGCGACTAGCGGCCACTGCCACTCGCATTGTCCCAAATGCACCGCGCGCTCGCCAGTGGCATTGCTGCGGTTTTTCATGGCGCAAACGGCAAAGGTCGAGTCGCAGAATGCTCGCCAGACTCGCGCCCTCGAAAATTACCATGCACGAAAAAAGTGTCGTTCGCGTCCAGGCGGTGAGCGTCGGCACTGTACAGCCTCGTCAACCGTGAGAAAGGACCATGCTGGAAGACACCCTGCGCCAGATGCGCGAGCAGTGTCTGGGGAAAAACCAATCGCTGCCCGCCTCCTGCTATACCAGTGAGGCGATGCTTGCACTGGAGCGTGAACGCATTTTCTCAAGTGGCTGGGTGTGCCTTGGGCACGGCGATGAAATACCCGCGCCCGGGGATTATTTCACCACCAGCCTGTTAAGTGAGCCGCTGGTGGTGGTGCGGGATGATGAAAATCAGATTCGCGTGATGTCTAACGTGTGTCGCCACCGCGGTATGCAGGTCGCGCAGGGGGCGGGGAACGCCAACCGCTTTCGTTGTCCCTATCACGCCTGGACATACAATCTGGACGGCCGGTTGCGTAACGCGCCGATGATGGCAGGTGCGGTGGAGAAAAGTGACTGCCGGTTGCCGAGCGTCAGGTCGGAGTGTTGGGGTGGATTTATCTTCGCGAACCTGGACCCTCGAGCCGAAGCATTGAGTCCGCAACTGGTGACACTGGCAGATGAGCTGGCGCACTATCACATAGCGCTGCGATACCACCTGCAGGTATTCGAGGAGCAGTGGGATTGCAACTGGAAATGCCTGGTCGAGAATTTCATGGATGGCTATCACTTGTCGGTGGTACATCCGCAATCGCTCAAGCCGCTGACGCCGACCAACCTATGCAAAAAATTTACTGGCGGCAGCGCTTACACCGGGTACAACGCTCACTACCCGGAAAGCGCACCGCCGCGCGAGGGCGGTCACCCGGATCTGACGGCACAGGAGCGCCGTCAATCAAGGCTGTTCTGTATCTATCCGTCGCTGGTCGTATCGGTGTCTGCAGACGCAACAGCCTGGCTTGCGATGCAGCCTGCCGGTGTCGACAAGGTATCGGTGCGCTGGGGGCTCGCCACCGCACAGGCAGATTTGACCGATGAACAAAAAAGGGGGCAGATCGAGAAGTGGCAGGAAATCAACGCAGAGGATCATGCCATTCTGGAAAAACTGCAGGTGGGGTTGCAGTCGGCGATGTTCGCAGGTGGCGCACTGGCGCCGGCAGATCTTGAGGGGACGGTAAGTGAATTTCACGATTATCTGATTGCCAGATTGACGCAATAGCCCACGCAACGTAGCGCTCTGCAGGTTCAGCCGTCTCGCGGTGGTTGCGGGGAGGCTGGATGCACAGTGTCGCGATCTGAATTCGGAACCTGCGACCTCTGCGTGCAGGCAATCGGCTAGAATAGCGCGCCTGCCTCCACGGACCCACGAACATGACAGTCGCAAACGGTCGGGACTTTCTCGCCATCCCCGGACCCACGGTGATTCCCGATCGGGTGTTGTCGGCCATGCATCGTCCGGCTATCGATATCTACTCTGGATCGCTGGTCGCGACCACGGATTCGTGCCTGTCCGATCTAAAAAAAATCTTCCGTACCTCGGGCGATACCTATATCTACGCGGCCAACGGTCACGGTGCCTGGGAGGCATCGCTGAGCAATACCCTGTCGAAGGGCGATCGCATCCTGGTGCTGGAATCGGGCCGTTTCGCGCATAACTGGGGTGAGATGGGCGTGCTGCCCGGGCTTGAAATATCAACACTTGAAGGCGACTGGCGCCGCGCAGTCGATGCCGACAAATTCGAGCAAATGCTGCGTGAGGATCGCGATCACCAGATCGCCGCTGTACTGGTGGTGCAGGTCGATACCGCGTCTGGCGTGGTCAATGACATACCGCGTTTGCGCGCAGCGATGAATGCGGCTGGCCATCCGGCGCTGCTGATGGTCGACTGTATCGCCTCACTTGCCACTATGCCGTTCAAGATGGACGAGTGGGGCGTTGATCTTGCCATCACCGGCTCGCAAAAGGGCTTGATGATGCCGCCGGGCCTGAGTTTTGTCGCCGCCGGAGAGCGTGCAAAGCTTGCGCATGAAAAGGCCGGTTTGCGCACCCGCTACTGGGACTGGACCATGCGCGATGGCCCTGAACACTATATGAAATACTGCGGCACGCCGCCCGAGCACATGTTGTTCGGGCTGCGCTGCGCGCTGGACATGATTCTGGAAGAGGGACTTTCGCAAGCGATTAAACGCCACCAGCTGCTGGCAGGAGCCGTGCGCAGTGCGGTTGCCGCCTGGGCCACTGGCGGCGCGCTCGAATTCAATATCCTCGAGGCCAGTGAGCGGGCAGACAGTGTCACGACTATTGCCGTGAATCACGGTGACCCGGCCGTTCTTCTCGACTGGTGCGAGCAACAGTGCGGCGTGAAACTCGGGATCACGATTGGCGATCTGTATGGCAAGGGTTTTCGCATCGCGCACATGGGGCATGTGAATGCGCCCATGGTGCTGGGCACGCTTGGCGTTGTCGAAACGGGGTTCAAAGCGCTTGGGTGGTCACATGGAGAAGGTGGCGTGCAGGCGGCTATTGAACACCTCGGTACACGGTTATCAGCGTGAGGGCGTGCATACCGCAGCGCGCTTGTGCACCTGGAGTATCATCGCTTGACTGATCTGTTGCAGCTCGATCCGCTGATCCTCTTGCTGGTGGCGGTTACGATGGTTGTCTCTGGTCTGATCCACGGTGCACTGGGTCTGGGGTTCCCGATGGTCGCAACGCCAATTATCGCGATTTTCCTCGATGTCAGGCTGGCCATTCTGGTGACACTGCTGCCTACCGCGACGGTTAATCTGGCAAGCCTGCGCGGCCGACCCGATTACTTTCAGGTGTTGCGCCGCTTCGCGCCACTGGTGGTGTTTTCGCTGCTTGGCGCACTGTTAGGTGCACGATTGATTGCCATATCCGATCCGGCCCCTTTTCGCCTGTTGCTGGCGGCACTGATCGTATTGTTTCTGTGGGCGACCTATGCCGGTCGATTGCCGCGCGCATGGCTGCAGACGTGGCCAATACTTGCGATGATCGCGTTCGGATTTCTGGCCGGGTTGTCGGGCGGCACCACCAATGTCATGGTCGCCGTGTTGCTGATCTATTTTTTAACGCTTGAAGTCGACCGCGCAACGCTGGTGCCTGCGATGAATACCTGTTTTCTGGTTGGCAAGTTGTCACAGATCGCGATGTTCTGGGTCTCTGGCGTGATTGGCATCGGGCTGATGTTGCAAAGCCTGCCGTTTGCACTGTTGGCACTGGTGTCGTTGCTGGTGGGTGAGCGCCTCGGTGCGCGGGTTGACGCGCAGATCTATCGGCGCGTGTTGCACGTGTTGCTGGTGGGGCTTGCGATCATACTGGTGTGGCAGTACTTCACGAACTAAAAAACGCTACCAGTCGGTCTGGTCGGCAAACAGTTTTATCTGCGGCTCGCCGTCCTCGAACACAACGATACTGTGGCCGCAATTCTGCAGTTCGGGCGGATGCCACATTTTGTCCAGCGACCGGTTAGCGTAGGCGAGCATCAGAGATTTAATAAACGCCCCGTGGCTGACGATCAGTACTTCCTGGCCGCTGCATTCATCGACAATCTGTTCCACCGCCTGTCGGGCACGGTTTTGCAACTGGTGAAAAGTCTCTGCACCGTCGAGCGAAAACTGTGACGGACGATTGCGAAAGAAATCGGCTTGTTCAGGGAAGTCGCGGATGGCGTCGTCGAGCATCACACCCTCCCAGGGGCCCAGATGAATCTCGCGCAGGGTGCTGCGGTAATCGACTTGATCGGTCTGCCCGTCCAGCAATATATGAGTGGTTTGTCGGGTGCGTTGCAGGTCGCTGGAGAACACTCGATCGAATTGTTTTCCGCCCCAGCGCTCGCGCACCGTTGCGGCCTGCGTCTCGCCCAGTGGCGTCAGCGTGGATTCGGATGTGCCCTGAACGCGGCGGATCGCGTTCCAGTCGGTCTGGCCGTGTCTAATCAGGTGCAGCGTAGTCATGGGCAAGTCTGTCTGGCTGAGTGGCGGATGAATACTTGAAGAGCAGCTTGGGCATCCGTCATTATCGCGCACATCTTGAAAAAACGGCAGTCCCATCGATGCGTGCGTTTGACGGAATCCGGGTGATCGATTTCACCCATGTACTGGCCGGACCCTTCTGCACCTACCAGCTGGCGGTCATGGGGGCGGATGTCATAAAGATCGAGTCGCCCACTGCGCCCGACATGATGCGTCCGGAGGGTGTCGATCCGGCTCTGGCCGATCAGGGGCTGGGCTCTCACTTTATGTGCCAGAGTGGCGAGAAGCGCAGCCTGGCGGTGGATTTTGCCAGTGAGCAGGGACAGGCGCTGCTGCGTACGCTCGCGAGCGACGCAGATGTGCTGGTGGAAAATTTTCGCCCCGGTGTGATGGCGCGTGCCGGGCTCGACTACGAGACGCTCGCGCAGTTGAATCCAGCGCTCGTGTATTGTTCGATCAGCGGCTTTGGTCAAACCGGTCCGAAGTCACAAGATCCTGCCTACGATAACGTCATACAGGCATTCTCCGGGCTCATGGCACACACCGGGTCAGTGCAAACCGCACCGGTCAGAGTGGGTCCGCCAGTGCTCGATTACGGCACCGGCGCGCAGGCGGCGTTTGCGATCGCTGCGGCATTGTTTCAGCGCGGCCGAAGCGGCGAGGGGCAGTATATCGATGTGGCGATGCTGGATGCGGCGCTAATGATGATGGGCACAAGCGTTGTCGACACCCAGGCCAGTGGTCAGCCGCCAACCCCGCCTGGCAACAGCAGCCTCACGCGTGCCGGTTATGGTTGCTACGAGACCAGCGACGGCTTGATTATGATTGGTGCTTTTACCATCAGGCAAAATGCGACGCTGTGGCGTGCGCTGGGTGAGGGGGCAATAGCCGATGAAGTGGCTTCGTTGTGCGCTGCCGATCTCGCTGCGCGCGTCGACATCGACAGTCGCGCCCTGCAACAGATATTGCGACAGCAATCTGCTCAGCATTGGGAGGATTTGCTTAATCCGGCCGGCGTGCCAGCGGCGCGTGTGCGACAACTTGACGAGACGCTGCAGAGTGAGCAGGTCGCAGCGCGCGCGGTGTTACAGCCTTCGGGTCTGCAAATCGATACAGGCAGGCCATTGCAGGCGCCGGTTGCGGCGTTCGGTTTTCAGCAGGACGGGCCAGCGTTGCATCGCTCGGCCCCGCTGCTGGGTGAACATACCATTGAAGTGCTGCGCGAGGCTGGAATTGAACCGCAGCGTATTGATCAGTGGTTGGAGGATGGTGTGATCGCAGCGCCCGTCAATCAGTGTGCGTCCAATTAGCGCGCGCCGAATTAGCGTACACCCTGGCCCGGCGCGGGCGGGCATTGCTGGTATCATTGGACTCCCTTAACCGGACAGCCATTATGATCGATCTCTACACCTGGACCACACCGAACGGACGCAAAGTCTCGATAATGCTCGAGGAATGCGGTCTCGACTACACCACCCACTCGATCGACATTACCGGCAACAAGGATCAGTTTGAGCCCGACTTTCTAAAAATCAGCCCGAACAACAAGATTCCGGCAATCGTCGATCAGGACAACGGCATGACGCTGATGGAATCTGGCGCCATTCTGCTGTACCTGGCAGAGAAAACCGGGCAGTTCATGCCCACCGATCCGGCGCGCCGCTGGCAGGCGGTCGAGTGGCTGATGTGGCAGATGGGTGGTCTGGGGCCAATGGCCGGGCAGACACATCACTTTGTGAAATTCAATCCGGATGCGTCAGCCTACGCGTCAGAGCGATTCACCAACGAGACCCGCAGACTCTACGGCGTGCTCGACAAGCAACTCTCTGACAACGAATATATTGCCGGCGATTACTCAATTGCTGATATGGCTGTTTGGCCGTGGATCTCGCGCTTTGAATGGCAGACTATGGATCTGAAATCGTTCGTCAACCTGAAACGCTGGTACACCGCTATTGCCGAGCGTCCCGCCGTGCAGAAAGGCTATCACGTGCCCAAGTTCACTGCCGATATCCCGATGCCATAGCATATTTGTTTGGGCGTCGGTCAAACCCACCAGGCAGTTGCGTTCTGAAGTTTTTTCTCCGAATCGGGCGACGACACGCCCGTTTCGCTATTGCACGGTCGCGCGTGTCGCTAACGCGGCGATCTTTTAATACGCCCGTGCCGCCAGCCTCTTTTGCCATACTGCCGCCGTCTCAGCCCAGCCGCAACAAACAGGCTTAAGGCCAGCGGCGGGAGTGACGCCAAACCACCTCCACCAGCGCCGCCATCTACCGGCTGCGCCTCATCGTCTGGTCGTGCCGTGGCTTGTCCGTCCCGGCTTGTCAACAGGGTATAGAGATACTCCTCAGCCAGATCATTGGTGAACGGAATGACTTCGGCTGAATAGGCGAGGCCGGGGTCGAGTTCGCAGGTTTCTGCCTGATCGCCTGGCCGGTTGGATACGCACACGCGCTCGCGGCCAAGATAGATGTGCAGATCGACGTCGGCACCGTTGTTCGGTTGCAGCGATACGCTGCTTGCGCCTTCGATGCCGTAGAGTGCGGTTTGGCGCTTGCTGATAGTGCCATCGTGACTCGCACCGGCGGCCAGTTGCAAAACCACGGCAGCCGGCGGCGCGATCGCAGGATTGGCCATCGGAATGGGCGGAGAATTCAAAAAGAACAGGGTGTAAGCTTCGGCGTTTCTAACCGCGTCTTGCGGCGAATCGATGGCCAGTTGTGCCGTATCGAAGTGTCCGTAGCTAAAATCGCGGGTATTGCCGAGCACACTGAAGTGCGACAGTTCATGTACCAGAATGGCGCGCTGCCAGTCGGTTGACTGACTCCAGTAGTTCGGACAGAGATTGATGTTGTACAACAGGTTGCCGTACACATACGCGCTGACGCTGCCGCCGTTGGGGTAGGCGATGCAGCGACAGTCGAAGCTGATAGTTTGGGTTTCTGTGGCTGTGAGTATGTTGCGATAAATATCCCGCACCAGGCCAAAACGTTCGCCGTCAAATTGGCCAAACCATCGTTCAAAGCGCGGCGCGCCGTTGCTGGCAGCGTCGGTGAAGGTGTCGTCCAGTTCTGTCGTCAGGCTGGTCAGTTGCAGTTGCGCTTCAAGCAGCAATTGCGACAGCAGGCTCTCCTGGCGCACATTGCAGCTGTTGAATTCGCTGGCAAGGACCGCGGCGGCGGTATCAGGTGGCGGATCCTCCAGCATGGTGGCGCGCGCGGTGCTAACAGGTAACAGCAATACGAGCGCGGCGACCCACAAGCTGCAGGTGGCGAGGCGGTTTGCAATTGTTTGCAGAGTTATTCCGGACATCATTGCTTGGCACTAGCCCCGCTCACTATAGTTACTTTGCGGATGGCGACACCACGATTGCTGAGAAGCGCGATGGTTAACATCCTTTCTGTATTGTCATGACAAATATAATCGGCTAGTCTGTCAGGCGTCAAGCGTGCGGCAGCGGCATTGATCGCAACGTACGAGGATAGGCACTGGAGTGTTGGAGTATTCTGTGAAATCGAACCACGCCATAAACGTCAGGCCCGGCCTGTCTGGATTTATAGACGCTTATCGAGCGCGTGCCACTGTTGCGTTGATGGCGATTGTGTTAGCCGCTTGTGGGGGCGGTTCTGGTGACGGCAGCAATGATCCGCAAGTGCTGCAACCACCGCCTGCGTCCGACGACAGCGGGCCGATCGATATATTGATGCAGGTTCAGGTGCCGGCCGATATTGCCGCACTTAGCGGTGTCGATCTGCAGTACACCATTGAATTGAAGGGGGCCGGCATCGTCAGCCGCGTCAATCCCGACCCGCTGTTTGAAGTGCCTTTCGCCGCCGCGGGCAGCGCCCGCTACTACTACCGCATCGAGATTCACACAGCTGACAGCGGCCTGCTTATCGCGATTCGTGAGGGCAGTCGGTGGATTGATCGCGATCAGACTCTGGTTGTCGACTCATCGCACTTTCGCAGTACTGGCACCGACTTCGATTCCGATGGTGATGGCATATCCAATCTTCAGGAGTTACAGGACGAGCTTAACCCGAGCCTGCCAGAGAGTACGCGCATTGATTTTTCGTTTCAGGTAGCCGACTGGGTGAAGTCGCTGCACGATGTCGGATTCATACGATTCGAAACACTGGTCGACTCACTCGCCAACGATGACGGCAAATTTGCGATCGCGTTCAACCCGACGACCAATCGATATGAGGCAATCGGTTTCGGCCTTGAAGCAGGGGGGCAGCCACGTTCGGTTGGTATTGGTATCAGAGTGAATGAGCTGCCGTATCACTTTTCCCCGACCGGCTTGTCGCTAGGTATTGCGTCAAGGTTGATGACGCTGCAGAGCGGTGTCAATGAGGCGCACTTTGAGTGGAGCGATTTTGGTACCGATTGGGATCTTGATCGCGACGGGGTTACCAATCTTGAGGAACTGCGGCGTGGTACTGACCCTGTGACGACAGGGCCCGAGTACACCGTGCAGGTTGTTGCGGGTGGCGTTGCACCGATCATCGATGGTGACCTGGCGGAGGCGTCCTGGTATTCCACGCAGCCGATTGACGAGGGCGGCAATGCCGAATTGATCAACGCCATGTTGCTGGGTGAGGCTAGCTCGTCAGATGATTTGTCCCGTTTTCTGTTCACCGCCGTTCATGACTTTGTCAATCTCTACATCGGCGTACGAATTCTCGACTACACGATTGTGGTGGACTCGGCCGAGCGGCGCTGGCACGACGATTCGATCGAGATCTACATCGATGGCAATAACAGTCGTTTGAACAGCTACGACGGCATCGATGATCTGGCGCTGAATTTTCGTTTTGCCGATGCCAGCGCGCAGGCTGTTAACGTAGTGGCGGGGACTGGCTCGATCGGGTTGCCCGCGAACCTCGACTACGCCATGGTGCACGATTTCAGTCAGGGGGTGACCGTACTGGAATTGAAGGTCCCGCTCGCTGAACTGAACATCGATACACGTGCCGGTATTGGTCTGGATATTCAATACAACGATGATGATAACAGCGGCGATCGCGATCGAAAATATGGCTGGCGCGGTCCGGATGGCGAAGACAACGCCTGGATGAACCCAACCTGGTTCGGCGAAGTCGGGTTTTCGAACTAGCTCGGATCAGTCAACTGAGACATCGCTGCGAGATCTAAAAGGAAAGCCATGCTCCCGCCACGCTACAACTTTGCCATCAGTGCGCCAGGCGTCTGTTTGTTGCTGCTTGCCGGCTGCGGGGGTGGTTCGGATTCCGTGACGATGCAGACACCGGATTCCGGGATTGATGGAGATGAACTCTTTGTTGAGGTAACGGTGCCCGATTTTCTCAATAGCGCCAACATCAACAATCTCAACGCGCGATTTTCCTATGGCGCGTCGACGTTTGACCTGATCGATAGTGGTACTCGTTTTTCCGCTCAAGTGAACACGGGGGTTCGCGACCCGTCGGTCACCTGGACGCTGGAATTCTACGAAGTCTATCAGGGGCAGGCGTTGGTACTGCTGCAAAGCGACGCAGCGGCGCTATCCCCGACTGCAGCCACTCTGACGATAGACTCCGAACTGTTTTCGCAGCCGGACGTGGATTTAGATGGCGATGGCAACCTCGACGAGCGCAATGCCGACGCCGAGCCCTTCGATTCATTCAGCACAATCGCCAACCCCTCAGGGCAAAATGGAGTGGCGGTATCGACCCTGACGCTGGAAGGTGACTTCACCGGGCTGTCCAGTAACGTCAATGAAGACTTGCGGGTCACTGCCACAGTAGATGATCAGGTTGTGAGTTTGCGTTCGCGCGGTGGCGCGAGCTTTGCCGGTGCGATCAACTTCACAAGCGCTGGGGACTTGCGCCTTTTGTCGATGGAAGTGCTGTCAGGCAACCGACAGCTCATCGCGCGCTGGGAGGGGCAGATCACTACCCAGCCCGGTCCCAACCTTATCAGCCTGCAAGCCGAAGACCTGACAACTGATATCGATAGCGATGGCGACGGCTTGCGCAATCTACAGGAGTTTGAAATTTCCAACACGACGTCCACCGGTGTTGACGTTGTTGATATCGATCAGATCGACACAGAAAGCGCACCGGTCATAGACGGCAGGCTGGAAGATGCGATCTGGCGTCAGCGTATGATCACCTCTCCGGAACAGGGCGCTGGCGGTCTTTGGATTGACAAACTGCTGAAGACGACACCGGCCAACACGTACGGCAGCGGTGAACCTGCTCACGAGTGGGCGGCGGTGCACGACGGCGAAACACTGTATCTGGCTATTCGCGTCATTGACGAGAGCATTGTCAGAGACTCGGGTGCGCAGCAATGGCAGGACGATAGCGTGGAGTTGTATATCGATGG
Organism: uncultured Granulosicoccaceae bacterium; assembly: GCA_964573105.1. Classification (GTDB taxonomy): domain Bacteria; phylum Pseudomonadota; class Gammaproteobacteria; order Granulosicoccales; family Granulosicoccaceae; genus CAKZSB01. The sequence continues at coordinate 46,271 of CAZNIS010000041.1, forward strand.
CGATCATTCGCGCCTCGATGCCTACGATGGCGTCAACGACTACCAGCTTATCTTCATCGCCCCCGCAGGCGACGAGGTTGAGGACAGCGCGGCGGCAGGCGCACTTGTCGTCGGGCAGAATTCGGCACCGCTACCAGCCACCATCAGCTACGCGATCAGCGTTGCAGGCTTTGCCAGCGATATTGACGCGGGCTGGAGTGCGGGCGAGCAGAATGTGCCGCCCGTCAGTAGCGGTTTTAATGTAGAGGTTGCCATTGCGCTGGACGAACTCGGGATCGGCGCCGATGGGCTGATGGGGATTGATGTACACATCAATGACGATGACAATGGCGGCATTCGCGATTCGAAATGGAACTGGGCCTGGAGTCGTCAGCTGGATCTGCACTGGCAGGATCCTTCCCATTTTGGCGCGGCCCGGCTGCGCTGATTGTGAAGGGTGGGCAATCGTTTTAACGCTTGCGCCGTCGGTGCTGAATAATCTGGGCGACGATCGACAACGCGACTTCACTCGGTGCTATGGCACCTATATCAATGCCGGCCGGTGCGTGTAGTGAGGCAAGCCGCGCCTGTGGGATAACGTCGGCGAGCCGGTTGCGCAAAAACGCGATTTTGCGCTGGCTGCCAAGTACCCCCACATAGCCTGCGGAGGATTGCAGAGCCAGTGTCAGCGCTTTCTGATCTGCATTGTCATGGGTGGCAACGAGAATGCTATCGCGTGGCTGTATCCATACGATGTGATTGACCGCATTCGCGTTGTGTTCGACGAGTACGCCTAAGTCGTTCGTTTTTACCGCCAGTGTGTCAATCCCAACGGATGCGGCGACGATGGGCAGCGCCCGGGCCACCGCCGTGTTCCCGATCACCAATAGTCGCGCATAGCACAGAACGGGCTCCAGCAGCACTTCAATCGTCGCGTCGCGCCCATCGTCGGTCGAATGGTTGCCGTCTGGCGTCAGTGCCAATAGCGATTGCTCGCCACTGCGTATGCATTGGGCACTGGCTTTGATGATCGTATCTTTATTTCGGTGGCTGTTGCCGATGTCGCCTTCTATTGCTGGAGCCTGATCGACGCCATCAGCGAACAACACGATCGCGTGGCGAGGCTCGACAGCGTGCCCGCTCATCGTCACAACACAGAATGGGCGTTCGCCGTTTTGCAGCTGTTCGATTCTGATCGCTATTTGAGCTGCTTGCATCAGTGGTTGCCAGCTAAACGAATCAGCTGGCCGGTTGTCGAAACTGCACGATATTGCCCTCAGGGTCCCAGCCATCCAGCACGGTGGCGCCGCGTATTTGCCAGGCCTGCTTCAATGGTTTGAGATGTCCACCAGTGATTTTGGCGGCAGTTTTTACCCGTTCCAGATCATCTGTGACGAACACCGGTTTGAATGCTGTGCCATCGCGCGGCACCGGTGGTTGCTCGATAGTGATGTGCCGCGCATACCGCGGCGAGATCGCATGCACGACGATCTCGATACCGTTGCCACGCAGCAGTTGGTGCGTTTTGTCTGTCGCAATGGTGTCGAGCAACAATGTCTGGCAGTAAAAATCAGCTACTCGTGTCTGGTCGACGGCAAACAGCACGAGCGCCTGATTGATCGGTGGTTCGGCGCTCGGCATGGCCGATTCCTCGCAGGCGGGGCGATTGATAGTGCAACAGTGTTTGAATGATGTCCAGCCGCCGGGCGATGGTGTGTCCCGATGATCGATCTGTGTCGACATTGCAAGCCGTGCGATGACCAAACATTACTGGCACGACTGCTAAAATCAGGGGATCAGGTTAAGGATGGTAGAGATATCGATGCGAAACAGTTTAGTCGGAATGTGCTGTGCTGTGTTGCTGGCGACAGGTCAGGCCAAGGCTGAGACAACTCGTTCCTGGTCGATGGCCGAGTTTGGCGAGCCGCTGTACGAAGAGTCGATGCCGCACTGGCCCTACGTCAATCCGCAGGCGCCAAAAGGTGGCGGCATTGTGCTCGGCGCGTTCGGTACCTTCGATAGTCTCAACACCATCATCCTGAAAGGCACCTGGCCGCGCAGCCTGGGTCACGTTAGCGACACCCTGATGGTCAACTCGGCGGATGAACTGTCATCGGCCTATGGGCTGATCGCAGCATCGGCCGAATATCCAGATGACAAAAGCTGGATCATCTTTCATCTGCGGCCCGAGGCAAAATTCAACGATGGTACGCCGATCACCGCCGAGGACTTCGAGTTTGCATTTCAGGCAATGCGGGAATACGGCAGGCCGTTTCTAAAATCCTTTTTTGAAGAGGTGGAATCGGTCGAAGTGCTGGACAAGCATCAGCTCAAATACAATTTCACCACCCGCGACACCATGAAGCCGCTTTTGAAAGTGGCCGGGCTGACCCCGCAATCCAAAGCCTGGTGGTCTACACGCGATATCAGTAAAACCTACCTGACGCCCGCGCCTGCCAGCGGCCCCTATTATATATCTGACGTCGATGCCGGACGTTCGATCACCTACAGCCGGGTAGAGGACTACTGGGGTGCTGATCTGAATGTCACCGCCGGCACCTCGAATATCGACACGATTCGATACGACTACTACCGCGATATGGAAGTCATGCTGGAGGCCTTCAAGGCCGGTGATATCGACTTCCGCGCCGAGAACAGTTCCAAGCGCTGGAGTACCGGATACGAAATACCCGCAGTCGAGCGCGGCGAGATAGTTCGCGATACGCCGGCCGATAACGCGCCCAGTGGTATACAGGCGTTTTTCTTTAACTTGAGGCGCGCACCTTTCGACGACATTCGCGTGCGTCAGGCGTTTGATCTGCTGTACGACTTCGAAACCATCAAGCGCACTATTCTCTACAACCAGTACGATCGCATCAACAGCTTCTTTCCGAATTCCGACTTCGGTGCCAGTGGTGAACCTGCAGCCGAAGAAATTGCTCTGCTTGAACCCTATCGAGAGCAACTGCCGCAGCAGGTATTTGAAGCGGCATATCAGTCCCCGGTCAGTGATGGCAGTGGTCGTATCCGCAAGCGCATGCGCGAAGCCGGCGCATTGTTCAAGGCCGCGGGCTGGAACCTCGAAGATGGCAAGCTGATGAAAGATGGCCGTCAGATGAGCGTCGAATTCCTGCTGGCGCAACCCGACAGCCAGCGCGTCAACGCACCGTATCTGCAGAACCTGCGCCGCATGGGCATTGAAGCGAATTTCCGGCTCGTTGACAGCGCGCAATACCAGGTGCGTGTTGACGATTTCGATTTTGATATTGTCACGGTCTTTCTCACCTTCTTTCCGCCACCCGGACCGGAACTGCGATCCTTCTACGGCAGCCAGTCGGCCGACGTGCGCGGCTCTGCTAACGTTGCCGGGATTGACAACCCGGTGGTCGATGCATTGATCGAAAAGGTGATCGCGGCACCCACACTCGAAGAATTGAAAGTGGCCAACCGTGCGCTGGATAGAGCATTGCTGTGGAACCATTATGTCGTACCACAGTTCTACAACGGCAATTTCAGGCTCGCGTACTGGAATCGTTTTGGCCGACCTGCACAATTGCCGAAGTATGGCCATGGTTTTCCTGACGCCTGGTGGGTCGATGAATCACTGGATGCGAAACTGGATCTGGCCCGCTAGCTAATACCTAGCGCAATTCCGCCGACCGGCCATCATGACCGCCTATATACTGCGCCGCCTGTTGCTGATCATCCCGACATTGTTGGGCATCATGATCATCAACTTCATCGTCATTCAGTTTGCGCCGGGTGGCCCGGTCGAGCAACTGATCGCGGAGATGACCGGCAACGCGACTGATGCAACCGCACAGTTTACCGGGCAGGCCGGCGATACCGCCGCCAGTCAAAGCGGGCAAACCGGATCCGAATCGCGCTATCGCGGCGCGCAGGGGCTCGACCCTGAAGTGATCGCAGAAATCGAGGCGCAGTTCGGTTTTGATCGCCCGCTGCATGAGCGATTTTTCAGCATGATCGCGGACTATGCGCGATTCGACTTTGGCGAGAGCTACTTTCGCGACGAAAAAGTGCTGGATCTGGTGATCGATAAAATGCCGGTGTCGATCAGCCTGGGTTTCTGGACCACGCTGCTGGTGTATCTGATATCCATTCCGCTTGGGATTCGCAAAGCAGTGCGCGACGGTTCCCGGTTTGATGTCTGGACCAGCAGCGCAATCGTCGTGGGCTACGCGATTCCGGGCTTTCTGTTCGCAATCCTGCTGATCGTGCTGTTTGCCGGCGGACGCTACTTCGACTGGTTCCCGTTGCGCGGCCTGACCTCACCAGGCTGGGAAGACATGACCACGCTGCAGCAGATACTCGATTACCTGTGGCACATCACCTTGCCGGTGCTGGCGATGGTCATTAGCGGCTTTGCCAGCCTGACGATGCTGACCAAGAACTCGTTTCTCGATCAGATCAACATGCAGTACGTGCAGACCGCCAGGGCCAAAGGGTTGAGTGAGGGGCAGGTGTTATACGGGCATGTTTTCCGCAATGCCATGTTGATTGTGATTGCCGGCTTTCCCAGTGCGTTTATCAGTATCCTGTTCACCGGTTCCATTTTGATTGAGGTTATTTTCAGTCTCGACGGACTCGGCCTGCTCGGTTGGGAGGCGACGATCAATCGCGACTACCCGGTGGTATTTGCCACGCTGTACTTCTTCACCTTGCTGGGGTTGATTCTGCAGTTGATCGGCGATGTCATGTACCACCTGATCGACCCGCGTATCGATTTTGAGAGTCGCGAGTTTTAATGGGTATCAGTGCGCTCAATCAACGTCGAGTTGACAACTTTCGCCGCAATCGTCGCGGTTACTGGTCGCTGTGGATATTTCTATGTCTGTTTTTCGTGACCCTGGGCGCCGAGTTCATCGCCAACGATAAGCCGCTGCTGGTGCGCTACGACGGCGAGCACTATTTCCCGATTTTTAAAGTTTATCCGGAGACAGCTTTTGGTGGCGAATTTGAAACCGAGGCCGACTACACTGACCCCTTTGTCCAGGACCTGATCAACGACAAGGGCCGCCTGGTCTGGCCACTGGTGCGATACTCCTACGACACCATCGACTTTGCCGCATCCCCACCATCAGCGCCATCGGCGCAGCACTGGCTAGGTACCGACGATCAAGGGCGCGATGTGCTGGCACGCGTGATATACGGCTTCCGGATCTCGGTGTTGTTCGGCTTATTGCTGACGCTGTTCAGCACCATCATCGGCGTTGCCGCCGGTGCAGTGCAGGGTTTTTTCGGTGGCCTGCTCGATCTACTCGCGCAGCGCTTTATCGAAATCTGGCAGGGGTTGCCGGTGCTGTATCTGCTGATCATTATGGCCAGTGTCATTCAACCGGGTTTTTTCAGCCTGTTGTTTTTAATGACGCTGTTTGGCTGGACCGCACTGGTGGGCGTGGTGCGGGCGGAGTTTTTACGCGCACGCAATTTCGAGTACGTGCGTGCCGCGCGTGCGCTGGGCGTTGGCAGTTTCACCATCATGACCCGCCACACGCTGCCCAATGCGATGGTTGCGACCGTCACGTTCATGCCATTCATTCTCAGCGGCTCGGTCACCACACTCACCGGGCTCGACTTTCTCGGGCTCGGCCTGCCACCCGGATCACCCTCGTTAGGCGAGCTGCTAAAGCAGGGGCGTGACAACCTGCACGCGCCGTGGCTCGGTATTACGGCGTTTGTCGTGCTGGCGGTGATGTTGAGTTTGCTGGTGTTTGTTGGCGAGGCAGTGCGCGACGCGCTGGATCCGCGCAAGGTTTTTGATCAGGCGGCAAGCCATGACTGATGCATTGCTAACGATCGAAAATCTCTCGGTGGCATTTGGTCACGAGCAGCCAAAGCTTGCGGTGCGTGATGTGTCGCTCAGTGTCGATAAGGGGCAATGCGTGGCGTTGGTCGGCGAGAGCGGCTCGGGCAAGTCGGTCACGGCATTGTCGGTCATGCAGTTGCTGCCCTATCCGTTTGCCAGTCACCCCGGCGGCAGTATCGTCTACCGCGGCAGTGAGTTGATTGGTGCCGGGCAATCGCTGCTTCGCGCGGTGCGTGGCAACGAGATCAGCATGATCTTCCAGGAGCCGATGACCTCGCTCAACCCGCTGCACACGATCCAGAAGCAGATTGGTGAGTCGCTGCGACTGCACAGCGATTTGAATGCCGCCGCCATCCGTGATCGCACACTGGAGTTGCTGGAGCTTGTCGGCATCAGAAATGTCGCGCAACGCCTCGGTGCCTATCCGCATCAGTTGTCTGGGGGGCAACGGCAACGCGTGATGATTGCCATGGCGTTGGCAAACGGGCCAGAGCTATTGATAGCCGATGAGCCAACCACTGCGCTGGATGTGACGATACAGGCACAGATTCTCGAATTGCTGAAAGATCTTCAACGCAGGCTCGATATGGGGCTGTTGCTGATCACGCACGATCTCGGAGTGGTGCGCAAAGTGGCTGATCAGGTGCATGTAATGACGGCGGGCGAAGTCGTCGAACACGGTACAACGAATGAGGTATTTGGCAAGCCACAGCATAGCTACACCCAGGCGTTGCTGGCAGCTGAATCGCCACGCAGGGACTCGGACGCGATTCAAACCGGTCCGTTGGTGGTCGAGGCTCGTGACATTCGCGTGTGGTACCCGATAAAAAGTGGCTTTCCGGCACGAGTGACCAGTCACGTGAAAGCCTGTGATGGCGTCTCGCTGCAGGTGCGCGCCGGTCGTACTGTCGGCGTTGTCGGTGAATCGGGCTCTGGCAAGACCACACTCGGGCTCGCCTTGTTGCGACTGATTCAAAGTGAAGGAGAGGTGATGTTTGGCGGCGAGTCGCTGGCCAGTCTTTCCAGGACGCGACTGCGCGAATGGCGACGCCGTATGCAAATCGTATTTCAGGATCCGTTTGGCAGTCTGAGTCCGCGCATGTCGGTGGAGCAGATTATCGCCGAGGGGCTGACGGTTCACGAGCCAGGGTTAAGTGAGCACCAGCAGCGCGAGCGCGTCTTGCAGGTATTGCATGAAGTCGGGCTGGAAAGCGACAGCCTGAATCGATACCCGCACGAGTTCTCTGGTGGACAGCGTCAGCGTATCGCAATTGCGCGTGCGATCATTCTTGAGCCCGAGTTGATCATACTGGACGAACCTACCTCGGCGCTCGATCGATCGATACAGGTGCAGATTGTCGAGCTGTTGCGCGACCTGCAGGCGCGACATCAGCTTGCCTATGTGTTCATCAGCCACGATTTGAAAGTCGTGCGCGCGATGAGTGACGAGATCATAGTGATGAAAGCGGGCAAGGTGGTGGAGAGCGGGCCCACCGAATCGATTATTAACGCTGCCAGTCAAACCTATACACAGGATTTAATGGCGGCGGCCTTCGGCTAGTGTTGGAAGAAGCGTTGGGGGATCTGCCAGGGCCCTAGCTGTCGGTGCGGCGTGAAACCACCGTCAGTGTGAGCATGGCAACGGCTATGCAGGCGAGTACTGTCATGAGACAGTCGTCACTGTACAAAACCGCGAGTGGGCAGAGCTCGGGGGTGATGAATTCAAGGGCAAATACAACAAGTTCTGAGAATGCCGCAAAGGTTACCTGAAGCCCTGTAGGCAATTAATTAATAAATATAAATGATGTCCATTCGCCAAGGTTTGCGGTCAATGCTCTGTGCCGCTGATGCTGTGCGCTGTTATATCTCACGCAGCAACGGCCGGTTGATTGCAGCCAGCGCGCAAAATACGGCCGCGCAGTAGCACAAGGCCGGAAACGAAGTGTGGTCGTACAGTAGGCCAAAACCCAGCGTGGCCGCACTCATGCAAAGGTAGGTTGTGGCACTGTAGAGCCCCAGCACAGTGCCGCGACGGGTCGGATCGGCAGCGCCGAGCGCGGCAATTAACGCGTTTATAGCCAGGTGATTTACCACGCCCCATAACAATGCGACGAAAAGCAGAAAACCGTAGCGCTGTGATGCCACAGCCAGCATCACGTAGACCAGGGTCAATATGAGCAGTGACCAGCTGATCGCGCGGCGTGGCCCGAGCCAGTCGAGAACCCGATCAATCAGTGCGGCCAGGCCAAAACCGATGCCGTAGCTTGCCGACAGCCAGGCATTGGCAGATACACCCATCTCGAACTGTTTGACAACATGGTCGCCCAGATACGCATACACGCCGTAGAATGCCATCATGTAAAGTCCGACCCGCAACAGCAGCATCGGCACACCCGGGACCCGCAGCGCTGCGAGCGGCGATGGGGCAGCCTGGCCGGGTGTGTCCAGCGATGGCGCCCGATTCCAGATCAGCGATAAAACGCTGCCTGCCAGTGCGGCCATCGCGACAAACAGCGCCCGCCAGTGCAGCCACTCGGCCAGCAGCGCAGAAATCGTGACACCGGCGACCAGGCTGATCGTCCAGCCCGTCAGCACAATGCCCAGTATACGATTTTCATCGCCGGGTCGGGAGACGCCCGCCGCAACCGTATAACAGGCCGGCAGGATGATGCCTGCGGCCAGACCGGCGATGAATTGGCTTGCCACCAGGGTTCCGGAATTGCCGGCAGCGGCACTGCAGAGCAGGGCTACGACCAAAGTGGACAGCGAAATCCGCAGCATCGTCTGTGCACCGGTGCTGTCGATGTAGCGCGCAAGAAACAAAGCACCCGCCGCCGTACCCAGTCCATACGCGGCACTGGCACGCAGCACGCGGGTTGTGGTCTCGTCGAAACCTGCGGCTATGGCCGGTGCAACCGGGCCGAGGCCCAGCGCGTTGGCGCCGACGATGGCCACGCAGGCGGTCACGATCCAGACGATGGCAGGTGTGTGAGACGGTTGTTTGGGCATGGCGTGAGTTCAGATCGAGCCGTCAGGGTGCTGGCTAGACTGTCTTGCGACCGTCGCGTTGCCAGTCAAACGCGATCGCGATAAGCTTTCGCGACTGATCGGCGCAGTCGCGCATTCGAGGAGATCAAATGGTTCACGTTCTGGCGTTGATACAGGCGAAGGCGGGTAAACGAGCGCAGATACTACAGGCGTTCAAGGACAATATGCCAGCCGTGCTGGCTGAACAGGGTTGTATCGAATACCAGCCGGTTATTGATTCCGCCGCAGCGCCCGGATTTGCTGGCCAACTTGGTGACGACAGTTTTGCTGTAATCGAGAAGTGGGAGACGATGGACGCACTGGCCGCCCACGCAGCCGCGCCGCATATGGCAAGCTATGCCGCAAAAGTGAAGGACCTGATCGAAAGCCGTGTGGTGCACGTGATGGAAAACGCCTGAATACCAAAGCGGTTAGTGCGCGAATGGTCAGTCGTTGAGCACCCGTGAGGGGCGCTGGGAAACGCTTGAACAGTGGTTGCAGGAACATCAGTGCGGTTGGACTCGGAACCTCGCCCAGGATGACCCGCAATGGGGTATCCACCTGTTGGATGATCCGCCACACAATCGCCTGCTGGGGCCAGTGTTTGCGCGTGGTGGTCCATCGGCGGTAGTCATGCAGGGCGGGCGAGAGATTTTCGCCTGTGGCGAGCCCGATCGCGCGGACATGACTTTTAGCGTCACCAAGACCTACCTGGGTCTGCTGGCCGGCATCGCTTTTGACGACGGTCTGCTGGGCGATCCAACGGTACCTGTCTGTAAACAACTACCCGGCATTGGATTCGACGACGATCACAACTGCCAGATCACCTGGCAGCATCTGCTGCAGTTCACCAGCGAATGGTCTGGCCGTTGTTTCGGCGTGCCGGAGCAGGTGGATCGCTATCGAGTGGTAGGCTTCCAGACACGCGGCGAAACCGGTCGCAAGGGCGACCCGCGTCCACTGCGGCAACCCGGCTCGTACTGGGAATATAACGATGTCCGCATCAATCAGTTCGCATTGGCGCTGGCGCATCTTTTGGGTCGCGCGCTCCCGGAAGTATTTAACGAGAGGATCGCGCAACCGCTCGGCACCAGCGGTACCCATCAGTGGTACGGCTATGACAATAGCTGGGTCGAGATTGCCGGCCGTCAGGTGCAGAGTGTGCCCGGAGGAGGCCACTGGGGTGGCGGTATGCGGATCAGCGCTCGTGACCAGGCCCTGATCGGCAAGATGATGCTGGCACACGGCAAGGTAGAGAACGGGCAGATTATCTCCAGCGAGTGGATTACAGCGATGCTCACACCCTGTGAGATTGCACCTTTCTATGGCTATTTCACCTGGCTTAACACCGCAAAGCGGGCCATGCCTGCCGCCACAGAGCAGAGCTATTTCGGCCTGGGGGTCGGTGGACAGCTGATCTGGCACGCCCCCGAGCTCGACGTGGTTGCCGTGTTTCGCTGGATTGACAGCACTGTTAGTAACGAACTGATTGAACTGACTTGCGAATTGCTCGATTGATCATCTGACTCTGGCACAGCCCTTGAAATCTTGTGTCAAAGTGGATTTGAAATCTCTCCCAAGTTATTGCATTTCAATAATGAAACAGTATGGGCATCACCTTCCTGTGTAGACTTCTTTAAGAAGGGAACCAGGTGGCCGACAGCAGTCCTAGAGGCGGGTGATCGCCCGTAGTTGCGGTGCCGTGGTCCTGATCTGCAGTTTTTTGGTCCGACTGACAGTGAGCGGGTAGTGCTCTGTCACCGGAACTGTCAGCGGTCGCCTGAGTGTGTATCGAGCCACCGCGCACGGGATCCAACAATCTAGTCTTTGAGATAATCCGGGAACACGATAAAAATGAAATTGAAACTTTGTGCGGCCGTGGTCGCATTGCCCCTGATCGTTGCCTGTGGCGGCGGCGGTACCAGCGGATCGACTGACGGTTCTACCGATGGCACCACCGACGGTACTACCGATGGCACCACTGACGGTACTACCGATGGCACCACTGACGGTACTACCGATGGCACCACTGACGGTACTACCGATGGCACCACTGACGGTACTACCGATGGCACCACTGACGGTA